>NZ_VFUH01000001.1:0-916767 GCF_006440475.1 Mesorhizobium sp. B2-6-1
GATCGAAGCCGTGTGCGCATTGTCGACCGAGGTGACGGCAGGCTGGTTGGCGCCATTGGAGCCATAGTTGTCGCTGCTGGCGAAAGCGCTGCCCGAAACGGCCAGGACGGCGGCGGCAGCAAGGATGATCTTTTTCATTTCAAGTCTCCTGAATTCTCAAATTCCACCGCAGAGGCGGGCTTGCCCGCCATCTGCTGCAGGATCGGCTGTTAGTTGTTGCCGAAGAGGTTATGGTCGGCACCCTGAACAGGTGCCTGGGCAGCCGGAGCCGACGTCTTGGTCGAAGCGGTGTATGAGCTGTCGGTCGAAGTGGCCGCGGGCTGGTTGGCGCCATTGGAGCCATAGTTGTCGCTGCCGGCGAAAGCGCTGCCCGAAACCGCCAGAACGGCGGCGGTAGCAAGGATGATCTTCTTCATTTCAAGTCTCCTGAATTTTCGAATTTCACCAGGACGGCGGAAGGCCCGCCGTCAACTGGAGATCGGCTGTTAGTTGTTGCCGAAGAGGTTGCGATCAGCACCCTGCACAGGCGCCTGGGCAGACGGCGCCGACTTCTGGACCGAAGCCGTGTGCGCGTTGTCAACCGAGGTGACGGCAGGCTGGTTGGCGCCATTGGAGCCATAGTTGTCGCTGCTGGCGAAAGCACTGCCCGAAACGGCCAGGACGGCGGCGGCAGCAAGAACGATCTTCTTCATTTCAAGTCTCCTGAATTCTCAAATTTCGCCAGGACGGCGGAAGGCCCGCCGTCAACTGGAGATCGGCTGTTAGTTGTTGCCGAAGAGGTTGCGATCGGCACCCTGGACAGGCGTCTGGGCAGCCGGTTCCGACTTCTTGGTCGAAGCGGTGTACGAGCTGTCGACGGCGGTGGCCGCAGGGGCATTCGAACCATAATGGTCGCTACCAGCGAAGGCGCTGCCGGAAACAGCCAGAAGGGCGGCGGCAGTGAGAATGATCTTTTTCATTTTTTGATACTCCAGTATTTTTCCGTCCGTCTAGCGGCGTGTCTTGGGAGGAAATCGCGTCGTTCGGACAGCCCCGATGTGGGAAAGCCATACCGCCATTTCCAATCACGAAGTTTTTCCGTGTGGACCAAGTTTCCACCACTTGAAATTGTGCCAGGGCCTTCTACATTCGTTTTTTCCATTTGTTATCAAATAGTTATTCTAACAGACCGCGCGATCACCAACTGTGTCGAAGGCCCAGTGTTCACACCGTCCTGCACGCATCGTCAACAGAAACGAACCGTTCGGTTCGATTTTAGAGGGCGCTAATAGTCACTTTTCGAAACCGTTAACCTTTTTGGGCTCCGCCACGAGACGGAATCCGAGGCGGCGACCTGAGGCTTTCTGCCCTGCAACGGCGGCCGCGCCGTTTCCAATGCGTGTCGCGCGGCATGGATGCGATGTCGTTTTCATGCCGACGACAAGTCGGCGATCATGGTTAGATCCTGCCATCTCAGGTGCCGCCGCGTGACGACGAGGCGGAGAATTGGGAAGCCGGTCAGAATCCGGCGCTGCCCCCGCAACGGTGGTGGAGTTCAGGTCGCAACGGGAGACCACTGGGCAAAGGCCTGGGAAGGTGTCGCGACAGTCCGCAAGGACAGCTCCAGAGCCCGGAAACCAGCCCGAGATGTTGGACTCGACTGATCGCGGCGGGCGGTCAAGAGGCGGATGGTGCATGTCCGGCGCAAGCCGGCGCGCGGCTTGATCCTTCCTCTCTCCCCTCCGTTCAGTCCTTCGATGCGAGGACAGGACTTCAATGCGAGGACAGGACATGGATGCGCGCAACGACATGCTGAAACGGCTGCAAGGCCGCAGGGACGGCTTCTCGCTCGAGCAGCCCTTCTATACCGATCCCGACTACTTCAAGCTCGACATGGAGCTGATCTGGTACCGCGACTGGCTGTTCATCGGCCATGATTGCGAACTGCCCCGGCCCGGCAGCTTCATCACCGTGCAGATCGGCGACTATCCTGTGGTGCTGGTGCATGACCAGAAGGGCAACATCAACGCCTTCCACAATTCTTGCCGCCATCGCGGCAGCCGCGTCTGCAACACAGACAAGGGCACGGCGGCGAAGCTCGTCTGCCCCTACCATCAGTGGACCTATGAACTGGACGGCAGGCTGCTGTTCGCCAGGCAGATGGCCGAGGGTTTCGACAAGAGCCAGTTCGGCCTGAAGCCGGTCGCCTGCGAAAGCGTCGGCGGCTACATCTTCATTTGCCTCGCCGACGAGCCGGCGGATTTCGCGCCGATGCGGACGATGATCGAACCCTATTTGCTGCCGCATCGGCTGCGCGAAGCAAAGGTCGCCTTCGAGAGCACCATCGTCGAGAAGGGCAATTGGAAGCTGGTCTGGGAAAACAACCGCGAATGCTATCATTGCGCCGGCAACCATCCGGAGCTCTGCAAGACCTTCCCGGAGGCGCCGACCGTGACTGGCGTGCAAGACGCCGACAGCGACCCGGAGATGCTGGTGCACTGGGCCAAGTGCGAGGCGGCAGGCCTGCCGAGCAGGTTCCGCATCGACCCGGCCGGACAGTACCGTGCCACCCGCGCGCCGCTGCTGCGCGATGCCGTCAGTTATACGATGACGGGAAAACGCGCGGTCAAGAAGAACCTGTCCGACGGCGTTGGCACCGACCGCATCGGCTCCTTGCTGCTCTATCACTATCCGACGACCTGGAACCACATCCTCGGCGACCACGCCGTCACGTTCCGCGTGCTGCCGATCAGCGCCACCGAGACTGCGGTGACGACCAAATGGCTGGTTCACAAGGACGCGGTCGAGGGCGTCGACTACGACCTCGCCGAACTCACCCATGTCTGGACCGAGACCAACGGCCAGGATCGTCGCATCGTCGAGGAAAACGCCTTCGGCATCCTGTCGCCGGCCTATGAACCCGGCCCCTATTCCGAACTGCACGAAGGCGGCGTCATCCAGTTCGTCGACTGGTACGCGCGTTTCATCGGTCCGCGCCTCGCCGAAGACGGCCGGCCGGCCCTGCGCAGCGTTGCTTGAGAGGTGAGGGATGAATGCGATGACGGATCTCGGCCTCTATCGCCATCTCGATCAGATGGCGCCCTGGAACGACAGGCTCCAGGTGCTGGAAGTGATCGGCGTGAGCGACGAGGCGCCTGATGTAAAGACTTTCACCTTCCGCTCCGACAACCAGACCTGGTTCCGCTACAAGCCGGGCCAGTTCGTGACGCTGGAACTGCCGACAGCGGATCGGTTGCTGATGCGCACCTACACGCTGTCGTCTTCGCCTTCACGGCCATTCTCGATCGCGGTGACGGTGAAGGCGCAGGCCGGCAGCACCGGCACACGCTGGATGTTCGACCATTTGAGGCCTGGTTCGCACGTCAAGGCGTATGGGCCGGCCGGAGACTTTTCGCTGCACAGCCACCCGGCGGCCAAATATCTGTTCATCTCGGCCGGCTCCGGCGTGACGCCGATGATGTCGATGCTGCGCTGGCTGAATGACTGCGCGCCATGGACCGATGTCGGCTTCGTCAACTGCGCACGCCGCCCCGAAGAGATCATCTTCCGCAAGGAGCTGGAATTGCTCGGCAGCCGCATGCCCGGCCTGTCGCTCGGTTTCATGATCGAGGAGCGGTCGAGCCGGGAAGGCTGGTTCGGCCATATGGGCCGCATCGACGCCATCCGGCTGCCGCTTCTGGCGCCCGATTTCCGAGAGCGCGAAATCTTCTGCTGCGGCCCCGACCCCTTCATGCGTGCCGTGCGCGGCATGCTCGAAGCCGCCGGCTTCGACATGGCGAGATACCATCAGGAGAGCTTTGCAGCGCCGCTGGTGGAGGAAATCCCGGCGCCGTTCGCCTCGCCGACTGGAGACGGCGCAGCCATTCCTGTCGAAGCCGCGACGCCGATCCGGTTCTCGATTTCGGATGTCGATGCCGCATGCGTCGCCGGCCAGACGGTGCTGCAGACGGCGCGCGCCTCGGGAGTCAGAATCCCCGCCGCGTGCGAATTCGGCCTGTGCGGAACCTGCAAGGTCAAGAAGCTCTCGGGCGAGGTCGAGATGAGCCACAATGGCGGCATCCTCGATCACGAGATCGAGGATGGCTTCATTCTCGCCTGCTGCTCCAAGCCGCTTTCGGCGCTTGAGATCGAGGCGTGACCGGCGGCTGGCTGCGAGCCTCCGACGCCGCTTAGTGAGCGTCGCCTGAGTCCGTTTCGCTGCGACACGCTTTTGGAGCGAAATCCGACGGCCATTCAGGGAGTGATCAGCTTCACAGAAGGGAAATAAGTCCGGTAGCGGCCGACATCACGCGTCAGCAGCGGAAGGCGTCCGACGGCTGCGTGGGCGCCGATGAAAAAGTCAGGCAGTACGCCGGTCCTGGATCCTCCCGATCTGCGATATTGTGTAAATGCTTTTCCGGCAAGGAAGAGGGCTGCTCTTGGCATCGGAACCATTTCTAGACCGGCCGCCTCGACAAACGCCTCCAGATCCTCGATGCGTGCGTAGCGGACGGCAAGCTCGGCATAGACCGCATCATTGATCAACAACGGCCCATCAAGGCTCGCTGCCTCGAGATGGGCGACCGACCAATCCGCCCAGCTCGAATCGTCCGTAACAACGTCGAGCAGAACGTTGGTGTCGACGAGCGTCACCGTTCGGAACGCGTCAGCGCCATGATCGCGTCCGTCGTGAGCCCCTCGCCGGCATGACCTCGCAACTTGGCGAAGCGGCTCGCCGGCTGCTTTTTGTCAGCACGGGTCAGCACCACGCTGCCATCGGCAGCGCGCCGGAAATCGACCTTGCTTCCCGGGACGATCTCCAGGAGATCGCGAACCGGTTTGGGGATGGTCACTTGTCCCTTCGCTGTAACGGTCGTCGTCATCTTCGTTCCTCGGTAATACCATGTCTCCCGAAGGTATTACCTTGCGGTCCGGATTTCAAGGCCTGAAGCGTCAATCCCCGGCCGGGAGGCGGGCTCGTCGACCGACAAGCCCGCCATCCCTGCATTCATGTCAACGCGATGTCTCAGCCATTGGCGAAGGGCACGGCGACATAGATCTGGGCATCGCCTCGTTCCACCAGCAGCAGCACCGATTTGCGGCCTGACTTGCCGGCCTGCGCGATCGCCTGCGTGGCCTGCCTGGCGCTCTTCACCGGCATCTGGTTGACGGCGATAATGATGTCGCCGGGCTGGACGCCGGAAGCCGCCGCCGCCTTGTTGGGATTGACCGCGGCGACCACCGCGCCACGCTGGTTGTCGGGGAGGTTCATCTGCTGGCGAATATCGGGCGTGATGTCCATCAGGCCGAGCCCGATCGCCGGCAGGCGGGCGCCCTGCCCGTTTCCCGGCGCGCCGGAATCACCAGATACCGACGCGGTCTGCGCATCGTCGCCATTGCGGCCGACGTCGACGGAAAGCTGCATGGTTTTGCCATTGCGCCAGACGTCGAGCGTTTCCTTCTTGCCGGGCGAGACATCGGCGACGGCACGCGACAGGTCCTTGGGGTCCTTTATCTCCTGGCCGGCGAAGCCGGTGATGAGGTCCCCCGTCTGGATGCCGGCCGCGGCCGCCGGCGAGCCCTCGGTGACCGAGGAGACCAATGCGCCGCCGGGGTGATCGAGACCTATGGCACTGGCAACGTCCGGGGTCACCGGCTGGATCTGGACGCCAAGATAGCCGTATTCGATTTCGCCGCCCTTCATCAGCTTGGCGACCACCTTTTGCGCCTGGTCGGACGGAATGGCGAAGCCAACGCCGACGCTGCCGCCATTCGGCGAATAGATCGCGGTGTTGATGCCCACGACGTTGCCGCTCACATCGACCAGCGGACCGCCAGAGTTGCCGTGGTTGATCGG
The DNA here is from genome assembly GCF_006440475.1 of Mesorhizobium sp. B2-6-1. Taxonomy (NCBI): domain Bacteria; kingdom Pseudomonadati; phylum Pseudomonadota; class Alphaproteobacteria; order Hyphomicrobiales; family Phyllobacteriaceae; genus Mesorhizobium; species Mesorhizobium sp. B2-6-1. The sequence continues at coordinate 5,837 of NZ_VFUH01000001.1, forward strand.
CGCATCGATCTGGATGAAATCGTCGAACGGCCCGCTGTGGAGATCGCGGCCGCGCGCCGAGACGATACCTGAGGTGACCGTGGTGCCGATGCCGAACGGATTGCCGAAGGCCAGCACTTGATCGCCCGGCATCAACTTATCAGAATCTCCCCATTTTACCGTCGGCAGGGGCTTGTCGGCCTTGATCTTGATCACCGCAAGGTCGTTCTTGGCGTCGCGGCCGACCAGCTTGGCGGGAAGCTCTGAACCGTCGTCAAGCGTCACCTTGATCGAGCTCGCGCCGTCGATGACATGGTTGTTGGTGACGATGGTGCCGTCGGCGCCGACGATAAAGCCGGATCCGAGCGCTTCGGCGCGCTGCGACTGCTGCGGCGGCGCTTTCGGCCCGGGCATGCCCTGGTCGCCGAAGAACTGGCGGAAATAATCGTCGAAAGGCGAGCCGCCGCCGTCCAGGGGCGAGGCATCGCTCATGGCGTCCGGTTGCCCCTTCATGACGGTCGTAACCGTCACCACGGCCGGCTTGTCGGCTGCCACGATGGGGGCAAAGGAGCCGTTCGGGGCCGCTACGCCGGCTACGGGGGTCTGTGTCGTACCGACGGCGTTGTGGACCTCGTTCGGGCTTTCGGCGAAGGAGGCCACGATGGGAGAGATGATCAGCGCAGCGCCCAGCAGGGCCGCGACGCGATGTCTACGAAGAATGCTTATGGGTGACATGGTCGTTCTGTCCGGGCGAGAGTTGAACCTGGGCCGCGGATGGTTCGGGGGAAAACACCCGTCGGCTGTCGACAGCCGGATTGCCTGTCTCGCCGCGCATGGCAGCCGGCCGGATCGACAAACCAGCATCTAGGGCGCGGATTGGCCCGATTTAGGGTTTTCGGGCGACCTTACGAAGATTTAATTTTAGAGCCGGCTTATGGACCAGCCGCTCGGCTGAGATAGGCCGAGGCGATCTCGCGCATGCGCTCGCCGTCGAAGCTCGGGCCGTGACCGCCATGGCCGATGCGGATCGGCAGGTCGAGCAGACGCCGCATGGTGAGGCAATAGGCCGACTTGTCGGAGTCTGGCAGGTCGTCGATCAGCCGGTCGTCATAGATGGCGTCGCCGCTGAAGAACAGGCCGTCTGCTTCGTCGAACAGCGCGATCGAATCCGGCGAATGCCCGGGCAGATGCAGCACGCGGAAGCGGCGGTCGCCGAGATCGACGACATCACCCTCGTCGAGGGTGCGCGTCAGCGGCGCTGGCGGGATCTTGTAATCCGCAGCCTTCCAGCCCGGTGCCGGCAGTCGCGAGACGGCGCCGTCGAGGTCGTGGAACATGTAGGCGTAGGTCGCCGCCTCATCCATGTTCTCGAACTGCGCGGCACTCACCCTGGGTCCCGCGCGCAGCGCGAATTCATGCAGCGAGCCGACATGATCGAGATGGATGTGGGTGGCGACGACGATGAGCGGTTTGCCGGCCCGGGTTTCGATCTCCGGCGCCAGCGGGCAGATGCCCATGCCGGTATCGACCAAAAGGTCGGCGTCGCGGCCGGTGAGATGCCAGATGTTGGCGCGCACATAGTCATGCACGAACGGCTCGGTCAGCATCGTCGTCTTCTCGTCGACGATGCTCCTGCTGAACCAGTTCTCCATCAGAAGCGGCCCGGCATCAAGCGTGAGCCCGGCATCAGGTGTGAGCCTCGCATCAGGTGTGATCCTGGAATCAAGTATGGTCCCGACATCAGACGAAGGGCTTTCCGACCTTGTATTTTTCCGGCACCAGCCGCTTCAGGTAAGCCATGCCGGCGTCGGACAGATGGTTGGCGTCCGGCTTCATGAAGTTCTCGGGCATGTGACGGGTCTTGCCGGCCACGTTCTTCAGCGGCACCTTCTTCAGCACGGTTTTGGTGCCGTCATATTGCAGCGCCACGGAGCCGCCGCCCTGTTCGGCCACGGTGACCGCGAACGCTCCCGCGTCGAACGCCTCCTGCGCGTCGACGGCGCTGATGGCGCCGACATAGCCGCGCGGCATGTAGCCCAGCGCATCGACGCGGGCGCGCTTGCCCGGCAGCCCTTCGGCGAGCGCCCGCTCGAGTGCCGCCGGCAGGTCGCTGCCCGATAGCTTGACATTGCCATGCTGGTCGCGCTCCAGCTTCTCGGGCGGGACCAGGCTTTCAACCAGCGCCTTGCCGTCGGCGGTGCTCACCCCTTCCGAAACGGCGACGATGCAGCGCTTGTGGCGGTCGAGCGTGGCGCGCACGTCCTCGATGAAGGCTGTGGCCGAGAACGGCCGCTCCGGCACGTAGACGAGATGCGGACCACTGTCGGGATCGAGCTGCCAAGCCGCGGCCGCGGCCGTGAGGAAGCCGGCGTGCCGGCCCATGACGATGCCGACATAGATGCCGGGCAGAGCGCGGAAATCGAGATCGACGGACAGGAAAGCGCCGGCGACGAACTCGGCCGCCGAGATGAAACCCGGCGTGTGGTCGTTCTCCTCGAGATCATTGTCGATGGTTTTGGGCGCATGCACGAACGCGATCTTGCCCCCGGCGGCATCGGTCAGGATCTGCTGCGTGCCCGACGTGTCATTGCCGCCGATGTAGATGAAGGCATCCGCGCCGGCCTTCTTCAGGCCGTCGAGGACGACCTCGCAATAGGCTGCATCCGGTTTGTCGCGCGTCGAGCCAAGGGCCGCGCTCGGCGTTCCGGCGATCAGCCGCAGGCGGTCTTCCGGGACGGCGGAGAGGTCGATATAATTGCCGTCGCGGATACCGCGCACGCCGTGGATGGAGCCCAGGACCTTGGCGCCGGGATGCCGCTTGCGGATCTCCAGCGTCGCCCCGACCACGGTCTGGTTGATGACGGCCGTCGGGCCGCCGCCCTGCGCGATGACGAAAGTTCCGGCCATTGGTGAAATTCTCCCGGGCGATTGGATTTCAGGCACCTTCGCCTGTCTTTGGCCATCGCGCAACGGCAGAAACGACCGGCCGCGCCAGCGGCCGCGAGGTGAGGCTTGAGCTAGACGACGACGACCGGGTTCTTCTTGGAAACGCGGCTGTAGAGGTCGATGATGTCCTGGTTGATCAGGCGCACACAGCCCGACGACATGGCCTGGCCGATGCTCCACCATTCGGGCGAGCCATGGATGCGGTAGCCGGTGTCCTTGCCGTCCTGATAGATGTAGAGAGCGCGCGCCCCGAGCGGGTTGGTGAGGCCGCCGGGCTGGCCGCCCTGCCATTTTACCAATTCCGGCTTGCGGGCGATCATTTCCGGCGGCGGGGTCCAGGTCGGCCATTCCCGTCCGTACTGGATGTTGGCGCGGCCGGACCAGCGGAAGCCGTCCTTGCCGATGCCGACCCCGTAGCGGATGGCGTCGCCCCCCGGCTGGACGAGGTAGAGCATGCGCTCATTGAGATGAACGACGATGGTGCCGGGCGCTTCGCCCGTCTGGTCGACGACGATCTGGCGGCGGAATTCCGGCTTGATCTTGAGGTAGGGCACCTCGGGCACGTTGAAGCCGCCGTCGCTCAGGGACGCGTACATCAGGTCGGGGCTGGTGACGTTCTTGTCGACGCTGATGCTCGGCCGGATCGGCCGCACAGAGCCGGTGACCGTGTCGTCGAGCTCAAGCGCCGGCAGGCCGCCGCCCGAAGTCGAGCAGCCGGCGGCGCCAAGCAAGGCCAACGCCCCTGCCCCGGATAAAACGGCGCGGCGGGAGACAAGACTATCGGTTTCGATTGCGTCGCCGTTTCGCGGCGGCCTCAGACCTTGCGGCAACTCACGCATGTACCCAAACCCTACGCTGTCGGCGGGAAGCACGGTCCGGCCGGATGACGAGCATTTTCATCATTCATGGTTGATAAAGCGTGAAGGCCTTGCGCTGCCTGCATTTGCGAACAGGCTGGGCGCCATTGCGCCCTCTCCGGTATCGCCAACCAGCGTGCCCTGCACGAAATCACCTCGGGCGGGTCATGATCCCGGCGCCAGCGTGTCAAAAGCGGGGGCCCCCATGTGCAAGACCTGAAAGATCAACCTCGAGCTTCTCGCCGAGATCGTGAACCTGTCGGGCGGCTCGACTGACGCCGAACTGCCGTTGGCGGGGGTAGAAACAAACCGCTTTACATTCTCCTGGACCGAAGGATTTATCCTCTTCTTTGAGCTCAAAGGAGACGAGCATGTCCTTCGAAAACTGGGCCGCCTTCGCTGCCGCGTCGACCATCCTCCTAGTCATTCCGGGACCGACCATCCTTCTGGTCGTGTCCTATGCCCTCGGCCAGGGATGGCGCACCGCACTGCCGATGGCTGTCGGTGTGGCGCTGGGCGACTTCACGGCGATGACCTTGTCCATGCTGGGCATCGGCGCCCTGCTGGCAGCTTCGGCCACCGTCTTCACGATCCTGAAGCTGATCGGCGCTGCCTATCTGGTCTATCTCGGCGTAAAACTGTTCCGGGCCGGCGGCGCGCTCAAGGCCGAGCCGCGCACCGATGCCGTGTCCTCCGCCAGGATGATGGGGCATGCCTGGCTGGTCACCGCGCTCAACCCGAAAAGCATCACCTTCTTCGTCGCTTTCCTGCCGCAGTTTCTGGACCGGCACGCCGATTTCTGGACGCAGATGCTGATCTTCGAGACGACCTTCCTGGCGCTCGCCTTCGCCAACGCCTTCGGCTACGCACTGATCGCGTCGCGAGCGCGCAACCTTGTGCGCAACCCCAGGGCGATCCGCGTCTTCAACCGCACCGGCGGCACGCTGCTGGTTGGCGCCGGCATCGCCACAGTGGCGATGCGTTCAGGGAATTGAACAAGGGGAATTCGCTCAACGCACAGCGTTATCGCTGCCCCTCACCTGCCTGCCGGCGGATGAGGGGCAGCGCCGATTTTACGCACGAAAACAGCGCCGCAACCCTCCGCGTCTCACCACTTGATGCTGACGCCGAGATTGCCCTCAAGGATGCGCCGCTTGTCGCCGCCGAGATTGGTGGTGTAGTCGCCGGTGGCGAAGAGGCTGACCTTGTCCGTCACCTTGGCGATCACGCCGCCGCCGAATTCGAACGAGGTCGAGCGGCTTTCGGTCGAGATGTCGGTGGTGTCGAAGTTGACGTGATCCGTGCCACCGAAACCGTGCCAGAGATTGGCCTTGAGGTAAGGTTGCAGCGCGGTGCCGTTCAATTTCGTCTCGCCCTGCAGGCGCAGGCCGAGGCGTCCGGTGACGTTGTCGTCGAGATCGAAGGAAACCGACGCGAAGCGATCCTCGGCATCGTCGAGCGATAGATGCTGCCAAATCAGTTGCGCCTGCGGTTCGAGCGTCCAGCCTTGCGCCAGCGCGATCGGGTAGCCCCCTTCCAGCGAAGCGGTGACGCCGGTTCCCTTGACATCGATGCCGATGTCGCGGGTCGAGGTCGCATCGCCGCTGAAAAAAGTGGCCATGACGACCCCGTCCAGGTACCAGCCACCGGGACCGATACGGGTCCAGTAGCCGCCGACGCTGGTGCCGCCGAGATCGATGTCGCCGACGCCCAGATCGTTCTGCCCCAGCGCCTGGCCGCGCACATCGCCGTTCATGGTGGCATAGGCGATGAACAGGCCGGCACGATCGACGCCACCTGAAGCGGTTTCCTGGCCAAACACGTCGAAGCCGCCCTGGAACCCGAACAAGGTGCCGTCGAACGACGGCGAAACCGTTCCCGACCAGCCCATCTTCGCGTCCTGGCCGAAGATACGGCCCCAGACCGGAGAGAGTTCGGTGTTTGACAACAGGCTCTGTTCGCCTCGCCGTTCATGGAAAGTGCCAAGTGTCGTCATCGCCAGATGCTCGGCCACCGGCGGAACCGCCGAATAGACCGGGACCTCGACACGGTAGAGCAGGATCTCCTCCCCTGCCGCGGGCGTCGGAAGATCGGGTACCGCAGTCGGGACGGGCGGGGGCGGCGGTGGCGGATCAGCCGCCGGTGCCGCCGGCGGGGGTGGCGGGGGCTGGAGCTCCGGATCGCCGGCCTGCACCGGCGGCGTCGGATCGACCGGCGGATTGTTGACGTCGCCTTCGGACGGCACGGGCACGTGCGGCAGTTGGGAAGGCGGCGGCGGCGGCTCGGCTGCCGGAGGTTCGGGCTCGGGCGCCGCCGTCGGTCCGATCCCCGGCGGCGCTGCGGCCGGCGATGTCGGCGTTATCAACGACGAGCGCAGATACCAGTTCTCCGCGCTGCCTGCGGTGACGCCACCCTTGAACAGATAATATTCGAAGGCGCCCGCCGCGACCGGCGCGTCGAGCGCGAAGGCGCTGGCGCTGGAGGTGGCGCCATTGACCGCCTGGACGACCATGATGCCGTCCTGCGTCGTCTCGGCACCCGTGCCGCCGACATTGACCACCCCGATGCCGGTCGAGCCGGAAGCCGTGCCGCCCGACAGCACCAGCCTGTCCGAGGCCGAGGAATCATCGCCGAGTTCCGTCTGGATGAGCAGCAGGCCGCCAAGCCCGGTGTAATTGCCCGAAATCGTCAGCCGATCCATCGCGCCTGTACTGCCATTGGTCAGGTCGATGCGGCCGGCATTGACGACGTCCGCAAGCTGGCCCGCCGTAAAGGCCTGTATCGACGCGTTGAAGCCGCCGCCATAGAGCGTGCTTGCCGCATCGACGCTGAGCGAGCCCGTGCCGGTGCCGCTGTCTCCCAGCACCAGATTGCCGTCCAGCGTGAGTTCGGTGTCATTGGTGGCGTCGATGCTCTCCCAGTTCTGCACCCGGCTGATGCCTTTGAGCTTGACGTTGTCGAAACTCAGCGTGTCGGTGCCGAGGCCGCCATTCAGCGCGTCGGCGCCGCCCATATTGGAATTGGTCAGGTTGCTCAGCTTTGCCGTGTCGTTGTCGGCGCCGAGGTCGACGGCGCCATAGATGATGCCGCCGCCGTCCCAGACGAAACTGTCGGCGCCGAAGCTCATCAGCACGTCGCCGCCGACCGTGCCGCCGGTAATCGTCACGCTGTCATTGCCGCCGCTGACACTGATGTTGCCGCCGATCGTGCCGCCCGAAAGGATGATCGTGTCCTTGTCGAAGCCGGTGACCAGGTTGCGGTCGATGGTGCCGCCGGACATGTTGAAGTAGTTCTGGTCGAGCTTCATGTTGACGCGGCCGATGCGGCCGCCCGTCATCACCGCATGGTCGCCGTCGTCGAAGAAATCGACGATGCGTCCGTCCGTCATGGTGAAGGTGTCGAGGCCATCACCCTGGTTAAGTGAACCGATCTGGCCGCCGCTTATGTTGAAGTCGTCTATGCCCGAGCCCTGCTGCACATTGCCGATGACGGTGCCAGCGCCGATGGTGAAGAAATCGGCGCCACCGCCCTGGTCGACCGTGCCGGTGATGGTACCGGATTGCATGTCGATGCGGTCCGAACCAACGCCGAAGGTGACATTGCCGCTCACCTGGCCGGTGCCGCCGGCGGGAAAGGTGAGCGTGTTGTCGCCGTTCAGATCGTTGAGGCTGCCGCCCGAATCGCCGCTGTCGCAGATGAAGGTGTCGTTTCCGGCGGTCGGAACGAGCAGGCATGCGGCGAAGGCGGCGGAATTGGGCAGCAACGCCAGCGACGTCGCGGCAAAAACGCCAAGCATTCGAGGAAGAAACATCACCGGCATATGCCGTTTCAGAACAACTAATTTAGCGATGTCTTCCGAATCGCCATTCGGAAGCCTGTTTTCAAAGCGCCGCACCGCGTCCCTCCAAGATTCGCGATTGCAAGCCCCCACCCTACGCCGCAATGAAGACACAATTCGTTCCGTTTTACAAAGCCTAATCTGCCCGTCATGGTTGATGAACTGGAAAACGGGCCGGACAGAGCTGTGCTTTGATTGAGCCAGAATTGGTGCTTGGCGTGCGTCTCGCCAACCCTCCAAAGCGTGTTGGTGGCGGCGCGTACGCTGGCGCGGCCACACAGCCCGCCGTCGGCGTTGTTTTCGTGATGCGCGGCCGATTGTCAGAGAATTGACCCGCGGCGGATCTTGGCTTAAAAACTGCCTGGGCCAGATTTTTTCGAGTTCCGAAAAAAATAATGGCAAGGGAGGAAAACATGTATGTCGGCCTCGACCTTGGCACGTCGGGCGTCAAGGCGCTGCTGATCGATGCCGAACAGACCGTCATCGGTTCCGGCCATGGCGCGCTCGACGTTTCGCGGCCGCATCCCGGCTGGTCCGAACAGGATCCAGCCCACTGGCTACGCGCCTGCGAAGACGCGATTGCCGAACTGAAGGCCTCCCATCCCTGGCAGTTCGCGGCGGTGAAAGGCATTGGCCTATCCGGTCAGATGCATGGCGCCACCTTGCTCGATGCCTCTGACAAGGTGCTGCGCCCCTGCATTCTGTGGAACGATACGCGCAGCCATGCCGAGGCAGCCGCGCTCGACGCCGATCCGCGGTTTCGCGAGCTGACCGGCAACATCGTCTTTCCCGGTTTCACCGCGCCGAAGCTCGCCTGGGTGAAGAACAACGAACCCGCCATTTTCGCCAAAGTGGCCAAGGTGCTGCTGCCCAAGGATTTCCTGCGGCTGTGGCTGACCGGCGAACATATTTCGGAAATGTCGGACTCGGCTGGCACTTCCTGGCTCGACGTTGGGAAGCGGCGCTGGTCCGCCGACCTGCTCGCGGCCACGTCGCTCGACGAAAAGCACATGCCATCCCTGGTCGAGGGTACGCAGAAGGCCGGTGGGCTGCGCGGCGAGCTGGCGTCGAAATGGGGCGTCGAAGCCGGCATCCCGATTGCCGGCGGCGCCGGCGACAATGCGGCTTCCGCCTGCGGCATGGGCACGGTCCGTGCCGGCCATGCGTTCGTGTCTCTGGGCACGTCAGGCGTGCTGTTTGCCGCCAATGCCTCCTATCTGCCCAACCCGGCAAGCGCGGTCCACACTTTCTGCCATGCGCTGCCTGACACCTGGCATCAGATGGGCGTCATCCTGTCGGCCACCGATTCGCTCAATTGGCTGTCCGAGATTACCGGCAAGGGCGCAGGCGAGTTGACATCGGAACTGGGCGATACACTGAAGGCGCCGACCGGCGTGTCCTTCCTGCCCTATCTCTCGGGCGAGCGCACGCCACACAATGATTCCGTCATTCGCGGCTCCTTTACCGGACTGGCGCATGAATCGAGCCGCGCCGTCCTGACCCAGGCCGTGCTGGAAGGCGTGGCCTTCGCCTTTCGCGACAGCCTCGAGGCGTTGAAGACTGCGGGCACGAGCTTGATGCGTGTGACGGCGATCGGCGGCGGCTCGCGCTCGCGCTACTGGCTGAAGGCCATCGCCACCGCGCTTCAGCTGCCTGTCGACATTCCCGCCGACGGCGATTTCGGCGCCGCCTTCGGCGCCGCCCGGCTCGGCCTGATCGCAGCGACGGACACTGATCCGCTCGATGTCTGCACGGCGCCGAGGACCGATGCAACGATCGAACCGGATGCCGGCTTGGATGGTGCATTTGCCGATGCCTACCAGCGCTACCGCGGGCTTTATCCGGCGATCAGGGCGGCAACGGCGTGAGCAGGCGCCACGCGCCCCCCTCTGCCCTGCCGGGCATCTCCCCCTCTAGGGGGAAGATCGGCAGCTTTGGCGGCTACGCTAGCCTTGCAAGGCCGGAGGTTGGCGAAGGTATAAAAATCAGCCAATCTCCCCCCTTGAGGGGGAGATTGCCGGCAGGCCAGAGGGGGGCGCCTGGCGCCTACCTTAGCCGTGAAGCCTCACTGCGCCGGCACCTTGTCGAGGAAGCCGGTGATGCTCTTCAGGCGGCCGTTCTCGATGACGCCGATATCGGTGCCTTCGATGATGGACGGTGTGCCCTCCGGGCCGAGGTTCCAGGAAAAGCGGATTTTGTCGGCAAACCCGTCCGGTGTGCCTTTCAGCGAGAAGCGGAAGCCGGCAAAGCGCTGCTGCACGCCGTCGATCAGCGCCGCGACGCCTTCATGGCCGTCGCCCTGCATGATGGGATCGCGATAGCTGACGTCTTCGGTGAAAGTCGCCTTGAGCAGCGCCTGACGGCGCGCGGCGTCGCTCTCGTTCCAGGCGGTGATGTAGCTTTCGGCGATCTTGTTGAGATCGGTCATGATCTGTCTCCTTCGTTGGCTTTGACATGACCCTTTTCACCCAACGGACGAACGGAACCAATTACGCCTGAGGTAATCAGGCGGAGCCATTTCGGAGAGGAAGGAAATCCATGAGCAGCGGCTTTTTCGGCGACATCCAGAAGATCAAATATGAGGGGCCGGATTCGGCCAATCCGCTGGCTTACCGGTTCTACAACCCGGACGAGCTGGTGGCCGGCAAGCGGCTGGAAGACCATCTGCGCTTCGCCGTCGCCTACTGGCATTCTTTCGCCTGGCCGGGCGGCGATCCGTTCGGCGGCCAGACCTTCGATCGGCCGTGGTTCCCCAAGGCCGGCGGCATCGACACGATGGAACTGGCAAAACTGAAAGCAGACGTCGCCTTCGAGATGTTCTCGCTGCTCGGCGCGCCCTATTTCTGCTTCCACGATGCCGACGTGCGGCCCGAAGGCAAGGATTTTTCGGAAAGTTCCGCGCGCCTCGACGAGATCGCGGACTATTTCGCCACCAAGATGAAGCAGACTGGCGTCAAGCTCTTGTGGGGCACGGCGAACCTGTTCTCGCACCGCCGTTTCATGTCGGGTGCCGCGACAAACCCCGATCCGGATGTGTTTGCCTATGCGGCGGCGACGGTGAAGAGCTGCATCGACGTCACCAAGCGGCTGAAGGGCGAGAATTATGTGCTTTGGGGCGGACGCGAGGGCTATGAGACGCTGCTCAACACCGACCTTGCCCGCGAGCAGGAGCAGGCCGGCCGTTTCCTCAACCTCGTCGTCGACTACAAGCACAAAATCGGCTTCAAAGGCACGATCCTGATCGAGCCGAAGCCGCAGGAACCCACAAAACACCAGTACGACTACGATGTCGCGACCGTCTATGGCTTCCTCAAGCGCTTCGGCCTGGAGAAGGAGGTCAAGCTCAACATCGAGCAGGGCCACGCCATCCTCGCCGGCCATTCCTTCGAGCACGAGCTGGCGTTGGCCAATGCGCTCGGCATCTTCGGCTCGATCGACATGAACCGCAACGACTACCAGTCGGGCTGGGACACCGACCAGTTCCCCAACAATGTGCCGGAGATGGCCCTGGCCTATTACCAGGTCCTGCAGGCGGGCGGCTTCAAGACCGGCGGCACCAATTTCGACGCCAAGCTGCGCCGCCAGTCGCTCGATCCGCAGGACCTGCTGATCGGCCATATCGGCGGCATGGATGCCTGCGCGCGCGGCCTGAAGGCAGCCGCCAAGATGGTCGAAGACAAGGCGCTGTCGGCTCCACTCGCCGAGCGCTACGCAGGCTGGAACAGCGGCGAGGCCAAGGCGATGCTTGCCGGCAAGCGCACGCTGGAGGACATCGCCGAGCGCGTGGTGAAGAAGAAGATCGAACCGCAGCCGCGCTCCGGCCGTCAGGAACTGCTCGAAAACATCGTCAACCGCTACGTGTAAGGGATGAAAGGCGGGCGGCGGCTTGTTCAGCCGCCGCTCCGCTTACCCACGCCGCTTCGCGGGGAGAAGTTCCCGGCGTCGCGCTTATTTGCCTGCCGCCCTGTTCGCCATTGAACGGAAAAGGTGCCGGCGGGCGGACGAGGGTGGCGCCGAGACCGGGTGAAAGGGCTTTGCGCCAGTGCGGAATCGACGACAAGGTTTTGCCCACTGACGCCCCTCAATCGCCTCTCTCTTGCCTTCAAACTGCCGTCACGAATCTCCTATAAGAAGGTGCTCGTGGCGGGAGAGGAAGAAGGAGGCGAACCGATATGCAGAACGAACGTGAAATCGACGCCCTGCTCTCAAATGGCGAGGCCGGGTCGATTATCGACCGGCTGATGGCAATGCCGCATCCGAAGGATGGTGCGCGCCGCTCCAACGAATGGGACCGCGCCGTTGCCAGCCGTTTCGAGACCCATCTGGCAAGACAGATGCGCTCGCAGATCGATAGTGGCGGCGACCGGCAGAACGCTGCCTGATCAACCGCTTCCCACCCTCGGGTCAAGCCCGTGGGCATGCTTTGGACGACATGTACATCAACCCCGGCGTAGCCTGACCGGGGCTTCACCGAAAGTTCTTGAAAACGCCCTCGAAAATGCCGCGGCGGATGAAAATCCGGTCCGCCCGGCAATGTCGGCCATGGCCACTCTGGTGTCGATCACCAGCCGCCGCGCAGCGCCCAGGCGCAGCCTGAGATAGTAGGCGCCGGGCGTCTCGCCGATCGACTTGCGGAAGATGCTCTCCAGTGTCCGTGCCGTAACCCCGGCGCGCTTTGCCACGGCGGCGACCGTCAACGGCTGGTCGACATGCGCTTCCATCAGCCGGATGGCTTGCGCCAGGCGCGGATCATAGCCGTCGAGCCGGCCAAGCGAGACCAGGGGCTGAGCGTCGGTGGCCGCACGGGCCTGATCGTAGATGAAGACGCTGGCCACATCGAGCGCCACGGCCATGCCGAGGCGGGTGCGAACGAGGTGCAGCATCAGGTCGAAGGTGGGCGAGGCGCCACCGGAGGTGAAGACCGGCCCGTCGATGACGTAACGGTCCGGGCGGACGTCGACGCCCGGAAAGGCCGACGAGAAATCCTCCATGTCTTCCCAGTGGGTGGTGGCGCTGCGGCCTTCGAGCAAGCCGGCCCGCGCGACCAGCCATGTACCGGCCTCGACGCCGCCGCAGGCGCGCGCCGAACGGGCGGCGCGGCGCAGGCCCGAGAGCAGAGCCGACGTCGCATAATTCTGCGTGCCGAAACCGGCGACGACGACAAGAACGTCGGTCGGCTCGGCCGCATCGAAGCGGCCGCTGACAGCCACTGGCAGGCCGCAAGTGGTGACCGGCGCCTCGCCGGTTACGGAAACCAGCTTGAAATCGAACAATGTCTCGCCGGAGATGCGGTTGGCGGCGCGCAGCGGGTCGACCGCCGAGGCCACGCACATGATGGACGAGCCGGAAAACACCAGCATCGTCACCTTGAGCGGCAGACGCTCGGCGCGAAAGATCGTCAGTTTTTCGCCTTTAGTCATGGAAGCTTCGTAAAACGCAAAGCAGTTTTCGGCAAGTCGGGCGATGCTTGGCGCCTGTTTCGACTGGGAGGAGAGTTCCATGCCGCTTGCGATGAACCGTGAGGTTTTCATTACCTGTGCCGTGACCGGGTCCGGCGGCACGCAGGACCGCAGCCCGCATGTGCCGCGCTCGCCCAAAGAGATCGCTGATTCGGCCATCGACGCGGCCAAGGCGGGGGCGGCGATCGTGCATTGCCATGTGCGCGATCCCGAGACCGGCAAGCCCAGGCGCGACGTTCATCTCTACCGCGAGGTGACCGAGCGCATCCGCGAGGCAGACGTCGACGTGGTGCTGAACCTCACCGCCGGTATGGGTGGCGACATGGTGTTCGGCTCGCCCGAAGCGCCGCTGCCGCTGAATGAAAAGGGCACCGACATGGGCGGCGCCACCAACCGCATGGAGCATGTGCGCCAGTGCCTGCCGGAGATCTGCACGCTCGACTGCGGCACCATGAACTTCGCCGAGGCCGACTATGTCATGACCAACACGCCCGGCATGCTGCGTGCCATGGGCGGCATGATGACCGCGCTCGGCGTCAAGCCGGAGATCGAGGCCTTCGACACAGGCCATCTGTGGTTCGCCAAGCAGTTGGTCGAGGAACAGGTTCTGAAGCCGGATGCGCTTGTGCAGCTTTGCATGGGCGTGCCATGGGGGGCGCCTGACGACCTCAACACCTTCATGGCCATGGTCAACAACGTGCCGTCGACCTGGAGCTGGTCGGCCTTTTCGATCGGCCGCAACCAGATGGCCTATGCCGCCGCCGCGGTGCTGGCCGGCGGCAATGTCCGCGTCGGTCTCGAAGACAATCTCTGGCTCGACAAGGGCGTGCTTGCCACCAACGCGCAGCTGGTCGAACGTGCCGCCAGCATCGTCACCAATCTCGGCGCCAGGATTCTGGGGCCGGAGGAAGTGCGCAGGAAGCTCAACCTCACCAAGCGGCCGCCGATCGCGGCATAGAGAGGGGAGCTTCAGATGGCCACCGTCAAATTCACCGCAATGAAGGATGGCGACAAGGACGACTACGAATTCCTGACCGCCCATGAAATCGACTATGCCGCCAAAACCGGTGATCGGTTGCTGGAAGCCCTGGTTCAACTCGACGAGGGCCTTTCCGGCTACAAGATCACCCGGCTCGGCCATTCGCTGCAGGCGGCAACACGCGCCTGGCGCGACGGCGCCGACACCGACTGGATCGCCTGCGCGTTGCTGCACGACATCGGCGACATCTACGCACCCTACAACCACGACGAATACGCCGCGTCGATCCTGAAGCCTTTCGTGCGCGAACAATGCACCTGGGTGGTGGAGAAGCACGGCGATTTCCAGCGCCTCTACTATGCCCATCATCTTGGCGGCAACCGCCATGCGCGTGACCGCTTCGCCGGTCATGCCTATTTCGACGATTGCGACCAGTTCTGCGAGCGCTGGGACCAGTCGAGCTTCGACCCAGACTACGAGACGCTGCCGATCGAGTTCTTCAGGCCATTCGCGCTCGAAGTCTTTGCCCGCAGGGCCTACGACCCCGCCATTATCCGCGCCGGCGAGCGCGTGCCGCTCACCGATCCCGAAACAGCCAAGACAAGAACCGGAGCCTGACCATGAGCATCATCAACAAGGCGGCCGCCATCGGCGGCGGTGTCATCGGCGCAGGCTGGGTGGCGCGCCTGCTCTTGAATGGCATCGACGTGTCGATCTTCGACCCTGATCCCGAGGCCTCGCGCAAGGTCTCAGAAGTGATGAAGGGCGCGCGCCGCGCCTACAAGCAGATGGTTCCGGGCGGCCTGCCGAAAGAAGGCAGGCTGACCTTCGCCAAGACCATCGCCGAGGCGGTGGCCGATGCCGATTTCATCCAGGAGAGCGTGCCGGAACGGCTCGCCCTCAAGCATAAGGTCCTGTCCGAGATCGATATCCACGCGCCGGCCAACGCCATCGTCGGCTCGTCCACATCAGGCATCAAGCCGACCGACATGCAGGTGGCGATGAAAAAACACCCGGAGCGGCTTGTCGTCGGTCACCCGTTCAACCCGGTCTATCTCCTGCCGCTGGTGGAAATCGTCGGCGGTGACCAGACATTCCCCGAGGCGGTCGAGGTCGCCAAGGAGATCTATGCCTCGATCGGCATGAAGCCTGTCGTCATCCGCAAGGAGATTGAAGCCTTCGTCGGCGACCGCCTGCTGGAAGCCGCCTGGCGCGAGGCGCTGTGGCTGATCAAGGACGGCATCTGCACCGTCGAGGAACTGGACGACATCATGCGCTATGGCTTTGGCCTGCGCTGGGCACAGATGGGCATGTTCCAGGTCTATCGCGTCGCCGGCGGCGAAGCCGGCATGCGCCACTTCATGGCGCAGTTCGGCCCCTGCCTGAAATGGCCGTGGACCAAGCTGATGGACGTACCGGAGTTCAACGACGAACTGGTCGACCTGATCGCCACGCAGTCGGACGACCAGGCGCATGGCCTGTCGATCCGCGAACTGGAAAAGATCCGCGACGACAATCTGGTCGCCATCATGGATGCGCTCTCGAAGCAGAACAAGGGCAAGGGCTGGGGAGCCGGCGCCCTGCACAGGGACTATACGAAGCAGTTGGCCAAGCTGGCGGCGAAAAAGCCGGCCGCCTCCAAGGCGGCCGAGAAGGCGAAGGCATCGAAGCCGGTGAAGAAAGCCGAAAAACCGAAGAAAAAGAAGAAAGGCTGAGACCATGGATTTCGGTCTGTCAGAGGAACAGAAGCTCATTGTCGAGACGACGCGCGCCTTCGTCGAGAATGAGCTTTACCCCCATGAGCGCGAGGTCGAGCGCACCGGCGTGCTGCGCCGCGAACTGATCGAGGAGCTAAAGGCCAAGGCGATCGAAGCCGGTCTCTATGCCGCCAACATGCCGGCCGATGTCGGCGGCGCGGGGCTCGATACGGTGACCTGGCTGCTCTACGAGAAGGAACTCGGCCGCGCCAACTACGCGCTGCACTGGACCTGCGTCGCGCGCCCCTCCAACATCCTTTTGGCCGGCACGCCGGAGCAGCGCGAAAAATATCTGTTCCCGTGCATCCGTGGCGAGAAATGGGATTGCTTGGCGATGACCGAGCCGGGCGCCGGCTCCGATCTGCGCGGCATGAAGGCGACCGCCGTGCAGGACGGCGACGACTGGGTATTGAACGGCACCAAGCACTTTATCTCCCACGCCGACCTCGCCGACTTTGCCATCGTCTTCATGGCCTCGGGCGAAGAGGATTCGCCGCGCGGCAAACGCAAGAAGATCACCGCCTTCTTCGTCGACAAGGGCACCAAGGGTTTCACGGTGCGCGAGGGCTATCGCAACGTCTCGCATCGCGGTTACACCAACGCCATCCTCGAATTCGACGATTGCCGCCTTCCGGCAAGCCAGGTGTTGGGTGAAGTCCACAAGGGTTTCGACGTCGCCAATTCCTGGCTCGGCGCCACCCGCCTGCAGGTCGGCGCCACCTGTCTCGGCCGCGCGGAACGCGCGCTCGGTCACGCGGTCGAGTACGCCGCGCAGCGGCAGCAGTTCGGCCAGCAGATCGGCAAGTTTCAAGGCGTGTCGTTCAAGCTCGCCGACATGGCGACGGAGCTCAAGGCCGCCGACCTGATGGTGTTCGAAGCCGGCTGGAAGTACGATCAGGGCACCGTCACCGACCAGGACATGGCCATGGCCAAGCTGAAGGCCACCGAAATGCTCGCCTTCGTCGCCGATGAGGCGATCCAGATCCATGGCGGCATGGGGCTGATGGACGACCTGCCGCTGGAGCGCATCTGGCGCGATGCGCGCGTCGAGCGTATCTGGGAAGGCACATCGGAAATCCAGCGCCACATCATTTCGCGAGCGCTGCTGCGCCCGTTCGGGGCCTGATCCATGCATAAACTCGAACGTCTCCTGCGCCCTAAATCGATCGCCGTGTTCGGCGGCGCGCAGGCCGCCGCGGTCGTGGCGCAGTCGATCAAGATGGGCTTTGCCGGCGAGATCTGGCCGGTGCACCCGAGCAAGGACGAGGTCGCCGGCCGCAAGGCCTATCGTTCGGTCGCCGACCTGCCCGGCGCACCGGACGCCGCCTTTGTCGGCGTCAACCGACACTTGACCATTGACGTGATCAAGGCCCTGGCCGAACGCGGCGCTGGCGGCGCGGTCTGCTTTGCCGCTGGTTTTCTCGAAACCGAAGCCTATGACGCGGATGGCGAGCGCCTGCAGGCCGAACTCGTCGCCGCCGCCGGCGAGATGCCGATCATCGGGCCGAACTGTTACGGCCTGATCAACTATGCCGACGGCGCGCTTTTGTGGCCCGACCAGCATGGCGGCATAAGATTGGCCGACGGCGGCAAAGGGGTGGCCATTATTACCCAGTCGTCCAACATCGCCATCAACATGACGATGCAGAAGCGCGGCCTGCCGATCGCCTTCCTGATGACCGCCGGCAATCAGGCGCAGACCGGCCTCTCCGAAATGGCGCTCGGCCTGATCGAGGACGAGCGCGTCAGCTCGCTCGGCCTGCACATCGAGGCTTTCGATTCGGTAGCCGGCTTCGAGCGGCTGGCGGCACGGGCGAGGGAATTGAAAAAGCCGATCATCGCCATGAAGGTCGGCCGCTCCGAACAGGCCAGGCAAGCGACCGTCTCGCACACCGCGTCGCTCGCCGGCTCGGACGCAGCGTCCGGGGCCTTCCTGAAACGGCTCGGCATCGCGCGCGTCGATTCCATCCCCGCCTTCATCGAGGCGCTGAAGCTGCTGCATGTCACCGGCCCGCTGCCCGGTTACCGCCTGTCGTCGATGAGCTGTTCGGGCGGCGAGGCTTCGGTCATGGCCGACAGCGCCGAAGGCCGCTGGGTCAACTTCCCGGTGCTGACGGAAGAACACCGTGCCCACGTCAAGTCGACGCTCGGGCCGCTGGTCGCGGTCGCCAACCCATTGGACTACCACACCTTCATCTGGAACAACGAGCCGGCGATGACCGCCACCTTCACCGCCATGGTGTCGGGCGGCTTCGACCTCAATATGCTGGTACTCGACTTCCCGCGCCCGGACCGCTGCTCGGTGACCGACTGGTGGGCGACGCTGCGCGCCTTCGAATCGGCGCTCAAGACCAACAAGGCGCATGGCGCGATCGTCTCGTCGCTGCCCGAGAACCTGCCCGAGGAATACACCGCCGAGCTGATGGCGCGGGGCATGGTGCCGCTGTTCGGCATTTCCGAAGCGATGGATGCCGCCCAGGCGGCCGCCTTCATCGGCTGGGCCTGGCGCGAGCCGCAGGCGCAGCCGGTCGACACCTCCGCTTCCGGCGCTGCCGGCGGCGAGCATGTCACGCCTGACGAGGCGCAAGCCAAGGCGCGGCTGATCAAGGCCGGGCTGCCGGTGCCCAAGGGCGAGCGCGCCGACAGTGCCGTCGAGGCGGTGATCTCGTCCATGGCGCTCGGCTTCCCGGTGGCGCTGAAGGCCCTGGGTGTCACCCACAAATCCGAGGTCGGCGCTGTCAGGCTCAACCTCAGGGACGCCGAATCCGTCAGCACCGCCGCGCACGACCTTTTGCCGCTCGGCACCGGCCTTTATGTCGAGCGCATGGTGCGCGACGGCGTCGCCGAGCTGATCGTCGGCTTCACCCGCGATCCGATGTTCGGCGCTGTCATGACGCTGGGCACCGGCGGCGTGCTGGTCGAATTGCTGCGCGACAGCGTCACCTTGATGCTGCCGGCGACCCGCGACGACATCGAGGCAGCACTTCGCGGTCTCAAACTGTTCCCGCTGCTCGAAGGCTATCGCGGTCGGCCGAAGGCCGACGTCCAAGCTGCCATCGACGCCATCGCGGGCATTGCTGCCTTCGTGCAGACGAATGCCGGCGAGATCGAGGAACTCGACATCAATCCGCTGATCGTCTGCAGCGAGGGCAAGGGCGCCTGGATCGCCGATGCGCTTTTGGTGCTGGGAGAGAACAAGAATGCCTGACGTCGTTTCGACCCGCCGTGAAGGCTCGATCCTCGAGGTCACGCTCGATCGGCCCAAGGCCAACGCCATCGACCTGAAGACCTCTCGGCTGATGGGCGAGACCTTCAAGGCGTTTCGCGACGACCCCGGCTTGCGCGTCGCCATCGTCAAGACCGCCGGCGACAAGTTCTTCTGCGCCGGCTGGGACCTGAAGGCCGCCGCCGGCGGCGACGCCGTCGACGGCGACTATGGCGTCGGCGGCTTTGCCGGGCTGCAGGAACTGCGCGACTTGAACAAGCCTGTCATCGCGTGCGTAAACGGTATGGCGGTGGGGGGCGGCTTCGAGCTGGCGCTGTCCTGCGATCTCATCTACGCCTCCGATCACTCCTCCTTCGCATTGCCCGAGATCCGCGCCGGCACGCTTGCCGACGCCGCGACCATCAAGCTGCCGAAGCGCATTCCCTATCATGTCGCCATGGACCTTTTGCTCACTGGCCGCTGGATGGACGTTGCCGAGGCGCATCGCTGGGGCCTGGTCAACGAGGTGCTGCCGAAGGAGAAGCTGGAGGACCGCGTCTGGGAGATCGCCCGCCTGCTCGCCAGCGGCCCGCCGCTTGTCTTCGCCGCGATCAAGGAAACCGCGCGGGTGGCCGAAGCGCTGACTTTCCAGGACGCGATGAACAGGGTGACGCGCCGGCAGTTGCCGACGGTCGATGCGCTGTACGGTTCCGAGGACAATATGGAAGGGTTCCGGGCTTTTGCGGAGAAGCGGGAACCGGTGTGGAAGGGGAAGTAAAGCAATGCCAGAGATGACGGCGCGAGGCACCCCCCTCTGGCCTGCCGGCCATCTCCCCCGCAAGGGGGGAGATTGGATGTCATTTCCGCTTTCGCCAATCGTCAACGCTGCAATAAGGGCGATGTCGATTGAACTGCCAATCTCCCCCCTTGCGGGGGAGATGTCCGGCAGGACAGAGGGGGGTGCCTGGGCTCGCCGTTCACAGTCGGCGCGGCCATGACCGACTACAGCAAACTCATTGATGCCGAGACCCGGGCCTTCATCGAGCGGACCAATTCCTATTACCCGCCGGATACGATCGACTACACGATTGCCGAGCAGCGCGAGATCTACGCCCGCATGTGCCGGGAGTTCTTTGCCGGCTATCCCGAGGGGGTGACAGCGGAAACCACCGCTATTGCCGCACAGGCGTGCAATATCCCGATCCGCATCTATCGCAGCGCCCCGCAGGCAGTGGCAACGGTGCTCTATTACCACGGCGGCGGGTTCATCCTTGGCGGGCTCGACAGCCATGACGACGTTTGCGCCGAGCTTTGCGGCCGCACCGGCTATGACGTCCTCTCGGTCGACTACCGGCTGGCGCCGGAGCATCTGCATCCGGCTGCGTTTGACGATGCGATGAACGCCTTCGAGTGGGCGGCAGCCACCCGCGATCATCCCGTCCTGCTCTGCGGCGACAGCGCCGGTGGCAATCTCTGCGCCGCAGTCAGCCATGCGACGCGCGGCCATGCGAAGAAACCGATCGGGCAGGTGCTGATCTATCCCGGGCTCGGCGGCGACCGTTCGCGTGGCTCCTATCTGAAGCATGCCGAAGCGCCTATGCTGACCACGCGCGACCTCGAATTCTACAAGCACATCCGTACCGGCGGCGTGGACCAGACCGGCGACATCACGCTTCAGCCGCTGGCCGACGCCGATTTCGCCAACCTGCCGCCGACCGTGCTGATCACCGCCGAGTGCGATCCGCTGTCGTCGGACGGCGAGGCCTATCGCGACCGCATCGTGGCGGGCGGCGGGCGAGCCACTTGGTTCGAGGAAAAAGGGCTTGTGCACGGCTATCTCAGGGCGAGGCACACGGTCGGCCGCGCCCGCGCCAGCTTTACCCGCATCGTCGAGGCGGTGTCGGCGCTCGGCAAAAGCGAGTGGATCTGGTGAGGGCCTCCTCGCATGACAATCGACAGAAGATGATCAACCCAGCGACTGCCAAGCCGTTCGGCGCTCAGCCTACCGAACGAGCCGCCGCCCGGCCGGCGCTGCGGCCGGAGAAGATACAGCCGCCCAGGAACGTGCCTTCGAGCGCCGCATAGCCATGCACGCCGCCGCCGCCGAAACCGGCGGCTTCGCCGACCGCATAGAGGCCCTGAACCGGCTCGCCATTGCTCCCCAGCACGCGGCTTTCGAGATCGGTCCGCAGGCCACCCAGCGTCTTGCGGGTCAGGATGTTGAGGCGAACCGCGATCAGCGGGCCGTTCGCGGGATCGAGCATCTTGTGCGGCCTGGCCGTGCGGATCAGCCGGTCGCCGAGATAGGCCCGCGCTCCGCGCAGCGCGGTGACCTGCATGTCCTTGGAGAAGGGATTGTCGAGTTGCCGGTCGCGGGCGCGGATCTCGCGCTCGACATGGGCGACGTCGAGCAGCGGTTCGCCGCCGGCCAGCTTGTTCATGCGCGCCACCAGATCGGGCAGTTCGGCCTCGATGATGAAATCCTCGCCCTTCTCCATGAACGCCTTGACCGGGCCCGGAATGCCCGACGTGGCGCGGCCGAGCACCTGGCGCCAGCTCTTGCCGGTCAGGTCCGGGTTCTGCTCGGAGCCCGAGAGCGCGAACTCCTTCTGGATGATTTTTTTGGTCAGGATGAACCAGGAATAGTCGAAGCCGGTGCTCATGATGTGGCTGAGCGTGCCGAGCGTGTCGAAACCGGGGTAAAGCGGCACCGGCAGGCGCTTGCCCCTGGCGTCGAGCCACAGCGACGACGGACCGGGCAGGATGCGGATGGCATGATCGGTCCAGATCGGCGCCCAGTTCCTGATGCCCTCGACATAGTGCCACATGCGGTCGCGATTGATGACGCTGCCGCCGGCCTGTTCCGTGATCGCCAGCATGCGGCCGTCGACATGGTCGGGCACGCCGGTGATCATGGACTTCGGCGCCGCGCCCAGACGCTTCGGCCAGTTTTCCCGGACCAGCTGGTGGTTGCCGCCGATGCCGCCGGAGGCGACGATCACGGCCTGCGCATGAACCTCGAAATCACCTGATATCTCACGCGAACTCTTGTGGCCGCGCTCGACGGTGCTTGGTTGCAGGATGTCGCCGCGCACCCCGTCGATCCTCGTGCCGGTGCGGATCAATTCGTTGACGCGGTGGCGGAACTTGAAGCGGATCAATCCGCGCTTCTCGGCCTCGCGCACGCGCAGCACGAAGGGCTCGAGCACGCCGGGACCGGTGCCCCAGGTGATGTGAAAGCGGGGCACGGAATTGCCATGGCCAATGGCATTGCCGCCGCCGCGCTCGGCCCATCCGACCACGGGAAAGAATTTCATCCCGCGCTCCAGCAGCCAGGAGCGCTTCTCGCCGGCGGCGAAGCCGACATAGGCCTCGGCCCATTTGCGCGGCCAGTGATCCTCCGGCCGGTCGAAAGCGGCGGTGCCCAGCCAGTCCTCGAGCGCCAGCTCGTGCGAATCGCGGATGCGCATGCGCCGCTGCTCGGGCGAATCGACGAGGAACAGACCGCCGAACGACCAGAAGGCCTGGCCGCCCAGCGACTGCTCCGGTTCCTGGTCGACGATGACGATCTTCTTGCCGGCCTCGGCCAGTTCGGCGGCGGCGACCAGCCCGGCAAGGCCGGCGCCGACGATGATGACATCCGCGTCGTCAGCCAATTTCCCCTCCCGTTAGCTGGCTACCGTATGAATCTCGAACCGGAATTATATCAATGATGGTCAGACCGCCTCCCAGCCGTCCTTGCCGCCGGCGCGGAAGATGGCGTCGATGACCTTCTGGTTGAGCACGGATTCCTCCAGCGTAAAAACGCGCTCCTTGCCGCCCTGGGCCGCCCGCGCGAAGGTCTCGACCTCGAGCCGGTACTGCTGCGTACCGGGAAAGCGGAACACCTGCGCCTCCGTGTGGTTCTGATTGTGCAACTCGACGCGGTGGTGATCGTAGAGCCCGGCATTGAACGGCGAAAACACCTCGATGAACCCGTTCTCGCCATGGAACACCATCACCTGGCGCGCGGCCATCTGGGTCGAGAGATAGAAGGACAGTTCGAAGTCGCCGAAATCGGCGCGGATCGAGGAATAGATGTCGGTGCCGAATTTTTTGCCGCGCTCGATCGTCGCCTGCACGCGCAGCGGCTCCTTGCCGGTGGAAAAGCGCGTCGACACGGTCGGGTAGACGCCGATGTCGGGCAGCGCGCCGCCGCCAAGGTCGAGCTGGTTGCGCATGTTGTTGGGATCGACATTGTAATAGGAGAACGCGCCCTGCACATGGCGCAGCCGGCCGATGACGCCGCTGGCGATCAGGTCGCGCACCTTGATCCATTGCGGATGGTAGACGACCATGAAGGCTTCGCAGACCAACACCTTGCTGGCATCGCGCAGCTTGATCAGCGGCGGAATGTCCTTGGCGTCGAGCGCCAACGGCTTTTCGACCAGCACATGTTTTCCCGCCTGAATGGCCTTGGCCGTCCATTCGACATGCTGCGATGTCGGCAGCGGGATATAGACGCCGTCGACCTCGTTCGAGGCGAGCAACTCCTCATAGGAACCGAAAGCATGCGGCGCGCCGAAGCGATCGGCCAACCCACGGGCCTTCGACTGATCGCGGCTGGCGATTGCGGACAGCACGCCATTTTCCGCCTCCACGATCGCAGGTAAAAGCTGCTCGCGACCGATCTTGGCCGTCGATAACACACCCCATCGGAACATCAGGCTTCTCCTCTCGATTACAGGCGAGGAGGTTTGCCTGAAATCGGGGCAAAAGCCAATGCGGGGGCCAAGTTCCTCGCCCCACGAGCGGGGAGCGATGGCTCAACCCCTCTTCCCCGTCAGCCTCATGTCGAAACCGACGACGTTGGAATAGATCGGCGTGCCGACATCCATTCCGTAGCGCGACCGCAGCACCTTGCCGGTGACGTGGAACCCGATCGTGCCGGACTTCAGGCCATCGAGCTCGGCGGTGAACTTTTCCGCAAACGTCTTGCCGCGCGCCGTCAGCCGGCCGGTGACAAGCGCCGTCGTATCGCCGGTGCGGGTCACGCTGGTCGAGCGGAACTGGATTTCGGGGCTGTTGGCCGCATCGAACACGGCGTCTGAACGCAGGAAAGCGTCGATGCGGCCCTGGCCGGTGCCGACGCTTTCGGGAAAAATGGTGAGGTTGACCTTCGAGCGGCTGACGTCGTCATTGTCGATGCGGATCGTGCCCTTGAAGTGAGCAAACGCACCATCGAAACCGCCGCCGCCGGCCTTGCCGATGGTGAAGCGGATCGAGGAGTCAGCCTGGCTGATCGTGTAACTGCCGGCGGCATCATCGAGGACAACTGCTGCCCAGACAGGCACGGCAAGGCAAGCGGCAAGGGCCGCCGATCCGAGGAGTCGCGCATACATGAGATTATTTCCTTCTTCGGAGGCAACGCTCTTCGCGTCCTCGCTTACAAACGAGGCCGAACCCCGTTCTATTCCCCGCCTGAGGAAGGCGTGACGATGCGTGTAAGCACATTGTCCCTCAGTCGGAAATGATGGCGCAGTGCCGCCGTGACATGCAGCGCCACAAGTGCTGCGCCGGCATAGGCAAGGTACCAGTGCGCTGCCGCCCAAAAACTCTCGGCGGCATGGGATTCCGCAAGCGGCAGGTTGGGCATCACGAACAGGTTGAACGGCATGCTTGGAATTTCCAGCGTCGAGACCGAAACCAGCGCCCAGCCGGACAGAGGCAAAGCGATCTGGAAGGCATAGAGCGCCAGGTGAGCGAGCGGCGCCGCCCGGCGCTCCAGGGATCCGACCGAGGATGGCAAGGCCGGCGCGGCATTGCCGAGCCGCCAGGCGATGCGCAGGATGATCAGGCCGAGCAGCAGGAAGCCCAGCGATTTGTGCAGCTGGATGAGCTCGAAAGCCGTGCGCTGGCTGCTGATGCGGACCATCGCGAAACCGAGCGCGAACTGGCCGATGAAGGCAAGGCCGATCAGCCAATGAAGCAGGATTGCCGCCCAACCGTAGCGGGTCGGGGTATTTATGATCGAAGCTCGCATGGAAGGTGAACGAATGTCGCGTCGGCTTTCTTCCACCCTCCCACAAGGGAGAGGGCAGCCTATCCGCTCACCCTGAAGAAATCGATGAAGGCCCTGAGCGCAGGCCGCATCTGGCGGCGACTCGGATAGTAGACGAAGAAACCCTCGAAGGACGGACACCAATCCTCCAGCACGCGGATCAGCCGGCCATCGCGGAGCGGCTCGCGGACATAATCCTCGAAGACGAAGGCAAGCCCGGCCCCGTCGACCGCCGCCTGGGCGATCAGATGGTCTTCGTCGAGAATCAATGGTCCTTGCGCGGCAATCTCGATCTCCTCGCCATCCCTGGCGAATTCCCAGCGGTAGAGGATGCCGCTGGAGAAGCGGAAGCGGATGCAGCGATGGTCGGACAGGTCACGCGGGTGGCGAGGCCTCGGCATGGTGTCGAAATAGGAGGGCGAGCCGACCACGGCGCCGCGGATATCGGGCCCGATGCGCAGCGCGATCATGTCGCGCTGCAGGCTTTCGCCAAGCCGCACGCCGGCGTCGAAACCGCCTTCCACGACGTCGGTGAAGCGGTCCTCGATGACGATCTCCAGCACGATATCGGGGTAAGCCGCGGCAAAGGCGCCGAGCCGCGGGGTCAGCACCAGATGGGCTGCCGTGCGCGGCACGCTGAGCCGCAGATTGCCGGCCGGCCGGTCGCGCGCCTCGACCGCCGTCTCCAGTGCCAGGTCGATCTCCGACAGCGCCGGCCGCAATCGTTCCAGCAACCGCGCGCCCTCTTCGGTCGGGGCAACGCTGCGGGTGCTGCGTGCCAACAGCCGCACGCCAAGCCGCGCCTCAAGGCTGGACACGGCATGGCTGACCGCCGACGGCGCGATCGCCAGTTCCCTGGCCGCGCCGCGAAAGCTGCCGCATTGGGCAACAGTTGCCAGCACCGCAAGCTGTGAAAGATGTGCTCGGTTCATTGATCTATTTTCTAGAACGCCCCGTGCACAGATGAGCCGATTATCGAACATAAGGCAAGGCGCTATTTCCTGGGCATCGCAACAAGGAGACGCGTGATGAAAACCCGCAAACTCGGTACTGAACTGGAAGTTTTCCCGGTCGGCCTCGGCTGCATGGGCATGAGCTTTGGCTATGGGGGCCAGCCGGAAGCCGAGGCGATCGCCACCTTGCGCCGCGCCGTCGAGATCGGCGTCAATTTCTTCGACACGGCAGAGGTCTACGGGCCCTACGAGAACGAGATCCTGCTCGGCAAGGCGCTGAAGCCGGTGCGCGATCAGGTGACGATCGCAACCAAGTTCGGCTTCAAGATCCTGGAGGAAGGCACCGGCACCGACCGCATGGCGGGCGTCGACAGCCGCCCCGAACACGTCAAGGCCGTCGCAGAGGCGTCACTGAAGCGGCTGGGCACCGACGTGATCGATCTCTATTACCAGCACCGCGTCGACCCGAACGTGCCGATCGAGGACACGGTCGGCGCCATGGCCGAGCTGGTGCGCGAGGGCAAAGTGCGCGCGCTCGGCCTTTCGGAAGCAAGTGTCGCCACCATCCGCCGGGCACATGCCGTACATCCGATCGCGGCGGTCCAGAGCGAATATTCACTGTGGAGCCGTGACCCGGAAGACGAGGTGTTCGCCGTCTGCCGCGAACTCGGCATCGGTTTCGTTCCCTATAGCCCGCTCGGCCGTGGCCTCTTGACCGGCACGATCGCCAAGCCCGAGACGCTTGATGACGACGACTGGCGCCGCACCTTGCCGCGCTTCCAGGCCGACGCCATGGAAGCCAATGCCAAAGTCGTGGCCACGCTGGAAAAACTGGCGACCGAAAAGGGAGTGACCTCGGCACAGCTGGCGCTCGCCTGGGTACTGCACCAGGACGATTTCATTGTCCCCATCCCGGGCGCCCGAAAGATCCGCCATCTGGAGCAGAACACGGCGGCGGCTGATATCGAGCTGAGTGCCGCAGAGGTACAGACCATCGGCGATGCACTGTCGCCTGATAAGGTCATGGGCAAGCGCTACACAGAGGAGCTGCTGGCGCTGGTGAATGGGTGAGCTTTCACCCTCCCCTGTGCGGAGGTCGGCTCGCTGTCGCAGCGAAGCGAAGACAGGGTGGGGTGGCGATGCGCGATACAGAAGATCACGGGTGTCCGCGCGAGGCACCCCCCTCTGTCCTGCCGACATTTCCTACCATGGCACGACCGTAATCTCCGGCCAGTAATCCCGCGCCCGCTGGCCCTTCGCCTCATGCGTCCGCTGATTGTCCATCGCCCGGTTCGGCGTGACGCGGAATGAGAAGACGTCGTCGAGACCGAACGGCGCCAGCAGTTCCAGTTGACAATCCGCGTCGTATCGCACCCCGACCGCATGTGTCTTCGACGCAAAAAAACCGGACCGACTCGCTCGAACTCGTGTAGCGCGGACAGGGCCGCCCGAACTTCTGCGGGTACCACAAATGCACCCGCGCTTGGTTGCGCACCTCGACCGGCAGGGGCAGCCCCTGGAAATGCTTCGCCGCCCGGCGGATGACGGCGTCCTCGGCCTCGTAGGACAGGTCGCTATCGTCGAAATAGAACAGGTCGACATCCTTGATGCCATAACCCGACGGCTTCCCCGTCAGATGGTTCCAGACCGAGTTATAGAGCACGCCGGAGACCACCAGCCAGTCCGGAAGATCGAGCGTGCGGGCACATACCAGCGCCTGGCGCACGAGCGCATCCGACAGCAGGATGTCGAGAAACGCAGCGCGTTGTGCTTCGAACGGGAGCCCGGAATAGTGCAAATGGTCCATCGCCCTTTGGAGGGCGATTCGCCGTGCTCCCGCAATCCCGGAAAGAGGCTATGCCCTGAGCACGCCTCCAGTCTGCTTGCCGACATTCTCGACGACGCGCCTGGCCAACGCCTCGAAATCCTCGTCGGTCAGCGTCTTCTCGACCGGCTGGATCGACACTTCGATGGCGATGGACTTCCTGCCCTCGCCGAGCGCCGCACCTTCGAAAACATCAAAGACCGAGACGCCGGTGACCAGCTTCTTGTCCGCGGCGAGCGCCGCGCGTACCAGCGTGCCGGCCTCGACCGCCTTGTCGACGACGAAGGCGAAGTCGCGCTTCACCGCCTGGAAGGCGGAGAGATCCAGCCTGGGCTTGGTTTTCGTCGGCTTTGCCTTGGGCTCGGGCACGGCATCGACATACACTTCGAAGCCGCAGAGCGGGCCGGAGACGTCGAGCCCTTCCAGCGTTTTTGGATGAAATTCACCGAACGTGCCGAGCACCGTCTTCGGTCCGAGCTTGATCGTTCCGGAACGACCAGGATGGTACCAGGACGGGCCGCCGGCCTCGATCTGCAGCCGCTCGACCGGCGCGCCGCAGGCTTCGAGTGCGGCGATGGCATCAGCCTTGGCGTCGAACACGCCGACCGGACCGGAATTGCCAGCCCAGTTGCGGCCGGAACCGTCGAGCTTGGCGGTGCCGCGCCGCACGCCGGCGGCAACGCGCCGTTGCTGGTCGGCGCCGTCGCCCTCATAGGTGCCGGAGACCTCGAACAACGCCACGTCGCCAATGCCCTTGTCGGCATTGCGCTGGGCGGCTGCGATCAGGCCGGGCAGCAGTGAGGGCCGCATGTCGGACATGTCGGCGGCGATCGGGTTGGCGAGCTTGAGCGAAGCCTGCCCGCCGCCGAACAGTTCGGCGTGCCTGGCGGGGATGAACGACCAGGTGACTGCCTCCATCATGCCGCGCACGGCCAGCGCCCGCTTGGCCGCGCGGGTGCGGATCTGCAGCGTCGTCAGGATCTTGCCGTTGACCGCGTCATGCGCGCCGAGCGGCTGCGAAGCGATGTTGTCGACGCCGTGGATGCGCATCACCTCCTCGACCAGGTCGGCCTTGCCGTCGACATCGGGACGCCAGGACGGCACGGCGATTTCGACGACATCGCCCGAACCCTCAGGCTTGAAGCCGAGGCGCGTGAGAATATCGAGGCTTTCCGCCTTCGGCACTTCTATGCCGGTCAGCCGCTTCACTTCCGACAGCGGGAAGGAGACGATCTTGGGCTGATGGCCGGCATAGCCGGCCACCTCGATTTCCGTCGGCGTGCCGCCGCAGAAATCAAGCACCAGCCGGGTCGCAAGCTCAACGCCCGGCACCATGAATTCGGGGTCGACCCCGCGCTCGAAACGATAGCGGGCATCGGTGATGATGCCGAGCGCGCGCCCGGTGCGGGCCGTGGTGATCGGGTCCCAGAGTGCGGATTCGATCAGCACGTCGGTCGTGTTCTCGTCGCAGCCGGAACGCTCGCCGCCCATGATGCCGGCGATCGATTCCACGCCATTGTCATCGGCGATGACGCACATCTCCGGCGTCAACGTGTATTCGCGGCCGTCGAGCGCCAGTACCTTTTCGCCATCCCTGGCGCGACGCACGACAAGATTGCCGGCGACCTTGCCGGCATCGAAGACATGCAGCGGCCTGCCACGATCGAAGGTGACGTAGTTGGTGATATCGACCAGCGCGCTGATGGGCCTCAGCCCAATGGCGATCAGCCGCTGCTGGAGCCATTTCGGGGACGGGCCGTTCTTGACGCCGCTGACCAGATTGAGCGCGAAGCCGGGGCAGAGTTCCGGCGCTTCGATCGTCACCTTGACGGGGCACATTCCATTGCCGACATGCGGCATGATCGCGCCGCCGACGAGGCGGCCGAGACCGCTCGCCGCGAGATCCCGGGCGATGCCGTAAACGCTGGTGGCATCAGGCCGGTTTGGCGTCAGATTGATCTCGATGACCGGATCGTCGAGATGCGCGTAAGCGGCGAAGCTGGTGCCGACCGGCGCATCTTCGGGCAGGTCGATGATGCCGTTGTGCTCGTCGGAAAGTTCCAGCTCGCGCTCGGAACACATCATGCCGTGGCTTTCGACGCCCCTGATCTTGCCAACCGTCAGCGTCACATCGATGCCGGGCACATAAGTGCCGGGCGCGGCGAAGGCGCCGATCATGCCCGCCCGCGCATTGGGTGCGCCACAGACGACCTGCACCGGCGGCTTGCCGTCGCCGGTGTCGACGGTCAGCACCCGCAGCCGGTCGGCGTCGGGATGCTGCACCGCCGTCAGCACCCTGGCGATGACGAAGGGTTTCAGGCTCGCCTTGTCGTCGACATGCTCGACCTCGAGGCCGATCGAGGTCAGCCGCTCGACGATCTCGTCGAGCGAGGCGTCGGTCTCGAGATGATCCTTGAGCCAGGAGAGGGTGAATTTCATGATGCTGTTCCGTCTGGTCTTTTGACGCTTGTTTTCAGATGTCTCGGCAGGTCGTCGGACATGTGCAGGAAGGGAAGCTGCTCGCTGAGATAGGCATGCAGCGTCGGCTTGAAATCGGCCGGAATGTCCATGGCGCCGAGCATGAAATAGATGTCGTCCTCCAGCCGCTCGTCGACATAGGCGATGGGTGAGCCGCAGACGCCGCAGAACGAGCGCGTCACCGGCCCGTTCTCGAACATCTTCAGCGCCTTGCCGGTGAACGCGACCTGGCCGGCAGGGAAGCCGACAAAGGCCGACACCGGCGCGCCGGTCGCCCGCCGGCAATCGCCGCAATGACAATAACTGACGTGGTGCGGTTCGACTGACGCCTCGAACCGCACGGCGCCGCAGCGGCAGCCGCCGGCGTGGGGCGCTGTCATGCGCTCAGGCCTCCGAACAGCGTCGGCATGTCGAGCGGCCGGAAGCCGTAATGCGACAGCCAGCGCACATCGGCGTCGAAGAAGGCGCGCAGGTCCGGCATGCCGTATTTCAGCATGGCGATGCGGTCGATGCCCATGCCCCAGGCAAAGCCCTGATATTCATCGGGATCGAGCCCGCCAGCGCGCAGAACGTTGGGGTGCACCATGCCGCAGCCAAGGATCTCCATCCAGTCCGAGCCTTCGCCGAAGCGCACCTCGCCTGGCCGCGAGCGGTCGCACTGGATATCGACCTCGAGGCTTGGCTCGGTGAACGGGAAGAAGGACGGCCGGAAGCGCATCTTGACCGACGGCACCTCGAAAAAGGCCTTGCAGAACTCTTCCAGCACCCACTTCATGTTGGCGACGTTGGCCGATTTGTCGATCACCAGCCCTTCGACCTGATGGAACATCGGCGAGTGGGTGGCGTCGGAATCCTGCCGGTAGGTCTTGCCCGGAATGACGATGCGGATCGGCGGCTTCTGCTTCTCCATGGTGCGGATCTGCACCGGCGAGGTGTGGGTGCGCAGAAGCTTGCGCTCGCCCTTCTCGTCCGGCTGGAAGAAGAAGGTGTCATGCATCTCGCGCGCCGGATGGCCTTCCGGGAAATTCAGCGCGGTGAAATTGTAATAGTCGGTCTCGATGTCGGGCCCTTCGGCGATGGCGAAGCCGAGATCGCCGAAGATCGCCGCGATCTCGTCGATGACCTGGCTGATCGGATGAATGCGGCCGCGCTCGGCCGGCGACTGCCGCACCGGCAGCGTCACGTCGACCTTCTCCGCGGCGAGGCGGGCAGTGATGGCAACATCCCTGAGTTCCGCCTTGCGCGCGGTGAGCGCATCGGTGACGCGGTTCTTGAGGCCGTTGATGGCGGGGCCTTTGACCTGGCGCTCCTCAGCGCTCATCGAGCCGAGCGTCTTCAGCATTTCCGAGATCGACCCCTTCTTGCCAAGGGCTGCCACGCGCACGGCTTCTATCGCGGCCTCGTCAGCAGCCGACGCTATGTCGGCGAGCAGCGAAGCTTCCAGGCTTTCAAGATTTCCAGCGGTGGCGTTCACGGCGAAACTCTCTCGATCGGGCAACCCACCATCACCGGGCGTGTCACCAATTTGGTTACATCAGGCATAAGAAAAACCCGCGCCAGCCGTGCCAGCGCGGGTTCCCCAAATCAGAATTTCGAATGCTTGGGAAGCGCTGGTCTTAGGCGACAGCGCTTTCAAAAGCATTCGGGGTGGTGTTCTTGAGGTACTCAAGAGCAACCTTGGCCTTGGCCACGAGCGCGGCGAAAGCCTGCGGCTCGTGGATGGCCATATCCGACAGGATCTTGCGATCGATCTCGATGCCAGCCTTGTTGAGGCCGTCGATGAAACGGCCATAGGTCAGGCCGTGCTCGTGCGTCGCGGCGTTGATGCGCTGGATCCACAGCGCGCGGAACGAGCGCTTGCGGTTCTTGCGGTCGCGATAGGCGTATTGCAGCGACTTTTCCACCGCCTGCTTGGCGATGCGGATGGTGTTCTTGCGGCGGCCGTAGAAGCCTTTCGCGGCTTTCAGGACCTTCTTGTGCTTGGCGTGCGAGGTGACGCCTCTTTTTACGCGTGCCATGTCATGATCTCCTTAAAAGCAATTCCAGGAAAAGTGCCTTGCGGTCTTCCGTTCGGAATTGCGTAAAACAAATTCGTGTCCGGCCGAATGCTCAGAGGCCGTTCGGCAGAAAATTCTTGATGACCTTCTTGCCATCCGGTTCAGCCAGAACCATCGTGCCGCGGGCATTTCGAATGAACTTGTTGGAACGCTTGATCATGCCGTGACGCTTGCCGGCCGCAGCCGACAGGACTTTACCCGTACCGGTGATCTTGAACCGCTTCTTGGCGGCCGATTTGGTCTTCATCTTGGGCATTTTGCTACTCCGTATTGTGGCGCACCATCGCGCTTCTTGTTCGCTTCGGGCCGACCAAAGCCCGAAAAGCAAATGAAACCGCCACGGCATGCCCTGCCGGGCGGTTTTCTTGGAACGGCGGTCCTATACGTCAAAGCAGGCGACTGTGCAACACCCACCGCGCCGCGCGTTTCCCCGAACGCCCGGATGCGGCGCCCGGTCCTTCATCAGGGGAGCGTAAACAACACCGGCAACATACCCGACTGCTGGGCGCCGTCGATCAGTTCGAAGGCCGGCAGCGCGATGAGGAACACCAGGCCGTCGAGAAGCGTGGTCAACAGCAGGCGCGGCTTGAAGCTGCCGGTGTCGCCTTCCTGGTAGAGGGAAAGCTTCGGAAAGAAGCGCGGCACTCTTGCCAGATAGGCCTGATAGGGCTCGCCGAGCGCTTCCTTGAGGAATTTCTCCTCGCGCAGGATGACGATATGGAAGGCGCCCGCACACAGGACAGCGAACAGAATGATGCCGGAGAACGAGCCGATCTGCGCGCCGACGCCGGCCGCGGCCACAGTCGAGAACACATAGAGCGGGTTGCGGGTGATCGAATAAGGCCCGCCCGTCACAAC
Organism: Mesorhizobium sp. B2-6-1; assembly: GCF_006440475.1. Classification (NCBI taxonomy): domain Bacteria; kingdom Pseudomonadati; phylum Pseudomonadota; class Alphaproteobacteria; order Hyphomicrobiales; family Phyllobacteriaceae; genus Mesorhizobium; species Mesorhizobium sp. B2-6-1. The sequence continues at coordinate 39,068 of NZ_VFUH01000001.1, forward strand.
TTCGGAAGATTTGCGCCCACCTATGTAGAGCGTCGACCAAAGGCGGCCGCAGATACCCAGGAAAATCAGCAGCACGCCGAACATCTCGATCGTTTCATGCATCGCCGTATCAGGCGGAAAGCTCGATTGCCCGAACAGCAGGGCTGCGAACAGCACCACCACGAGCACGGCAAGCACCAGCCTGCGCGTGCGCTGGTAGCTACCCAGCCCGTATTTGAGTTTTTTGTCCAAGGGAGGAATCCGATCGTCGAGAACTTAGCCGGCGACCGCAGCTATGGCCGAGAAATGGGCGTCCCGCCGATCGCCGGGACGCCCTGTAGCACAATTCAGGCGGAATTGGAGCGCGTCGGTCGCGCTAACCTTATCGTGATCTAGCGCGGCGCCAGCACCATCATCATCTGGCGGCCTTCGAGCTTCGGCTCCGCCTCGACCTTGGCGATGGTAGCCACTTCCTCACGCACCTTGTTCAGAAGCTGCATGCCAAGCTCCATATGCGCCATCTCGCGGCCACGGAAGCGCAATGTCAGCTTGACCTTGTCGCCTTCCTCGAAGAAGCGGCGCACCGCCTTCATCTTGGTCTCGTAGTCGTGGCTGTCGATGTTCGGGCGCATCTTGATCTCCTTGATCTCGATGACCTTCTGGTTCTTGCGCGCCTCGGCCGCCTTCTTCTGGTTGGCGTATTTCAACTTGCCGAGATCGAGGATTTTTACGACGGGCGGCTGCGCGTTGGGCGATATCTCGACGAGATCGAGCCCTGCCTCTTCGGCGAGCAGCAATGCGTCGTTGATGGAAACATCGCCACGGTTCTGGCCTTCGGCGTCGATAAGCTGGACCCGGGGAACCCGGATGTCACGATTGGAGCGCGGCCCATCCTTGGTCGGCGCCGCTGCTTTGAAAGGTCTGCGAATGGTCGTGGTCTCCTTGGCCGTTTCGTTCTGGATTTGCAGGTGTTGATATGTGGACGCGCCAATGTGGTGAGCGCGCGGGCGGAGTCAATAGCACAGCATTGACAGAAAATCACCTGATCGCTGCCTGCACCAAACAAAGAAAGATCACGAGCACTTTTCGCCACACCACCGGCTGTGTCACAAGACCTGCGCTGAAAGACGGCGCGAGGAAAAAAGCCATGACTGCCACACCGCCAACCTTTCTGGATGTCGACGGATTGAGCATCGCGGTGCGCCATATTGCGGGCGCGACGCCTGGCATCGTCTGGCTCGGCGGCTACAAATCCGACATGCTGGGCACCAAGGCCGAAACGCTTTCGGACTGGGCGGCAAAAGAAGGACGTGCCTTCCTGCGCCACGATTATTCCGGCCACGGCGAATCCGGCGGCGCCTTTGCCGACGGCACGATCTCAAAATGGCTTTCGCAAAGCCTGGCCGTGTTCCGGCATTTCACCAGCGGCAGCCAGATCCTGGTCGGCTCGTCGATGGGCGCCTGGATCGCCCTGCGCATGGTGCAGGAATTGCGCAAGGCAGGCGACGCAAGCGTCGTCGGTCTGGTGCTTCTGGCGCCGGCGCCGGATTTTACCGCAGAACTGGTCGAACCGGTGCTGACCAAAGCGCAGAAGCGCGACCTTGCCAAAAAAGGCTTCTTCGAGGAGCCGTCGGACTATTCCACCGAGCCCTACATCTACACGCGCGCGCTGATCGAGGATGGGCGCGACAACCTGGTCATGACAGGCCCGCTCGACACGCACTGCCCCGTACACGTCTTGCAGGGCCTGGCCGATCGGGACGTGCCGTCGAGCCATGCGCTGAAGCTGGTCAGCCTGCTGCCGGCCGACGATGTCACGCTGTCGCTGATCCCGGACGGCGACCACCGGCTGTCGCGGCCGCAGGATCTCGACATGCTGGTGCGGGCGGTCGGCGACATGGCTGCGCGGGGCAAGTGACGATGCGCCTTTCCATCCCGATCTCAGCCTTCGTCGCGGCCATCGTCGGCTTCGGCGGCACGCTGGCCATCGTCATTGCCGCCGCCCACGCGGTCGAGGCCACGCAAATTCAGACCGCGAGTTGGGTGACCACGATCTGCCTGGCCATGGCGGTCGAAAGCCTGTGGCTGTCCTGGCGAACGAAAATGCCGGTCATCACCGCCTGGTCGACGCCGGGCCTGGCGCTGATGGCGGCGTCGAGCGGTTTTTCGATCGGCGAGGCCGTCGCCGCCTTCATCGTTACCGGCATTCTTTTGGTCGCCACCGGGCTGTTCCGGCCGCTGACGAAACTGATCTCGGGGATACCGCCCTCGGTCGCTTCAGGAATGCTGGCCGGCATTGTCGTCACCTTCGCGCTTAATGCGGTCAAAACTGTTCCCGCCGATCCCTGGCTGATCCTGCCGTTGATCGCCGCCTTCTTCGTCATCCGCCTGTTCAATCCGGCGCTGTCGGTGCTGGCAGTGCTGGTCGGCGGCGGTCTCGCCGCGTTTCTCACCGGCCGCGTCGGCGGTTTGCCCACTCCTGAACTGTCGACGCTCACTCTGATCGCGCCTGTGTTCACCGCCAAGGCGATAATCGGCCTGGCAGTACCGCTCTACCTGGTCACCATGGCTTCGCAGAACCTGTCGGGCCTCGCCGTGCTGCGCGCCGCCGGCTACCACCCGGAACCCGGTCCGCTGATCGGCATCACCGGCCTGTTTTCGCTGCTTTCGGCGCCGTTCGGCGGCTCGACCACCAATCTGGCGGCAATTTCGGCGGCTATCTGCACCGGGCCCGACGTTCATCCAGACCCCACCGAGCGCTGGAAGACAGGGCCGTTCTATGCCCTTGCCTACCTGATCTTCGCGATTTTCGGCGCCTCCCTGGTGGCGATCTTCGCCGTCCTGCCGCAGAGCCTGATCGTGCTGGTTGCGGGTCTTGCGCTGATGGCCTCGCTGGCCAACGCGCTGGCGATCGCGCTCAAGGACGAAAGCGAGCGCATGGCCGCCACCGTCACTTTTGTCGTCACCGCCTCCGGGCTGACCTTGTTCGGCGTCGGCGCCGCATTCTGGGGACTGATTGCCGGGCTGGTCGTGCTTTTCCTCGATATGCTCAAAAAGCGATAATCATTTCAGCAGCTTGTCCGGTTTTAGCCGACATTGTCTTGAATCGCCGTTTTTGCCTTCCCATTTCGATTCCACGCAGCCGGTCCTGGCTGTCTCCAACCGAAGGAATGGGAGAAAATGAACACATCTGCATTGATCCGCCCGGCCTGGACGCCGGCAACCATCGCGTTGATGGTGATCGGCTTCATGGTGTTCTGGCCGCTCGGCTTCGCCATGCTCGCCTACATCATCTGGGGCGACCGGCTCGAGGGCTTCAAGCGTGACGTCAACCGCGCGACCGACGGCATCTTCGCCGGCTGCCGCCGCGGTTCCGACAAAGCCGCGCGCTGGGGCCACGGCTCCGCCCGGACCGGCAACGTCGCGTTTGACGACTGGCGCGAAAAGGAGCTTGAACGCCTGGCCGAGGAACGCCGCAAGCTCGACGATATGTTGACCGAGTTCGACGACTACGCCCGCGAATTGCGTCGCGCCAAGGACCAGGACGAGTTCGATCGCTTCATGGCGAACCGCAACAAGTCGACCGCTCCGGCAAAGAGCGACCCGAGCACAGGCACGACCTCCACCAAGCGTGGCAAAGGCTCGAACCTGCTTGACGACTGAGGCCGAGCGACAGGCCCGATCGTGAAAAAACGGCGTCGCGCGAGCGGCGCCGTTTCTTTTTTGTTCTATTCGTTTTTCTCGAATCGCGTATCGTCCGGCCATGACCCTCGGATTCTTCCGCAATCTGACGAAGCCCAAGCCCACGCCTGTCGTGGAGCGAGAATACTGCGTTGCCGGCCGCACGCTGCCGCTCAAGATCGTCGAGAGCGCCAGGGCGCGGCGTCTGACGCTGCGCATCGATTCCGGCGGCCAGGGCCTGCGTATCACCGTGCCGCCGGGCCTGCGCCGCGGCGAGGTGGAGCGGTTCCTCGATCGTCATCAGGACTGGCTGGAGCAGCGGCTGGCCAAGGTGCCAACGCGGCCGCAGGTACGGCCCGGCATCAAGATCCCCATACGCGGCGTGCCGCACCGCATCGTGCATGAGCCGTCAAGGCGCGGCACCGTCACCGTGTCGCGCGACGAACGCGGCCCGCTGCTGATCGTGCATGGCGAGCGCATCCACCTGCCGCGCCGCATCGCCGATTTTTTGAAGCGCGAGGCCAAGAAGGAGATCGAGAAGCTGGTGGCCAGGCACACCGAGGCGCTTGGCAAGCGCGCCAAGGCGATCCGCTACAAGGACACGTCCAGCCGCTGGGGCTCGTGCACTTCCGAAGGCAATTTGTCCTTTTCCTGGCGCATCATGATGGCGCCGCCACCCGTCATCAACTACCTCGTCGCGCATGAAGTAGCGCATCTGAAAGAGATGAACCACGGCCCGAAATTCTGGAAATTGTGCGAAAAGCTCTGTCCCGACACCGACCGCTGCAAGGACTGGCTGAAGCGCAATGGCGGCGCCCTGCAGGCGATCGTTTTCGAGTAGCGCAATGAAGCGTCGTACGGCGCCAGAAAATAAGCTTTTCCGCGGTGATGCTTCACACCTCCGGTCCCGCCAGCGTCTACGTTCTTACTGGGCGCACGAACTCAATCGTCATTCGCGGCGTTGAGTTCTTCAGGCCGCAGCCCTTCTTCGCCATGATGCGGCCACGGTAAAAAATTCCGGTCGAAGGCGTCGGTGTCGAAGTAGTCGAGCGCCCGATGCGCCTCGGCGCCGTTGAAGGCGGCCTTGTCCATCAAATGCGCGATCACCTCGCGCGCCTGCGCGATCTTCTGCCTGAGTTCGGCAACGGTTCTGTCAGTCATGATGTTCTCCCGCCTTGCATGCTTTCCCATGATAGGTAGCGCCTTTGGCCCTGCCGGCAAACAACATGCTTTTTCTCGACTCTGCCTCGATTTCATGTCAATTCCCGCGCCATGGCACTCGACGTCAAAATCTGCGGCTTGAAGACCGACCAGGCAATGGCCGCGGCGCTGGCCGGCGGCGCCAGCCATGTCGGCTTCATTTTCTTTGCCAAGAGCCCGCGTTACATCGAACCGGCTGCAGCCGGGCGGTTGCGCGAAGCGGCGCGCGGCAAGGCTTTGGCGGTTGCCGTTACCGTCGACGCCAACGACACCTTCCTGGACGACATCATCGACAGCATGCGCCCGGACATGCTGCAGCTGCACGGCTCGGAAACGCCCGAACGGGTGGCCGAACTGAAAGCCCGCTATGACCTGCCGGTCATGAAGGCGCTGCCGCTCAGCGAAGCCGCCGATCTCGAGCGCATCAAACCGTTCGTCGGGGTCGCGGACCGGTTCCTGTTCGACGCCAAGCCGCCGAAGGGCTCCGAGTTGCCGGGCGGCAATGGCGTTGCGTTCGACTGGCGCATCCTGACCGGCCTTGACGCCGGGCTCGATTACATGCTTTCCGGTGGGCTCAACGCCGCCAATATCGGCGATGCCCTTCGGCTTGCCAGCCCGCCCGGAATTGATATTTCCTCCGGCGTGGAAAGCGCGCCGGGCATCAAGGATCCGGCGCTGATCGAGCAGTTTTTCCGGGCCGTCAAGGCAGCGCGAGACGACCGCGCCGCCTGACCGGCTCAAACCCGAGCATGTCCCGAAAGTGGAAAACGGCTTTCGACAGGACATGCTTAAGAAAATCGAGATGCCAGGAGATCGGCGATGAACAAGCCGGCGACACTCAATTCCTTCCGCACCGGACCCGACGAACAGGGCATGTTTGGCATTTTCGGCGGTCGTTTCGTGGCCGAAACGCTGATGCCGCTGATCCTCGACCTCGAACGGCACTGGAACGAGGTCAAGGACGATCCGGATTTCAGGGCCGAGCTCACCGATCTTTCGACCCATTATGCGGGGCGGCCGTCGAAGCTTTATTTCGCCGAAGGACTGACCAGGCATCTTCGTGAAGTTTCCTCGGCGAAGGGCCTCGGGGGCGGCGCAAAAGTCTATTTCAAGCGCGAGGACCTGAACCATACCGGTTCGCACAAGATCAACAATTGCCTCGGCCAGATCCTGCTGGCCAAGCGCATGGGCAAGACGCGTATCATCGCCGAGACCGGCGCCGGCCAGCATGGCGTGGCCTCAGCCACGGTCGCTGCCCGTTTCGGCTTTCCCTGCGTCGTCTACATGGGTGCCACCGACGTTGCCCGCCAAAGCCCCAACGTGTTCCGCATGAAACTGCTCGGCGCCGAAGTGCGGCCGGTGACCGCTGGCCACGGCACGCTGAAGGACGCCATGAACGAAGCCCTTCGTGATTGGGTGACCAATGTCGAGGACACTTATTACCTGATCGGCACCGCGGCCGGCCCGCACCCTTATCCGGAGCTGGTGCGCGACTTCCAGTCAGTGATCGGTTCGGAGGCGCGCGCGCAGATTCTCGAACAGGAGGGCCAGCTGCCCGACACCATCATCGCCGCCGTCGGCGGCGGTTCCAATGCCATCGGCCTGTTCCATCCGTTCCTCGACGACAAGGATGTCCGTATCATCGGCGTCGAGGCTGGGGGGCGTGGCCTCGACGGCATCGAGCACTGCGCCTCGATGAACGCCGGCGCGCCGGGCGTGCTGCATGGCAACCGCACTTATCTCCTGCAAAATGCCGACGGCCAGATCATGGACGGCCATTCGATCTCGGCCGGCCTCGATTATCCCGGCGTCGGCCCGGAGCATTCCTGGCTGCGCGATTCTGGCCGCGTCGAATATGTGCCGATCCTCGACGACGAGGCGCTGGAGGCCTTCAAGCTGACCACACGCGTCGAAGGCATCATCCCGGCGCTCGAATCGGCGCACGCTATCGCCCATGCGGTGAAGATCGTGCCCGCCATGGACAAGGACCAGATCGTCATCGTCAACCTGTCCGGCCGCGGCGACAAGGACGTGCATACGGTGGCTTCGATGCTGGGCATGGAGATCTGATCATGGTGACCCGCATCGATCGCCGCATGGCAAAGCTCAAGAACGAAGGCCGCCCGGCGCTCGTCACCTATTTCATGGGCGGCGACCCGGACTATCAGACCTCACTGTCGATCATGAAGGCGCTGCCAATGGCCGGCGCGGACATCATCGAACTCGGCATGCCGTTCTCCGATCCGATGGCCGATGGCCCGGCGATCCAGGCCGCGGGCTTGAGAGCACTGAGAGGCGGCCAGACGCTGGTCAAGACGCTCAAGATGGCGGCTGACTTCCGCACCGGCGACAATGAGACGCCGATCGTTCTGATGGGCTACTACAACCCGATCTACATCTACGGCGTCGACCGCTTTCTCAAGGACGCATTGGCCAGCGGCATCGACGGGCTGATCGTCGTCGACCTGCCGCCTGAGATGGACGAGGAGCTGTGCATCCCGGCGCTGAAAGCCGGCATCAACTTCATCCGGCTGGCGACGCCGACCACCGACGACAAGCGCCTGCCCAAGGTGCTGCAGAACACGTCCGGCTTCGTCTATTACGTGTCGATGACCGGCATCACCGGTTCCGCGCTGGCCGACACCGGCAAGGTGGCTGCGGCGGTCAAGCGCATCAAGGGCCATACCGATCTGCCGGTCTGCGTCGGCTTCGGCGTCAAGACCGCCGAACAGGCGCGCGTCATCGGCGCCAATGCCGACGGCGTCGTCGTCGGCACCGCGATCGTCAATGCGGTCGCCAATGTGCTGGGGCCGAAGGGCGAAAAGACCGCCGACCCGGCCGAGGCCGTCGCCACGCTGGTCAGCGGCCTCGCGCAGGGCGTGCGGTCGGCCCGCCTTGCTGCCGCCGAATAGTTTTCCTACCTCAGGTCTTGTGCACGTCGCCATCCCGGGCGGCATGCGCTGGATCGGTTTGCCGTTTCACGGAAACGCCGAACCGCTCTATCTTTTTGCTTTATCGCAATTCCGGTCGGAAAACCGGTTCACACTTTTCCTGGAATTGCTCTAACTCTTCGTCAGGACAGGAGCCGAAGCGATGAACTGGATCACCAACTACGTTCGCCCGAAGATCAATTCGATGCTCGGCCGGCGCACCGACATGCCCGAGAACCTGTGGATCAAGGATCCCGAGACCGGGGAGATGGTGTTCCACAAGGATCTGGAATCCAACCAGTTCGTCATCCCGTCTTCGGGCCATCACATGAAGATCTCGGCCAAGGAGCGGCTGAAATACTTCCTCGACGACGGCAAATACGAACAGCTCGAAAATCCCAAGGTCATGCTGGACCCGCTGAAATTCCGCGACGAGAAGCGCTACACCGACCGGTTGAAGGACGCCAAGGCCAAGACCGGCCTGGAAGATGCCATCGTCAACGCGCTGGGCACCGTAGAAGGCCTGCCGGTGGTGGTGACGGTGCAGGATTTTGCCTTCATGGGCGGTTCGCTCGGCATGGCCGCGGGCGACGCCATCGTTCATGCCTTCGAGGTGGCCGTGCAGCGCAAGCGGCCGCTGATCCTGTTTGCCGCTTCCGGCGGCGCGCGCATGCAGGAAGGCATCCTGTCGCTGATGCAATTGCCGCGCACCACGGTTGGCGTCGACCGGCTGAAGGAAGCCGGCCTTCCCTACATCGTCGTGCTGACCAATCCGACGACCGGCGGCGTCACTGCCTCCTACGCCATGCTGGGCGACGTGCATATAGCCGAGCCCGGCGCACTGATCGGCTTCGCCGGACCGCGCGTCATCGAGCAGACCATCCGGGAAAAACTGCCGGACGGCTTCCAGCGCTCCGAATATCTGATGGAGCACGGCATGGTCGACATGGTGGTGTCGCGACTGGAGATGCGCCGGACCATCGCGCGGCTCTTGAAGATGCTGCTCAAGATGCCGGAAGAGCACAAGCCCCTGGAGCCGGAAATCCTGCCGCCGGCGGTGGTCGCGACGGAAGCACGGCCGCAGGCCTGACGCGACACTCTTTGCCGCGAACCGCGATTGCGCGCGATCCATCGCGCGCTTAGGACTCTTACATGACCACGCTTGCCGCCGACCGTGAAATCGAAGCGCTGATGGCGCTTCACCCGAAAGGCTTCGATCTTTCGCTCGACCGCATTTCACGGCTGCTGGAGCGGCTGGGCAATCCTCAGGACTTGCTGCCGCCGGTGATCCATATCGCCGGCACCAACGGCAAGGGCTCTTGCGCCGCCTTCTCGCGGGCGCTTCTGGAAGCGTCCGGCCGGCTCGTGCACGTGCACACCTCGCCGCATCTGGTCAGCTGGCACGAGCGCTACCGGCTGGCGGCCGATGGCGGCGGCAGGCTGGTCGAGGACGATATCTTCGCCGAGGCCATCGCCCGCGTCGCCAAGGCCAATGGCGGCGAGAAGATCACCGTTTTCGAGATCCTCACCGCCGTCACCTTCATCCTGTTTTCGGAGCATCCGGCCGATGCCGCCATCGTCGAGGTCGGTCTCGGCGGCCGCTTCGACGCCACCAATGTCATCGCCAGGCCGGCTGTCTCGGTGATCATGCCGGTGTCGATGGACCACGAAGCCTATCTCGGCGACCGCGTCGAACTGATCGCCGCCGAGAAGGCCGGCATCATCAAGCGCGGCTGCCCGGTGGTCATCGGGGCGCAGGAAACCGAGGCGGCGCAGCAGGTGCTGATCGAAACCGCCGAGCGGCTCGGCTGCCCGACCCTGGTCTATGGACAGGATTTCCTCGCCTTCGAGGAGAACGGCCGCATGGTCTATCAGGACGATGATGGCTTGATGGATCTGCCGCCGCCGCGGCTGCCCGGGCGCCACCAGTTCGCCAACGCGGCCGCCGCGATCGCCGCCGTCAAGGCAGCCGGCTTCGAGATCAGCCACCGTGCCGCCGAGAAGGCGATGACCACTGTCGCCTGGCCGGGGCGGATGCAGAAGCTGTCGCAAGGCAGGCTGACGGAACTGGCGCCGAAGGGCGCCGACATCTGGCTCGACGGCGGCCACAATCCGGGCGCCGGCGTGGTCGTCGCCGAGGCGCTGGCCGAGCAGGAAGAGAAGAACCCCAGGCCGCTTTTTCTCATCTCCGGCATGATCAACACCAAGGACCAGAGCGGCTATTTCCGCGCCTTCAATGGCCTCGCCCGGCACGTCTATACGGTGCCGGTGAGCCTGAGCGACGCCAGCGTGCCGAACGACGAACTGGCGGCCCGCGCCACGGAGGCCGGGCTTACGGCCGAGCCGGTGAGTTCCGTCGCCAGCGCGCTGATGTTGCTGCGCGACACCTGGGACGGCCCGCCGCCGCGAATCCTGATCGGCGGCTCGCTCTATCTGGCTGGCGCGGTGTTGGCGGAGAACGGCACGCCGCCGACGTGACGCTTCCAGTATCTGCGCCTAACTAACCGGTCCAAGCCGCCGCTCAGAAGTCCCAACGCGAGATCATATCAGGCCGGTGGTGCCAGGTCGTTGGTACGGCGAAAATCAAACTTCAGGTCCTGTATGAGCCTGACGGCCTTCTCGGACGATTTCTCCAGATCGATGTCGGTGCCACTGCTTGCGCCAGGTGGGCATAGAATGTGGGCGCGGGTTCGCGACCTGCTTCACGAATCTCGTAGGATTCAAGCGCTCGCTCGACGACATCTGCTATCGAGCGATTTTCGCGACGAGCAAGTCTATGAGCCAGGTCGCGTGCTTTTGCGCTACGGACCGAGAGCTGAGGTTCGGCCATCTCAAACTCCGTTGTTGGAAGACATATATACCGGTTTCCGCTGCGGTATTCGAGGCGAACGCCGCTATTTCAGCTCGATCTCAATGAAGGCATATTCGCCCTCATTGGCGCTGATGACGTCGTGCTCGACGCCTTCCCTGCGGAAATAGGGCGCGCCTTTCTTCATTTCGGCGAAGGATTCGCCGTCCTTGGTCAGAAGCTTTACCTTGCCGTCCATCAGCGGCACGACAACATAGTCGTGGCCATGGCGGTGCCAGCCGGTGTTGTCGCCCGGCTGAAAGCGGTATTCCGTGACGATGACGCGCTCATTGTCGATGAAGACGGTGGCCTTGGCGGATCCGGTCATTTTTCCTCTCCCTGCATCTGCTTCCAGCAGAAGACATGGAGGCCCCGGACGTCAGGGCCAGAGCGGGCGACCAATGACGCCAACAAAAAGCCCGGCGCGATCGGCCGGGCTTGATGTCAGGAATTTCGGATTGATCAGGCGAGATTACCGTTGATCCAGTGCGACAGCGCGGTCTTGGGCGCGGCGCCAACCTTCACATCGGCTCTTTCGCCGCCCTTGAAGATCATCAGCGTCGGGATCGAGCGCACGCCGAATTCCGCTGCCAGTTCGGGATTCTCGTCGATGTTGAGCTTGGCGATCTTCACCTTGCTGCCGAGCTCATTGGCGATGTCTTCCAGCGCCGGCGCGATCATCTTGCAGGGACCGCACCATTCCGCCCAGAAATCCACCACGACCGGCTCCTTGGCGTCGAGCACAGCGGTCTGGAAATTGTTCTTGTCGACTTTGACGGTAGCCATGCGGAAATCCTTTCGAAATTTTTCGTCGCACCAAATGTGGTGGTTGCCGCGCCCTTCTTCAAGCAGTTCTTGTGTCACGCTCGCGTGAGTCGGGCAAGAGCGTCATCCATGGCCCGAGCCGGTAGTTCGATCAGCCGCGGCGCCTCCGTGAACAGCAAGGCCGCCGTGACTTCGCGGCCGGGATAGAGCGGCCGCAGCAAGGCGCGATAGAGCGCGAGCTGCAGCAGATAGGCGGGCGGAACCTCGCCCAGCGAGGCGGGCGCCGGCCGATTGGTCTTGTAATCGATGATGGATACGCGGTCCGGCGTCACCGCCACCCTGTCGATCTTGCCGGAAATCGAGCGTTTCGTGCCCTTGACGTCGAGGCTGCCCATGACCGCCACTTCGGCGCGCGAAGAGGGTCCGAAAAGCGGCGCGAAACGCGGATCGGCAAGGATCGCCATCACCGAGGCGACCGCCTTTTCGCACTCGCCGGCCGGCCATTGCGCGCCGGCGCGGGCGAGATAGCGTTCGGCTGCGCCCTGGCGTTCGTTTTGCGCCACGCCGGGCAGCATCTGCAGCAGTTTGTGCAGCGCCAGGCCTCGCATGACGGCGAAGCCGGGTTCGGCGTCGCCATCCAGCACTGGCGAGCCGGTGTCGATGACGCTTTCCTTGCCCTCGTCGATCAGGGCGGAGGCTCCGGATGGCGACAGCGGGCGCGGCAGGTCCTCGTATGGCGGCAGCGGCTTGAACAAGATTTCGGGCGGCGGCCCGAAGTCCCGCGTCTGCCTGGCTTCGCTCTCGGCGACCGGTGCAAACGGCGGCAATCCGGTCACCTGGAAGCGATGCACTGAGACGCCGCCGCCGGCCGGATGCGGATACTCGGCACTCTCCGGCGCCCCGACCAGGGCACGGCTGACGAGCGAATGCCAGGTGCCGGTGTTCGGCGCGCGCTTGCCATGATAACCGCAGACGATCAGCCTGTCCTCGGCCCGGGTCATGCCGACATAGAGCAGCCGCCGGTACTCGTCATCGGCGAGATCGCGCGCCCTGGCCGCGGCAGCCTTCGAAATCCCGTTGGCGACGTCGCTGGTCGAACGCCAGAGAAAGCCCTTGCCGCTCCAGTTCAGCCCCGAACCCTCGAAAGGCATCAGGCGCGGCAGGTGCTGATCGCTGAACGGAGCCGAACCGCCATCGACCAGGAAGACGACAGGCGCCTCGAGCCCCTTGGCTGCATGCACGGTCATGACGCGAACCTCGTCGCGGGTCTGGTCCATCTCGCGCTTGATTTCTGGGCCGGCGCTCTCCAGCGTCGACAGGAAGGCTTCCAGCCCGGGCAAGCCGGTCCGCTCCTCGGCAAGGCAGAAACTCAGGAATTCGTCGAGAATGTCCCCGGCTTCCGGCCCGAGCCGCGCAACCATCTTGCGGCGCACGCCACCGCGTGCCAGCAGGCCGGCATAGAATTCGAACACCGGCTTGAAGACGGCCTCGTTGGCCCAGATGTCGAGTTGAGCGGCGACCGCCGCGAGCGCTTCGCTTTGGCTGGCATGCTGGCGCAGGGACCCGGCCAGCGACAGGCCGGGTGGTCTTTGCGCGGCCAGTGTGAAAAGCATCTCTTCCGACAGATCGAAGATCGGGCTCCGCAGCACGGCGGCGAGCGACAGATCGTCCTGCGGCTGGATCAGGAAATGGCCGAGCGCGATCAGGTCCTTGACCGCGATGTGGCCGGGCAGGCTCAACCGGTCCGCGCCGGCGACCGGGATGTCACGACGTTTCAGGGCACGCGTCAGTGCATGAACGAAGCGATCGCGCTTGCGCACCAGCACCAGCACGTCGCCAGGGCGCAGCCTCTTGCCGCGGCCTTCGATGACCTCGCCATTGCCGATCCAGCCGGCAATGGTGGCGGCGACGTTTTCGGCAACCCGAACCGCCGGCGCGCGGGCATGGTCGACCGCCTGCGTCCAGTCGTCCGGCTCGTCGACGACATCGGCGCCGATGGATGGCCAGACCTCGACATAGCCCGGCGCATCGGTGCGTATCGCCTTGTGGCTCAGCGGGTCGGGGTCATGGCTGATGCCGCGCCGCACGACCGGATCGGCGAAGACACGGTCGACGGCGGCCAGAACATCGTCGGTCGAGCGGAACGACCAGGTGAGCTTCAGATCGGCGAAGGGCGCATCGGCGTCGCGCACCTTGCTTGCAAACAGGAGCCTGCTGTCGGCGAAGGAATCCGGCGCCGCTCCCTGGAAGGAATAGATCGACTGTTTTTCGTCGCCGACAGCGAAGATCGTCCGATGCGCGGTGGCTCGGGCGCCGATGCCGGCAAAGAATTCCTCGGCCAGCCGCTTCACCACCTCCCATTGGTCGGGGCTGGTGTCCTGCGCCTCGTCGAGCAGGATGTGGTCGATGCCCTGGTCGAGCTTGTATTGCACCCACGGGCCGGCATCGGGCCTGGCCAGGAGACTGACGGTGCGGGTGATCAGGTCGTTGAAGTCGAGGAACCCGCGGCCACGCTTCAACTGCTCGTAGCGGGCGACCAGCCAGTCGGCCAGCGTCAGCGCGGCGCGCGTGCCCTCCAGCATCCGGAACAGGGCGAGCCGGTCGACCGTCTCGACGATTGCGGTGGTCGCCGAGAGATAGCGCTCCGCCAGGTCCGGCAGCCGGTCGAGCAGCGCCTTCTTGAAGGCCTTGGCTGGATCGTAGACGTCGCCGTCGGCCTTCAGGAAAGCCCGCGAAAGCAGCTGCAGGCGGCGCACGGGGTCGGTTTCCGCGAAAGCCAGGCGCGCATGAGGCAAGATGTTGTTGAGCACCGTCCTGGCGTCGGCGGCCTCCGCCGCCTGGGCGAAGCCGGCAAAATAATCCGGCAGGAAGCCGGGCAGCGGCCAGATGGCGGCCGCTATGCCTTCGGCGGTCTGGCCGGGGCGGAATTGGAATTCGTCGAACAGCGTCTGGAAGTTCGGGCCGCCTCGATCGATTTCACCGATGAAGGCGCCCAGTTCGTCGCGCTTGCGGACGATCTCACCCAGCAAGGCGTCGAGCCCGGCCTCGCCACCGCGCTCGAGCACGGCGGCGAAAGCTTCGGCGAGGTTCGGCCGATCCGCCGCGCTGCCCGAAATCATTTCACGGCGCGCGGCGGCGAACAACGATGCCTCCATCTGTGGGTCGAGCATCTCGAAATGCGCGGGGATGTTGGCTTCCAGCGGGAACTGGTGCAGCACCGATTCGCAGAAGGCATGAATGGTCTGGATCTTCAGCCCGCCGGGCGTTTCCAGCGCCTCCGCAAACAGGCGGCGGGCGCGGCGCATGGTTTCGCGGTCGGGCCGGCGGCCATCGAGCGCCTCGACCCTCACCGCCAGTTCGGCATCGCCGAGCGCGGTCCATTCCGACAGGGTCGAGAACACCCGGTTCGACATGTTGGCGGCGGCGGCACGCGTATAGGTCAGGCACAGTATCTTCGACGGATCGGTGCCGCGAAGCAGGAGCCGGATGACGCGCTGGGCCAGCACATGGGTCTTGCCGGACCCGGCATTGGCCGACACCCAGGCGGAATTCCTCGGATCCGAGGCGCTGGCCTGCCTGGCGGCGGTTTCGCCGGGGATGGGATAGGCTTTCTTCATGCCTCCCCTCCCTCATCGTCCGCATCGCCGCCCGCCGACCATTCGAGCACGCGGGCGAGATGGTCGTAGTTGCCGTCGGTCTCGCCTTCGCGGAACGGCAGTGCCCGCGACAGATAGCCGGCCGCCGGATCGGCATAGTGGATGAGCAATTTCTCCAGCCGCGCCCAGGCCTCCTCGGCGAGGTCCGTGGCGGTGCGTGGCTGCCGGTTGTATTCGAGGATCGATTCCTCGAAAACCTCGCCATTCGGCTTCAGCCTGACGAAAGCCAATTGCGAGGGCTCGCGCGCGCCGAGTTCCTGGAAAGCGCCGCGCCTGAGCAACGCGCCCTCCAGCGCCAGTTGCGGCGACAGCAGCGTGTGCGCCTGGGCCTTGGAAGGCGAGGAGCCGGTCTTGTAGTCCAATATGTCGGCCATGCCGCCATGGAGAAGATCGACCCGGTCGGCATAGCCCGACAGGGTGATCCCGGATTGGCCGACCACGGTCTTGGCCGCTCGCGCCTCGGCGTGGCGCCGGGCCACGGCCCCAGCGCGGCCGCGTTCCCATTCGATGATGCTGGCGGCGAGCTTTTCGAAACGCGGCCACCAGACCGCCTCGACATCGGCGGGGAGTGCTGCCTCGGCGAAGCAGGTTCGGCCGGCGGCGAGCAGGCCGGCCAGCGCATCGGGAGCACGCGGATCGGCCACGCTGCCCGAGAACAGATGCAGGATGGCGTGGAACAGCGTGCCGCGCTCGGCCGCACCCGGGTCGCGGATGACCGGGTCGAGCGGCAGCAGGCCGAGGATGCGCCTGGCATAGACGGCGTAGGGATCGCGACGCAGCGTCTCGATCTCGGTGACCGAGAAATGGGTTGGACGCAGCGCGACCGGCGGCTTCGGCTGCGGGCGCGGCGCGAAATCCCGCCGCGGGCCGGTATCGAGCGCGCGCGCCCAGGCGATGAGCTCGTCGCCGCGTTCGGCAAGCCTGGCTGCCTGGTCCTTGCCGATATAAGTGAGAATGCGCTGCAGCCAGCGCGAGGGCACGGCGGGCGCGTCACCGGCGCGTGCGGAGCGCGACAGCACCACCTTCGCCGCCCCCATGGCCATCTGGAAATCATGCGCGGCAAGCCCAATGCGCCGTTCGGGCGGCTCCAGGTCGATGCCGGTCTTCATCAGCCGCGACATGAAGCGATCGCTTTCGGGTTTGCGCGGCCACACGCCTTCGTTCATGCCGCCGATGACCAGCGTGTCGACATTCTGCAAGCGGGCTTCCAGCGCCCCCCAGATGGCGATGTTCCTGTCTGTGCCTTGCGCCGGCTTGACCGTCTCGGGCGCGATCAGCGCGTCCATGACGTCGGGCCATTCGTCGGCGGCAAACGACAGCGGCACGGGCGCCGCGACCAGTCCACGCAACAGGTCGGCGAGCTTCTCGCCGGCATCGCCGGCATAGAGCGCGCCAAGCCCGCCATCGGCCGCACGGCCGAGATTTTCCAGCACCACGACGCTGGCCCCGACCAGCGCCACAAGACCGGCGTCGGCCTGACGGCGAAAGGCGGCAAGCGGCGCCAGCGCTTCGTTGAGACGTCCGAGCAAATTCCGCGCGCCTTCGATGGCGCGCACGGTCAGCCGGGTAAACCAGAAAGGCCGCCTGCTGTCGGCGCCGAGGTCAACCAGGCGGGCTTCGAACAGGTCCGGCAGCGACGCGATGTCGGGGCGGCCGGTGCCGCCGCGCAGCGCCACCAGTTCGATCAGTTCCGCCGCATGGCGAACGCTCGTCCGGTCCAGGCCAAGGGCAAGCAGGGGATGCTTGAGCAGCGACAGCAGGCCGACCGGGTCACCGGGACGGAACACCGCCTGCAACGCCAGGCCAAGCAGGCCGGCGGCGGGCGTGTTGGAAAGCGGCACACCACCGGAATCGTCGGCGACGACGCCGAAGCGAGCGAGCTCGACCGACACGCGGCGCGCCAGCGCACGGTCACCGGTAACGAGGGCCGCTCTTTGGCAGGGCTGCTCGACTGCGCGCTTGAGCGCGACGGCGATCCCCACGGCTTCATCGCGTTCGCTGGCTGCCTCCAGCAGGCTCACGCCGGAGAACGCCTGCTCGATGTCGGAGGGGGAAAAGCCGCTGCGCGTCTCGGCCCACAATTCGGTGGTCTCGGCCGGCCGCAGCGCTTCGCCGACGAGGGCGGCGCGAAGCGCGAGTTCATGTCCGGCCGCGCCGATCTCCTCGACATCGCCGCGCAGCACACCGATGGTGCCGATCAGCTTGGCGAGGCCGTATTGCGGATGGCCGAGCACGGCCGGACGTGCGCCCGGCGCCGTGATGGCCTGGAAAGACGGCTCATCCATCGTCCGGTCGAGGCCTGGCAGCACGATGGCTCCTCCCGCCAAGCGGGCGATTGCGGCCAGCAGCTCTGCCGTGGCGGGGATGGAGCCGGTGGAACCGGCGGCGATAACCGGCCCGGCGGGCGGATTGCGCCGCAGCCGCGCCGCTTCCAGCCGGATCAGGGCGCTGCGATGCGCGGCCGGGTTGGAGAGGTTCCGTTCCCCAAGGAATTTCGGCCAGGCTTCGGTGACGATGCCGAGGAAATCGAGCGTGACCTGCCACCATCCCGCGAGATTGCCGCTCACCAGATCGGCGAGCCGCGTCCAGTCCGTGCCTTCCGTCTCGATCTCATCCATAAGCCGGGCGAGATCGCGCGCCAGCCAGATCGCATCGGCGGCGGAGGCCGGAATGACGATCTCCTCGTCGAAAAGCGCCGCCACATGCGCCGGCAGCCGGCGTTTCCAGGCACGCACCAGCGGCGCCAGCAGCAACAGGCGTTCGGTTGCCGCGATCGGCGGCGCGAGGTCGATGGCGGCCGACGCTTCCGTCTCGAACGCGGCCTCGTCCTCATCGAACTCGCCGAGCGGCCGGATGACTGGCAGAATCGCCGAACCGCCGCCGCCCCTCGCCGACAGGCTGTCGACGAAGACGCCACGCAAGGCGCGCGCGGCGCGGCGCGTCGGCACATAGATGATGACATCGGCCAAAGCGAGCGGGTCGCCATCGAAGCGAAAGCCCGGAACAAGACGCCCGGCCAGCAGCGCCTCGGCAAGCGTCGGCAGAAACGGCGCACCGGGCGGAATGGAGAAAACGCGGCCCGGGCCGCTCATTGCAACTCGGCTAGCGCGTCGGCGACCGCCGCTTCCGCGCTGGCAATAGCGTCAGGCGTGCCGACGGTGATCCAATGGCCATGCATCGGCATGCCGGACAGCCGGCCGGCGGCGATCGCCTTGTCGAAGTAGGCGTTAAGCGAATGAGGTTCCGGCAGGGCACCCTTGAAGATGCGCGGATGGACGATCGCCGCCCCGGCATAGATCAGGCCCGCCGGATCGCCTTTGGAACGCCGCAGGGTGCCGTCCGGCGCCACCAGGAAGTCGGTGCTGCCGCAGTGTCCGGTCGCCTGATGGAGATCCGCCAGCATCAGCAGAATATCCATTTTCGCGGCATCCCATGCAAGGGCGAGACGGTTGAGATTGAGCGTTCCTTGGTCGATCCAGAAGGTGTCGGCGTTGAGGATGTAGAAGGGCTGTTGGCCGAGCTCCGGCAGCGCCTTGACGATGCCGCCGGCGGAATCGAGCAACCGCTCGCTCTCGTCCGAAATGACGATCCGCGGCGCATGGCGCGCGCCGAGATGGACGACGATCTGTTCGGGAAGATAGTGCACGTTGACGACAGCCTTGCCGATGCCGGCCGCGGCGAGACTGTCGAGGCCCCAGTCGAGCAGCGTCTTGCCGGCGATCCTGACCAGCGGCTTGGGGATCGTGTCGGTGATCGGCCGCATGCGCTTGCCGAGCCCTGCGGCAAGCACTATCGCAGTTTTGGGCACGATGGCAGTTTGGGGCACGATTGCTGCGTCCGGTATCGGTGTCACGGCGTTTGCTTCTCCAGCAGACCGTGGGCGGTATAGAATTCGCGAAGGCCGGCCAAGGCAGGATGAGACAGCGCCCGGCGCAGATAGTCGCGGATACGCGGCAGGTGCTTCAGATAATAGGGCTTGCCGTCGCGTTTTTCGAGCCGGACGAAGATGCCGAGGATCTTGGAATTGCGCTGCGCCGCCATGATCGCATAGGCCTCGAGGAATGCCGCCTCGTCAAATGGGCCGGCCGCGTGGCGGGCGGCGACATAGGCATCGAGCGTGCGTTTCTCGATGCCTGGCGGGATGGTGACGCGCGCGTCCATGGCCAGCGAGGCCACGTCGTAAGCGGCGGGGCCGATCAACGCGTCCTGGATATCGACGATACCGAGCCGGTCATGGCCGGAGCGCTCAGCGCGCCAGATGATGTTCGGCGAATGAAAGTCACGCAGCATCAGCGTGTATTGGCTGTCAGCGAGGCGGTCGAGAACCGCGTTCCACTCCTTGTGGTAGCCGACGCGCAAGGCATCGCCCGCCGGAGCGCCCGTCAGCATCGGCACGTACCAATCGACCAGCAGGTCCGCCTCGATCAGCATGGCGTCGCGGTCGAAGGGCGGCACATCGTGAAACAGGCCGGGCGCGGCCTCCATCCGGTGGGGCCAGGTCTTGCTATGCATCATGGCGAGCAGTTCGGCCGCCGCCTCATAGCGCCCGGCGACCGGCCTGCCATGCCCGTCCAGGAAACCTTCGGAGCCCAGATGTTCGAGCAGCAGGAATCCCTGGTCGAGATCCTGCGCATGGATTTCGGGAACGCTGACCCCGGCGGCGAGCAGCGCGCGGTCGATGGCGGCGAAGGCTGACACCGACTGGGCGGTGTGGGCGATGACGCCATAGGGCTTGCCGTCGCGCACCGGCGGGCCCAGCACCAGCCGCGGCGAGTTCATCAGCACCCTCGCGGCATGGCCTGGAAGCGAGACAATTTCGTAGGAGCGGGCAGAGGCATCGCCGATGAAATGGCGGCGGCTGGCCTCGCCCCATCCAGCGCCTTCGAGGAAATCACGCATGGCGAGCGACCGCGCCACCCGATCGTAGGCAGCGCCTTGCCCGGACAGTCTCGCCAATCGGCCATCGCCATGCTGGACGAGTTCGATCAGCACGGCGGTCCCAGGCAAATAACCCTCGGCCCGTTCCGGCCATTCGACAAGGGCCGCGCCTTGCGCCAACGCCTCGTCGAAGCCCAGTTCATCGAGCTCGGCTGCCGAGGACAGGCGGTAGAGGTCGAAATGATGGACCGGGATGCGCGTATCGTAGCTTTGCACAAGGGTGAAGGTAGGACTCGGCACGTCGAGACCGGCATCGTCGGCCAAGGCCCTGATCAGCGCCCGCGCCAGCGTCGATTTGCCCGCGCCGAGATCGCCCTTCAGCGCCAGGACGTCGCCGGCGCGCAACGCCAGCGCCAGATCCTCACCCAGCCGCGCTGTCTGTGTTTCGTCGGCGAGTAAACGCTCGAGCATCAATGCGGCCATCGAGTGCGCTACTCGGCCGCGGCGCGGATGCCCGGCATGTCGGGAAAGGTGCAGATGACGGTCGTGCCCTTGTCCTTGCCGGTTTCGATGCGGACGCTGCCGCCATGCAGCTCGACGAAGCTCTTGAC
The DNA here is from genome assembly GCF_006440475.1 of Mesorhizobium sp. B2-6-1. Classification (NCBI taxonomy): domain Bacteria; kingdom Pseudomonadati; phylum Pseudomonadota; class Alphaproteobacteria; order Hyphomicrobiales; family Phyllobacteriaceae; genus Mesorhizobium; species Mesorhizobium sp. B2-6-1. Next base: position 59,616 of record NZ_VFUH01000001.1, read on the forward strand.
GATCGACAGTCCGAGCCCGGCGCCGCGCCGGCGGCCGCCATTGGCGCGCGGCTCGAAGCGGCGGAACACCGAGTCAAGCACGTCGGGCGGCATGCCGGGTCCATCGTCATGGACCGAGAATTCCACACCGTCCGCCAACTGACGGCAGGCGAGCCGGATGGCGCTGGCCTCCGGCGCGTAGTTGGCGGCGTTGCTGAGCAGGTTGTAGAGGATCTGGCGGATGCGGATTTCGTCGCCGTGGAAGGTCTTCGGCGCCGCCGCGGCATCGACCTCGAGCCTGATTGAATGCTCTTCCAGCCGGTCGGCAACCAGCTCGGCGGCGGCGGCGATCGTGCGGTCGACATGGACCTCGGAAATGTCGAGCTGCATGATGCCGGCATCGACCGTGGCAAGGTCGAGTATGTCGTTGACGATGGTCAAAAGCACCGAGGACGACGAGCCGACATGCTCGACATATTCGCGCTGCTTCTGCGTCAGCGGACCGGTGACCGGCAGCGACAGCAGTTCGGTGAAGCCGATGATGTTGGTCAGCGGCGAGCGCAGTTCGTAGGACACGTGCTGGACGAATTCGTTCTTGAGCTGGTCGGATTTCTCCAGCGCCTCGTTCTTGTCCTTGAGCGCGCGTTCGACACGGACGCTGTCGGTAACGTCGACGAAGGTCATCATCACCTGCCCGTTGGGCAGGGGGATCACGGCGTAGCGCAGCACGGTGCCGTTGTTGAGCTCGGTCTGACCGTGGCGGTCGCGGCGCTCGTCGTCGAAGCCGGTGATGGCGGCGACGAAGCCGCCCCACGGGCTGTCGATCGCTTGCAGGTCGCAAAGCTCACGGATTGCGGAAACATGGACATTGGGCCGGGCGGTTTCGGCGTCCAGGCCCCACAAAGTAGCAAATGCCGGGTTCGACAGACGCAGCCTGCCGTCGGGACCGAACACCGCCACGCCTTCGGCGAGGTTGTCGAGTGTTTCGCCCTGGACCCGCACCGCGGTGCGGTAGCGGCTTTCGAGGTCCATCTTCTCGGTCAGGTTCTCGAACACCCAGGTGACGCCGCCCTTGGGCTGCGGGTTGGCGACGACGCGGATGGTCTTGCCGTCGGGCAGGTGCCACCAATGCTCCTGCGATTCCACCGCGCGGTAGGCGCCGAGCAGGCCTTCCTTCCAGCGACGCCACTCCGGCTGCTCGGCGATCTTGCCCTCGCTGCGCAGCCGATCCAGCAGCAAAGCGTTATCGGGCGCGCTGTGCAGGAAGCCTGCATCGAGGCCCCAGAGCTTCTGGAAAGCCTGGTTGAAGAAGCGCAGCTTCTCGTCGGTGTCGAAGATCGCGACCGCCGTGTTGAGCTGGTCGAGCGTGTCGGCGTGGCTGCGCACGGTGCGCTCATATTCGCTGCGGATGGTTTCGATGGCGCTGGTGTCGCAGGCAAGTCCCGCCGAACCGTCGGCGCCGGCGAAATCGGTCACCGCGAAAACGCGGCGGTCGCCTTCGATCACCGTGGAAAGCGTCTGTTCGAAGACAGGATGGGACTTGTGCTGGGCAGCGATCGCTTCGCGCGCTTGGCCGCCGAGGAATTCCTTGGCGTCGCGGACAGCCATCTCCGCGCTTTCGGCCTCGACCGCTTCGGCATAGGCCCGGTTCACCCATCTCAGGCGGCCGTCCTCGCCGCGCAGCCATGCCGGCATCTTCAGCGCCTCGAGCAGGCCGATCATCGTATCATGGTCGGCGGCCAGCCGCTGGTTTTCGATCTTCAGCCGGGCCTGGCTGCGTTGCGTCTCGGAAAGGGAAACGAACCGCACCAGCACATGCGCCGCGCTCTTGCGGCCATGCACTTCCAGCGGAGCGCCGGTCTGCGTTTCGATGACGAGGTCGAAGGACACGGCTCTTTCGCGCAGCCCCGCGACGGCATGCTCGAGTGCCGCAGCCGAGCGCGGCATCAGCCAGCGGCCGAAGGCAAGGAAGGCGGCCCGCTCCTCGGGCGCGCCGCTTTCGACCGGCAGCGTGCCGATGAGCTCGGGTTTCTTGTTCTCCGAGGCCCAGACGACGACACGCTGGTCGCGCAAGTTGAGCAGCGCCTCCGAACGGCGCAGCGCCGCGTTGATGTCCGCGATGCGGCTCCTGAGCTCGACATTTTCGGCCGAGGTGCGCGCTCTCTCCCGGATCAGAACGATGGCCGACAGGAATGCCGCTCCCATCACTCCGACAAAGACGGCAAGCTGCACGACCTCGACCGTGCTCACCGATAGGCTTGCGGCCTCCGCACCAGCAGCCTGGGCGTGGGCCACCGTGCCGGCCAAAGGCCAGCCAAGTGCGGAGCCGGCAAGGAAAAGTCCGGCGCGCGCGCGCCATGAAGGGCGCCCGCCTCGCGTGGCGGTGCCGGTAATCCTCGAATCGTCATGGCCGCCGGAAACGGCCCGTCCCGCGCAAAGCGGGTTATCCCCCGGCATGTCTTGGTCCTCTTCGCCGCCTGAATGCAAGACCGCCCTGATGCGTACGCCGGTCCTCGTCCCCGGACCGCGAATCACAACAATAGCGCCTGCTGGAATCGGCGTGAAGAATCATTCGGCGCAAAAATAAAGCCGGGCGAAAAGTCAATCGCCCGGCGTCAATATCTGGTAGTAAATTCAGCTTTGGTTAATAGCGGTAGTGTTCCGGCTTGAACGGACCCTGCGGGGTCACGCCGATATAGGCTGCCTGTTCGCCCGATAGTTCGGTCAGGCGAGCGCCGAGCTTGTCGAGATGCAGGCGCGCGACCTTCTCGTCGAGATGCTTGGGCAGCACGTAGACCTGGTTCTGGTACTGCTCGCCCTTGGTGAATAGCTCGATCTGCGCCAGCACCTGGTTGGTGAAGGACGCCGACATGACGAAGCTCGGATGGCCGGTGGCGTTGCCGAGGTTGAGCAGGCGGCCTTCCGACAGCAAGATCATGCGCTTGCCATCGGGGAAGGTGATCATGTCGACCTGAGGCTTGACGTTGGTCCATTTCAGGTTGCGCAGCGATGCCACCTGGATCTCGTTGTCGAAGTGACCGATGTTGCCGACGATCACCATGTCCTTCATCGAACGCATGTGGTCGAGGGTGACGACATCCTTGTTGCCGGTGGTGGTGATGACGATGTCGGCGGTGGGTGCGGCATCTTCGAGCGTGACGACCTCGAAGCCGTCCATCGCCGCCTGCAGGGCGCAGATCGGATCGACCTCGGTGACCTTGACGCGGGCGCCGGCGCCCTTCAGCGAGGCGGACGAGCCCTTGCCGACGTCGCCATAGCCGCAGACGACGGCGACCTTGCCGGCCATCATGGTGTCGGTGCCGCGGCGGATGCCGTCGACCAGCGATTCCTTACAGCCATATTTATTGTCGAATTTCGACTTGGTGACGGAGTCGTTGACATTGATGGCCGGGAAAGGCAGCAAGCCCTTCTTCTGCAGCTGGTAGAGCCTGTTGACGCCGGTGGTCGTCTCTTCGGTGACGCCCCGGATCGCTTCCTTCTGCTTGGTGAAGAAGCCGGGCGAAGCCTTCATGCGCTTCTTGACCTGGGCATAGAAATATTCCTCCTCCTCGCTGTGCGGATTGGACAGCACGTCCTCGCCGGCCTCGGCGCGCGCGCCGATCAGGATGTACATGGTGGCGTCGCCGCCATCATCGAGGATCATGTTGGAGGTGCCGCCGTCGGCCCACTGGAAAATCCTGTCGGTGTAGTCCCAGTACTGCTCAAGCGTCTCGCCCTTGACGGCGAAGACCGGGATGCCGGCCTCGGCGATGGCAGCAGCCGCATGGTCCTGGGTCGAGAAGATGTTGCAGGAAGCCCAGCGTATATCGGCACCGAGCGCCTTCAGCGTCTCGATCAACACCGCGGTCTGGATGGTCATGTGCAGCGAGCCGGTGATGCGCGCGCCCTTGAGCGGCTTCTTGGAGCCGAATTCCTCGCGGCAGGCCATCAGGCCCGGCATTTCGGTTTCGGCGATCTCGATTTCCTTGCGGCCCCAGCCGGCAAGCGAGATGTCGGCGACCACATAGTCCTTGCTACCCGTCATGGCAGTGCTCCGATGCGAATTGTTACGCTATTGAATTGTTTGCGGATGCGCCCGCGCCGGCAGGCGCGTCGAAGGGCGCGAATTGCCCGCCTGACTAGCAGATCGGCGTCAAGACGACAATGGGATATAAAGAAATCTTTATCCCTGCATGTCTTTCGTATGGAGGTAAAGGATCAGCATTCCTCGCCGAAGCGGGACGCCACCAGCTGCTCCAGCGCATTCATGACCTCAAGCGCTTCGGGACCGCTGGCGGTGACGCGAATCGAATAGCCCGGACTTGCCGCCAGCATCATCAGGCCCATGATCGAGGTGCCGCCGACCTTGACGCCGTCCTTCTCGACGTGGACCGACGCGTTGTAGCCGCTGGCGAGCTGCACGAACTTGGCCGAGGCGCGCGCGTGCAGGCCGCGTTGATTGACGATCGGAAATTCGCGGACGATCTGGTCCTTTTCCGACGACATCGTGCTCATTTGCTGCTCAGGAGCTGGCTGGCGACATTGATGTATTTGCGCCCCGCCGCCTGCGCCTCGTCGAGGGCCGCCGCCATGTTGTCGCCCTTGCGGATCGAGGATAGCTTGATCAGCATCGGCAAATTCATGCCGGCGATGACTTCGGTGCGGCCGGACTCCATCACGGAAATGGCAAGGTTCGAAGGCGTGCCGCCGAACATGTCGGTCAACACGATCACGCCCGTCCCGGTGTCGACACGGGCAACGGCATCGACGATGTCGCGCCGGCGCTGCTCCATATCGTCGTCAGCCCCGATCGCCACGGTTTCGAAATTGTCTTGTGGCCCGACGACATGTTCCACGGCATGTCGGAACTCGGTGGCCAGTTGACCGTGCGTTACAAGCACGAGTCCGATCATTCTTTGGTGGCTCCCGTCATCGCCGCTTCACAGGCGCATTTTATGCTCGCCAGCCATTCCAGGCGGCGGGAGCGCTATCTTGTCGACGCGCGGCTCGTTGACAAGCCCAAAATTGCGCCGGCCCATGCCATTTTGACGCATTGCAGCAAAAAACCCCGGTCGCATCATAGAAAAGGCGCGATCGACAGATGCGCCATCACGGCGGGCAAGGCAGCGGCAATATTGCGTTCCGCCACGTCAATCCGCGGCACCAGGCAGCCGGCGATGTTGTCGTCGGCATCCTCCTGAAAGCGTGCCACTTCGCCGGCCGGCAAAAGCCTGACATGCAGATCGATGACGGCGCCCGCCTCAAACGGCACGGGTCGCGGACCACGCCCGGGCACCTCGACCAGGCCCTCGATCGCGGCGGGCGCGCGGCACACCAGCCGTCCCGCATGTGCCATGACGAAAAGCTGGTCGTCGCCGACGAGCCGTGAAAATAAGCCTCGCGGGTGGCAATGGTCAATGAGCGCCAGCGCCAGTGTCGTCTTGCCCGAACCGGATGCGCCGCTGACGAGAACGCCGCGCTCGCCGATCAGGATGGCCGTTGCGTGGATGTTTTCAGGCTGCATGAGCGTGCCCGCTTATGCATTTCGGAAATCCTGATCCAACCCCGTCATCTCGAGAATCTGCAGGCCTTTCAATAGTGTTCGCACCATAGTCCCGCTGTGCGGCGGATCCACGGGACAAGCCCGAGGATGACGGCCGTAAGGCCGCGATATCCGGGATCATTTTTGCATGAGGCATGATCTGATCCGAAAACCGGTTCCCACTTTTCGGGATCATGCTTCGGCCGGCAGCGTAACCACGAAGCGGGCGCCCTTGATCTCGCCTGGCTTGGTGCCGGGGATGTTCTCGGCGGTCAGCGTGCCGCCATGGGCCTCGACGATCTGCCTGGATATCGACAGGCCAAGGCCTGAATTCTGGCCGAACGCCTCGCCGGCGGGCCGGTCGGTGTAGAAACGTTCGAAGATGCGGTCGATGTTGTCGGCACGGATGCCGGGACCATTGTCATCGACGGTGAGGATGTTGAACTTGCCGGTGCGCGCCAGCGACAGGATGATGTGGCCGCGCTCCTCTGGCACGAAGGAGCGGGCGTTCTCGATCAGGTTGGTGATGACCTGGCCGATGCGCAGGTCGTGGCCGACGACGAAATAGCCCTTGACGCCCTGCGGCAGCTTGGCGACCCTGAGCTCGATCTCGACCGCCTTCTTGTTGCGCGTCGTTTCACGCGAGACGGCGACGAGGTCGGTGATGAACTTTTTCAGGTCCACGGTCCCCGCGTCATCCCGCGCCAGCTCGGCGTCGAGACGGGAGGCATCCGAAATGTCGGTGATGAGGCGGTCCAGCCGCCTGACGTCGTGCTGGATGATCTCCATCAGCCGGCTGCGCGAATTGTCGTTCTTGGCGAGCGGCAAGGTCTCCACCGCGCTGCGCAGCGAGGTCAGCGGGTTCTTCAATTCATGGGAAACATCGGCGGCGAAACTCTCGATCGCCTCGATGCGGGCATAGAGCGCGTTCGTCATGTCGCGCACGGCAATCGACAGATTGCCGATCTCGTCCTGCCGGTCGGAGAAATCAGGGATTTCCTCGCGGCTCTTGACGCCGCGCCGTACCCGCACGGCCGCCGCAGACAGCCGGCGCAGCGGATTGGCGATGGTGGAGGCCAGAAGCATCGACAGGATGGCGGTGACGAGTGCCGCGATGCCAAAGACGCGCAGGATCGCCTTGCGTTCGGCGGCGACGATCTTGTCGATGTCGCCGCCTTCGGTCGACAGCATCAACACGCCGAGAACGGCGCGGAAGCGCTGGATCGGCACCGCGACGGAAACGATCTGCTCGCCCTGTTCGCTGATCCGGACGATGGTCGACGGGCTGCCGGTCAGCGCCTTGACCACTTCCGGGAAGGCGGCGCCATTGCCGCCCGGCTGCTCGTGATAGACCGGCAGATCGGTGTTGCGGAAGAAGTCGAAGATGAACTTCTGGATGCGTTCGACAAGGTCGGGCTCTTCCTCGTCGACCGGGGGCAGATCGTACCGAAGGATCTGGCCGCGCGAATAGAGATGGCGCGAATCGAGCAGCAAATTGGCGTCGCGGTCGTAGATGCGGGCGCGGGTGCGGGTCGGCGAGATCAGCCGGCGCAGCACCGGTGCGACGCGTTCAGGATTGATCGGGAAATCCAGATTGTCGAGCTGGTCAGAGCCCGGTCCCAGGCTTTCGCCGGCCTGCAGCTCAAGCAGCTTTTCCGGATCGATGCTGATCGAATCGGTCTCGACCGTCGCCGAGGCAGCGATCGCGCCGGCGATGATCTCGCCCTGGGTCATGAGGCTTTCGACGCGGGCGTCGATCAGCCCGTCGCGGAAGGTGTTGAGATAGAGAATGCCGGTGACCAGGACTGCGAGGCCGGCGAGATTGAGGAAGAGGATACGCCGCGTCAGGCTGGAAAAGATGTGATGGCCGAGGAAGCGGCGCATGGGCACGGTGAGCTTCGACAGGAACGCGGGCATGATGCGCGCCGGCCGCCTTGCAACGCCCGCCGATCTGCTCCGCTGTGCTTCCACTGCCATCGAACAGCAGTTCCCTGCTTAGTATTAGTGAGTAGCGGGTAGCGAATAGAGAAATGGTTGGCTGAGATCGCGGCGATGCACGGGTGGCCGCTCGCACCATTCAAAACTGACTACCGACTATTCCCTATTGTCTACCCGCCTATTCACGCCTCGCGGAACCGGTATCCGACTCCGTAAAGGGTTTCGATCATCTCGAAGTCGTCGTCGACGGCCTTGAACTTCTTGCGCAGCCGCTTGATGTGGCTGTCGATGGTACGGTCGTCAACATAGACCTGCTCATCATAAGCCGAATCCATCAGCGCATCACGACTTTTTACGACGCCGGGGCGCTGTGCCAGCGAATGCAGGATCAGGAATTCGGTGACGGTGAGCGTCACCGGTTCGCCTTTCCAGGTGCACGTGTGGCGTTCCTGGTCCATGACGAGCTGGCCGCGCTCGAGCGAGCGCGCCTGCTGGCTGGGCGCTTTTGCCGCGGCCTCACGGGCGCTGGCACGACGCAACACCGCGCGCACCCGCTCGACCAGCAAACGCTGCGAGAAGGGTTTGCGGATGAAGTCGTCGGCGCCCATCTTGAGGCCGAACAGCTCGTCGATCTCGTCGTCCTTGGAGGTCAGGAAGATGACCGGCAGGTCGGATTTCTGGCGCATCCGGCGCAAGAGTTCCATGCCGTCCATGCGCGGCATCTTGATGTCGAGGATGGCGAGATTCGGCGGGCGCGCCGCCAGGCCTTCCAGCGCGGACGCACCATCCGTGTAGGTTTCGACGCGATAGCCTTCCGATTCGAGGGCGATCGACACCGAGGTCAGAATGTTGCGGTCGTCATCGACAAGCGCGATTGTTGCCATTTCAAGCGGCTCCCTCATGAGCTGTCCCTTCTTTGGTAGAGAAGGGGCTTTTGCAGGACAAATTAGGTACAAAATGTGGCATAGGCCTTCGCCGCTGTCACGGGCGGCATGCCGGCGGCCACGATCGCACCTCGATATGGATTGGACGAACCAGCGCCGCCAATCCTTTGGGCAACCACGAAACTTTTTGCACATATAAACGATTTAAACAACTTTCAAAATATTTAAATCGATTAATGATTTGATATCATTCGGCTTTTCTGGTTCTGACCATCTAAGCTCGCGTAGTGGGCGTGCCGGAAAGGCGCCGGCAAAGATGCGCAAATCGGAGAAGGGTCATCCATGTCGGAAGTCGGCAAACGCAATCCTGCCTGCGCGATCGATCGTATCGGTCTCAGAACCTCTGGCCTGGTGCGCTACAATTTCGGGGCGGCCGCCCTCTACGAGGAATCGATCAGGCGCGGCGAAGCGCGGCTGACAGCGCACGGCGCGCTGGTCGCCGAAACAGGCCAGCACACCGGCCGTTCGCCCAAGGACAAGTTCGTCGTCCGAGACGGCGCCACCGAGCATGACATCTGGTGGGACAACAACAAGGCGATCTCGCCGGACCAGTTCGAGACGCTGTTCGAAGAGTTCCGGGCGCACGCCGCGGACAAGGATCTCTACGTGCAGGACCTGGTGGGCGGCGCAGACCATGAGCTGAAGCTGCCCACCAGAGTCATCACCGAGTTTGCCTGGCATTCGCTGTTCATCCGTAACCTGCTGATCCGTCCGGAAGCCGCGGAGCTCGACCATTTCGTGCCCGAGATGACGATCATCGACCTGCCCTCCTTCCGCGCCGACCCCGCCCGCCACGGCACCCGCACCGAAACCGTGATCGCCGTCGACCTCACCCGCAAGATCGTCCTGATCGGCGGCACTTCCTATGCCGGCGAGATGAAGAAATCGGTGTTCACAATGCTGAACTACCTGCTGCCGGCCAAGGGCGTGATGCCGATGCACTGCTCGGCCAATGAGGGCCCTGGCGGCGACGCCGCGATTTTCTTCGGCCTGTCGGGCACCGGCAAGACGACGCTGTCGGCCGATCCGTCGCGCACGCTGATCGGCGACGACGAGCACGGCTGGGGGCCGCACGGCATCTTCAATTTCGAAGGCGGCTGCTATGCCAAGACCATCAAGCTGTCGGCGGAAGCGGAGCCTGAGATTTTCGCCACCACGCAGCGCTTCGGCACGGTGCTGGAGAACGTCGTTCTCGACGCCCATGGCGTGCCGGATTTCGACGACGGCCGGCTCACCGAGAACACGCGCTGCGCCTATCCGCTCGACTTCATACCCAATGCCAGCAAGACGGGGCGCGCCGGCCATCCCCGGAACATCATCATGCTGACCGCCGACGCTTTCGGCGTGATGCCGCCGATCGCACGACTGACCCCGGCGCAGGCGATGTATCATTTCCTGTCCGGCTACACGGCCAAGGTGGCCGGAACGGAGAAGGGCGTGACCGAGCCCGAAGCGACGTTCTCGACCTGTTTCGGCGCGCCGTTCATGCCGCGCCATCCCTCGGAATATGGCAATCTGCTGCGCGAGCTGATCGCGCAGCACGGTGCCGATTGCTGGCTGGTCAACACCGGCTGGACTGGCGGCGCCTACGGCACAGGCAGGCGGATGCCGATCAAGGCGACGCGCGCGCTGCTTGCCGCGGCACTCGACGGCTCTCTGAAGACGACCGGTTTCCGTACCGACGCCAATTTCGGTTTCGAGGTGCCGGTGGCGGTGCCGGGCGTCGACGCCGCCATCCTCGACCCGCGATCGACCTGGGCCGACAAATCCGCTTATGACCGGCAAGCGGCAAGGCTGGTCGGCATGTTCGCCGTCAATTTCGAGAAGTTCGAAAACCATGTCGACGCCTCCGTCCTCGGCGCGGCGCCGCACATGCGGGAAGCGGCGGAATAATCGCCCGCCAGGCTCAGCCATCCTCGCAAGGCCCGGTCCCGATCGGGCCTTTTCTTTTTTCGTGCGCCGCGCCATGACTGCGGCATGACGAGCGACGACACAATCATCATTGCCGACGATGCCGTGATCCATCCGGGTGATCTGCACGAGGATTTCATCCGCTCCTCCGGCCCCGGCGGGCAGAACGTCAACAAGGTGGCGACGGCGGTGCAGCTGCGCTTCGATGCACGCAACGCACCCGGCCTGTCGGAGCGCGTGCGCGAACGCACGATCAGGCTTGCCGGCCAGCGCGCCACCAAGGACGGCGTCATCGTCATCGAAGCCGGACGCTTCCGCACGCAGGAGCAGAACCGGGCGGATGCACGGGCGCGGCTGACGGCGCTGGTCGCCAAGGCGGCCGAGCCGCCACCGCCGCCGCGCAAGAAGACGAGACCGTCGAAAGGCGCGGTCGAACGGCGGCTGAAGAGCAAGGCCGGACGCGGCACCATCAAGAAACTGCGCGGCCGGGTAGAGAACGATTAAGCAACACACCAATCGCGCGCGTGAACCCGCTTTCAATTTCGCTTTGCAGATGCAAGGTTTACTCATTGCCACAGCAAGGAGACCTGGAGATGGGTATGTTCGATTTCGTCAAGAGCGTCGGCAAAAAGCTCGGCATAGGCGGTGACGAGGAAGCGGCACCCAGCGCCGATACGCTCAAGAAAGAACTCGATTCGCACAAGCTCGGTACCGACGGCGTGCAGGTCGTCGTCCAGGGCGACACGGCGGTGCTGAAGGGCGTGGTCAAGGACCAGTCGGTTTTCGAAAAGGCGGTCATCGCCGTCGGCAACACGCTAGGCGTCTCCAAGGTGCAGGCGGACGAGTTGCAGGTCGCGCCGGCCTCCGGTTCGGCGGCGGCCGCGGCCAAGGAACCGACCTTCTACACCGTCCAGAAGGGCGACAATCTCTGGAAGATCGCCGAGAAAAGCTATGGCAAGGGCAAGGGCGCCAAGAACACGGTCATCTTCGAGGCCAACAAGCCGATGCTGACCCATCCCGACAAGATCTATCCGGGGCAGGTCCTGCGCATTCCAGACCTCACCTGATCAAGGGAGACGCGAATTTTTCGGGAACGGCGGCTTTCGGGTCGCCGTTTTCATTTTCAGATGGCATGCTCGAACCGACGAAACGGAGCTAGCGACCGACCTCATGCTCGTTCTGCCCAAGGGCGTCCGCCACATGCCGGCCTATCTGTCCCGCGACGTGCAGGAGGCGCTGGTGGAGGATGTGAGAGGCATCGTCCAGCAGGCGCCGCTATTCGTGCCGGCCATGCCGCGCACCGGCAAGGAAATGAGCGTGCGCATGACCAATTGCGGCCCGCTCGGCTGGGTCACCGACAAGGAACGCGGCTATCGCTACCAGCCGACGCACCCCGTGACAGGGACGCCGTGGCCGCCGATCCCGGATGTGCTGATGCGGTTGTGGCGAGAGGTCTCGGCCTACCCGCATCCGCCGCAGGCATGCCTGGTCAATTTCTACGCGCCGGATGCGAAGATGGGTCTGCATCAGGACCGCGACGAGGAGGATTTCTCAGCACCCGTTGTATCGGTCTCGCTGGGCGACGACTGCCTGTTCAGGGTCGGCCAGACGACGCGCGAGGGGGCGACCCGGTCGTTCCGGCTGAAGAGCGGCGACGTCGTCGTGCTCGGCGGCGAAGGACGCCTCTGCTTTCACGGCGTCGACCGCATCTACCCCTCGACCTCGGCGCTGCTGAAAAATGGCGGCAGGATCAATCTGACGCTGCGGCGGGTGACGAAGGCCGGAGAGCCAAGCATAAGCCGATCTTAACGCCCGGGCGCTATCAAGGCCGGCAAGATCGTGGGTCCGCAGAAATGATCGCAATGGCACCGGCCAATGAGACTGCCCCCAGCCGATCCGATCTGCGTTTCGCCGCGCTTGTGGTGTGCACCGGAATCCTGATCGGGCTGCGCTACCATCTTGCCTTGTGGACGTTCGACGCGCACGGCTTTTCCGAGCTTAGCGATAGACTGCCCTATTGGGACTTTACCAATCTGTGGGCCGGCGGCCGCATGGCGCTCGACGGTCATGTGGCATTCCTGTTCGATGTCGATAGCTACCGCGCGGCCCTGCGGCGGATGTTCTCGCCCGATCTTCCCAACCAGGAATGGAGTTATCCACCAAGCATCCTGGTATTCGGCACGCCGCTCGCCTTGCTGCCCATCTTACCGGCCTATCTCGCCTGGACGTTCGCCACGATCCTTTGCCTGTGGCTAGCGGTGCGGCCATTGAGGCTGGGGGCGGCTGCCGAGTTGGCCGTCCTTGTGTGTCCGGCCGTCTTCATCAACGCAATCTTCGGCCAAAACGGTGCGCTGACAACCGCCTTGCTCATCAGTGGGCTGGTCGCGGCGCCGAAACAGCCGATCCTGGCCGGGTTTTTGTTCGGTCTGCTCACCGTCAAGCCGCATCTCGGCATACTGGTCCCGTTCTGTCTGCTGGCGAGCGGCAACTGGCGCGCCATTGCCGCAGCCGCCGTGTCATCGGCCGCGCTGTTCGCGGTAACCGGCGCCTGGTTCGGCTTCGATGTCTGGCGGCTGTTCTGGACCGAAACCCGTCCGCTGATGACAGCGATCCTGGAGGCGCCCTATCCCCAGCCCTACCAGTCCAACGCAGCGACGATGTTCTTCCTGGCGCGCTCATGCGGTTCGGGACTCGCGACGGCTTACGCAATGCAGGCCGTCGCGACGATCGCAGCCATCTCCGCCGCCATCTGGATCTGGCTGCCCCGACGGCAGGTCGAACATCGCGAGCGGGTCGTGCTCACCGCCGTGCTGGCGACGTTGGCGACGCCTTACGGCTACAGCTATGACACGATCGGCCTGGCGGTTGCCGTCGCTTATCTGTTCGCGACGCGCAGCACCATGCCGCGGATTCTTCTGACGCTGGTCTGGCTGTACCCGACCGTTGCCCATCTGATAAACAATGCAGGGCTGGGCATCGGCGTACTAGTGCCGCTGTGCTTGTCGGCATGGATGCTCGCCGACATAAGGCGCCGCGAGCGCGATATCCTTGGTTCGGGCGTGTCGGGCAGCGGCATGCTGTAAAGCCGCGGCTTGCCCTAATCGCGCGTGGCTATATCGGCGCGGATGAGGACGGTCACAGATCGATTCTGATGCAGCAGGCGATAGTCGGACAACACTCTGGCGATCGCCGGATTGTCGTGCAGCGATGGCATCGGAGGCTGGTCCGTCAGGTCCAGCAAGACCGGCGTGTGCGGGCCGGCCGTTCCGTCGTCGACAACGATATCCGGGCGCTTCGCAGTGAGTTCGCCTGCGATTGAAAGTGCATATCTTTCTCTGAGGGCGACCAAATCCTGCCGTATCGCGGCATCGCGCTTCAGCCTGATCAATATGCCCGCGTCATCGAACATCCAGCCGGACTGCTGCCGTGCCACGAAACGGGCGCCTGTCATGCGAGTCAGCGGGTTGGTTGCCTGCAGACACGACGCGATCGACATTATGGTCGGGTGATCGACCGCGCGCAGGATCGCCGCTGTCGCGGCATCCAAATCGCGGCGCGACTGGGTGAAGGCCGTGCCATGCTGGAACGCCGTTAAAAGCACGATCGAAAATAGGCCGAGCGCCGCACCGGCCTTGACCGTTAGCGGCAGGCTTCGCAATGGTTTCAGCCTGACATATTGTAGCATCAAAGCCAGAATGCCGAGCGTTAGGAAGGGCACTGCCTGATAGGTCCAGCCCTTGCCCATGATAACAAAAGCCGGAACGTAGGCCGCCCCGGCCAAAAGCATAGTCCCGGCGTCGCGATCGGGCCGGCTGGGAGAGGCCATGGCCAGCGTGGCGACCGCCATGGCCACAAACATCGTGACTTGCCACAGCATCAGCACGTCAACCACCGGCATGCGCATCGGCAGATAGACCTGGCGCAGCAAGGGCATGACGTCCGTGAAGAAAGGCTGCATGAAGACAGCCAGTGTAGCCAAATAGGCGACGGTAAGAGCAGCGCCGATCAGGTTCTCGGCTGTCAGCAGCGGATGCAGTGAGCGCCGTTGCAGCGCGATGACCACGGCCGGCACCGCCAGGGGGAGCACGCTGTAAGGCGGTTTGATCATCACGAAGACACCGGCTCCGACACCGGCAATGATCCGCTCGGCCACGCTGCCGGCGCTGAAATCGACAGTTCTGTCGCGTGCGCGAAACAGGGCCAGCCACGGCAGCAAGGCGATGATGGCTATCTGTTCGCGCTCACCGAAATGGTCGGGAAACAGGAACAGCACGAAAAATACCGAGGCCGGCACGGTCCAGAGATGCCGTTTCAGCGTTTCGTTCGCCCGCGCCGCGATGCGAGCCGAAAACCAAACCGATGCGATCGCCAGCGCGGTCACGCCGATGCTCACCCAGAGTTCCGCCGAAAGCCCGGTTAGCCGCCCAAGCAGCACGAAAGGCAAATAGAGCCAGACGGAAAAGGCCGGATTGACCTCGATGATGTCGACCGAAAGGCGCGCGCCGTCGAGCACACGTTCGCCGATCACCAGCAGCCAGGACACGTCGACATTGCTAGGTATGACGAGGAACGAAACAATGACCGCATAAGTGGCAATCAGCAGCGTCGCGGCCACCGGCCAGCCGAGCCGAACGGCGTGTGCGGCCCTGACGGATTGCAAGCCGACCGGTTCGTCGGAAGCAGTGAATGGCGCGTCCATTTCAGCGGTCCTCACCACCAAAGCAGCAATCGAGCCAGACATGTAGCAAGCCAGCGGTTAAGAGCGTTCTAAAGCGCCTGTTGCGGCGCGCCAGCTAAAGCTTGCGCAGCGCCACTTCCTCGACGAGGTGGTCGGCGCCTTTGCGTAGGATCAAGTCGGCGCGGGCGCGTGTCGGCAGGATGTTTTCGCGCAGGTTCTTCAGGTTGATGTTGGTCCACAGGCCTTCGGCAATCGCCCGTGCCGAATCCTCCGACAGTTGCGAATAGCGATGGAAGAACGATTCCGGATTGCGGAAAGCGGTTTCGCGCAGCCGCATGAAGCGGGAAATGTACCATTCGTGGATCAGCTTCTCGTCGGCATCGATGTAGATGGCGAAGTCGAAGAAGTCGGACAGGAAAGGCACGATCTTGCCGTCCTGCGGCAGCTTGCCCGGCTGCAGCACATTGATGCCCTCGAAGATCAGGATGTCGGGCCGGTCGATGGTGACGAACTCGCCGGGGATGACGTCATAGGTGAGGTGCGAATAGACCGGCGCGCGGATATCTGGCAGCGCCGACTTGATGCCCGAGAGGAAGCGCAGCAGCGCGCCGACGTCGTAGCTGTCGGGAAAGCCCTTGCGCTCCATCAGGTTTTCGCGGCGCAGTACCTCGTTGGGCAGCAGGAAACCGTCGGTGGTGATGAGATCGACCTTGGGGCTGGACGGCCAGCGCGCGAGCAGCTCCTTCAGTACGCGTGCCGTGGTCGATTTGCCGACCGCGACAGAACCGGCGATGCCGATGATGAAGGGCGTCTTGACCACGTCCGAGGCGTTGAAGAAAGCCTGGCGCTGCCGGAACAGCAGCTGGCTGGCCTCGACATGTGCCGACAGAAGCCGCGACAGCGACAGATAGATGCGCTTGACCTCTTCGAGATCGATTGGATCGTTGAGCGAACGCAGGCGGCGGAATTCATCCTCGCTCAGCGTCAGCGGCGTGTCGGCGCGGAATTGCGACCATTGCTCGGCCGAGAAGAAACGAAAGGGGGAATATTTCTCGGTCGGTGCGAGCTGATCCATCGAGATTCCTGCCCTCCTCGCGGTCAGCGCTTGGACCGTGACGCCTTCTCGGCGATGCCCGAACGCCCGGTGCGGCTTTCGAGCTCCCTAAGCACGTCGTCCAGCGGCACACCCGAAATGCCGAGAACGACGAGCCAATGATATATAAGATCGGCACTTTCCGAAACGAGCGCCTGTTTGTCACTCTTGATGGCGGCAATCACCGTCTCGACCGCCTCTTCGCCGAGCTTCTGCGCCGCCTTCTCGATGCCGCGCGCGTAAAGCTTGGCGGTCCACGAGTCCGGATCGCCGGAATGGGCGCGTTCGCTGATGATTGTCTCCAGATCGGAGAGTGAAAACTCAGTCATCGCGCCTTGGCCCTATTTCTTAGCCGCAAGCCTCTAGGGCCGATCGCCCGAGGAGTCCAGCCGCATCGGCAGGCCGGCTTGCGCCATATGGGCCTTGGCCTCGGCGATCGTATAGGTACCGAAATGGAAGATGGAGGCCGCCAGCACGGCACCTGCATGACCGTCGCGAATGCCTTCGACCATATGGTCGAGCGTGCCGACGCCGCCCGAAGCGATCACCGGCGCGCGCACCGCGTCCGATACCGCGCGGGTCAGCGCGATGTCATAACCGGCCTTGGTGCCGTCGCGATCCATTGAGGTCAACAGGATCTCGCCGGCACCGCGATCGACCATTTTGTGGGCGAATTCGACCGCATCCATGCCGGTTTTTTCCCGTCCGCCGTGGGTGAAGATCTCCCAGCGGTCGGCCTCGCCGGCGCCCGACACTTTCTTGGCGTCGATGGCGACAACGATGCACTGGTTGCCAAATTTGTCGGCGGCTTCGGCGACGAAATCCGGGTTCTTGACCGCCGCCGTGTTGATCGACACCTTGTCGGCGCCGGCCAGGAGCAATTTCCTGATATCGGCGACCTGGCGTACGCCGCCGCCGACGGTGAGCGGCATGAAACATTGCTCGGCCGTGCGGGCGACGACATCGAAGATGGTCTCGCGATTGTCCGATGACGCGGTAATGTCGAGGAAGCAAAGCTCGTCGGCGCCGGCCGCGTCATAGGCCTTGGCGGCCTCGACAGGATCGCCGGCATCGATGAGATCGACGAAGTTGACCCCCTTGACGACGCGGCCGCCCTTGACGTCGAGACAGGGGATGACGCGGGCTTTCAGCATCAGCGGCCTTCTATCGTGGCTATGAGATCGTTGAGCAGCTGCCCGACCAGCGGCGGCACATCGGCCTGCGCATCGAAAGCCGGATCGTAGGCGGAAACGGTGATGCCGACGATCGGCACCGCAAGCGCCATAGCGCAGGTCGCGTCGCGCAATTGTTCCGGGTTCGGCCCGCCCGGCGCTACATAGCGGTTGGCCTGCAGCGCCTCAGGGTCGTGCACGTCGAGATCGAGATGCAAGTGCACGCGTTTAGCGCCGGCGACCTTGAGTTTTTCGGTTGCCGCTGCCGCTCCCGGACATTCCGTGCGGATCACCGGCAATGCCTCCAGAAGCTGTTTCTCGTCCGGGTCGAGATCGCGAGCGTTGACGAGCACGCAGCGCGACGGATCGATCGGCTGGAAGCCGGGAATGGCCGCCGCCATCGGGCGCCAGCACAGGCCAAGCATGGTGGCCAGCGCCATGCCGTCGAGAAACCCGTATATGGATGTGTCGGGCGTGTTGAGGTCGCCGTGCTGGTCGGCCCAGATGATCGCGTCGGCGCCTTCGCCGGCGACCGCGCCGGCTGATGTCAGGCAGTTTCCGGCCAGCACGATGGGAAAGCGTCCCCTGTCGCGGGCAATGCGGACCTCGCCCGAAACGGCATTGCAGACAGCGAAACCGGTGGCGATCTCACGCTCCTGGGCATCGCCGACCTTGCCGATGTCCTCGACCGCGACATCGTGGCCGGCCATGGTCAAGGCTTCGACCAGTCCGCCCGCAATCAGCGCGTCCGGCCCCTGCCCCATGCCGCCATGATAATGGCCGCTGTCATAGGAGGCCAGGATGATCGAGACTTTCAAGATCGCATCTCCACCGGGGGCGCGCCTTTCAGGATCGCCAATGCTTCGGCCGGATCGATGCGGCCGTCGTAAAGGGCGCGGCCGGAGATCGCGCCTTCGAGCTTTTGCGCGTCGGGCATGGTCATGCGCACGATGTCGACGATCGAGGCGAGGCCGCCAGAGGCGATGACCGGGATCGACACGGCGTCGGCGAGGCTGATCGTGGCATCCCAGTTGATGCCGGTCAGCACGCCATCGCGGTCGATATCGGTGTAGATGACGGCGGCGACACCGGCGCCTTCGAATTTCCTGGCTAGCTCGACGACGCCGAGGCTCGACGCCTCGGCCCAGCCTTCGACCGCCACCTTGCCGCCCTTGGCGTCGATGCCGACGGCGACCTTGCCCGGAAAGGCCTTGCAGGCCTGCCTGACCAGGTCGGGATCGCGCACCGCAACCGTGCCGAGGATGACGCGGGCCAGCCCTCGGTCGAGCCAGTCCTCGATCTGCTCGAGCGTGCGGATGCCGCCGCCGAGCTGCACCGGGTTCTTCGTCGCCTTGAGGATGGCGCCGACCGCGGCGCTGTTGACGCTCTGACCCCGAAACGCGCCATTGAGGTCGACGACATGCAGCCACTCGAAGCCCTGCTCTTCAAATGCCTTTGCCTGGGCGGCCGGGTCATCGTTGTAGATGGTCGCGGTCGCCATGTCGCCGTGCTTGAGGCGCACGCACTGGCCGTCCTTGAGGTCGATTGCAGGAAACAGGATCATTTTCTCAGGCGCCTTCGACAATGACGAAATGGCCGGTCGAGGCGGCAAGCCGGAATTTAGAGGCCTGTTGATATTCCGGCGAATGATAGCATTCGACGGCCTTGGCGTAGGATTCGAACTCGACCAGGACGTGGCGGTTGCCGGTTGGCCCTTCCGGGCTCTCGTGGCGTCCCGCCCGCACGACGAATTTCGCGCCGTACTTGGCGAAGGCAACGGCATTCGCCTCGATATACCGCTTGTACAGATCGGGATCGCGAACATCGATCATCGCCATCCAATAGCCCTTCTTGCTCATGGCTCCTCAAGGCCTCCAGCGCAGGAAATTGGTGATCAGGGCGAGGCCCAGCGCCTGGCTCTTCTCTGGGTGGAACTGCGTGCCGACGAGGTTGTCGCGGGCGACGGTCGCCGTTACCGGGCCGCCATAGTCGGCGACCGCGAGCACCTCGTCGGGCTTGCGCGCATCGAGATGATAGGAATGGACGAAATAGGCGTGCAGGCCGGTTGGCCCGGTTGGAACGCCGGAGAACAGCGGATGCTTGCGCATCAGCTCGATCGTGTTCCAGCCGATCTGCGGGATCTTGAGTGCCGGATCGGCCGGCGTGATCTCCTTCACGTCACCTGATATCCAGCCAAAGCCATCGGTGATCGTCTTTTCGAGGCCGCGCTGCGACATCAGCTGCATGCCGACGCAGATGCCGAGGAAAGGACGCCCCTTGGCGATGGCGACTTCCTCGACAGCTTCCCACATGCCGGGGACGGCACGCAGGCCGGCCGCGCAATCGGCATAGGCGCCGACGCCAGGCAGCACGATGCGGTCGGCCGTGCGCACCCGCTCGGCGTCGGCGGTCAGGTCGATGCCGGCGGCGATGCCCGCCTCGCGCGCCGCGCGCTCGAAGGCCTTGGTGGCCGAGCGCAAATTGCCCGAGCCGTAATCGATGATCGCAACGCGCATGTCAGCGCCTTCCCGGAATGTGGGTCAGCCCAAGCGCCATGCCCGGCTGCGCCGGGCGCGCCAGGGCGGCGTCCGGCACCATGCGCGGCGCAGGCTCGGCTCCATCCGCATGCCGCTCGGCCTCCAGGGCAAAGCGCGCATCGGCATCGTCGAGCCAACCGGCTTCGACCACCCCCCATTCGCGCCAGCCGCGGCGGCGGAGCGCCGCGATGCGCAGCGCCTGCCCTTCCAAGCCGACATAGAGCGAGACAAGCAGGGACAGCAGCGAACCGGCCAACCCGAGACCGAGCCTTTCGCCAAGCATCGAAAGCACCGCCATGACAATGAAGGTGAGTGCCGCTTCGATCCACAGCCGATGCCAGGCGAACCACAGCGGCGGCACCAGCAGGCCGAGCCAGGTAAAGCCGTCGCGGACAAGCGCCGTCGCATCGGCCTTTTCGCCAGGGCCCGGCGGTTCCATCACGACATAGCTGGCCATGACCTATCCCTTCAACGATCCCTTGGTGGAGGGAACCGCGTCCGGCTGGCGCGGATCGCGCTCCAGTGCTGTCCGCAGCGCACGCGCCACCGCCTTGAAGCAGGTTTCGGCGATGTGGTGGTTGTTGGCGCCATAGTGATTGGTGACATGCAGCGTGATGCCGGCGTTCTGTGCCAGCGCCTGGAAGAATTCGCGCACCAGTTCGGTGTCGAAGGTGCCGATCTTGGGCGAGGAAAACGAAACGTTCCACACCAGGAAGGGACGGCCAGAGACATCGATCGCCGCGCGCGTCAGCGTCTCGTCCATGGCAAGATCGATCGAGGCATAGCGCATGATGCCGCGCCGCTCGCCCAGCGCCTTGGCCAGCGCCTGGCCGAGCGCGATGCCGGTGTCCTCGACCGTGTGGTGGTCGTCTATGTGCAGGTCGCCCTTGGCCCGAACGGTCATGTCGATCAGCGAATGGCGCGAAAGCTGGTCGAGCATATGATCGAAGAAGCCGACGCCGGTCACGATGTCCGATTTGCCGGAGCCGTCGACATGGACCGACACGGCAATGTCGGTTTCCCTGGTCTTGCGGCTGATTTCGGCGGAACGGGGCGACATGGCCTTGTCCTTGTCCGTGAGTTTAAGCGCTTCAGGCGTTTCGCCTGCTTGAAAACGAAAGCCTTCTAGCAGCATGATCCGGCGATTGCCAGTTGCCATCCGGGTCGGTATCGAGCGTTTGCAATCACCGCCCCCATGCATACATATGGGCCGATCAAAGTCACTCGTACCGCGCCGATCGCCTTTTTAGGGATGGCGCGAATCGGAGCAGCAAATGTCCAATGAACTGACCATGCACGCCACGACCATCGTGACGGTACGCAAGGGCAACAAGGTGGTGATCGCCGGCGACGGCCAGGTCAGCCTTGGCCAGACCATCATGAAGGGCAACGCCAGAAAGGTGCGCCGCATCGGCAAGGGCGGAAACGTGATCGCCGGTTTCGCCGGTGCCACGGCGGACGCCTTCACGCTTCTGGAGCGGCTCGAAGCCAAGCTCGAACAATATCCCGACCAGTTGACGCGCGCCTGTGTCGAACTCGCCAAGGACTGGCGCACCGACCGCTATCTGCGCCGGCTGGAAGCGATGATGCTGGTGGCCGACAAGTCGGTCTCGCTGGCGCTGACCGGCACCGGCGACGTGCTCGAGCCCGAGCATGGCGTCATGGCCATCGGTTCAGGCGGCAACTATGCGCTGGCTGCGGCCCGCGCCCTGATGGACACAGACAAGGACGCCGAGGAGATCGCGCGCAAGGCGATGCAGATCGCCTCCGACATCTGCGTCTACACCAACAACAATTTCGTCGTCGAAACGCTCGATGCTGCCTGAACCAGGCCTGCGTCCGTGATCCCGATCCGAAAGACCGCGCAAGCGAAAAATGGAGGCCGGCTTTCGGAGAAGATCATGGAAAGACACGAAGATAGCTATGATTTTCGGCCTGTGACCGCGAAAGACCTGCCGATGATCGCCGGCTGGCTCGCCGAACCGCATGTCGCTCAGTGGTGGAACGATCCAGAGACGGAAATCGCCGAGATTCGCGATCATATCGATTCGATTTCCGTCGAGCCGCTGATCGTGGAACTCGACGGCACGCCGATCGCTTACCTGCAAAGCTACGATCCACACCTGGAAGAAGACCACCCTTATGCCGACCAGCCGTTCGGGACGCTCGGCATCGACCTGTCGATCGGCCGGCCGGAACTGGTCGGCATCGGCCATGGCTCGGCGATGGTGCGCCAGTTCGTCGAGCAGTTGTTCGAGGAAGGCGTGCCGCGCGTCATCATCGATCCCGACCCATCCAATGGCCGCG
Source organism: Mesorhizobium sp. B2-6-1 (assembly GCF_006440475.1). NCBI lineage: Bacteria > Pseudomonadati > Pseudomonadota > Alphaproteobacteria > Hyphomicrobiales > Phyllobacteriaceae > Mesorhizobium > Mesorhizobium sp. B2-6-1. The sequence continues at coordinate 81,717 of NZ_VFUH01000001.1, forward strand.
CCATCCGCGCCTATGAAAAGGCGGGATTCCGCGCAATTGATCGCCGGCAATCCAGATATGGTGATGTCGTGCTGATGGCAATCGATGCGCACGAGACGCAAGCGAGCGACACGGAAGCGGGGAACTGACGGATGAACGCAGTTGGCGAGGACAGAACGCTCTCGGCGTATGAAGACAGCTGGCGGATGGGGCTTCTGCTCGTGCTCGCCCTGGTCATCTTCCAGGCTGGAGCCCTCTATGGCATGGGGCATCCGCCGATCTGCACCTGCGGCTATGTCAAGCTCTGGCACGGCGTGGTGAACAGTTCCGAGAATTCCCAGCATATATCGGACTGGTACACGTTCTCGCACATCATCCACGGCTTCCTGTTCTATGCGCTGGCCAGGTTCCTGTTTCCGCGTTCGCCGGTCGGCTTGCGGCTGGCTTTCGCCGTCTTCATAGAAGGCGGCTGGGAGCTGATCGAGAACAGCCCGTTCATCATAGAGCGCTACCGCGCCGGCACCATCTCGCTCGACTATTACGGCGACAGCATCATCAATTCGGTGTCGGACACGCTGGCCATGGTGCTGGGATTTGTGATGGCGCGAAGGCTACCTATATGGGTGATCGTCAGCCTCGCCATCCTTTTCGAACTGGGTACGGGCTACCTTATTCGGGACAATCTGACACTCAACGTGATCATGCTGCTGCATCCGTTCGAGGCCATCAAGCAGTGGCAAAGTGGAATTTAGTGATATGAGCACATTTTCTCCCCGCGAAATCGTTTCGGAACTCGACCGCTTCATCATCGGCCAGAAGGACGCCAAGCGTGCCGTGGCCATCGCCTTGCGCAACCGCTGGCGGCGCCAGCAGCTGGAGGGGCAGATGCGCGAAGAGGTGATGCCGAAGAACATCCTCATGATCGGGCCGACCGGCGTCGGCAAGACCGAGATCTCGCGCCGCCTGGCGCGGCTGGCCGGTGCGCCCTTCGTCAAGGTCGAGGCGACCAAATTCACCGAGGTCGGCTATGTCGGCCGCGATGTCGAGCAGATCGTGCGCGACCTCGTCGAGGTCGCCATCGGCCTGGTGCGCGAGAAGATGCGTGAGGACGTCAAGGCGCGCGCCCATGTCAACGCCGAGGAACGCGTGCTGGAAGCGCTGGTCGGCAAGACCGCCAGCCCTGCCACACGCGATTCTTTCCGCAAGAAGCTGCGCGAGGGCGAACTCGACGACAAGGAGATCGAGATCGAAGTGGCCGACACCGGCAATGGCGGCATGCCCGGCTTCGAGATTCCCGGCATGCCGGGCGCCAATATCGGCGTGCTCAATATCAACGACATGCTGTCCAAGGCAATGGGCGGCAAGAAGACCAAATTGCGCAAGACGACGGTGAAGGAATCCTACGACCTGCTGGTCAACGACGAGTCCGACAAGCTGCTCGACCAGGACGAGGTGGTTCGCCGGGCGCTGGACGCCGCGGAAAATGACGGCATCGTCTTCCTCGACGAGATCGACAAGATTGCGGCCCGGTCGGACATCTCCGGCGGCCCTTCGCGCGAAGGCGTGCAGCGCGACTTGCTGCCGCTGGTCGAAGGCACCACGGTGGCGACCAAATATGGGCCGTTGAAGACGGATCACATCCTGTTCATCGCATCGGGTGCGTTCCACGTCTCGAAGCCGTCCGACCTTTTGCCAGAGCTGCAGGGCCGCCTGCCGATCCGCGTCGAATTGCGCGCGCTGGAGAAAGAGGACTTCGTCCGCATCCTGACCGAGACGGAAGCGAGCCTCATCAAGCAGTATATCGCGCTGATGAAGACCGAAGGCGTCGACCTGAACTTCACCGACGACGCCATCGATTCGCTGGCCGGCATCGCCGTCGACCTCAACGCCAGCGTCGAGAACATCGGCGCGAGGCGTTTGCAGACGGTGATGGAGCGCGTGCTGGACGAGATCTCCTACGACGCGCCGGACCGCAACGGCACTGCGGTGACCATCGACGCCGCCTATGTGGAGAAACATGTCGGCGACTTGTCGAGGAACACCGATCTGTCGCGCTTCATTCTTTGAGCAGGCGCGCGCCGGATCGTTCCGGCGCCTGTCGGGCGAATGGATCATGTGTGGCCGGATGGTATCATTCGGCCACCTTTCGTTCTGCCGAGCGCAGGGCCGCTCTCGACTCGACCAGGAGCTTTACCTAGTTTGCGCGGCAATTCTCTAGGCGGCGGGGCGCATGAAAAAACTCATCCCAGTCATTCTCGGCTTGACGCTGGCGGCAACGCTGTTCGGCGCCGACGCGGCAACCCTGGTGCCGCCGGGAAACCGCAATGCCGAGCAGCCCAGCATTCCGGGAGCCTCGAGCCGGCGCACGCAGGCCACCAACACCACGTTCCAGGCAAAATACCGCAAGGTCTATGCGCTGCTGCAGAACGACGCCGACCTGCGCGGCAAGATCAAGAAGGCGGCAAGCGTCTACGGCATCGATCCAATGCACATTGTCGGCGCCATCGTCGGCGAGCACACCTACAATGTCGACGCCTACGACCGGCTGCAGACCTACTACGTCAAGGCGATCTCCTATCTCTCCAGCAAACTGTCCTTCGCCTATGACGGCGAGGGCATCACGGATTTCGTGCAGCGGCCGGAATTCAGGAAATGCGCCGGAATGTCCGACAGTTACGATTTATGGGAATGCCGCGAGCAGGTGTGGAACCGTTCGTTTCGCGGAAAGACGGTGGGCGGCGAGGATTTCCCCAACGACCGTTTCGGCGCCACTTTCTTCCAGCCCTACTATGCCGGCCAGACCTTTGGTCTCGGCCAGCTCAATCCGCTGACCGCGCTCCAGATGAGCGATCTCGTGCACAAGGTTTCCGGCCTGCCCAAGCTCGACGTCGGCGATCCCAATGCGGTCTACAAGACCATCATGGATCCCGACCTGACGCTGCCCTACGTCGCCGCGACGATCCGGAAATCGATCGACGCCTACAAGAGCATCGCCGGCTTCGACATTTCGAGCAATCCGGGCCTGACCGCCACGCTCTACAATGTCGGCAATCCCGAGCAGCGCGCCTATGCGCTGAAGGCGGAGAACGAGAAGCGCAGCGCCGCCGGCGAGCCGGTGAAGCTGCCGGAGGAGAATTATTACGGCTGGCTGGTCAATGACAAACTACCGGAGCTGAAGGCGCTGTTTTAGGGAGCTCAGGCGCGCTGACGTTAATTTGCCAACGCCTGCGCCGCAGACCCTGACAATTGGCGTTGCATCCTACGCCGCCAGCAGCGACTTCAATTTCACCGCCTGCGAACCGAGCGCTTCCGGCGCCGGCCTCGCCCGTTTGCCGATCAGCATCTCCGCCAGCCTGATATCGCGGGCGACCGCATTGCCCGGCCCGATGCCACTGGCGGCCACCAGCCTGCCGTCCTCGGCAAGGTGAAAGAGGATAAAGGCGTCCTCGCCGAGATCGCGGCGCACCGTGCTGCGGCCTTCGTCGGAAAGCCCCGCGATCTGCAGGGACAGGCCGTATTGATCCGACCAGAACCACGGCACCGCCGCATGTGCTTCGCCGGCGCCGAGCATGTTTTTTGCCGCCAGCGCGCCTTGTTCCTGGGCGTTGCGCCAGGCCTCCAGCCGCACGCGACGGCCGCCATAGACGGCAAGCGGGAACGAACAGCAGTCGCCGGCAGCGAAGATGTCGGGGTCGCTGCTGCGCAGTTCGGCGTCGACTGATATGCCGTTGTCGATGGCCAGTCCCGCTTCGGCGGCAAGAGCCGTCACCGGCACGGCGCCGATGCCGATGATGGCGAGATCGGCGAGGATTTCGCGGCCGCCGGCAAGCGCGATGCGCACCTGCCGGTCGTCGTCGGCGATCAAGGCAATGCCTTCGCCGCACGCTATGTCGACGCCTTCGGCGACGTGGGTGTCATGGACGACCTTGGCTATCTCGGCCGGTACGCCGCGCATCAGGATGCGCGGCTGCGCCTCGATGACGGCGACCGCAGCACCGAGCTTGCGGGCCGCCGCGGCGAGCTCGAGGCCGATGAAGCCGCCGCCGATGACGGCAATGCGGTTACCCGCCTTGAGATGGGCGCGGATAGCCAGCGCATCGGCGAAGGTCCTGAGGTAGACGCAGCGCCCGCCAAGGCCGGGCATCGGCAGTTTGCGCGGCGTCGAGCCGGTCGCCAGCAGCAGCTTGTCGTAGGGCAGGACCGAACCGTCCGACAGGCGCACAGTATGCGCGGCGCGATCGATCGCTGCAGCCTGAATGGAATGGATATGCCGGATGGACTTTTCGGCGAGGATCTCGTCGCTGGCGATCGCCTTCATCTCGGGCACGCCGCCGGCCATGGCGTCCTTGGACAGAGGCGGCCGTTCATAGGGCAGATGCGGCTCGTCGCCGACCAGCGTCACCGGTCCCTCATAGCCGAGGTCACGCAATGCAAGCGCTGCCCGGCCGCCGCATTCCCCGGCGCCGATGATGACCATTCCGCGCGTCATACCGGTCATCCGATCTGGACGAGGACGCTGCCGGCGTCGACCTTGACCGGATAGGTCCTGAGATTGACGCAGGCCGGCGCGCCCTTGGCCTGGCCTGTCTTGTAGTTGAAGCGGCCATTGTGCTTGGGACATTCGATGATCTCGTCCATGACAAGCCCGTCGGCGAGATGCACCTTTTCGTGCGTACACAGGCCGTCGGTGGCGAAATACTCGTCATCGGGGCTGCGATAGATGGCGTAGCTGCGGCCGCCGTGATCGAACCGCATCACATCTTCTTCGTCGATGTCTCCCACGGCACAGGCCTCGACCCAGTCGCTCATACATTTCTCCCGCGAAATTTCCCGATCGCGCCTCACGGGCGGATATCACTCCGCCGCGGCGTTGAAGGCAGCATTGTCGTTGTGCAGATCCTCGCGATACGGCCTGGCCGTTGGCGGCAGCTCGCGCTTGAGGAAATAATCGTCGTTGCGCAACTGGCGCCAGAAGACAGGCAGCATCTCGCGATAGCCGGCCAGGATCGACGGCGTCGGCGCCGGCAAATCATGCTTGATCAGTTCATGCAGCTTCGGCAGCGCATGGTAGGGCACCATCGGGAACATATGATGCTCGACGTGGTAGTTCATGTTCCAGTAGATGAAACGGCTGATCGGGTTCATGTAGACGGTGCGGCTGTTCAGCCGATGGTCGGTGACGTTGTCGGCAAGGCCGCCATGCTGCAGCAGGCCGACCATGACGTGGTGCCAGGCGCCGTAGAGCCGGGGCAGGCCGACCAGCATCAAGGGCAGGAACGAGCCGGTATAGAGCGCCAGCGCGATGGTAGCGGCATAGATTGCGGTCCAGATGCGTGCAATGCGGATCGCTTTCGGCTGTTCCTGCTCGGGAATAAAGGTCTTTTCGGCCGCGCTGATGTTGCCGGCGGCGTTGCGCAGCATGTCTGACATCGCATGCCAGGCGTCGAGCACGCCGACAAAGCCGAGGATGGCGCGCACCAGGTCCGGCGGCCGCATGACCGAGATTTCCGGATCGTGGCCGACGATGATGGTGTCGGTGTGATGGCGCGTGTGGCTCCAGCGCCAGGTCACCGGGTTGCGCATGATCATGAAGCAGGCGACCTGATAGACCCAATCATTCATCCACTGCGTGCGGAAGGCCGTACCATGGCCGCATTCGTGCCAGCGGGAATCCGTGGACGAGCCGTAGAGCACGCCATAGGCGAAGAAGAACGGCACGCACCACCAGGTGCCCCAGAACCAGGCACCGCCGGCGCCGCTGACGATGAGCGCGGCGATCCAGATCGCCGTGTCGCGGAGCGCGGGCGCGTCGGAGCGCTGCATCAGCTCCTTCATCTGCTTGCGGGGAATGTCGGTGTGATACCATTCGGCCGCCGACAGGCCGGTCTCGACGGCCAGCCTGGCGTCGCGGCCGATCAGGCTGTAGTCACGCCGGGACGGCGCAGCATGCATGGTTGCCTCCCTCGGCAAGGGCATCCGCCACGCGAATGCCCGACATTTCCTGACTTCGAGGCTGAAAATAACGCCAGCTCATGATAGACTCAACATCATAAAGATAGTTTCTATCATTTCCTATCATCAAGATGTAGGAAAGATGCACGGTCAAATGAGGACAGACATGGCGAAACGGCCGACCATATCAGATCTGGCGCGCATCTCCGGCGTCAGCGTCGCCACGGTGGACCGGGTGCTCAACAGCCGCCTGCCTGTGCGCGAGGAAACGGCGCGCCGCGTCTATGACGCCGCGACCGAGATCGGCTATCACGCCGCAGGCCTGATCAAGCAGCGTATGCGCCAGGAATTGCCCGAGTATCGGCTGGGTTTCCTGCTGCTTCGGGGCAATGACGTTTTCTATGGCGATTTCGCGCGGGAACTCGAACTCGCGGTCGCACAATCGCAGCGCTTCCGTGGCGTCGCAACCATCGATTTCGCCAGTTCCCTGGCCCCGGATGAGATCGCTGCCCAGATGCGCAGGCTGGCGGCGAAATCGCGGGCGATCGCCGTGGTCGGCCCTGACCATCCGACGCTGACGGCGGTCGTGGAGGCGCTAAAAGCCAGGGGACAGCCGGTCTTCTCCCTGCTGTCCGACTTCGCCGCCGGCATCCGCGAAGGCTATGTCGGGCTCGACAACCGCAAGGTCGGCCGCACCGCCGCCTGGATGATCTCGAAGGCTGCGAGGAAGCCCGGCAAGGTCGCCCTTTTTGTCGGCAGCCATCGCTTCCACGGCCATGAGCTGCGTGAGATCGGTTTCCGCTCCTTCTTTCGCGAGCATGCGCCGGACTTCAACGTGCTGGAGACGCTGGTCAATCTGGAGGCCAACCAGGTGACCCATGATGCGACGATCGATCTTCTGGCGCGATATCCGGATCTTGTCGGCTGCTACCTCGCCGGCGGCGGCATGGAAGGCGCCGTCTCGGCGCTGCGGACAGCGAAGCCCGCAAGCATGCCGGTGGTCGTCTGCAACGAGATCAACGCCGAATCGCGCGCCGCGCTTGCCGACAACATCCTGACGATGGTGATCTCGACGCCGCTTGCTGCGCTCTGTCGCGAGCTCGTCGATCGGATGGCGCATGCCATCGAAACCGGTGCGGCCAATGCGCCGGGCCAGACATTCCTCCCCTTCGACATCTATTTGCCGGAAAACATCTGAAGCCATTTCAGGAATGCGCGCAGCGGTTTTCCGTCCAGGTCGCGTCAGGACGGAAGGTAGAGCGTTTCCATGAAACGATAAAACCCTCGGGCAGCCCGGTCTGCCGCAAACCGGCCGCCTGAAATGATAGAATCCATCAGAGGCAGCCGAAAATCGCACGCCCGGATTCGGAATCTCCCTTGACGCCCCGATCCGAAATGGAATAAATATTTCACTGACTGTACATTTTGGTTCTTTCGTTCCGACAACATCTGGTTCGAGCAGGCAGTTCGGCGTTCCAGCCAGTGGTGAACCGCGTTGGAACGAAATTATATCAGGGAGAGATTCCCCGAGGAGATCGGGGATTCCGGATAGATCGGTGCGACCGGACACCCAAAGTGGAGGAGAAATACAATGAAGAAAATGATTTTGGGCGTCGCTTTCGCGGCGCTGATGAGTTCGTCCGCCATGGCCGCCAAGATCGGCGTGTCGATGGCCAAGTTCGACGACAATTTCCTGACCGTGCTGCGCAACGGCATGATCGAGCAGGCCAAGGGCATGAGCGGCGTGGAGCTGCAGGTCGAGGACGCACAGAACGACGTCGCCAAACAGCTCGACCAGATCAAGAACTTCGCCGCATCGGGCGTCGACGCCATCATCGTCAATCCGGTCGACACCTCGGCCACGCAGGCGATGTCGGATGCCGCGGCCGCCGCCAAGATCCCGCTGGTCTATGTCAACCGCGAACCGGTCAATGTCGACACGCTGCCTGACAATCAGGCCTTCGTCGCTTCGAACGAGGCCGATTCCGGCACGCTCGAAACCAAGGAGGTCTGCCGCCTGTTCAAGGAAGCCGGCAAGAAGGAAGCCAATGTCTATGTGATCATGGGCGAGCTTTCCAACCAGGCAGCCGTGCAGCGCACCAAGGACATCGAGGAGGTGATCGCGACGCCGGATTGCAGCTTCATCAAGATCATCGACAAGCAGACGTCGAACTGGAACCGCGACGAGGCCCAGAACCTGATGACCAACTGGCTGTCGACCGGCAAGCCGTTCGACGGCGTCATCGCCAACAATGACGAAAGCGCCATCGGCGCCATCCAGGCAATGAAGGCCGCCAATGTCGACATGAAGACGGTTGTCGTCGGCGGTGTCGACGCCACGCAGGACGCGCTCGCCGCCATGCAGGCAGGCGACCTCGACGCCACCGTGTTCCAGGACGCGGCTGGCCAGGGCGCCGGCGCGCTCGACGCGGCGCTGAAACTGTCCAAGGGCGAGAAGGTCGAACACAAGGTCTACGTGCCCTTCCAACTGGTGACGCCGGCCAACATCGACAAGTTCCTGAAGAAGAACTGAGCGGCGGAACGGTTCACCTCGGGGCGGCGCTCAAAGGACCGGGCGCCGCTCCTCCTCTCGGCGCTTTCATGGCGCCAGGAGCGACCGCGGCTGACGGAGGATAGACGAGTGGCACAGACATCTCATGGCGTCGGCGGGGTCAGCTATGATGCGAAGAAGCGCATATGGCCGGCGGAATTCAACGTCTTCCTGGCGCTCGTCATTCTTGTCGTCATCTTCGAATTGATCGGCCGCGTCTTTCTCGGCGACAGCTTCCTGTTCAACACCCGCAGCAATGTCGGCGGCCTCTTCAACGAGGCGCGGCTACAGATCATCATCCTGCAAGTATCGATCGTCGGCATCATCGCCATCGGCGTGACGCAGGTGATCATATCGGGCGGCATCGACCTGTCGTCGGGCTCGATCGTCGGCGCCACCGCCATGATCGCCATGAGCTTCGCCCAGGTGGCGACGGTCAACGGCAACCCCAATCCCAAGGCGATGTTCCTGGCTCAGGGCTGGACCGACCTGCCGGTGATCGTGCCGGTGCTGGTCGCCATCGGCTGCGGGCTGCTGGCAGGCCTGGTCAACGGCGCCCTGATCGCCTACACGCGCATTCCGCCCTTCATCGCCACGCTAGGCATGATGGTGACCGCGCGCGGCATCGCCAAATGGTGGTCCAAGGGGCAGCCCATCTCGTTCCCGACCGAGAGCTTCGCCGCCATCGGCAAGGGCCTGATGCCCGTCATCATCTTCCTGTCGCTGGCCGTGCTGTTCCAGCTGATCATGACCTACACACGATACGGCAAGCATTGCTACGCGATCGGCTCCAACGAGGACGCCGCACGCATGTCCGGCATCAAGATCGCCAACCACAAGATCCTGGTCTACGTCATCGCCGGCATACTCGCGGCGCTCGCCGCGGTGGTGCTGTCTTCCAAGAACCTCACCGCCCAGGCCGGCATGGGCGTGATGTACGAACTCGACGCCATCGCCATGGCGGTCATCGGCGGCGTATCGCTGTCGGGCGGCCGCGGCTCGATCATCGGCACGGTGATCGGCGCGCTGATCTTCGGCGTCATCATCTCCGGCTTCACCTTCCTGCGCCTCGACGCCTACTACCAGGAGATGGTCAAGGGCGTGATCATCGTCGGCGCCGTCGTTCTCGACCAGTGGCGCCAACGCCTGCGGGCATTGAGGGCTTGACCATGGCAGACATCGTCCTGAAGACCGAAAACCTGACCAAGCGCTATGGCGGCGTGCAGGCGCTGGAAGGCGCGAATTTCGAGCTGCGCAAGGGCGAACACGTCGCCATCATGGGCGACAATGGCGCCGGCAAGTCGACCTTCGTGCGCCAGATCACCGCCGTCGAGCAACCGACCAGCGGCCAGATCTGGTTCGACGGCAAGCAAGTCAATTTTTCGGGCCCTATCGAGGCGCGCGAGGCCGGCATCGAGACCGTGTTCCAGAACCTGGCGCTGGCCGACGACCTCGACGTGCCGTCGAACCTGTTCCTTGGCCGAGAAAAAGTGCTGTTCAATCTGGGCCCGTTTTCGATCCTGGACCGCCGGGGGATGCGCAAGGCGACCGAAGCGGCGCTGGTGCGCACGGCGGTGAAAATCCCAAACCTGTCGAACACCATCCGCCATATGTCGGGCGGCCAGCGGCAATGCGTGGCGATCGCCAGAACCGCGACCTTCGCCTCCAAGCTGATCATCATGGACGAGCCGACGGCAGCACTCGGCGTGCAGGAGACCGCGCAGGTCGAGAACATCATCCGCACGCTGAAGGACAATGGCGAGCCGCTGATCCTGATCAGCCACAATATGCGCCAGGTGTTCGACCTTTGCGACCGCATCGTCGTCTTCCGGCGCGGCCGCATCGTCGCCAATTTGCGCAAGGAGAACACCGACGGAAACGATATCGTTTCCTACATCACCGGCGCCAAGACCGGAGAGGCCGAACTCGCGGCCTAGGCCGGGCGCGGAGGCGGCGGTCATCGCCTCCCTGTCGATCTTGTCTTGACCGGAAAAACACCTGCGCGCATGACCGGCGCCCCGCCAGCTTCGAACCATCCCCAGAGGAAATTTCCATGACTCTCCGCTTCGCCCTCCTCGGTGCCGGCCGCATCGGCAAGGTCCACGCCCGCGCCGTCGGCTCCAATCCGCAGGCCAAACTGGTCGCCGTTGCCGACGCTTTCGAGAAGGCGGCGAGCGAACTCGCCACGGCCTACGGCGCCGAGGTGCGCACCATCGATGCCATCGAGAAATCCGGGGACATCGACGCGGTCGTGATCTGCACGCCGACCGACACCCATGCCGACCTGATCGAGCGCTTCGCCAAGGCCGGCAAGGCGATCTTCTGCGAGAAACCGATCGACCTCGACGTCAAGCGGGTCGAGCAGTGCCTGGCCGTGGTCGAGAAGGCCAAGGCGACGCTGATGGTCGGCTTCAACAGGCGCTTCGACCCGCACTTCGCTGCGGTGCGCAAGGCAATCGATGACGGCGCCATCGGCGTGGTCGAGATGGTGACCATCACGTCGCGCGATCCGGGCGCACCGCCGATCGACTACATCGCGCGCTCCGGCGGAATCTTTCGCGACATGACCATCCATGATTTCGACATGGCGCGCTTCCTGCTCGGCGAAGAGCCGGTGGCGGTCAGTGCGCATGCCTCGGTGCTGGTCGACAAGAAGATCGGCGAGGCCGGCGATTTCGACTCGGTCAGCGTCATCCTCGAAACCGCGTCGGGCAAGCAGGCCGTCATCTCCAATTCCCGCCGCGCCACTTATGGCTACGACCAGCGCATCGAGGTGCATGGCTCGAAAGGCATGGTCGCGGCCGAAAACCAGCGGCCGGTGTCGATCGAACTGGCCAATGAAAAGGGCTATACCCGCCCGCCGCTGCACGATTTCTTCATGACCCGCTACCTCGACGCCTATGCCATTGAGATTGCGTCCTTCATCGCCGCCGCGACGTCGGGCAAGAAGGCGGCACCGAGCGGGACGGACGGACTCATCGCACTTCGGCTGGCGGATGCGGCACTGAAATCGGCGACATCAGGCCAGACCGTCCGCCTCGACAAGTAACGACTTAAAGCACAGGAGCAGAGCGATGCGCGCATCAGCCGATCGCAATTCACAAATGCGCGCCATCGTCACCGGCGGCGCACAAGGCATAGGCTTCGCGGTCGCCGAGGCATTGGCGGACGAAGGCTGCCGGGCGCTGGCGCTGATCGGCCGCTCGCAGGAAAAGGGCGACAAGGCAGTCGCCAGCCTCAAGAAGTCGGGCGTCGACGCGATCTTCATCAGCGCCGATGTCTCCAAGGTGGCCGACTGCAAGCGCGCCGTCGCCACCGCGCTTTCGCATTTCGGCACCATCAACGCCCTGGTCAACGCCGCCGCCACATCCGCGCGCGGCTCGCTGGTGGAGACTAGCGAGGAGCTCTTCGACACTATCTTCGACACCAATGTGCGAGGACCCTTCTTCCTGATGCAGGGCGTGGTGGCGCATCTGCTTGAGAAAAAGGCCCCCGGATCGATCGTCAACGTGCTGTCGATGTCGGCGCATACCGGCCAGTCGTTCCTGACACCCTATTCGACCAGCAAGGGCGCTCTGATGACGCTGACCAAGAATGTCGCCAACGCCTATCGCTTCAATCGCATCCGCTGCAACGCCGTGCTGCCCGGCTGGATGGACACCGAGGGCGAGGATATCGTGCAGAAGAAATGGCATGACGCACCCGACGACTGGCTCGAGAAGGCCGAGGCCGCGCAGCCGATGGGGCAGTTGGTGAAGCCGGACCAGCTTGCCCGACTGATCAGCTACATGGTCAGCCCGCAATCCGGCGTGATGACCGGCTCGCTGGTCGACTACGACCAGAGCATCGCTGGGGCGTCGCCGGAATAGCGGCCGCGTAAGCGAAACCGTTAACCAGGTCGTCATCCACGGGCGGAGCAAGGAGCGCAGCGACGCGGCGCAGACCCGAGGATCCATGCCGCGACTTCCGGGCCGTCGCTACGGCGCAAGATTCTGCACCGCAGCACTCTCCCATCTAGGTCGCGGCATGGATCCCAGGGTCTCCGCGACGGAGCTTCGCTCCTGCTTCGCTCTAGAATGACGAAATCGCAAAGGCTCGGCCCTCACCTGAAATTGCTTGCTACCAGGGTACGTGACAAACGCCGCCGCTTCGACTATATGAGCCGCATGATCCACCTGACCGCCACCTATTGGTACTTTAGCAGCTCGCTGGCGGCGGGAGGATTGCGCTCGATCTAAAGATTGCAGCAAACAGTCCGACAAGCCGCCAGACCTGGCGGCTTTTTTATTTCAGCCGGCAGGTCTCCCAACCAGGAGCAGAAGCCGTGTTGACAACCACAGACGACCTTCGGGTCAAGGAACTGAGACTGCTGAGCACGCCGGAAGAGGTGATGCGCGAGATACCGCGCTCACTCACGGCAACGCGCACCGTTGCCGCCTCGCGCAACGCCATCCACTCCATCCTGACCGGGGCCGACGACCGACTTGTTGTCATCGTCGGCCCTTGTTCCATCCACGATCCGGTCGCGGCCGTTGACTATGCCAGCCGTCTGGCGGCGCTGCGCGAAGCTCTGTCCGACCGGCTCGAGATCGTGATGCGGGTCTATTTCGAAAAGCCGCGCACGACGGTCGGCTGGAAGGGCCTGATCAACGACCCCGACCTCGACGGCAGTTTCAACATCGACAAGGGGCTGCGGATGGCCCGCAATGTGCTGTCGGCCGTCAACAATCTGGGCCTGCCGGCGGCGACCGAATTCCTCGACATGACCACGCCGCAATACATTGCCGACCTCGTCGCCTGGGGCGCGATCGGCGCGCGCACGACCGAGAGCCAGATCCATCGCGAGCTGGCCTCGGGCCTGTCCTGTCCGGTCGGCTTCAAGAACGGCACCGACGGCAATCTCAGGATCGCTGCCGAGGCGGTGAAGTCGGCCGCGCAGCCGCATCATTTCATGGCGGTGACCAAGGGCGGACGCAGTGCGATCGCGGCAACGACCGGAAACGAGGATTGCCATGTCATCCTGCGTGGCGGCGTTCAGCCCAACTATGACGCGGCAAGCGTCGAGGCCGCCTCGGTCGAACTCGCCCGCATCGGTACCGCGCCCCGCCTGATGATCGATGTCAGCCATGCCAACTCAGCCAAGAAGCCGGAGAACCAGCCCAAGGTCGCGGCTGACGTGGCAGGACAGGTCGCGGCGGGGGACGAGCGCATTATCGGCGTCATGGTCGAGAGCAATCTCGTCGCCGGCCGGCAGGATGTCGTGCCGGGCAAGCAGCTCGTCTACGGCCAGAGCATCACCGATGGCTGCATCGACTGGGCGGCCACGGAGACGGTGCTGCACGGCCTTGCCGGCGCCGTGGAATGGCGCCGGTCGGCGCGCCGCGCCTTGATGGAGAGCCGGCAGGGCGCCGCCTGATCCGGTTGGAGCATAAGGGCGGCGTTTCCGGTTTCAGCCCAGGACCACGCCGCCCTTAGAGCAGTTCACCGTTTCATGGAAACGGCGAACCGCTCTAACTCTTTGTTTTGACGCAATTCCGGACAGAAAACCGCACGCACTTTTCTTGGAATTGCTCTAGGGCCCGCAGCGCTCCACCTCACTTGCGCGCCTCCGACCCGTGTGTTACACACTGAACCAAATGGTTCAGTATTCCGCGGCCCGCCTGGATGCCTCGTTCGCCGCGCTTTCGGACGCCACCCGGCGCGGCGTTCTGGAGCAGCTCGGCCGTGCGGACGCTTCGATCACGGACTTGGCCCAGAAATTCCACATGACCCTCACGGGCATGAAGAAGCATGTCGGCGTCCTGGAGCAGGCGGGACTCGTCACGACTCGGAAGGTCGGGCGCGTGCGGACCTGCAAGCTGGGCTTACGCCGCCTGGAGGAGGAGACCGCATGGATCGAGAGATACCGCCAGCTCTGGGCCGCACGCTTCGACGAGTTGGATAAGGTTATCGAGGAATTGAAACGCAAGGAGGAAGTCGATGGACGCAGGAAGAGCGAGTGAGGCCAAACGCACGACGGTGGAACGGAGGTCCGACCGGGAGTTGATCGTTACGCGAAGCTTCGACGCGCCTGCGCGCATCGTGTTCGAGGCGTGGACCAAGCCTGAGCTGTTCAAGCAGTGGTGGGTGCCGAAGTCGATGGGCATGTTCCTGCGTTCCTGCGAGATGGATGTTCGTGTGGGAGGCGGGTACCGTTTGGTGTTCGGGCATGACGGCTCGAACCCTGCCGAGTTCTTCGGCAGGTATCTCGAAGTGACACCGCACTCGCGCCTCGTCTGGACCAATGACGAAGGGGGTGAGGGTGGCCCCGTCACCACGGTGACCTTCGAGGAAAAAGGCGGCAAGACGCTGCTAGTCATGCGCGAGCTCTATCCCTCGAAGGAAGCCCTCGACGCCGGCGCCGGGGCGGCGGATGCGATGTCCGAGCAGTTCGAGCAGCTGGACGAGCTTCTCGCCACGCTGCAGGGCGCCGCCTGATCCGGCCGGCGCCAGAAGGGCGGCGGTCCGGTCTAGCCCGGCATTACGCCGCCCTCAGCCCTTCCCATGCGGTGAACACGGACACCGCGAAGAGCAGCAGCCCGGCCGCCCGGCCGGCAAGGATGGTCGCTCGCGGATTAGCGATCAGCAGCTTGCGGCTGCGGCCGGCCGATATTGCGAGCCCGCCATAGACCGCGGCCTGCGTCAGCACGGTCAGCAGGCCCATCACCGTCGCCTGCATCCAGATCGGGCCGTAGTCCGTTCTCAGGAACTGCGGATAGACGGCAAGGACGAACAGGTAGGCCTTCGGATTGATCAGGCAGGTCACAAGGCCTTGGCGAAACGCCTTCCATGCCGAGCGGCTGCCGGCGGGCCCGTCGCGACCGACAGTGATGGAGCTGCGCATCAGCGTGATGCCGATGAAGGCCATGTAGGCGGCGCCTGCAATCAACAGCGGCTTGAACAGGATCGGCAAAAAATGCATCAGCAGGCCGACGCCGATCGCGCCGTTCAGCGTGTGCACCATGCCGCCGACCATGATGCCGCCGGTCGCGGCAAGGCCCCTGTCGCGCCCGCCCGTCAGCGCATTGGCCAGCACGAACAGCATGTCCATGCCCGGAACGGCGATGATGCCGAACAGCAGGATAAAGAACAGCCAGAGATTTTCAGCATAGCTCATGTCAGTAGCCTGTCGCCTCGCTCGGCCCAGCCGCAGCGGAACCTGTTGATTTTCAATCCGATAGACGATCCTATAGGCCGAACCAACTGACGATGATGTGTCAGTTGTGATCAGCAACGGGTGAGAAAAATGCGCAAGGCGTCGCGCCTGTTCGAGATCATCCAGATCCTGCGGCTGGCGCGGCAGCCGGTGACGGCGGCAATGATAGCCGCGCAGCTGGAGGTGACGATACGCTCGATCTATCGCGACATCGCAGCGCTTCAGGCCATGCGCGTGCCGATCGAGGGCGGGAGGGGCATCGGCTATATCCTGCGCCCCGGCTTCGACTTGCCGCCTCTGATGTTTTCGATCGAGGAGATGGAGGCGATCGTGCTGTCACTGGCGCTGCTGGAGCGCACGGGCGACGACGAGCTCAAGCAGGCAGCCAAGCGCGTCGGCGCCAAGATCGCCGGCGCCGTACCGCCGCCTTTGCGCCAGACGCTCGACGCCAATGCGCTGCATGCGTGGGGATTCGCCGCGCCCTCTGCAGGTGCGATCGACCTGGCGCTGGTGCGCCGCGCCATACGCGACGAGGAGAAGCTCGACCTCTCCTATCGCGACGAGCTTGGCCGCGCTTCCGAGCGCCTCATCCGCCCGATCGCGCTGATCTATTACGCCGAGACCGCCAACATCGTCGCCTGGTGCGAGCTGCGCCAGGCGATCCGCAATTTCCGCAGCGACCGCATCGAGGATTGCCAGCCGACGGGACTGCGCTTCAAGGGCGAAGGCGATCGGTTGCGGCAGATCTGGGTCAATGGGTGGGAAGTCAACGCAGCGGCCGTCGGCTAAACCGACCAGCGGAGCGAACCTTACCTTACATCCACCCAGCGCTTCTCCTCGAACGATCGCGCCATCGCATGCACGGTGCGCTCGATCTCCAGACCTTCGTCGAATTCGATGAGCCGCGCCGGTCTGCCGGCGAGCCGGGTCAGCAGTTCATGGCATTCGATGATCTTGAGATCGTTGAAGCCGAGGCTATGCCCGGGCGCGGGCACGAACAGATCGTAGGGCTTGTGCTGCGGCGCCACCAGGATGGTGCGATAGCCCTGTTCGGTCGGGCGATCCGATGTGAGGTAGAGCTGGAACTCATTCATCCGCTCCTGGTCGAACAGGATCGAGCCCTTGGAGCCGAAGATCTGGACGGCGATGCGGCCCTTGCGGCCCCAGGCCGAACGGTTGACCAGAAGCGTGCCGGCGATGCCGTTCTCCAGATGCATCAGCACGGAGGCAATGTCGTAGGTCTCGACCGCGCGGCGGCCGCCGGCGGCCAGCTTGCGGTCGGCATAGGGCTTGGCCATGTCGCAGATGACGCTGGCGACGCGGCCGAACAGGGTCGACACCAGCGACAGCGGATGCACGGCGAAATCATCAAGCGCGCCATAGCCGGAAGATGCCTCGTGCTTCCAGAAGAACAGCGCCTCGGGATCGGCCATGAAATCCTCGTCCATCTCGATGCGCAGATGGTTGACCTCGCCGATGATCTTTTCGTCCAGCAGCGCGCCGATGTGGCGGATGGCCGGGCTCTGGATGTAATTGTAACCGAGCGCCGCGACCTTGCCGGATTTCTTCGCCGCGGCCGCCATCGCCTCGGCTTCGGCGAAGCTCGGCGCCATCGGCTTTTCGCACCACAAATGCTTGCCGGCCTCGAGAACTGCGATGGCCATTTCCGGATGGAACTGGTTGGGCGTGGTGAGCGAGACGACGTCCACTTCGGGATCGTTGACGACGGCGCGCCAGTCACCGGACGCCCTGGCGAAACCGAACTCGCCGGCCTTGCGCCTGGCGAGATCCTCATTGACCTCGCCGAGATGGACAAGCCGCGGTTTGGTCATGTCTGGAAAGACGGCGCCGACGGCACTCCACGCGATGGCGTGGCACTTGCCCATAAATCCCGTGCCGATAAGACCGACGCCGACCATTTTCCGTTCCTCCACCGTCATGGATGCTACGTGGATGAATTAGTCCATTTTTGTTCGGAATGGAATGTCTGCCTCATTTTTTATGGTGTTCTTGCGCAGCCTCGCTATGATGGGGCAGAGAGGACGCTTCACCGATGAGCTTGGACGGGCCGACGATGGACGAACGGGTACCTCGCGACTTCGAGACGCTGCGCGCCACGATCCTCGATCGGCGCGAAAGCCTGCCCAAGCGCATCGCCCAGATCGCCGCTTATGCGCTCGACAATCCCGACGATATCGCCTTCGGCACCGCCGCCAGCATCGCCGCCTCGGCCGGCGTGCAGCCCTCGACGCTGATCCGCTTTGCCCAGCAGCTCGGCTTTGACGGCTTCACCAGCCTGCAGCAGGTGTTTCGCGAACGGCTGCGCGAGCGCAACTCCTCCTATGACGAACGGCTGCAGGCGCTGCGCGCCAAGGCCGAGGGCGGCGCCGGCCACCGGGCGATCTTCGACGGCTTCGTCGCCGCCGCCAGCACCTCGCTCAACGACATTTCGCGCACGCTGGACGACGCGCATCTGGAAGAAGCGATTTCCCTGCTGGCCAAGGCACAGACCATCTATGTGCTGGCCAAGCGGCGCTCCTATCCGGTGGCGTCCTACATCGCCTATGCGCTTGGCAAGCTGAAGATCCGCAACCAGCTGATCGAATCAGCCGCCGGCCTCAACGCCGAGATGGTCAGCTTTGCGACGCCCGCGGATGCCGTCGTCGCCATTTCCTTCTCGCCCTATGCGCCGGCCACGATCGAGGAGGCGCGCACGATTTCGGAACAGGGCGTGCCGATCATTGCCATCACCGACAGCTCGTTTTCACCGCTTGCTCAGTTCGCCAGCGTCTGGTTCGAGGTTGCCGAGGCGGATTTTGCCGGCTTCCGCTCGCTATCGGCGACGATGGCGCTGGCCATGGCGCTGACCGTTGGCGTCGGCGAGAAGCGGCGCAACCCCGGCAAAGGGCGCAAGGCCTGAGTGGAAGGCAAAAGGCGATTTTAGATCGGGGAATGCTCATTCCATATTGACTATGGATTGGAATTATTATTTCATATTTTTCGGCGCCACGCTGCCGCTCGCGCGTGTACCCCAACATAACAGGCCCGACGGGAGGTTCCAATGAGCGAAGCCGTGGACGCGAAATACGCTGCGCTCGACGTCATCACCATCGGGCGGGCTTCCGTCGACCTCTATGGCCAGCAGATCGGCTCGCGGCTGGAGGACATCACCTCCTTCGCCAAGTCGGTGGGCGGCTGCCCGGCCAACATCTCGGTCGGCACGGCGCGGCTCGGCCTGCGTTCGGCGCTGCTGACGCGGGTCGGTGACGAGCAGATGGGCCGCTTCATCCGTGAACAATTGAAGCGCGAAGGCGTCAACACCGACGGGCTGAAGACCGACAAGGAGCGATTGACCGCGCTGGTGCTGCTTTCGGTCGAGAGCGAAGGCGTTTCGCCGATGATCTTCTACCGCTCCGACTGCGCCGACATGGCGCTGGCCGAGGAGGACATCGACGAGACGTTTATTTCCTCGGCTCGCGCGGTCGTCGTCACCGGCACGCATTTTTCCCGGCCCAACAGCGATGCCGCCCAGCGCAAGGCGATCCGCATCATGAAGGCCAAGGGCGGCAAGGTCGTGTTCGACATCGACTACCGGCCGAACCTCTGGGGCCTGGCCGGCCACGCCGAGGGTTTTGAGCGCTACGTCAAGTCCGACCGCGTCTCGGCGCAGTTGAAGACGGTGCTGCCCGATTGCGACCTCGTCGTGGGCACCGAGGAAGAGATCATGATCGCCTCGGGCGCCGACGACTGCCTGAGCGCCCTGAAGACGATCCGTTCGCTGTCCCCGGCCACCATCGTCTTGAAGCGCGGCGCCATGGGCTGCATCGTCTATGACGGGCCTATCAGCGACGATCTCGAGGACGGCGTGGTCGGCAAGGGTTTTCCGATCGAGATCTACAACGTGCTTGGCGCCGGCGATGCCTTCATGTCGGGCTTCCTACGCGGCTGGCTGGGCGGCGAAAGCCTTGCCACGGCGGCGACCTGGGCCAATGCCTGCGGCGCCTTCGCCGTGTCGCGGCTGTTGTGTGCGCCGGAATATCCGACCTTCGAGGAATTGCAGTTCTTCCTCAAACACGGCAGCAGGCATCTGGCCTTGCGCAAGGACGAGGCGATCAACCACATCCACTGGGCAACGACGCGCCGGCACGACATTCCCTCGCTGATGGCGTTCGCCTGCGATCACCGGGTGCAGCTCGAGGACGTCGCGGCCAAGACCGGCGCCGATGCCTCGCGCATCGAGGATTTCAAGGTGCTGACGGTGAAGGCGGCGGCCAAGGTCGCCGCCGGACGCGACGGCTACGGCATGCTGCTTGACGAGCGACATGGCCGCGAGGCGATGTTCGAATTCGCCAGGCATTCCTTTGCCTGGCTCGGGCGGCCGGTGGAGTTGCCGGGCTCGCGGCCGCTGCGTTTCGAATTCTCGCAGGATATCGGCTCGCAGCTCACCGAATGGCCGGTCGAACACTGCATCAAATGCCTGTGCTTCTATCATCCCGACGATCCGCCGGGCTTGAAGGAGGAACAGCAGCAGAAATTACGCACTCTGTTCGAGGCCGCGCGGAAAGTGGGCAGGGAGCTTCTCATCGAGATCATCGCCGGCAAGCACGGCAAGCTCGACGACACGACCATCCCGCGTGCGCTTGAGGAACTCTATGCGCTCGGCATCAAGCCGGATTGGTGGAAGCTCGAACCGCAGGCATCCGCAGGCGCGTGGACGAAGATCGAGGCCGTGATCCTGAAGAACGACCCCTGGTGCCGCGGCGTCGTGCTGCTCGGCCTGGAGGCGCCGCAGGACGAGTTGGAGGCCGCCTTCGCAGCGACGGCCAAGGCGCCTATCGTGAAGGGTTTCGCGGTCGGCCGCACCATCTTCATCAACGCCGCCGAACAATGGCTTTCCGGCAGGATGTCGGACGACGAAGCGGTTGCCGACATGGCATCGCGCTTCGAGCAGCTGACCGAGGCATGGCTTGCCGCGCGCGGCCGTAAAGCAGCATAAGAAGGCACGGGCACTGGGACTGCGGAGGAAACCAATGAGCAAGACAATCCGCCTGACGATGGCGCAGGCGCTGACCCGTTTCCTGAGCAAACAGAAGACCGAGATCGACGGCGCAAGGGTACCGATCTTCGGCGGCGTCTGGGCCATCTTCGGCCACGGCAATGTTGCCGGCATCGGCGAGGCGCTCTACCAAGTGCGCGACGAACTGCCGACCTTCCGCGCCCACAATGAACAGGCGATGGCGCATGCGGCGATCGCCTATGGCAAGGCCAATTTCCGTCGCCGCTTCATGGCCGCCACCTCTTCGATCGGACCCGGCGCGCTCAACATGGTGACGGCGGCGGCACTTGCGCATGTAAACAGGTTGCCTGTCCTGTTTCTGCCGGGCGACGTCTTCGCCAACCGCATTCCTGACCCGGTGCTGCAGCAGGCCGAGGATTTTTCCGACGGCACGGCGACGGTCAATGACTGTTTTCGTCCGGTGTCGCGCTATTTCGACCGTATCACGCGGCCGGAGCAGATCATCCCGGCGCTGAACCGCGCCATGGCCGTGCTGACCGACCCGGCCGAATGCGGGCCGGTGACCTTGTCGCTCTGCCAGGACGTGCAGGCCGAGGCCTATGACTATCCCGAGAGCTTCTTTGCCGAACGGGTCTGGCGCCAGCGCCGGCCGCGCCCGGACCGGGCTGAATTGGCGGCTGCGGTTGCAGCGCTGAAGAGCGCAAGCAAGCCGCTGGTGATCGCCGGCGGCGGCGTGCTCTATTCTCGGGCCTCGGACGAACTGGCGAAATTCGTTGAAGGCGCCGGCATTCCGGTCTGCGAAACGCAGGGCGGCAAATCCTCGCTGCCGGACGATCATCCGCTCAACATGGCGGCGATCGGCGTCACCGGCACGTCGGCCGCCAACCGGCTGGCGGAAGAGGCCGATGTCGTGCTCGCCATCGGCACGCGCCTGCAGGATTTCACCACCGGCTCCTGGGCGCTGTTCAAGAATTCGGGCAAGACCATCATCGGCTTGAATGTGCAGCCTTTCGATGCCGGCAAGCATCGGGCATCGCCGCTGGTCGCCGACGCGGCCGAAGGCTTGGCCGAACTCGGTGCCGCGCTGAAGGGTTGGAAGGCGCCATCCGCCTGGACCGACAATGCGGCAGCCGGCAAGAAGGAATGGCAGGCCGAAGCCGCCAAGGTGACGGCGTCGACCAATGCCGCCTACCCTTCCGACGCGCAGGTGATCGGCGCCGTGCAACGCGCCATGGGCTCCGGCGTGACGCTGCTCAACGCCGCCGGCGGGCTGCCGGGCGAATTGCACAAGCTTTGGCAGGCCGGCGCGCCCGGCTCCTACCACGCAGAATACGGCTTCTCGACCATGGGCTATGAGATTGCGGGCGGGCTCGGCACCAAGATGGCCAAGCCTGACGAAGAGGTCGTCGTCATGATCGGCGACGGCTCTTATCTGATGCTCAATTCCGAGATCGCCACCTCGGTGATGCTCGGCCTGAAGCTGACCATCGTGCTGCTCGACAACAGGGGTTTTGGCTGCATCAACCGGCTGCAGATGGCGACCGGCGGCGCCAACTTCAACAATCTCCTGAAGGACGCGCGCCACGAGGTGCTGCCCGACGTCGACTTTGCCGCGCACGCCGCGAGCATGGGGGCGATCGCCGAGAAGGTCTCGTCGATCGCAGGGCTGGAGACGGCGCTGGCTCAGGCGAAAGGCAACGACCGCACCACGGTGCTGGTCATCGACACCGATCCGCTGGTCTCCACCGATGCCGGCGGCCACTGGTGGGACGTGGCGGTGCCGGAAGTCTCCGAGCGCAGCCAAGTGAACGCGGCGCGCAAGGTCTATGACGAGAAGCGGCGGATGCAGAGCGTCGGCGATTGATCTCGGCGCTGCCCACCCCCTACCTCTCCTTGTGGGGAGGTCGGACCGAAGGTCCGGGTGGGGTCTGGCGCCGCACCCCCACCCCGCTGCTTCGCAGCGACCCTCCCCACAAGGGGGAGGGTGAACAAGAACCGGAGTGACGACTTGAAAGCCAAACTGGGCATGTCCCCCATCGCGTGGTGGAACGACGATCTTGCGGAACTCAGCGACGACGTGTCGTTGGAGGAGTGCCTACGCCAGTCGCGTTCGGCCGGCTTCACCGGCATGGAGATGGGACGGCGCTTTCCCAAGGACCCCAAGGTGATGCTGCCGATCCTGAAGGCGGCTGACGTCACACTGTGCGGCGGCTGGTTCTCGGGCACGCTGGTCGACGAGGAGATGAGCAAGAACAAGGATCGCATCCAGCCGATGATCGACCTGTTCAAGGCGGTCAACGCGCCTTGCATCGTCTATGGCGAGGTTGGCCGTTCGATCCAGGG
The DNA here is from genome assembly GCF_006440475.1 of Mesorhizobium sp. B2-6-1. Lineage (NCBI taxonomy): Bacteria > Pseudomonadati > Pseudomonadota > Alphaproteobacteria > Hyphomicrobiales > Phyllobacteriaceae > Mesorhizobium > Mesorhizobium sp. B2-6-1. The sequence continues at coordinate 104,754 of NZ_VFUH01000001.1, forward strand.
CGACCGCTCGAAGCCGCTCGCCACCAAGCCGAAACTCTCGAGCGACGAGATGAAGGCCTATGCCAGGCGCCTGACCGAATTCGGCGAATGGTGCGCCGAGCAAGGCATGCCGCTTTCCTATCATCACCATATGGCGGCGGTGGTCGAGACCGAGGCGGAGCTCGACGCCTTCATGCGCCATTCCGGAGCGGGCATTCCGCTGCTGCTTGACGCTGGACATCTGGCCTTTGCCGGCGGCGATGTGCTGCGCGCCATCGACAATCACCACAAGCGCATCAGCCATGTGCATGTGAAGGATGTACGCATGGGCGTGATCGAGAAGCTCGACCGCACGAGGCAGTCCTTCCTCGATGCGGTGGCTCTCGGCGCCTTCACCGTGCCGGGCGACGGCTCGCTGGATTTCGGCGCCATCGTGCAGCGTTTCGCCGACCACGGCTATGAAGGCTGGTTCGTGGTCGAGGCCGAACAGGACCCGAAGAAGAACCCGCCGCTCAAGATGGCGCAGGTGGGCCACAAGGAGTTGATGCGGGTGATGACGGCGGCCGGCTACACGGTCGAGACCCAGGGCTTCCCCGATGTCTGATCGGGTTCTCGCCAGGCCGGGCTTGCTGTAGGTTGCCGCGATGAAAGATTCCGAGCACCCCTTCTTCCGGCCCCTATGGCGGCGTGTCGCCGTCGTCGCGGTCTGCGTCATCTGGTCGATCATCGAATTCGCGAGCGGCACGCCGTTCTGGGGCGTGATCGCGCTGGGCTTCGCCGGCTATGGCGTCTGGCAGTTTTTTTATCTCTACAAGCCGGCCGACGAGAACAAGGCGCCCGCCGAAGTCGAACCGAAGGAGTAACCGGATGTCGAAGCTGCTGGTCAAAGCCGACAAGGGCCATGGCCGTGTCGCGCATGTCACGCCGCAAAGCGCCGGATGGACCTATGTCGGGTTCGACCTGCACCGGCTGGAACCGGGCGAAACGGCTTCGGGAACAACGGACGATCGCGAAGTCTGCCTGGTGTTCGTCACCGGCAAGGGCACGGTCACGGCCGGCGGCAAGGATCTCGGCCTGCTTGGCCAGCGCATGTCGCCCTTCGAAGGCAAACCATGGTCGGTCTATGTGCCGCAGGGATCGGACTGGTCGGTGACGGCTGATAGCGGACTGGAACTGGCGGTCTGCTCGGCGCCGGGATTGAGCGGCGGCCTGCCGGTTCGCGTCATCGGGCCTGACGACCTCGGCCAGGAGGTGCGCGGCAAGGGCACCAATACGCGCTACGTCACCAACATCCTGCCCGAGGGCAAGCCGGCCGATTCGCTGCTGGTGGTCGAGGTCATCACGCCCGGCGGCCATACGTCGAGCTATCCGCCGCACAAGCACGACCAGGACAATCTGCCTAACGAATCCTATCTCGAGGAAACCTATTATCACCGCCTCAACCCGCCGCAGGGCTTTGCTTTCCAGCGGGTCTATACCGACGCCGACAAGGACGGCTCCCGCGCGCTGGACGAGGCGATGGCGATCGAGGACGGCGACGTCGTGCTGGTGCCCAAGGGCTATCACCCCTGCGCGGCTTGCCATGGCTACGACCTCTACTATCTCAACGTCATGGCCGGCCCGAAGCGGACGTGGAAATTCCACAATGCGCCCGAGCACGAATGGCTGATGAAGGCCTGACCGTTGCGCGTTCACGGCTGAACCTGTTGGTCCAGATCAGAAAAATCGTCGGCTAAGGACCGGCGGGGTCGATTTGCCTTCGAAAACCCTTCAAAGCTTCGTCAATCCGTCATGGAAATCACCTATGGCAACGGGCTGACGAGGATTTTCGATGCGCTACGCCATCTACTTCACCCCCCAACAGGACGAAAAATTGGCGCGGATCGCCGCCAACTGGCTGGGCCGTGACCCGTTCGGCGCCGCGACGCGACCGGTGGAGGCGGTGGGCGATTTGTCGGCGGCGGAAGTCGCCTTCCACACCGCATCGGCACGGCGCTATGGTTTTCACGCAACGCTGAAAGCCCCTTTCCGGTTAGCGGCCAACGAAACCGAAGCCTCGTTGCGCGCAGCGCTCGACGCCTTTGCCGAGGCGACGCCCGTTGTGATGATCCCGCGTCTCGTCGTCAGCCAGATCGACGGTTTCTTCGCACTGGTGCCGGAGGCGCCATTGCCTCCGCTCAATCGCTTCGCCGATGACGTGGTGCGCGATTTCGACCGCTTTCGCGCGCCGTTGACGGAGGCCGAGATCGAGCGGCGCAGCCCGGACTCGCTGAAGCCGGGCGAATTCCGCAATCTCTGCCAATGGGGCTATCCTTACGTCTTCGAGAGCTTCCGCTTTCACATGACGCTGTCCGGCAGGGCCGGGCCACAGGAAAGCCTTCGTCTTCGCCTGGCAATCGAGGGCCTGTTCGCCGAGGTGCTGCGCCAGCCGGTTCCGGTGGACGCGCTGACGTTGTTCATCGAGCCCGAACCCGGCGCCCCGTTCATGGTGCTTTCCCAGCACGCGCTCGGGCGCCGTCCGGCCAGAAAAACCGCCTGAAGCAACAAGCCGTAAAGGCGAGAAAAAACCAAGGACTGCCTGAAATGACCGCCGAGACCATTCTGAGCAACGCCCGCATCGTTCTTGCCGACGAGATCATCGAGGGCTCGCTCGTGATGCGTGACGGTCTGATCGCCGACATATCCTCCGGCGCCGTGCGAGCCGGCGAGGACATGGCTGGCGACTTCATCATTCCGGGGCTGGTCGAGCTTCACACCGATCATCTCGAAGGCCATTATGCGCCGCGGCCGAAGGTGCGGTGGAACCCGATCGCCGCCGTGCTCGCCCATGACGCGCAAGTGGCGACCGCCGGCATTACCACCGTGCTCGACGCCTTGCGTGTCGGCATGGACCAGGATGCCGATCTCAACGCCACCGATATCCGCAAGCTCGCCGACGCGATCGAGGACAGCGTGCGGATGGATCGATTGCGGGCCGACCATTTCATCCATCTGCGCTGCGAGGTCTCGGCGCCGGATTGCCTCAGGGCCTTCGCCAATTTCGAGACCGACGAACGGGTGAAGCTCGCCTCGCTGATGGACCATGCGCCGGGCCAGCGCCAGTTCGTCAACCTCGAAACCTATGCCTACTACTATCAACGCAAGCTGAAGCTGACCGATCGCGATTTCCAGAAATTCTGCGAGAAGCGGATGGGCGAATCGGCACGGAATTCGGCCCCGAACCGCGTCTTCATCGCCGCCGCCTGCCACGAGCGCGGCATCGTGCTTGCGAGCCATGACGATGCGACGACGGGCCATGTCGACGAAGCCATCGAGCAAGGCGTGCGCGTTGCCGAATTCCCAACCACCGAGGAAGCCGCCAGGGCTTCGAAGGATGCAGGGCTCGGCGTGCTGATGGGCGCGCCCAATGTCATGCGGGGCGCCTCGCATTCGGGCAACGTCTCGGCGCGCACGCTGGCCAGCGACGGCCTGCTCGACATATTGTCGTCCGACTACATCCCCTTCAGCCTGATCCAGTCCGCCTTCTTTCTCGGCGACGTCGTCGATAGCATTTCCCTGCCGCAGGCGGTGGCAATGGTGTCCAAGAACCCGGCCGAGGCCGTCGGTCTTTCCGATCGCGGCGTCATCGAAGAGGGCCGCCGGGCCGACCTGGTGCGCGTGCGCCTCGACGACCACGTTCCGGTGGTGCGCACGGTCTGGCGGCAGGGGCGGCGGGTCGCGTGATGGCTTCGGCATTGATCGAGCGTGAACTGTCGGCCGAGGCGTTTCCGATACGCGACGGCGTCTTCGTTGCCGTGGTGGGCCCGAGCGGCGCCGGCAAGGATACGATCATCGGCCATGCCAAGGCGCTTTTCGCCGACGAGCCGCGGCTGGAGTTCGTGCGCCGCGTCATCACCAGACCGAGCGACACGGCAAGCGAGGATCACGACACGCTGGCGGATGCCGCCTTCATCGAAGCCGAAGCCGACGGCGCCTTCGCCGTCTCCTGGGAGGCGCACGGCCTGCGCTACGGCCTGCCGGCCGAGGTCGATTGGGCAGTGGCCAACGGCCATGTCGCTGTCGCCAACGTATCGCGCGCGATCATCCCTGCCTTGCGAAAGCGCTATGCCAATCTGGTCATCGTCGAGATCACCGCTTCGCCCGATGTGCTGGCCGGGCGGCTGGCGATGCGTGGCCGCGAGTCGCGCGGGGAGGTTCTGGCACGCCTGGCGCGCAGCGCCCCTGTGACGCTCTCCGGACCCGGCGTCACCTCGATCGACAATAGCGGTTCGCGCGAAGCGGCAGGCGAGCGCTTTGCCGAGGTGCTGCGCAAGGCGATGGCGTTCTCCGACATGTCGGGGCTGATCGACTAAAGGTGTTGATGGTCAGGTGGCGCTCGCCTGACCTGAACATCGAAACACCTTCCTTTTATGCCGCGTGCCGGTCGTGATCGGCACGACGCGTGCTGGCCGACGGCGTTGCCGAAGGTTGTGTCGGCGCGTCCAGAACCGCGACGTGATGGCGGTACACCATTTCCCAGCCTTTCCAGCCGGTAAACAGCAGGATGCAGACAACGATCAATGAAAGCAGCACTCCCCATGGGCGAACTGCCGCTTCGGCGCCTTGGCTGTAGCGAAGATAGAAATTGATCAGCGCCAGAACGACGGCGGTCAAATTGCCGACCATGTGGTACCAGGCGTCCGTCAGGGCGCGGATGCGCGGCTCGCTCAGGAAATCGATAAAGCCGGCAATCGCCGCCAGGAGAGCCATGACGATGGCTGCTCCAATCAGCCACATCGACGCGCGTGCCCAAAAGGCGTCGGCAGTCCCCCAGAACATCAAATCGGTGAGAAACGCGCCGACAAGGAACGCGACAGGAAAGGGAATGAGCATCGGATGGATGGGATGACCTCCCACCTTGGCGGTGCTTAGCGGATTCGCGGCCATGACAATGCCTCCGAATAGAAAAGCTTTGAACAACGCCCAGATAAGGGTTTCGTTCCAATCCGGATGGAAGCTCGCAAGACCGTTTTCGCGATGCCGCCCCCCTTTTGCACTCAAGTCACTTGGGGCCGCACAGATACGGCCGACAACAGATCGAGCGGAATTGCGGGGCGGGCGAGATAGAGCGGCGTTATCTTTCGACGGCCACGGCGGACGGCGGCTTTTTGCCCCTGACTATTCCGCCGCTGCCCCGGCGATGCTCTTGCGGCTGGCGTCGACCATGCGCCGCCGCGCGCGGAACACGCCCCACTGCTGGTCGATCAGCACGCCGATGAGGATGACGCCGCCCATCACCGCGAAGTTGAGCGAGGACGGGATGCCGAGCAGATTGACGAGGTTCTGCAGCTCCTGCAGCAGCACGGTGCCGAGGATGACGCCGATCAGCGAGCCCTCGCCGCCGCGCAGCGAGAAGCCGCCGAGCACGGCCGCGGCAATGGCGTAAAGCTCGTAGAACTGGCCGTGGCTGGCCGGCGAGATGGATCGCGTGTACATGGCGAAATAGATCGCCGACAGCGCCGTCAGTACCCCGCAGATGACGTAGGCGGCCATGACGACACGCCCGGTGCGGATGCCGGAATATTTCGCCGCCTCCTCGTTCTTGCCGATGGCGTAGAGATAGCGGCCGAACACCGAGCGGTGCAGCACCACCCACATGACGATGGCGATGACGATCAGGGCGAAGAAGGAGTTCGGCACGCCCCAGGAGCGGCCGGCGGTCAAGAATTCGAGCTCCGGGAAACTCTGGCCGAAGGCGAAGCCGGCGGTGCCGTCGGCGGTGTAGAAGCGGGCGACGCCGCGATAGATCAAAAGGCCGCACAAGGTCACCACGAAGGGCTGCAATTTGAGCCGCGTGATCAGCCAGCCATGCGCCAGGCCGATGATGGCACCGAGCACCAGGATGAGCACGAAGGCCAGCGGCCATTCCATACCGCGCACGGCGATGAAGTCGATGAAAAGCGTTCCCAGCAGCGCCACCAGCGAGCCGACCGACAATTCGATGCCGCCGGTGATGATGACGAAGGCCTGGCCGATCGACAGGATGCCGAACAGTCCGATCAGGTTCGAGGTGTTGGCGAGATTGATAGGCAGCAGGAAGCGCGGATTGATGATGGCGACGATGGCGCCGACCACCAGGATCAGGATCAGCAGGCCGAGATCTTTCTTGCTCATCATCTTCTCCCCAATGCCGGCCCGAGCGCTTCCGCGGCGCGGCGGCAGAATTATTTCGGCTGCTTGCCTACCGCCAGCAGCAGCACGTTTTCCTGGCTGAACTGGTCCTTGTCCAGAATGCCCGAGATCTGGCCCTCATGCATGACGGCGATGCGGTCGGACACGCCGATCACCTCCTCCATGTCGCTGGAGATCATCAGCACGGCGACGCCGGCGTCGGCCAGCGCACGCATCAGCCCGTAGATCTCCGCCTTGGCGCCGATGTCGATGCCGCGCGTCGGCTCATCGAGGATCATCACCTTGGGGTTCATCGCCAGCCATTTGGCCAGCACGACCTTCTGCTGGTTGCCGCCCGACAGCGTGCCGGTGCGCGTCTGCACCGAGGGCGCCTTGATGCCGAGATCTTTTTTCTGCTTCTCGGCGGTTGCCGTTTCGGCGCTGGTCGACACCAAGGAGCGCTTGGCATGCGCCGGCAGGTTGGGCAGCGAAATGTTCTGGGCGATCGAAAGGTCGAGCAGGATGCCGGTCAGCTTGCGGTCCTCCGGCACCAGGAAGATGCCGTGCGCGACGGCATCGGCCGCCGAGCCCAGGGCGAGCGGCTTGCCGGCGAGCTCGAGCGTGCCGCCAAGGCTGCTTTCGATGCCGAAGAACACCCGCGCCAGCTCGGTGCGGCCGGAACCGACAAGGCCGGCAAGGCCGAGGATTTCACCGCGCCTGACGTCGAGATCTACCGGGCGGCCGGGATAGGTCGGGGTGCGGATGGCCTTGGCCGACAGGGCGACGGCGCCGGGGGCGCGGGCCGCCTCGGAAGCCTTCTCGCGCTCCTTCAGCATGCGGCCGATCATCAGCTTGACCATCTGGTCGTGGTTGATGTCGCGCTTGGGCAAGGTGCCGGCCAGCATGCCGTCGCGCAGCACGATGACGCGGTCGGCGACGCGCTCGACCTCGTGCAGGCGATGCGAAATGAAGATGACGCTGATGCCGTCCGCCTTCAGCGCCCTGATGACGTCGAGCAATTTGTCGGTCTCGGCGATCGGCAGGCTCGACGTCGGTTCGTCGAGGATGACCAGCCTTGCCTTGATCGACAGCGCCTTGGCGATCTCGACCATCTGCTGCTGCGCGAGCGACAGTTCGGCGACGGGCGTGTCGGCGGAGAAATTGGCGCCGACGCGCTTCAGGAGCGGCGCCACCATGGCGCGCAGCCTGGCGCGATCGACGAGCCTGAGCGGCCCGGCGCGCAGCGGTTCGCGGCCGAAGAAGATGTTGGCAGCGACATCGAGGTTCTCGAACAGGTTGAGTTCCTGATGGACGAAGGCGATGCCGGAGCCCAGGCTGCCCTCGACGCTCAGGCCGTCATGGGCGGTGCCGTCGACGGTGACGGTGCCGCTGTCGGGCCGCGTCACCCCGCCGAGGATCTTCATCAAGGTGGATTTGCCGGCGCCGTTCTCGCCGACGAGGCCGATGACCTCGCCCGGCCTGACCTCCATCGAGAAGCCATCGAGCGCGACGACGCCCGGATAGGTCTTGCGCACGTTCTCGAGGCTGAGGAACGGGGTGGTCGCGGTGATGGATGTGTCGGTATAATTCATCATGCCTGACAGCGTTGGCGGGCCGACCTCTTGGCAGACTGACTGGCCTCGAAGGCTTCGTCAATGCGAGAGCAGCCGGCCCAAGCGACGTTGAGCCGGCTGAACTGCCTTCGGTCTTAGTTTCCAGCCATCGCCTTCAGATTGGCGGCGTAGGCGTCGACGTCATCCTTGCCGATGATCTTGGTCGGGATGATGATGAGGCCGTCGGCCGGGATGCCCGACTTGTCGCCCTTGAGATAGGATGCCATCAGCTTCATGCCCTGATAGGCCCACTCGAAGGGCTGCTGCACGACGGTGGCGGCAATGGTGCCTTCCTTGACGCCGCCCAGGGTGATCGGATCGTCATCGAAGCCGACGACGGTGATCGAGCCGAGCTTGCCGGCATCGCGCAGCGCTTCATAGATGCGCGGCGTGTTGTAGGAGTAGAAGCCGACCATGCAGGTGACGTCGGGGCTGGCGACCAGCGCGTCCTCGACATTCTTCTTGGCGCGGGCCTGGTCGATGTCGTCGCCGCGCACGTCGACGAGCTCGATCTTGGTGCCGGCCAGGCCATCCTTCATGCCCTGGATGCGCTCCTTGGCATTGTCGGCGCCGAGCAGGCCGACGAAGCCGAGGCACTTGCCGCCGTCTGGCATCGCCTTCTTGGCGATTTCGGCCGCCTGCTTGCCGGCATCGACATTGGACGAACCGATATAGGCGACGCGCTTGGTCTGCGGAGCGTCGCTGTCGGTGGTGAACAGCGCCGTTTCCGAGGCGATCTTGTTCAGCCCGTCGGTCGAGGTCTTGGGATCGACGGCCGAAACCATGATGCCCTTGACGCCGGCGGTGACCAGATCGTCCATCAGCCGCTGCTGGATGGCGACCGAGGACTGCTCGGGATATTTCAGCTCGAGATTGTAGTCGGGCAGTTCGCCCTGCGCCTTCTTGACGCCGGCTTCGGCCGCCTTCCAGAAGTCGGAAGCGCCGTTGACGACGAAGGCCAGCGTCGGCTTGTCGTCGGCGCGCGCGATCGTGCTCGCCGTCAGGCCAAGCAGCAGCGCCGCGGTGGCCACGGATGCATTGCGTATCAAGGATTTCATGTTCAACCTCCCGTTTTGGCCGGTCGTCGGACCGGCCGATCCTGCACTTGTCTGATTTGCCGTTCGCGGCTTGGACGCCCTCCTCCTCAAGGGTTCCCGGCACTGAAGATGGCGTCGTTCCAGCCACGGCGACGGACTTTAGAGACTCATCCCCCGTTCGTAAATAGTCCGATTTGTCTGACATATCACATGTCCGCGACAAGGCTTCGCGGGGCACTATCCGCTTGCCATCGGGCCATTCGCATGCACCGCGCCCCAGGGAAAACGGACGCGACGGACAGACGTTACAGCGCATTTTCGTATTAGTAAACGGTATTAGTTGCGTTCGATGGCGACCGCGCCGGCGGTGACGCCGTTGGCTTTGCCGAGAACGCAAGGGTTTGGCGCAAAAGGGATAATCGGCTCATATGCTGTGATTTTAAGCTGCCCGAGCCCCTTAGCCAGTAGACCGGTCGCCTGCTAATAGATATAAGTCAGCCGATATTTCTATAAACCGGCGCGGCCTTGATGGTCGCCGGGCAGGCCGGACAGGCCGGGGAACACGAACAGCATGAGTGAGACCACCGATATCGCGACGGCAAGGCGCCGCAAGGCGCCGGTGAAGCCCAAGGGCCGGGTCACCATGACCGACATTGCGCGCGCCGCCGGCTGCTCGCAGGCGACTGTTTCCTTCGTGCTCAACAATTCGCCTGGCATAAAACTGTCGCGGCAGACGCGCGAGCGGGTGATCGAGGCGGCGCGCGCGCTGGGCTATAGTGCGCCGGCCTTTTCGGCACTGAAGGCGCCGGCCAGCGCCTTCGACGGGCTGGACGGGGTGATCGGCTTCGCCGTCGACCAGCTCGCCACCAGCCCGGAAGCCGTCGTCGCCATCGAGGGCGCGCGCCAGGCCTCGTGGAACGCCGGCAACGTGCTTCTGGTGGCGCAGACCATGGGCGACGCCGTGATGGAGCCGCGCGCCATAGAGGCGCTGACCAGGCGGGGCATTTCGGCGCTGATCTACATGACCATCTTCACCCGCGAGATCACGGCGCCCGACTTCCTCTACAGCCTCGACATCCCGGTGATCCTGCTCAACTGCTACACGTCGGATTACGCCTTCCCCGCCGTGGTGCCCTCCGAGATCGCCGGCGGCCAGAGCTCCACCCGGCACTTGATCAGCCACGGCCACCGCCGCATCGCCACCATCACCGGCGAGCCCTGGATGCAGGCGGCGCAGGACCGCCTGAAAGGCTACCGCCGCGCTCTTGCCACTGCCGACATCCCTTTCGATCCCGAACTGGTGGTCGAGGGCGACTGGTCGGCAAGTGCCGGCTATGCCGCGACCGTCAAGCTCCTGGCGCTGAAGGACCGCCCGACCGCCATCTTCTGCCAGAACGACCGCACCGCGATCGGCTGCTACGAAGCGCTGAAGGAAGCCGGCCTGCACATCCCGCAGGACATCTCCGTGGTCGGCTACGACGACGAGGAAATCGCCAGGCATCTGTTCCCGCCGCTGACCACCTCGATCCTGCCGCATATGGCGATGGGCCAATGGGCGATCGAACAGCTCGAAGCGCCAGCGACGGTGGGACGGGGGCGCTATCCCATCACCAAGCTGGAATGTCCGCTGGTGGAGAGGGAGAGCGTGCGGGCCGTGGCAGGCTGACCGACCCGGCCGACAAGGCAAGCATTTGGGCGATGAAAACCGGCGCCGCGAGCGCCGGCAGGCCACGGACTTTCCCGTCGGACTTTCCCGCTGCCGGGGCCAGCCAGGCATGCCCTTTCAATTGGCACAGCAAGCGGTCGGGCCGCCGGCCCCGAGGCCGCGAAGGCGTGAAAAATGCCGGCCAGCGACGCCGCGAGAGCCCGATTGCGCCAAGATTCGAGGACATTTGTTCCAAGCGCGGCGTGTTGGTTGAACAGATTGGGTTGCAGGCATAGCCTTGCGTCGTCCACCGGGGCTCGCCTCGAGCTTGCGGGGGCAACAGGCGGCGGATCGCGGCGTGCCGCTGATCGAGGAGACGAACATGCAGCTCGAACAATCCCTTGCCGGCATGCGCCGGCGCGACCTTCTCAAAATGATCGGCATTACGGCGGGCAGCGCCGCAATGTACCAGGCCATGACCAGCATGGGGCTGGCGGCAGAGTCCGATTACAAGGGACCGATCAAGCTCGAAGGCGACCCGAAGGGCGCTTCGGTGCTCGTCCTGGGCGCCGGCCTGGCCGGCATGCTGGCGGCCTTGGAACTGCGCCAGGCCGGCTACAAGGTGAAGATCCTCGAATACAATGCCCGCGCCGGCGGCCGCAACTGGACGATACGCGGCGGCGACACCGTTACCGAACTCGGCGGCTACACGCAGAAATGCGAGTTCGACGAGGGGCTCTACCTCAATCCCGGCCCCTGGCGCATCCCTTACCATCACAACGGGCTGTTGGCCTACTGCCGGAGGCTCGGGGTGACGCTGGAGCCGTTCCAGCAGACCAATCACAACGCCCTGCTGCACTCGACCGAGGCCTTCGGCGGCAAGCCCAAGCGCGTGCGCGAGATCGAGACCGACTTCAAGGGCCACACTTCGGAGCTGCTGGCCAAGGTGGCCAAGAAGGGCCAGTTGGAAGGGCTCGTCTCCAAGGAGGACCAGGAGGTGCTGCTCGAGGCGCTGCAGTCCTGGGGCGCGCTGGACAAGGACTACAGCTACAAATCCAGCCTCGCGACCGCCGAATTCCGCGGCTACGAGAAGGAGCCGGGCGGCGGCATCGGCGCCGAGCCGGTGGCGGGTCAGATCATCGGCGCGTCCGACGTGCTGAATTCGCGCCTGTGGGGCAGCCTCGCCAACTTCTCGCTCTACGAATTCCAGACCACCATGTTCCAGCCGGTCGGCGGCATGGGCAGGATCGGCGAAGCCTTCGCCAAGCAGGTCGGCGACCTCATCACCTACAATGCCAAGGTCACCAAGATCGCCCAGAACGACAAGGGCGTGACGGTGACCTATGAGGACGCGAAAAGCCCCGGAACCGCCCAGGAAGCCAGCGCCGACTGGTGCGTGTGCACCATTCCGCTCACCATCCTCAGCCAGATCGAAATCCAGGTCGGCGGCGCCATGCAGGCGGCGATCGGGGCGGTGCCCTATGCGTCCTCGGTCAAGGTCGGCCTGCAGATGAAGCGCCGTTTCTGGGAGGAGGACGAATCGATCTTCGGCGGCGTCAGCTACACCAACCTGCCGATCTCGCAGATCTCCTACCCCAGCACCGGCTTCAACGCCGGCGGCAAGGGCGTGCTGCTCGGCTGCTACACATGGAACGGACCGAACTCCTACGAATTCACCGCCATGACCCCGCAGGAGCGCGTGCAGAAGGCGGTGGAATACGGCGCGCAGCTCCACCCGCAATACAAGCAGGAGTTCGAGACCGGCGTTTCCTGGGCATGGCACCGCTCGCCCTTCACCCTTGGCTGCGCGGGCGACTGGACCGAAGAGGCGCGCAAGGAGCATTACGACAATCTGTGCCAGATCGACGGCCGCATCGTGCTGGCCGGCGAGCATGCCTCCTACATTCCCGCCTGGCAGGAGGGCGCGATCCTGTCCTCGCTCAACGCCATCACCCGCCTGCACCAGCGCGTCATGCAGGGATGAGGCCATGCCGATTCCTTCGTTCACCCCGTATCCCGCGAGGCATCCCATCATGAGCAGCTCCTTCAAAAGACCCTGCGGTCTCATCGCCGCCATGGCTGCCGCCATGGCGTTCACGGCTCCCGGCGCGTTCGCCGATTCGGCCGGCGTCACGTTCAGCCAGGGCGATACTTTCACCGAAAAGGACGGCGCGGCGCTCTATGCCAATGTCTGCGCCGCCTGCCACCTGGACAAGGGGCAAGGCGCGGTCGGCGCCGGCCACTATCCGGCGCTGGCCAAGAACAAGAACCTGGAGACCGGCGGCTATCCCGTAAGCCTCGTCCTGCACGGGCAAAACGGCATGCCGCCGGTGGGGCAGATGATGAGCGACGACCAGGTCGCGGCCGTGGTCAACTATGTCAGGACGCATTTCGGCAACGACTACAAGGATGCCGTGACGGCGCAGGACGTGAAGGATGTCCGCTGAGTGGCGGATGTCGCCCGCACATGCGGCAACGCAAACCGCGCGGCGGGCATTCCGGCGCTCGCCGCCCTCTCGAATGGAAGGAAACGGGTCATGAAATCATCGATCGGGAAATCATGGATCGGGGCCGCCGTGCTGGCGGCGGGAATGCTGGCCGCCGGCGCGGCCTTGGCCGACGACGTCGTTCGCCACAAGATTCCGAATTCGGATTTTCCGATCCTGCGCGCCGTCGAGGTGCCGGCCGGCAAGACCACGGTCTATCTCAGCGGCGCCGTGCCGTCGGTCATCGACGAGAAGGCGGACAAGGCGACGGTCGCCGCCTATGGCGACACCGAGGCCCAGACCGGCTCGGTGCTGAAGTCGATCGACAAGACGCTGGCCGATCTCGGCCTGAAGATGGGCGACGTCGTCAAGATGCAGGTCTTCCTGGTCGGCGATCCCGCCAAGGGCGGCAAGATGGATTTCGCCGGTTTCATGAAAGGCTACACGAAGTTTTTCGGGACCAAGGACCAGCCGAACCTGCCGACGCGTTCGGTGGTGCAGGTCGCGGGCCTTGCCGGCCCCGGCTTCCTGGTCGAAATCGAAGTGACCGCCGTGCGGCCCTGAAGCCGGGGCGTTCGGCCAGCCCGTCGAGCCAGGATGCCGAACGGGCTGGCGAGGCGCGGATCTGGCGGGCCGCGAACCGGGGCGGCTGAAGCGGCCTCGCTCGCCCAGGCACCCACCGAAAGGCGGAGCCGGGCGATGTTGACCCGCCAGTGAGGGCTAAACCGCGCGGAGCCCACGCCCATGCACTAGCCATTCGTCGAAGGCAGGTTGCGGGATCGCGGACGGAAAACCGCCTCACGCTTTTCCCGGAATTGCCCTAGCCTCGCCTCTTCAGCGCAGGGAGAGCGAGATGACCTCAAGTTTCACCGTTCATGACGCCAGCGGATATGAGCAGCTCATGGGCCGCTGGAGCCGCAAGCTCGCGCCCAAATTCATCGACTTCGCCGGGCTTGCCCGCGGCGAAAAGATCCTCGACGTCGGCTGCGGCACCGGCAGCCTGACATTCGAGCTGGCCAAATCCGCCGACCTCGCGGCGATCGCGGCAATCGACTTTTCGCCCGTCTTCGTCGAGGCGGCGAAGCGGCGCAACACCGACCCGCGCATCGAGATCCAGCAAGCCGACGCCACCGCCTTGCCGTTCGCCGACGATGGTTTCGACCGCGCGCTGGCGCTGCTCGTGCTCCACTTCGTGCCGGAGGCCGGCAAGGCGGTGGGCGAGATGCGCCGCGTGGTGCGGCCGGGCGGCGTGGTGGCGGCCGTCGTGTGGGATCATCTCGGTGGCATGCCCGGCATGCGCATGATGATCGACACGGTGGCCGCGCTCAGCGAAGGCGGACGCCAGATGCGCAGCCGCTATTGCTTCCAGCCGATGATGCAGCCGGGCGAAATGAAGCGGACTTTTGTCGAGCAGGACCTGGCCGACGTGACCGAAACCGAGCTGATGATCCGCATGGACTACCGGGACTTCGACGACTATTGGGCGCCGATAGCGGCCGGCGAAGGCCCGCTCGGCAAATACATGATGACGCTCGATCCAGCCGAGCGGACGCGCAGCGAGGCCGCCGTCCGCGATGCCTATGAGGCCGGCCGGCCGGATGGCGCGCGGTCGTTTGCGAACGTTGCCTGGGCTTGCAGGGGCGTGGTGCGGTAAGGGCGCCGAAGAACCGCCCATCCGCCATCTGCCGCCCAGGCCGGTCTCCATGAAGACGCACCGGCGCTATTGCGGCAGACCGGCGGCCTGCAGCGCCTCGCCGAGGCATTGCGCGACCGCCGGGGCGCAATGTACGGCGGCGAACTGCCGACCGTAGCGAAACGTCGGATGCAGCTCACGCACCCGCGCCGCTGCCGCCATCGCCTCGTCCAGCCGGCCGAGCTTGGCCAAGGCGGCGGCCAGTTGCACATAGGTGATGCTGTGGGCGGGATTGGCCTGCACCGACCTGTATGCGGCACGGCAGGCCTCGTCATAGCGGCCGCGCAGCAGATGGCTCATCGCCTGCGCGTCGAAGGCGGCGAAGGCCCAGGGGTCGAAGGGGCTGAGCCGCATCCCGCGCTCGCTCCACGCGATGGCCTGCTCCGCTTCGCCGCTCCAGCCGAGGATGACGCTGCCCAGAATGTAGGTCAGGGCGGATGACGGGCTGACGGCAAGCGCGGCTTCCAGGGCGGTGAAGGCGGCCTTGCGGTCATGTCCATCCATGCCGATCGAAAACCCCGCAAGGGTAAGCGCGGCCGCGTCGTCCTGTCCGTGCAGGATGGCCAGCCGGGCATGGCGTACCGAAGCCTCGCGATCGGCTTCCTGCAAGCCGGCGCGAAGGAACAGGCAATGATGGCACATGGCGGCATTGCCGTGGGCAAGCGCATAGGTCGGCTCGAGTTCGATGGCGCGTTCGAGCAGCACGAGCGCCTGCGCCACCCGTTCGGGCATGCCGGAACCCACGTCCGGCTGGGCGCGCAGCACGAGGTCGTAGGCATCGAGACTGTCGGGGCGCTTGCGCCTCACCCTCTCGATTTCGACGCGCCGCAGGCTGGGCGCGATCGCGCCGACGGCCGCCAGCGCGATCTCATCCTGGAGCGCGAAAATATCGGCGGAGGCGCGGTCGAAGCGCTCGGCCCATATGTGGGCGCCGGTCGAGGTGTCGATCATCTGGCCGGTGACGCGCACGCTGCCGCCGGCCCTGCGCACGCTGCCTTCGAGCACATAGTGGACGCCGAGCTCGCGGCCGACCTGCTTCACGTCCACCGCGCGCCCCTTATAGGTGAAGGAGGAGTTGCGCGCGATGACGAACAGCCAGTTGATGCGCGCCAGGCCGGTGGTGATGTCGTCGACGATGCCGTCGGCGAAATAGTCCTGCTCCGGATCACCGCTCAGGTTCGAGAACGGCAGAACCGCGATCGAAGGCTTGCCGGGCCATGTCAGCGTTGCCGCCTCGGGGCCGAGACCACCGATCGCGACCTCGGGCCCGACATAGCGATAGCCGTGCCGCGGCAGCGTCTCGATCCAGCTTCCGCCGCCGGCCGCGCTCTCCAGCATGCGCCTGGCCGCCGCGATCTGCACCGTCAGATTGCTGTCCTCGATCGCTTGCCCCGGCCATGCGGCGTCGATCAGCGCCTGCTTGGGAACCGGCTTGCCCGTGCGTTCGACAAGCAGCGCCAGCAGCGCGACGGCCCGTTGGCCGAGTGGCGTCGGCTGGTCGCCGTGGAACAGGATCCCGGCTTCGCCGTCGATGCGAAAGGGGCCAAAGGCGAGGCTTGTTGCCATTCCCGAAGGAGATACCGTTTGCAATCTTTTCGCAATGATTTCGCAACGGCTTCACGACTGGCCGGCTCGATCGAGGCATCCTGTGCCGGTGGCTGCGGGAAAAGCAGCGAACCGATGGAGGATCAAATGAGCGCCGCACCTGTCATCCGGATGCCCGACGAGACCAAGGGGGTCATGCTGCGTGGCCAGCCGATGGTGTTTCTCGTCACCGGCGGGGATACCAGACACACGAGCATGTTCGACTGGACCATACCGGCCGGCTTCGCCACCGGCCTGCATGTCCATCGCGTGCAGGAAGAGACCTTCTATGTGCTTGACGGCGAATGTGTCTGGTACGTGGGCGGAAAGGTGATCCGGGCGACGCCGGGCACCTTCCTGTTCATTCCGCCCGGCGTGCAGCACAACATCACCAATGTCGGCGAAAAACCGGCCCGCGTGCTGATGACCGTCTCGCCGCCCGGGCATGAGCACTATTTCGAAGATCTTGCGAGGCTCGCCGCAAAGGGCTCCCCGGATCCGAAGGCGCTCGCCGAACTGCGGAACCGCTACGACACCGACCAGCTCTCCACGTTGACGGCGAGTGCGGTGCAAGTACGGTTCAGCTGATTACTTGCCAATGGGTGCGTGATAGGCGAATGGCTGGCGATCGAAGCTGGCAAATAGGCAGTCCGTTCAGCGGAGGATCGGTGGATCGTCAGTGTTCGTGGTACGTGCGCTGAAGCCTTCTCGACGATGTGGTAAGCGCGTAGCGAGATGACGCCATCACTCGCGCGCTTCCTACGCGTGAACAGTGATTATTTGGTGTCTGCCACGACGACATGGTCGCTCATTGACCATCCGAGCCGCAGCATCGCGCCCTCGACAGCCTTCTGTCGGGTGGACAGATCGGCGGTATGCAAAGCCATCGTTTCATTGCCGGCCAGCCGCAGCACAATGCGTGCATGGGTGCCAAGGAACATCACATCTTCGACCTGTCCTTCCAGAACGAGATCGCTTTTCGTTCCGTCACCGGCAAGGCTTAGTTTTTCGGGGCGTATGATCACCACAACCGCTCCGTCCTCTCCCTTGTCCGGGAAAGCCGGTCCCGCGTCGAGCGTCACGCGACCGCCGGTCCGATAGCCTGTAAGCAAATTGGCATCGCCTATGAAGGTAGCCACGAAGCGATTGCAAGGCAGGGAGTAGATCTCGTCCGGCGAACCCTCCTGGACGATAATACCGGATTCCATGACAGCAATGCGGTTGGCCAGCGCCATGGCTTCGGTTTGATCATGTGTGACGAAGACGAAGGTCCCACCGATCTCGCGATGAATGCGGCGCAGTTCTTCCTGCATCGTCTGCCGCAATTTCAGGTCGAGCGCCGCCAGCGGCTCGTCAAGAAGCAGGATCTTCGGCCGCATGACGAGCGCTCGCGCCAAGGCGACACGCTGCTGCTGTCCGCCGGAAAGCGCCGTCACGTTGCGTTCCGCAAGTCCGCTGAGCCTTACCAGGCCGATTATCTCCCGGCAGCGGGCGTCGGCCTCCGCCTTGGCCACTCCCGCCACACGCAATCCATAGCCGACATTCTGGAGAACAGTCATATGCGGGAACAGGCCGTATCCCTGAAATACCATGTTTGTAGGACGACGTTCCGGGCCGGTATGGGTAATGTCCGTTCCGCCGATCTCGATCCTGCCTTCGGTGGGCTGTTCGAAACCGGCTATCATGCGCAGCAACGTCGTCTTGCCGCAGCCCGACGGGCCGAGAAGTGCAAAGAAATCTCCGGACCGGACATCGACATCGGTCGGCCCTACCGCCGTCATCGCCCCGAACCGCTTCGTCACGCCACGCAGGCTCAGCAATGGTGGTTCCTTTGCGATGGCGGAGGCTCCATTTTCGCCGGCCGAGGCCTGCGGGGTCATATCCATGCGGAATTCTCCATCACCGAGATGACGTCTTCGGGGCGCTCGACCACCCGCCCGAAATTCATGGCAAAGGATTTGAGCGTCGCCATGTGCATCTCTTCGTCGTGATCGGCGAGCGCATCCGAAACCAGAACGCAGTCGTAGCCCCGGTCGGCGGCATCCAGCGCGGTGAGCGCAACGCAAGCACTGGTGACCACGCCCGTTATGATGAGGCGCGAAATGCCATTATACCGGAAAATATCGTCCAGCCCGCTTCCGTTGAACGCTCCATTCGTCGTTTTCCTCACCACCGTCTCGCCAGCAAGCGGCATGAGTTCTTCCAGAATGGCGAAGTCCGGATTTCCCGACCACCACAGGTCATGGACGCCTGATCTCTCTTCTATTGCGCGGGTCCAGTCGCGGAACCGCTTTGGGCAATCGCGGAGATCTCGGTGCTCGGAACCGAGCGTCAGATGAAAGACCTGCATATGGTTGCGGCGAAAATAGTCGAGTATCCGGCTGATGGCGGGGATCGTCGTGCGCGTCAGTCGGTCCGCATAGTAGCGCATCGAGCCGGGGCTGATCCGCTCCATGGCAAGCGACAGGCCGCGATCCGGCGCGGCATCGTGATACTGCATGTCTATGACCAGCAGGCCTATTTGCGCACGGTCCGACAGGTCAACGGGAGGCACTAGGTCCGTGTATGCGCTTTGATTCAATTTGATACTCCTGTGAGCCACCGCCAGGTGAGCCTTGCATGGTCGAAGCGGATGTCACTCAGCCGCGGTACTTGGAAAGTCGCAGGGCTACGACCGTGAAGCCGACGGTTACGATGAGAATGATGGAGGCAAGGGCGTTTATGCTCGGATTGAACGACGTCCTCAACATCCCCCAGGTCAAGGTAGGAAGCGTCAATCCGCCGCCTATGGTGAAATAGGTGATGATGAAATCGTCGAGCGAAAGCGCCATGGCAATGAGCGCGGCGCCGATCAAGCTCGAACGGATGATGGGCAGTGTTATGTTGAAGAAGGCGCGAACAGGGCCCGCGCCAAGATCTCGGGCGCTTTCAAGGAGTTGGATCGGGAATGCACGCATCCGTGCATGCATGATAAGGATGACGAAGGGTTGCGTGAAAACGAGCTGACTGAGTATCACCGTCACGAAGCCGAGCCGGATATCGAGGGCGGAGAATGTGGTGGCAAGAGCCAATGCCAACACCAGGGGCGGCAACATCAGGGGAAGGATCAGAAGCACCAGTCCGGTGTCGGTTGTTCGGCTCTTGAATTCCGCAATCGAAAACGCCGCCGCCGTGCCGATCACAAGCGATAGTCCGCCAACCCAGCCGGTGATCACGAGGCTGTTTGTGGCCGCTACATAGAAATCGGGCTTGGCAAACAGCGCTTTGTACCAGCCAAGCGTCGGCACGCCCAAGGGAAAGGTAGCATGAGCATTATTGCCGAAGGAGAGCAGCACCACAAGCACAAGCGGCGCAAGCATGAAGATCACCAATGCCGTTCCGAAGAGCAGCCAGCCTGGGGAAAAAGAGGTCTTCATCGCGTTGCCAGAATTCGACGCCCGCCTGCCGCAATCAACGCCAGCACGACAAAACAAAGAAAAAGAGTGAGGAAGGTCAGCGCCGATCCCGCCGGCGCGTTGAGCCTATTGATAAATTGACTCGCAACGAAGGTTCCGATCATCGATGTGTGCGGCCCGCCGACAAGACTGGGCGTTACATAGTCACCTATCGAAATCAGGAAGGCGGTGGCGAAGCCTGCAAACAACCCGGTAGCCGTTCGGGGCAAGATGATGTCCACCAGGCGGCGGAAGGGGCCCGCGCCCAGATCCCGCGCCGCCTCGATGTCGATGTCGGCGATGCCACGCAAGGCTCCGTAGATAGGCAACACGGCAAAGGGCAAAAGATAGTGGGTGAGCGTGATCACCACCGAGAACGGATTGTAGAGTAGCCAGGACAAGGGTTTGTCAACAACGCCTGTTGACATCAGCAATTGGTTGACGACCCCGCTTTCACCGAGCATCGTCTTCCAGGCATAGATCTTGACGAGGTAACCGCCGAACAACGTGATGAGCGCCACGAACAGCAACGCGTCGCCGAAGCGGCCTGCCTTGAAGCGGATGAGAAATGCATACGCATATGCGAGGAGCGTCGTAAGCACCGCGATGACGAGAGCAATAATCACCGTTTGGAGGGCCGGGCCCAAATAACTGGAGTACGCTTTGCTGTAATTCGCCAGCGTAAAGACCGGTTCGATCCTGTAGAGCCGAAACGTCCAGAAGCTGACCAGGGCGAAATAGCCGAGCGGCAGCACGAAAAGCGCCAGATATACGCTTGCCGCCGGCGCGATAAGCACTGCCCGTAAGGTTCTCTTCGCCGTCATGGCCTCTCGCGCCTCCCGCGCCTCATTCGGTCGGTCAGGCCTTGAGGATGCGCTCCCAAGCCTCTTGATATTCATCCCAGGTGGCATGGGTGCCGTCGTCGTCGAGATAGTACATCTCCTCGAAAGTTACCTTCTTGGTCAGGAAATCCTCGAGATTGTCGTAGGGATAGGATGCCCGGTTCCAATCGCTGACGAGGGGGATCGCCTCGCTGACCACCACAGGCAGGCCATTGGCATCGGCGCCGGCCTTCTGCCCTTCCGGCGAAAGCGCGTTGTTGATCAGGACATGTGCCGCTTCGATATTCGCGGAGCCGCGTCCGATCGCGTAGCCTTCGATGAAGCTTCCTGTTCCCTCGACAGGGAAGGTCCACTTGATGGGCGCCGCTTTGCCAACCCATGATGCGACCGGTTCGAAGCCCTGGAAGATGACGATCTCCTTACGCGCGGCAAGGTCGGTCAAGTCGCCATAGCTTGATGCGATGGTCCGCAGGTGATTCTTCTTCAATTCGACAAGGAGATCGACCGTCCGGGCCAATTGTTCGCGGGTCATGCGCAAAGCAGTCTTTATACCTGGATTGGCAACTCGTCCCCATACGGACCAGCATGCCGAAATGTCGTCTGGAATTGCGCATTTCCCCTTGAACTCGGGCTTCATCATGTCCTTCCACGACGCCGGCGCGCTCGTCACGACATCTGAATTATACATCAGCGGTGCCGAGCCCCACACGAACGGGGCCGCGTACCAAGTCCCCGCGACAGCCATGTTAGGCTCTGCCATGCGGCGTACGGGTTCCATGATCTTCGCGAAATTTGGTATCTTGGTCAGATCCAGCGCTTCGATAAGGCCCTGGTTCTGCAAGAACGGATCATTGATGAAGTATGGCGTAAGCAGGTCATAGGCACTCGATCCAAGACGCAGCTTCGTCACCATCTCGTCGGCGGACGACGCAAAGGACTTCTGGAGTGTGAGACCGTTCTTGGACGGAAAGCCTCCGCCCTCGAGGTAAGCCTCATAGCCCTGCCAACCGAGAAATGTGACATTTGCATCGGCATGTGCGGAGCGGGAGCCAAATCCCAACCCGAAAGCAGCACCGCCCGCGGCCGCGCCCGTGAGAAAACCACGGCGTGACATGGGAAGAAAGGTCCTGACCTTGATCAGC
This sequence comes from Mesorhizobium sp. B2-6-1, assembly GCF_006440475.1. Lineage (NCBI taxonomy): Bacteria > Pseudomonadati > Pseudomonadota > Alphaproteobacteria > Hyphomicrobiales > Phyllobacteriaceae > Mesorhizobium > Mesorhizobium sp. B2-6-1. Next base: position 126,359 of record NZ_VFUH01000001.1, read on the forward strand.
TCGCTCGCACCGACTTTCTGCATTTTTCTTCCCCATATTTTGGACAGTGGTCTTTTGGCCGCTGCTGGCGACCGGCGCTTTGCCGACAAAGCCAGCATCGGCAAGCACCACATGAATCGCAATGGGGAACGCTTTGCCATCCTTGCGCTCTTTGCTGGTATAACAGCATAAACTCGCGCAACTTTAGACGATTTATGGAGAACGACGATTGGCCAGCGAAGACCTGCCGGAAAACCTCAGGCTGCTGTGCAGCTACTCCAAATCGGTATCGGAGGTCTGTCGGAGGCTCGGCATCAACCGACACCAGTTCCAGAAATATCTCAACGGAACGGCGTTCCCGTCTTTGCGAACATTGCGCAGAATCGGCGATTACTTCGGTGTGGAAGAATCTGAAATCCTGCTCGACACCAAACAGTTCAGCGAGCTGGTCGCGGTCAAGCGGCCGATAATCGACAGCCCTTGGGAAACCCGCAAGCGCATATCGAACCTCCTGTTTCTGGGACCCAGCAACAATGAGAGGTTTCGCAATATAACCGGCTTCTACCACAACCATTTCTGCGCGGCCGAATATCCGGGACGGATTTTGCGCGGACTGGTCCACATCTACAACGACAATGGAGTCATCTTCAGCAAAAACATCGAGCGCAAGCTTCCCCAGCGCGACAGGACAATCCGCAAGTATGATGGACTCCTGGTCAATTCGGCCGACCGGATTATCATGTATGAGCGTGAGGCCTCCGTGGGAAAGATGGCCTGGATTACGATCTATTATCAAGGAGACCGTGACCAGCCTGACATTTTGTTGGGTCTCTCGGTCGGCATTACCGGAACCTTCACGCGAGAGCTGGCATGTTACCGTGTGCTGCTACAAAGGTTGCCGAGTTCTCTGAATTTGCGCACGGCTCTTCGGCAATGTGGTGTATTCGACTTTGGTGATCCCGTCATCGATGAGGACATCCAAGCCCGTGTCCGCAACAAAATGGATGATGAGGATTGGGCTTTTTCGATACAACCCTAAAAACTACCGCACATGGAAAAAACAGTTGCGCGCTATCCCGGCTTTAAAAGAAGCGCAATGTCCGCTTTCAGCGAGCAGCAAGGCTGTCCGCAACGGCCGAAATTGGGCGCATAGCGGTCGTTCATGATGCGTGGCGAAACGACCGTAACGGATCAGATATTCATGTTCGATGCCAACCAGACGAGGCCTGAGGGGTCGAGCAGGGTGTCATTCAACCACAGGGCAGCACGCCGGCCCTGAATCCAATGCGTAGTGGCGATTCGAACACGACCGGCTCAACGTTTGGTGGTGATGCCTCGGATGCCAAGGAGTGGCTTTGCGCTTCCGCAGACTAAAGCGTGTCGCGATTTAAGGGATTCAGGATTCCCTTGATTTGAGTTCGTGATTCATTGCAAGCCGCTACCGCTTGAGTTGCGTCGGCGTGTTGTTGCGTATGTTGATGAGGGGCATGGTCACCGGGAGGCTGCGCGCCATTTCCGCGTTTCACCTCGCTATGCGCGCTCACGGATTTGCCGTTGCAGATGGATGGCCAACACGGGGACTCAGAGTTACTACCTTCGCTCGACCGTATTGATAGTGATGGACACTATGAGGAAGGGAACCTTCAGGTCGTATGCCGGTTTGCCAACCGATGGAAAACCGACGACAAAGACGTTAACTTCAGACGTCTGATCCATGTAGTCAGAGGGAAAAGTTTTGAAGTCGGAGCGTCGCGCGTTTGAACCCTGCAGCTTTTAAGCTGTAAGTCATGCCCTTGCCGAGAGAAGATAGCGATGCTTTGCGGGGAGTTCGATATCTGGCGCAAGACCGGCTACAAGATCCTCTCGTGCGCTAGTCTCCGGTATAACCGGTACCCTGTGTGTCCGGAACGGACCCGATTTCCTTGGCGCACCCGACAGGATTCGAACCTGTGACCTCTGCCTTCGGAGGGCAGCGCTCTATCCAGCTGAGCTACGGGTGCTTCCCGGCGGGCCGGAAAACGAACCGGGTGAACCGGCAAGTCACGGCTTCTTAGCGGAAGCGGGCGCGGGCTTCAACGGGCAATTGGAGATTGGCATTTTCCAAAGGTTCACCTCGCAGGTGGCGTCCTGTCGCGTGCGGCGTTGCCCCTCTCCGTCTCGGCTTCGCCGAGCCACCTCTTCCTCGTCCTTTGCGGGGGCGAGGAACTTGAGCCCCTCACCCGCCCGCCTCACCCTTCACCGCCCGCCTCCTCCGCACCGCGCGCTTCGCCTTCTTCGCGCCGGTCAGCTCATGCATGGCGTCGAGCTGCATCTGCTGCATTTCGGCCAGGCGCGTCCATTGGCGCGAGATGAGGTAGTCCAGTTTTTCGTGCAAATGGCGCACTTCGAGCTCGGCCTTGAGGTTGACGCGGTAGTCGTTGAAGGAGCGCAGGCGGTCTTTCACCTCCTGGCGCTTCTGGCTCATCATGATGATGGGCGCCTGGATGGCGGCGATGCAGGAGAGCAGCAGGTTGAGCAGGATGAAGGGGTAGGGATCGAAGGCGCGGTTCAAGCCCTCGAACAGGTTGATGGCGATCCACACCAGGAGCACGCCGGCGAACGAGATCAGGAACCACCAGCTGCCGCCGAAGGCCGCCATGTTGTCGGAGACGCGGTCGGCGAACGAGCGGTGCTCCTCGAACTCCTCTTCCGAGTTTTCCGAAATCGTGTCCTGCCTGGCGATCGATTCCACGACCTGGCGGTCGAGCTCGGAGAATTCGCCGTGCTCCTGCTGGAGCAGCTCCTCCATGTAGCGCATGCGGTAGCGGCCGAGCTCCTCGCGGCTGATGCGGGCGCCATGCGGCAGGTCGGGATGGTCGGAGCGGATGCGGTCGGCCAGGCTCGGGCGCAGATCGTCGATGCGCACCAGGTCGCGCTTGCGGAATTTGCGGCCCGAGATCGCCGACGGTCTTTTCTTGGGCTTGGCCCGCGAAGCGCCGGGCAAGGCCGGCTCGGAGTCCGGCACCTCCGGCGTGTCGAAATGCTCGTCCGAAGCCCCGTGCAGGTCCTCCCCCGTGGTCGGCGCCTCGAAATATTCGCCGCCGCTGTCATTGTCCGCCTGCTGCTCGGACGCCTTGGGGAGGGTGCTCATGATGCGGGCTCCTGCTGTGGTGGAAGACGATAGACCGATGCGGCGATGCTTAGCCAGCATCGCGGCGATTTGGCATGCCTATGCCACGCCTTGCGGACGATTGCGTGACAGGAAGGGGCAGCGGGCCGCCTTTCGGGGCTCGCCTGGTCGAGAGACATTCGAGGTTGGCGGCGGCTCCATGAAATCGTCATCAACCCCCTGGGGAACCATAACGGGGGCGAAGCTCCGTCGCGGAGCCTGGATCCATTCCATGACATTGGCCTCAGTGGAGCAGAATTGCGAACCGTTGCGGCGCTTGCCGAGTCGCGGCATGGATCCTCGCGCCGCGTCGCTACGCTCCTTGCTCCGCCCGTGGATGACGAAGTGATTGGCCGGCGCCTGGGCGACGGCACAAAAAACCCGCCTTGCGGCGGGTGGCTGGCGCAAATTAGCACCATAGCGAGAATAGTAGCACAGTTGCCTTCACCCTGTCAAGAAAAAATTCCTATCGGGTCAAGTCGACGCCATCGCCCGCTTTCGAGCGACTGCGCCGCCCCTTCACTGTCCTGCCGGACATCTCTCCCCGTAGAACGGGGAGAGGGGCTGTTATCGCCGGTTTCGCCCATCACCAACACTGCAAAAGGGTGCCGAGGTTGCGGTCAGCCTCTTCTCCCCGTCACTATACGGGGAGAAGTGCCCGGCAGGGCGATGAGGGGCGGCACTGACTTCGATAGTTGAGCAAGCTGGTCCGAAGCGAGGCAGCCCCGAAGCTCGCCCGCTCACTGCTGTTCGGCGTACATCACCCTGGTCGGGGCGTCGGCAACCGCCGGCGATAGGTTGCGCTGGATCAGCGCCTCGACATGGTCGTTGCGCTGGCGGGCGCTGTCGGCGCCCATCACCACCACGATCAGTTGGCGGCCGTCGGCTTCGTAGGAGGTGACGATGTTGAAGCCGGAGGCCCTGATATAGCCGGTCTTGATGCCGTTCACGCCGCGCACGCGGCCGAGCATGTCGTTGTGGCCGCGCACCAGCCGGCCGCGGAACATGAAGTCGCTCTCGGAAAAATAGTGGAAATGCTGGGGGAAGCGCTGGTGCAGCGCCATGCCGAGCACCGCCATGTCGCGCGCGCTGGTGACCTGGCCGTCGTCGGGCAGGCCCGAGGCGTTGCGGAAAATGGTGCTGGTCATGCCGAGCTGGCGCGCCTTCGACGTCATCATGGCGGCGAACTCGTCCTCCGAGCCTCCGAGATATTCGCCCACCGCCACCGCCACGTCATTGGCCGACTTGACGACGATGGCGCGGATGGCGGAATCGACGTCGATCGTTTCCCCGCGCCGGAAGCGCATCTTGGTCGGCGGCTGCGAGGCCGCGTGGTCGGAGACCGGGATCTGCGTTTCCTTGGAGACGCGGCCGCTCTCCATTGCCTCGAACAGGAGGTAGAGCGTCATCATCTTGGTCAGCGAGGCCGGATAGCGCTGGGCCCTCGAATTGACCTCGAACAGCTGCTTGCCGCTTCTGATATCGACGACGATGGCCGCGTATTTCTGCGGCGGCGCCGGCACGGCCAGCACAGAGTCCGGCGGTGTCGTGGTCGAGCAGCCCGCAGCCATCAGCAACAGGCCAAGGGCGACGAAAAGTCTCTGGACGAGCGGAAGGCGACGCAAGGGGGACAAGGACAGGTCTGTTCTGGCTAGGCTGTTGCTGAGATGCGGCGAAGCTAACGTAACCCGCCAGCTGCGTCCATTTGGTTAATAGCGGTAGCCCCAGCTTTGTCTGCTTTCGCAAGCTTGCGTTCCAAGGTGATGCAAAATGCCGGTCGCGACGCTTGCGCAACCGGTGGCGAACGGTTCTTGTTGCGCCTTCGGGATTCGATGAGAGCGCAATGGATACGGTCACCCTCAAGGCACGCGGCATTTCGGTTTCGCTGGACACCACGGTCGGCCATATCGCCGACATGGTGGTCGAGGATGGCGGGGTGGTCGAGGACGGCGGGCGCCAATTGCGGCCGCTGCACCGCGCACCCTGGGTCGGCGCGCCACGCGACACGCTGCCGGCCGACCTGCCCGAGGGCACGGTGCGACTGTCCGGCGATTTCCTGTGCGCGCCGTTTTCGCGCAGCGACGTCGAGGAAGCACCGCTGCATGGCTGGTCGGCCAACAGCGCCTGGGATGTCACCCAGAGCAGCGCCTTGGACGGCGGCTGGCGAGCCGTTTTCCGGCTGCGCCGCAAGGTCATGGGCGCGACCGTCGACAAGATCCTGACGCTGCGCGACGGCCATGCCTTCCTCTATCAGGAACATGTGTTTTCCGGCGGCCACGGCGCGATCTCCGTCGCCCATCATCCGATGACGGCAATGACGGATGGCGGCCGGCTCGCCTTTTCGCCAAAACGCTTCGCGGCCTCGCCCGCCGATCCGCTGGAGCCCGATCCCAAGCGCGGCCGCTTCCTGCTCGCCTATCCCGGGCGCACCAGCGATCTCGGCCATTTTCCCGCCGCCGGCGGCGGCACGCTCGACCTGACGGATTACCGCATGGACGACCGGCGCGAGGATTTTGTCACGCTGGTCGAGGCCGACCATGGCGGGCCGGGCTGGACGGCCCTCGCGCGCCGGGCCGAGGACGATTTGGTTCTGGTGCTGAAGAACCCGGCCGAGCTGCCGGTCACCATGCTGTGGTTCAGCAATGGCGGCCGCGACTACGCGCCGTGGAGCGGCCGGCATCTCGGCGTGCTCGGCATCGAGGACGGGCGCACGGCGATAGGCCATGCCGCCTCGATCGGCGACAACTGGCTGACGCGCGAAGGCGTGGCGACGGCGTTCGCGCTCGGCGAAGGCCCCAGCGTCTCCTTCCGCCATGTCATCGGCGCCCTGCCGCTGTCGGGCGGCGAGCCGCCGCAGGAGGTCACCACGGCGGACGGCCGCATGCGGCTCCTGGGCGGAGGCTCGGCGCGGGAGGTGCCGTTCGACAGCGATTTCCTGCGCATCGGGCAGGCCGCGGCTGGTTGAGTGGATGCTTCGAACGTCGGCTTTTGACATTTGACACGGCCCCTTACCCAAAATGCCGGTTTGAAATTTCCGCCGAGTGCCGCCAGAATAACGGTCGCGCCAACCATCAGGGGCAAGCGAGGCCGCCATGTCCGAAATCGCCCATCTCGCCGCCACCATCTTCAAGCGCGCCGGCAAGGCAAAGCGCTTCATCGTCGCCATCGCCGGTCCGCCGGGGGCCGGCAAGTCGACATTGTCGGCCAGCCTGCACGATCTGCTGCCGGAAGGCGCCGTCGAGGTCGTGCCGATGGACGGCTTCCACTATGACGACGTCGTTCTCAACCAGCGCGGGCTGCGCGCGCGAAAGGGCGCGCCGGATACGTTCGACTTCGGCGGCTTCGAGACGCTTCTGAAGCGCATCCGGGCCGGCGAGCCCGACATCGCCATCCCGGTGTTCGACCGCGGCATGGAACTGTCGCGCGCGGCGGCGGCGATCATCGGCGCGGAGACCAAATTCATCCTGGTCGAGGGCAATTACCTGCTGCTCGACGAGGAGCCGTGGTCGCGGCTGGCGCCGCTGTTCGATTTCTCGATCTTCGTCGAGGTGCCGCGCAACGAGCTCGAGCGCCGGCTGATGGAGCGCTGGCACGAACATGGCCGCTCCGAGGAGGATGCGCGCGCCTGGATCGCCTCCAACGACATGCCCAACATCGAACGCGTGCTGGCGCGGCGCCGGGCGGCCGACCTGGTGATTGGTTAACCTGCTTAATTGTCGGTATTTTTCGACGGGAACCTTAAGGGGTTTCGCACCGTTATGGCCGGGAACCGATTGTCCTGCGTAAGGGGATTTTGCAATGGCAACCAAGGCAAGAAAACCCGCGACCGCCAAGACCAGGACGACGAAGACGACGCAGGCGAAAGCCGGCGCTGGTCCGGCGATCGCCGAACGTTCGAAGGACGCAAAGCCCAGCTTCGGCAAGGCCGCGCCTCGGAAGGTCGCGGCCGCGGCCGCAAAGCCGGCCAGCGCGCGCAAGCCGGCGCCAGAGAAATCCGGCGCCGTCCGCACCGTGGCGAGCGTTGCAGCCGGCGCGGTGGTGGCGACGGCACGCGGCGCCGCTTCGCTGGCGGCTTCCGTGATGGGCAAGGGCGGCCCGAAAGCCAAGGCGAAATAGCCCAGCCGAGTCGGCCAAGGCTACGATATCCCGCGCCCCAGGGCGGCCGGGCCGCTTCAGCCCTTTGCCGGGATTGTCAGGCCCTTCTGCACCGCCGGCCGAGCCAGGCCGCGCTCCAGCCATGCCGCCACATGCGCGAAATCATCGAAGCCGACGAGGTCGCGCGCTTCATAGAAGCCGATCAGATTGCGCACCCAGCCGATGAGCGAGATGTCGGCGATGGTGTAGTCATTGTCCATGATCCATCGGCGGCCCTTCAGCCTGCCGTCGAGAACGCCGAGCAGGCGGCGCGATTCATCGCGGTAGCGTTCCAGCGGCCGCTTGTCGGCGATCTCGCGGCCGGCGAATTTGTGGAAAAAGCCGACCTGGCCGAAGATCGGGCCGACGGCCGCCATCTGGAAGAACACCCACTGGATCGTCTCGTAGCGCCGCGCCGCGTCCGCCGGGACGAGCAGGCCGGTCTTGTCGGCGAGGTAGAGCAGGATGGCGCCGGACTCGAACAGGCCGATCGGCTTGCCGTCGGGACCGTTCGGATCGATGATCGCCGGTATCTTGCCGTTGGGATTGAGCGACAGGAATTCCGGCGTCCAGCTTTCGTTTTTGCCGATGTCCACATAGTGCGGCTCGTAGGCCAGGCCGATCTCTTCGAGGGCGATCGATATCTTCACCCCATTCGGGGTCGTCGCCGAATAGAGCTGGATCCGGTCCGGGTGCCTGGCCGGCCAGCGGGCGGTGATTGGATAGGCGGACAGGTCGGCCATCGAGAACTCCTGGGCGGGGATTTCGCACCGCGCGGCGCGGTCTGGGTGAGGTCGGCAAAGAATTAGGCGCAGGCCCAGGGATGATCAATGCGGCGGCAGACGTTTGGCCGTGCACGCACAGTCAACAAATCGAATGATGCCGGCATCGGGAGCCGGCAGATTGACCTGCCGAGCAGTGCATGATCGCCGGGATTAGATCGCCTTGAACGCCAGCACCGCATTGGTGCCGCCGAAGGCGAAGCCGTTGCTGATGGCGGCGCGCACCTTACGCTCGCGCGCGACGTTCGGCGTCACGTCGAGATCGCAATCGGGGTCGGCCTCGCGGAAATTCGCCGTGGGCGGCACCACGCCCTCGCGAATCGCCATCACGCAGGCGATCATCTCCAGCCCGCCCGAGGCGCCAAGGCAATGGGCATGCATCGACTTGGTCGACGAGACGGAAAGCGAGCGCGCGTGCTCGCCGAAGACGCGCTTGATCGCGGCGGTCTCGATCTGGTCATTGGCCTTGGTGCCGGTGCCGTGCGCATTGAGGTAATCGATGTCCTCGGGATTCAACCCGGCGTCCGCCAGGCAGAAGCGCATCGCCGCTTCCGGCCCTTCTATGGTCGGCGCAACGATGTCGGAGGCATCGGCCGAGAGGCCGGCGCCGACGATTTCGGCGAGGATGTTTGCGCCGCGCGCCACCGCGTGATCGTAGCTTTCCAGAACCGCCATGCCGGCGCCTTCGCCGAGCACCAGACCCTGACGATCGGCCGAAAACGGCCGGCAGGTATCGGGCGACAGCACGCGCAGCGCCTCCCACCCCTTCAGCACGCCCCAGACCAGCGGTGCCTCGGTGCCGCCGGCGACCATGACGTCGGCGCGGCCGAGCCTGATCTGGTCGACCGCCGATGCGATGGCATGGTTGGCCGACGAGCAGGCCGAAGTGACGCCGAACACCGGTCCACGCAGGCCAAGATGCATGCTGACCTGGCCGGCGGCGGCGCCCGGCATGACCTTCGGCACCGTGAAGATGCCGGCGCGATTCTTGCCCTCGATCAGGATGGCGCGGTAGTTCTCCTCGACCGTCTCGAAGCCGCAGACGCCGATGCCGATAACGGCGCCCATGCGGTAGGTATTGTCCGCATGGGGGGCCAAGCCGGACTGCTGTAAGGCTTCGCGGGCGGCAATCACCGCCAACAGGCTGAAACGGTCCATCGACACCAGCTGCTTGCGCTCTATGCCATGGTCGGGCAGCGCCTTGATCTCGCAGCCGATCTTGACCTTCAAATCGTGCAGGAACGGGTTATCGATGGGGCCGATCGCCGAGCGGCCGGCGCGCATCTCGGTCCAGATCGCCGGCACGTCGGTGCCAAGCCCGCACAAACCGCCGATGCCGGTAATGACGACGCGCTTGTGCATCCGGTCAGGCTTTTTTCGCGATCAGCGCGCGAACGGCCTCGACCATGTCGCCAACATTCTTCAGGTTGCTCCAGGCATCGACCGTGTTCATCTCGATCTCGATGCCATACTGCTCCTCGAGATCGAAGATGATCTCGGTCAGTTCCAGCGAATGGATGCCGAGCGCCGTCAATTCGGTGCTGGTGGTGATCTCCTCGCCGCCCGGCTCGGCATGAGCCTTGATCTTTTCGATGATTTCGGTCGCCAGTTGGTCAGCCATTCGGTTTCTTCCCCACTTTGTCGTTTCCCGACGCCAACTGAACAGCGCCTTTTTGTCCTCGATATCAGGCCGCGACCGTCGCCTTGGACCCCCGCCAGGCGTCGCATGAGCGTACCAAGGTGGCTCCCTCTATAGAAACGGAAACGCCATCAAGCAACAAGCTATATATCGACAAAACCGCCGCGGTGCTTAACCTGACGGCGTGGATACGATCGAACATACCGGATTTTCGGCCCCGCCGGCGCAGCGGGCGGCCGGACTGGCGCAGCTCGCCTGCGCCAGTCAAGACGGCCGCACGCGGCTGCGCCGCCTCTATCAGGACGGTTCCGCCAAGATAAGGATGCCGGCCGTTTCCGGCGGCCCGCTGGAAGCCGTGCTGATCAACACCGCGGGCGGGCTGACCGGAGGCGACCGCCTCGGCTGGGAGATCGACGTCGGCGCGCATGCCAGCGCCACGATAACGACGCAGGCCTGCGAGAAAATCTATCGCGCCGCTTCCGACCGGGCCGAAGTCAGCGTCCGGCTAACGGTCGGCGAAAACGGCCGCGTCGCCTGGCTGCCGCAGGAGACCATCGTTTTCGACCGATCGGCCTTTGCCCGCACGCTCGACCTTGATCTTGCCGCCGGCGCCGAGGCGCTGGTGCTGGAAGCCACCGTCTTCGGCCGGACGGCGATGGGCGAACGCGCGGTCCAGGGCGGCTTTCACGACCGCTGGCGCGTCCGCCGGGGCGGGGCTCTCATCCATGCCGAGGATTTCCGCATCGGGCCCGACATCGCCGCGACCCTGGCGCGCCCACCGATTGCCGGCGGCGCCGTCGCCATGGCGACGGTGCTATTGATCTCGCCGCGGGCGGAAGCGCTTCTCGATCCGGTTCGGGAGATCATCGGCGGCCAGGGCGGCGCCAGCACCTGGAGCGTGCAGGAATCTGGCAAGCTTCTTGCGAGGCTGTATGCCGGCGACGGCTACCGGCTGCGCCAGCATCTGGTTCCGCTCGTCGGCTTGCTCAACGGAAAGGCGGGGCTGCCCAAAATATGGTCACTGTGATCGTGTCCGCATCATTTCAGGGAAACGCATGAACCTGACGCCGAGGGAAAAGGACAAGCTGCTGATAGCCATGGCGGCGGTCGTGGCGCGCAAGCGTCTGGAGCGCGGCGTCAGGCTCAATCATCCGGAGGCAATCGCGCTGATCACCGACTTCGTCGTCGAAGGCGCCCGCGACGGCCGTCCCGTCGCCGAGCTGATGGAAGCCGGCGCCCACGTCGTCAGCCGCGCGCAGGTGATGGAAGGCATCGCCGAGATGATCCATGACGTGCAGGTGGAGGCGACATTCCCCGACGGCACCAAGCTGGTGACCGTGCATGAGCCGATACGGTGAGGAGACAGATATGCTTGAGCTGCGCCCGAACTGCGAATGCTGCGACAAGGACCTGCCGCCGGAGGCGACGGATGCGCTAATCTGCACCTTCGAATGCACCTTCTGCGCCGATTGCGTCGAAGACGTGCTCGGCGGCGTCTGCCCCAATTGCGGCGGCAATTTTTCGGCACGGCCGATCCGTCCGGCGGCAATGCTGAAGAAATATCCCGCTTCGACCACGCGCATCCTCAAGGCTGAGGGTTGTGGCCCGCGCGAGGCCGCGTGAACGCCAGACGACCCTGATAGGCCAGACGATCCTGATAGGAAAGACGCACCGATGATCTCAGCACAGATGAAACGCACAGCCCTCTCGGCGATTCTGCTCATGGCAGCCGCCATGCCCGCTTATGCCCATGTCGGGGCCGGCACGACCTCCTCCTTCGCGGCCGGCTTCATGCATCCGCTCTCCGGCCTCGACCACATCACGGTAATGGTCGCGGTCGGCCTGTGGGCGGCACAGAAAGGCGGCGAGGCTGTGTGGGCATGGCCGGCCGCGTTCGTCGGCGTCATGCTGGCCGGCGGCGCGCTCGGCATGCTGCATGTGCCGCTGCCCTTCGTCGAGCCGGGCATACTGGCGTCGGTGGTGGCGCTCGGATTGTTCGTGGCGCTGGCCGTCGATCTTCCTGTCACGGCCGGCGTCGCCATCATCGGCGCGTACGCGCTGTTTCATGGCCACGCCCATGGCACCGAAGTGCCGGAAAATGCCGCAGGGCTTGAATATATGGCCGGCTTTGCCGTCGCCACGACGCTGCTGCACGCCGTCGGCATCGCCGCCGGGCTTGGCCTCGGCAGGCGATTTCGCGTGCTCGTGCGGGCCGCGGGTGCCGCCTGCACGGCGATAGGGCTCGGCCTCGTCTTCGGCGCCGTGTGACGAACGATGATCCCAGGTGAAATCATTCCCGCCGACGGCGACATCGACCTGAACAAAGGCCTGCCGACGGTTACGCTCAAAGTGGCCAACAGCGGCGACCGGCCGATCCAGGTCGGCAGCCACTATCATTTCTTCGAGACCAATGAGGGCTTGAAATTCGACCGCGAACAGGCGCGCGGCATGCGCCTCGACATCGCCGCCGGCACCGCCATGCGCTTCGAGCCCGGACAGGAGCGCGACGTCACGCTGGTGCCGCTGGGCGGCAAGCGCGAGGTCTATGGCTTTCAGCAGAAGGTGATGGGCAGGCTGTGAGGCCGAGGGCGTCTCATGCGCGGCGTGCAAAGAGGGCAAAGGGCTTTCGGGCGAGTACGAAAGCGAGTTGTGCCCTCGGCTCAATCGGACGGCTTGGCCGCCGCATAGATGACGATCTTTCCGGGGTCGTCGAATTCCACGGCGAGAACGTCCTGCGCAAGCACGCGTCGCGAGTCGATGGCGTTGAACAGCAGCGCGTTGGCCTCGATCTCCTTGCGCAGCTCCGCAATGTCGTCCTGATGCTGCTTAACCTTGGTCTCGATCGCCGGCGGCGGACCGCCTTCGGTGCGCGCGGCATCGGTCAGGAACACGATATCGACCTTGTCGAGCTTGGATGTCTTGCGCACCGTGCCGATGTTTTCACGTGTCCGGTCGATCGCCCTGGCAACTTTGCCCGCTTCGGCATCGCTCCTGGTTTCTTCCTGCTTGACGTCCGAGCCGATGATCCGGTTGACGGTCTCGGGGCTTTCGAGCCCTTGTGCGTGAAGGGAGGCTCCGGGGCTGCCCGCCGCCAGGAATGCCATGGAGGCGAAGGCATAGAGCCGTCTCTTGCCGGGGTTGGTCGCCATCGCTCGCTCCTGGACGGGTTCGTTTCGCGGCGCCGTTCAGCGCCGATGAAACGAAACGGCTCCTGCCCGGCCAAGGTTCCCTTCCAGATAGCGCGGGCGGACCGGACGACGGCCCGCCGCGCAGGCGCGCCGTCAGCTCGCCTTCTTGGTGATCAGGGTCAGGGCGCCGTTGGGCTCCATGCTGGCCGCGACCACCTGCGCCGAGGTCATTCCCTTGGCCTCGAGGGCGGATTTGACCTTGGGCGTGGCATCGATCGAGCTGCGCAGCTTCTGCAGGCCGGCATCGCCGCGCTGGGCGATCACCTGGTTGACCTGCGTCTGCGTGTCCTTCGGCAGTTCGGTGATGTCGACGATGTTGACGCTCTGGATCGTCGGCGCGGCCTGCTGCCCGCCGGGGGCGGGCGCGGCCGGCGCTGCCGGAGCGGGCTGCTGCTGGGCACTGGCGGCACCCGCCAGCATCAGGGTGGCGGCAGCGGCGAGAACTATCGTTTTGCGCATGGATTTTCCTTCCATCGATTTGGCAAACGGTCGTTTTGGGGTGACCCTCCAACCTCAACCGCCAAATGGGATCAGAAGGTGTCGACCAGCGGGTCATTGCGTGACCATTGGATGGCAGCAATGTGCAGCCCGGTTTCACCAGCACCGCAATTCGGGAGCAATCACTGATGGCCAGAATAACCCGCGCCGCCTATGCGCAGATGTACGGGCCGACGGTCGGCGACAGGGTGAGGCTTGCCGATACCGAACTCTTCGTCGAGGTCGAGAGGGATTTCACCATTCATGGCGAGGAGGTGAAATTCGGCGGCGGCAAGGTCATCCGCGACGGCATGGGCCAGAGCCAGGTCTCCCGCGCTGGAGGAGCGGTCGACACCGTCATCACCAATGCGCTGGTGATCGACGCCAGCGCCGGCATCTTCAAGGCCGATATCGGCCTCAGGGAGGGCCGCATCGCGGCAATCGGCAAGGCCGGCAACCCGGACACACAGGATGGCGTCACCATCATCATCGGCCCCGGCACCGAGATCATCGCCGGCGAAGGCAAGATCCTTACCGCGGGCGGCTTCGACGCGCATATCCATTTCATCTGTCCGCAGCAGATCGAGGAAGCGCTGATGTCGGGCATCACCACGATGCTCGGCGGCGGCACCGGCCCGGCGCACGGAACGCTCGCCACCACCTGCACGCCCGGGCCATGGCACATGGCGCGCATGATCCAGTCCTTCGATGCGTTCCCGATGAATATCGGCCTGTCGGGCAAGGGCAACGCTTCCCTGCCCGCGGCGCTCGAGGAGATGGTGCTGGGCGGCGCCTGCTCGCTGAAGCTGCACGAGGACTGGGGCACGACGCCGGCCGCGATCGACTGCTGCCTGTCGGTCGCCGACGACCATGACGTTCAGGTGATGATCCACACCGACACGCTCAACGAGAGCGGCTTCGTCGAGAACACGGTGGCGGCGATCAAGGGCCGCACCATCCACGCCTTCCACACCGAAGGCGCGGGCGGCGGGCATGCGCCCGACATCATCAAGGTCTGCGGCCTGCCCAACGTCATCCCGTCCTCGACCAACCCGACGCGGCCCTACACGGTCAACACGCTGGCCGAGCATCTCGACATGCTGATGGTCTGCCATCATCTGTCGCCGTCGATCCCGGAAGACATCGCCTTCGCCGAAAGCCGCATCCGCAAGGAGACCATCGCGGCGGAGGACATTCTGCACGACATCGGTGCCTTCTCGATCATCTCCTCGGATTCACAAGCGATGGGCCGCGTCGGCGAAGTGGCGATCCGGACCTGGCAGACCGCCGACAAGATGAAGCGCCAGCGCGGTTCGCTGCCGCAGGAGACCGGCAACAACGACAATTTCCGCGTCCGCCGCTATATCGCGAAATACACGATCAACCCTGCCATCGCGCATGGATTGTCCAGGGACATCGGCTCGGTCGCTGTCGGCAAACGCGCCGACCTGGTGCTGTGGAACCCGGCCTTCTTCGGCGTCAAGCCTGATATGGTACTGATCGGCGGCATGATCGCGGCGGCGCCGATGGGCGACCCCAACGCCTCGATCCCGACGCCGCAGCCGATGCACTATCGGCCGATGTTCGGCGCCTATGGCAAGGCGCGCACCAACTCGTCGGTAACCTTCGTCTCGAAGGCGGCACTGGAGTCCGGTCTGCACGGCCGGCTCGGCGTCGACAAGCAGTTCGCCGCGGTCGAAAACACGCGTGGCGGCATCGGCAAGCACTCCATGGTGCTCAACGACGCCACGCCGCATATCGAAGTCGATCCCGAGACTTACGAGGTTCGTGCCGACGGCGAACTCTTGACCTGCGAACCAGCGACGGTGCTGCCGATGGCCCAGCGATATTTTCTGTTTTGATAAGATCGCCGCGAGCCATTGCCCTCGTTAAATGCGGCGGTGAGTGGGTTGTGCCGACTGCCCGAATGGGCCCACTCGTTCTCCGCGGACTTGGAAATTGTGCACTTTGGGAGCAATATCTCCTCAATGAACAAGATATTTCGCAAACAGCAATTGACGCCCTACGAGGCCGACTATGCTCAGTGGTGCGCCGAGCAGGGCGCGTTGCTGCGCGAAGGTCGTCTTTCCGACCTCGATCGTGAGAATGTTGCCGAGGAGATCGAGAGCTTGGGGCGGAGCGACAAAAGGGAAATTGCGAGCAGGCTTGGCACTTTGGTCCTTCACTTGCTGAAATGGGAGTTTCAGTCTGAGCAGCGCAAAACGGGCTGGTTGCTGACAATTCGGGAGCAACGGCTTCGGATTGAGGGCCTGCTTGATGAAAGTCCGAGCCTCAAAAAATATCCTGCGCAGGTGCTCGATCGAGAGTTCAAGATAGCAAGATTAAAGGCATTGGACGAAACAGGCCTGAGAGATCGGGATTTCCCTGTCCATTGCCCCTATGGGATCAAGGAAATCTTGGACGATGATTATTTCCCAGGATCACCGTGGTCTTCAGACAACCTTATGCGCGAATAGACTGATAGTGGTGTGTTGACGGACGTTCCATCACCTGGCGAGCATTCGGCATGGCCACCGAAATAGCTTCGCCCCACGACATCTTCCCGCATATCCGCATCGTCCTGGGCATGGTGATCGGGCTCGGCGTCGCGCGCCTGTTGTCGGGGGTGGCGCGCATCGTCCAGCATCCCGGCCAGTACCGGCTCTATGCGGTGCATCTGGCCTGGGTCGCTTCGGTGCTGTTGATGCTGGTGCATTTCTGGTGGTGGGAGTTCGGCCTCTACGCCATCGAAACATGGACCTTCGGCAAGTACCTGTTCATCATCTTCTACGCCATCACCCTGTTCCTGCTCTGCGCGCTGCTGTTTCCGGATTCGATGCTCGACTACACCAGCTATGAGGATTTCTTCTATTCGCGCCGCGCCTGGTTCTTCGGCCTGCTGGCCGCGACCTACGTGCTCGACGTGATCGACACGCTGCTGAAGGGGCCGGAGCATTTCGCCCGCTTCGGCAACGAATATCTGTTCCGCACGCCGGTCTTCGTCGCGCTGTGCATCGCCGCGATCCTGGTGCGCGACCGCCGGTTTCACATCGCCTTCGTCGCGGCGGCGCTGATTTACCAGGTATCGTTCATCCTGCGGCTGTTCGACACGATCGTATGACGGCCGCGGATGCTCTAGGCTGACCGGGAAAGGCAGGGTTCAATCATGTACAAGGCCGTCGGATCGCGTGGATCCCGGGTTAGCCGTGTTCTGTGGATGCTCGAAGAACTCGGGCAGGCCTATGAATTCGTCGAAATTCCCCTGCGCTCGCCCGAAGCCTATGCGCTCAATCCCTCGGGCAAGGTGCCGATCCTGATCGACGGCGAGCTGACGCTGACGGATTCGGCGGCGATCTGCGTCTATCTCGCCGATAAGCACGCGGATAAGGGCATGGGCGCCAGTCCCGGCCTCGCCGGCCGCGCCGAAATGGATTCCTGGATGCATTTCGCCCAGTCCGAGCTGGAAGCGCCATTGTGGAACAAATTGCGCCACCGTTTCCTGCTGCCCAGAGAGGTCCGGGTCGATGTCGGCCCCGCGGTCGCCTACGATTTCGCCTCCGAGGTCAAGGCGCTGGACCGCCGGCTTGGCGACAAGCCTTTCGCGCTCGGCGACCGGTTCTCGGCTGTCGACGTGCTGCTCGGCGACATGGGCGGCTGGGCCAGAGCCGGCCGCTTTCCAATAGAATCCGAACGCGTCAACGCCTATTTCGACCGCGTGCTTTCACGCCCTGCCCGTGCCCGGGCGCAAGCCAATGGCGGAGCCATGAAATGAAGCTCAACCTCAACAACGACTTCACGAAGTTCCCGCGCGCCATCTCGGTGCTGACCTCCGGCAATGCCGGCACCACGGCGCCATCCGGTCGTGCCGTTCTTGCCCATGACGAGCGGCATCTGCGCCGCCGGGCGATCGAATTGTCCGACGGCAGCAAGGTGCTGGTCGACCTGCCGGAGCCCGTCGCGCTCGCCGACGGCGACCGGCTGGTGCTGGAAGATGGCCGACATGTCGAGATCTTCGCGTCGCCGGAGGAGGTCTATGACATCCGCGCCCGCGACGCCGTGCATCTGGCCGAGCTTGCCTGGCATATCGGCAACCGCCATCTCGCGGCGAGCATCGAGGCCGGGCGCATCCTCATCCTGCGCGATCATGTCATCAAGGCGATGCTGGAGGGGCTCGGGGCCACGGTGAGCGAGGTTTCCGAACCGTTCAAACCGGTGCGGGGCGCCTATTCCGGCGGCCATGACCACGGCCATGCGCACGCCCACAGCCACGCCGAAGCGCATTCGCACAGCCATTCGCATTCGCACGACCATCACGATCATCACGATCATCACGATGATCATCATGATCACCATGACTGACCAGCCATCCGGGGTCGCCCTGCTGCGATTGATGGCGTGGCTGTCGCCGGTCTTTCCGGTCGGCGGCTTTTCCTACAGCCATGGTCTCGAGCGCGCCGTGCATGATGGGCTGGTGACCGATGCGGCGGGCCTCGCCGCATGGCTTGAAACGCTGGTCGAGATGGGCTCCGCCTGGAACGATGCCGTGCTGTTCGCCGAGAGCTGGCGCAAAGCCCGCGAAGGCGGCGATCCGGCCGAAGTCGCCGCACTGGCCGAGGCGTTGGCCGGGTCGCGCGAACGCCATGCCGAGACCATGCTGCAAGGTGCGGCTTTCCTCAAAGCGGCCGCCGCCTGGCCCACTCCCGTGCTGGAGCGCTTGCGCGCCGATTGTGCGTACTGCGTCGCCGTCGGCGCTGTTGCCGGCGGCAATGGTATCGCGCTTCAGGACGCGCTGTCCGCCTTCCTGCAGGCCTTCTTCTCCAATCTCGTCCAGGCCGCGATCCGGCTGGGCGTCATCGGACAAAGCGGCGCGACCAGTTTGCTCGCCGGCTTCGAGCCGCTGGCCCTTGCGACCGCCGCCCGCGCATCCCGCTCGACATTGGACGATCTCGGCGGTTGCGCCTTTGTCTCTGATATCGTGGCGATGCAGCACGAAACCCAGTATTCGCGATTGTTCCGCTCATGATCGTCCTTGCCTTCGTCCTCTCATTCGTCCTGCTGGTGATCACCGCGTTGCACGTCTATTGGGGCATTGGCGGGATATGGCCGGGCAAGGATGCGGCGTCCTGCGCGCATGCGGTCGTCGGCTTTCGCGGCGTCGACGAGCTGCCGGCGCCGTTCGCCTGCTTTGCCGTCGCCGCCTGCCTGGCGCTGGCAACGCTCTGGCCGATGGCTCTGGAGGGTGTGTTTGCCTCGCCCTTTCCCAGGGAAGGCCTCGCCGCCACCGCGCTGCTGATCGGGCTGGTGTTTCTCGGACGCGGCATTGCCGGCTTCACGCCCCGGTGGCGCCGGCTGGCACCGGAACAGCCTTTCGCGCGGCTCGATAGGAGCCTTTATTCGCCGCTGTGCCTGCTGATCGGGCTCGGCTTCGCAGTTCTCGCCATCACGGAGTTCCCGACATGACGCAGCCCAACGGTCCTCTTCGCATCGGCATTGGCGGCCCCGTCGGTTCGGGCAAGACGACGCTCACCGAGAAACTGTGCAAGGCGCTGCGTGAGGAATTCTCCATCGCCGTCGTCACCAACGACATCTACACAAGGGAAGACGCCATGATGCTGGCGCGGCTGCAGGCGCTGCCGGAGGAGCGCATCGTCGGCGTCGAGACCGGCGGCTGCCCGCATACCGCCATCCGCGAGGACGCCTCGATCAATCTGCAGGCGATCGCGGAGCTCAACCGCAAATTCCCCGATCTCGACATCATCTTCATCGAATCCGGCGGCGACAACCTTGCCGCCACCTTCTCGCCGGATCTCGCCGACCTCACGCTCTATGTCATCTCCGTCTGCCAGGGCGAGGAGATCCCGCGGAAAGGCGGTCCGGCGATCACCCGTTCCGATTTCCTGATCATCAACAAGAGCGACCTGGCGCCCTATGTGAACGTCAATCTCGACGTGATGGAGAGCGACGCCGCCCGCATGCGCGGCAAACGGCCGTTTGGCTTCACCGACCTGTCGCGCGGCAAGGGGTTGCGGGAGGTGATCGATTTCATCGTCGAGCATGGCGGCTTGAAGGTCGGGGCCGCCGCAAACACGGCGGCGTGAGCCGGCTGCACCAACCGAAACCGGTTGCGGGCACAAGCAGGGCACGGCATTGTTCCTAAAACCCGGAGGATTTTTCGATGAGCATCGCCCGCCTGCAAAAGGAACCGCTGACCAACCTGCCCTTCTACGAGGAGCGCGTCGATCTTGCCTGCGCCTTCCGCTGGACGGCGCGGCTCAACATGCACGAGGCGGTGGCCAACCATTTCTCGCTGGCGGTCAACGAGGACGGCACAAAATTCCTGATGAACCCCAATCAGGTGCACTTCTCGCGCATCAAGGCGAGCGACCTTTTGATGATCGACGCCAACGATCCCGAGACGCTGTCCGGCCCGAATGCGCCCGACCCGACGGCGTGGGGCCTGCACGGCGCCATCCACCGCAACGTCCGCCATGCGCGCTGCGTCATGCATGTGCATTCCATCCACGCCACCGTGCTGGCCTCGCTCGCCGATTCGAGGCTGCCGCCGATCGACCAGAATTCGGCGATGTTCTTCAACCGCCATGTGGTCGACGCCCATTATGGCGGTCTGGCCTTCGAGGAAGAGGGCGAGCGCTGCTCGCAGCTCCTGACCGACCCCAAGGTCAAGGTAATGGTGATGGGCAATCACGGCGTGCTGGTCATCGGCGACACGGTGGCCGACGCCTTCAATCGCATGTTCTATTTCGAACGCGCCGCCGAGACCTACATCAAGGCGCTGTGGACCGGGCGGCCGCTGCGCACGCTTTCCGACGCCATCGCCGAGAAGGCGGCACGCGAAATGGACGACTATCCCGGCCAGGCCGAGCGGCATCTCAGCGAACTGAAGGCGATCCTCGACGAGCAGGAGCCGGTCTATCGGAACTGAGGTTTAAAGCCCCAGTTCAGCCCGCAATTCCTCGGCGCTGTTGATGACCACCGCACCGGGCGGGCCGTCCATCGGTTTTTCCGGCCAGAAGATCGTCTTCATGCCTGCCGCCAGCCCCGCCATGGCGCCCGGCCAGCTGTCGTCGACCGCCACCGCGTTCGCGGGATCGACATCGGCCAGATAGGCGGCGCGCAGGAACGGCTCGGCTTGCGGCTTGCCTTCGCGCACGTCGTTGCGGCTGATGGTCTTCATGCCTGGATAGATCAGGCCGACCATGTGCAGATTGGCGTCGACGATCATGCGGTCGGAATTCGAGACCACGGCCTGCTGCACGCCAAGTGCGCGCAATTCGTTGAAGATCTCGATCGCACCGGGGCGCGGCTTCAATGTCGTGACAAGCGGCAGATAATGCTCGTATTTATGGACGATCCACTCGTCGAAGGGCAGATCCAGGCCGAACTCGTCGCGCATCATCAGGTAGACCGGCCAGGCAGCGACCCCGAGAACGCGCTCATGCAGGTCGGGCGGAGGCTGAAGGCCGACATTGCGCATCGCCGCCACCAGGGCTGCTTCGTGCAGCGGTTCGCTGTCGACCAGCGTGCCGTCCATGTCCCAGAAAACCGCTTTCGGTGTCATGCAACGCTCCTTTTGGCGTTCCCTTAAAGGGTTTACCCCGCGAGATAAACCATCCGGACGGCAGAACGTGCCACCTGTCGGAACGGAAATCCTCCTTTTGCCTGCCGTGGAATCCCCAGGCCGACGATGATCCGGCCGATCCCACGCCCGCATGCGCAAGCAATTGCCCTGGCGATTTGACAATTGCGCAGCGCGCGGTTCCCTGCGAAAGTAGGCGCGACCGGTTCCATGACCGGCGGTTTCGGGAGGCAGGACGTGAACAACCGGCAGGAGGGCGGCAGCAACAGGTTGGACGATGCCGCGCGCGCGGGCTGGCTTTATTACGTCGCCGGCAACACGCAGGACCAGATCGCCGCCACGCTCGGCATCTCGCGGCAGACTGCACAGCGGCTGGTGTCGCTGGCAGTGTCGGAAGGCCTGATCAAGGTGCGCGTCGACCATCCGATCGCCAACTGCCTCGACCTCGCCGCCCGCCTGAAGTCGCGCTTCGCGCTCGACCTGGTCGAGGTGGTGCCGAGCGACCCGACCTCGTCGTCGACGACGATCGGCATCGCCGAGGCGGCGGCAGCGGAAATCGAGAGGCGGCTGAGATCGCCGGCGCCGATCGTGCTGGCGATCGGCACCGGCCGTACGCTGAAGGCGGCGATCGAGCAACTGCCGCCGATGGAGTGCCCGCAGCACAAGGTGGTGTCCCTGACCGGCAATATCTCGCCGGACGGTTCGGCCGCTTTCTACAACGTCATCTTCACCATGGCCGACAGGGTCAAGGCGCGGTCGTTCCCGATGCCGTTGCCGGTCATCGCCTCCTCGCCGCAGGAGCGCGAGATGCTGCTCAGCCAGCCGATGATCCAGCCGACGCTGGCGCTGGCCGCGGAGGCCGACGTCACCTTCGTCGGCATCGGCGACCTCGGCCCGAAGGCGCCGCTCTATGAGGACGGCTTCATCTCCGACGCCGAGCTGAAGGCGCTACAGAAGGCCGGCGGCGTCGCCGAAATTGTCGGCTGGGTGTTCGATCGCGACGGCCGCATGATCGAGGGCATCACCAACGACCGGGTGTCGTCGGCGGCCCTGCCGTCACGCGAGAAGTCGCTGGTCATCGCGCTCGCCATGGGTGAACGCAAGCTGCCGGGCATCCTGGCGGCCGTGAACCGCCGGCTGGTCAACGGCCTCATCACCGACGAACGAACCGCCGCCGCCCTGCTGGCGAGCGGGTGAGCCAAAAGCCTCGAGGCAACATCGATTTGCGATAAAATCCGGGCGGGCTATCCATGCCGTCCGAAAGGATCGTTGCCGTCGAGGAAGCCAAGGTCCCGCTGCAGGTGCGGCGACAGGTCCCTGATGTCGAGATGCGCCTTTTTCCTGGTCGCGAACCAGCCGAATCCGTCCGCAAGCCATGAAATCCAGCGATGATCCGGAGCGGGAGTGCATTTTTGCTGCGCCATGGTCATGATCGTCAACCTTCGCTATCTTCAACCCGAGTGACGGGCTGAGGATGAATGTCGGTCTTGCCGGCCGCCTTTGCCAATCGAACGTCGATAAGGACCCATAAGGAGGCTTTATGCCGGATCTCAGCTCGCGACAGGTTGCGCAGCTTCCGCCGCTGCAGGCGATCCGGGTGTTCGAAGCGGTGGCGCGGCATCTGTCCTTCACCAAAGCGGCCGAGGAACTGGCGATGACGCAGGCAGCGGTCAGCTATCAGATCAAAGTGCTGGAGGAGCGGGTCGGCGCGCCGCTTTTCCTGCGCCGGCCGCGGCAGATCGAACTCACCGAAGCCGGACAGCGCCTGGCGCCGGCGGTCAGCGAAGCCTTCGCCTTACTCGGGCAGGCCTATGCGGCGGCCCGCGGCGGGGCGGACGGTCTGCTGTGCGTCACCACGGTGCTGACCTTTGCCTCCAACTGGCTGGCGCATCATCTGGGTTCGTTCCAGATCGCGCATCCCGCCCTTGCCGTGCGGCTCGACACATCCAGCCGCCTGACCGATTTCGCCCGCGAGGATGTCGACCTTGCCATCCGCTCGGGCGGCGGCAAATGGCCGGGACTGGAGGCCTACAAGCTGCTCGACGCCGATTTCACGCCGATGCTCAGCCCCAAGCTCGCCGCGAGCATCGGCGGCGTCAAGGAACCGGCCGATCTGCTCAAGCTGCCGATCCTTGATCCCGGCGACATCTGGTGGACGCAATGGTTCGAGGCCGCGGGAGTGCAAAGCCATGACCTTGCCAAGCGCCCCGGCAGCAGCATGGGCGCGCAGGCTTATGAGGCCAATGCGGCCATCGCAGGCCATGGCGTGGCGATCCTGACCAGGGCGCTGTTCAAGGCGGAACTCGCCGACGGCCGCCTGATCCAGCCCTTCGACCTGGTCGGCGACGACGGCCACGCCTACTGGCTGGTCTATCCGGAGGCGCGCCGCAACGTGCCGAAGATCCGCGCTTTCCGCGACTGGATCCTGGCCGAGATCGCCTGCTGACCGGCTAACTCCAGGATCAAAACCGCGCTCCATCCAGATCGCCGTTGTCGCCCGGTCCGCGCCTGCGGGACGGCCATTTGCAACGCGCCAGGTCGGCGCTCCTCCATCGAGTGTGCGCTGCACCATCGAATCTGGCTTGACATAATTCATTCTTAGTGAGTAATTGCTCACAGCCAAGGCAAATGCTCATCTTGGTCCATGGGAGGAATTTGATGAAACTTCGTACGCTCATCCTGGGCTTGTGCTCGGCCAGCGCGCTCGCGTTCGCGGCACATGCCGAATCCATCACCATCGCCACCGTCAACAATGGCGATATGGTCCGCATGCAGAAGCTGACCGACGACTTCACCAAGGCGAACCCCGACATCCAGCTCAACTGGGTGACGCTGGAAGAGAACGTGCTGCGCGAGCGCGTGACCACCGACATCGCCACCAAGGGCGGCCAATATGACGTGATGACCATCGGCACCTACGAGGTCCCGATCTGGGCCAAGCAGAGCTGGCTGTTGCCGCTCGACAAGCTCGGCGACGACTACGACGCCAAGGACATCATCCCGGCGATCGCCGGCGGCCTCTCGGTCGACGGCAAGCTCTATGCCGCGCCCTTCTACGGCGAAAGCTCCTTCGTCATGTACCGCAAGGACCTGATGGAGAAGGCAGGGCTGAAGATGCCCGACGCGCCGACCTGGGACTTCATCAAGCAGGCCGCCGACAAGATGACCGACCGCGCCAATGGCGTGAACGGCGTTTGCCTGCGCGGCAAGGCCGGCTGGGGCGAGAACATGGCCTTCCTGACCGCCATGTCGAACTCCTTCGGCGCGCGCTGGTTCGACGAGAACTGGAAGCCGCAATTCGACCAGCCCGAATGGAAGAACACCTTGCAGTTCTATGTCGACCTGATGAAGGCCGACGGGCCGGAGGGCGCGTCTTCCAACGGCTTCAACGAGAATTTGGCGCTGTTCCAGCAGGGCAAGTGCGGCATGTGGATCGACGCCACCGTCGCCGCCTCCTTCGTCTCCGATCCCAAGGCCTCGCAGGTCGCCGACAAGGTCGGTTACGCACTGGCGCCTGACAATGGGCTCGGCAAGCGCGGCAACTGGCTGTGGGCGTGGTCGCTGGCCATTCCCGCCGGCACGCAGAAGGCCGATGCCGCCGAGAAGTTCGTGTCATGGGCAACCAGCAAGCACTATGCAGAACTGGTCGCCTCGAAGGAAGGCTGGGCCAACGTTCCGCCGGGAACGCGCTCCTCGCTCTATGCCAATCCAGAGTACCAGAAGGCGGCTCCGTTCGCCAAGATGACGCTGGACTCCATCAATGCCGCCGACCCGACGCATCCGACCGTCAAGCCGGTGCCCTATGTCGGCGTGCAGTTCGTCGCCATCCCCGAATTCCAGGGCCTCGGCACCACCGTCGGCCAGCTGTTCTCGGCAGCCCTTGCCGGCCAGTCGAGCGTCGACGACGCGCTGAAGCAGGCCCAGGACGCCGCAACCGCGGCGATGACCGAGGGCGGCTACATCCAGTAAGGCTCCTCCCGGTGCCTAAGGCCGGTCGCCGACCATGGCCGGCAACGGCCGCCCGAAACCCAGTTCGGGCGGCCACTTCCCGACAGCTCGAGAAAATTCCGTCCGATCCTTGAAGGGTGACCGTCATGGCTACTCAGCAGACCCGTTCGCTTGCCCGTTTCATGATGGCGCCATCCGTCGTCCTGCTGCTCGTCTGGATGGTCGTTCCGCTGGCGCTCACGCTCTGGTTCTCCTTCCAGCAGTACAATCCGCTCAATCCGATCCGCGACGGCTTCGTCGGCTTCTCCAATTACGCGTTGTTCTATTCCAACCCGGCCTTCCTGCAATCGATCCTGAACACGCTGCTGATCGTCGTCAGCGTGCTTGTGATCACCGTGGTCGGAGGCATCCTGCTGGCGCTTTTGATCGACCAGCCGATGTGGGGCCAGGGCATCGTGCGCATCCTCGTCATCTCGCCGTTCTTCGTCATGCCGCCGGTGGCGGCACTGGTCTGGAAGAACATGATCATGCATCCGCAATACGGCGTCTTCGCCGACATAGCGCGGTTCTTCGGCCTCCAGCCCATAGACTGGTTCGGACAATATCCGCTGACCGCCATCATCATCATCGTCGCCTGGCAGTGGCTGCCTTTCGCGACGCTCATTCTTTTGACTTCGCTTCAGTCGCTGGACGGCGAGCAGAAGGAAGCCGCCGAGATGGACGGCGCCGGCTTCATCAGCCGCTTCATCTACCTGACGCTGCCGCACATGTCGCGCGCGATCACCGTCGTCATCCTGATCCAGACGATCTTCCTGCTTTCGGTCTATGCCGAGATCCTCGTCACCACCAATGGCGGCCCGGGATACGCCTCCACCAACCTGCCCTTCCTGGTCTACCAGAAGGCGCTGCTCGAATTCAAAATCGGCCAGGCCTCCGCCGGCGGCATCATCGCGGTCATTCTCGCCAACATCGTCGCCTTCTTCGCCATGCGCGCCGTCGGCAAGAACCTGGACAGATAAGGGAGGAAAAGATGGCACGCGCAGTCACAACCCGGCACAAGACGATCGCGACGGCTGCCGCCTGGATCGTCGCCTTGCTGATCTTCTTCCCGATCCTCTACACGATCATCACCTCGTTCAAGTCGGAACAGGAGGCGATCCAGGGCTTCAACCTGATCCCGTCCGGGACCTTCGAGAGCTATTCCGAGGTCCAGGCGCAGAACGGCTATTTCAAGTTCTTCCTGAACTCGGTGCTGCTCTCGGTCGGCTCGACCATCCTGGCCCTGCTGGTCGCCATTCCGGCGGCCTGGTCGATGGCGTTCTCGCCGACCAAGCGGACCAAGGACATTTTGATGTGGATGCTGTCCACCAAGATGATGCCGGCCGTGGCCGTGCTGTTTCCGATCTACCTGATCTTCCGCGACACCGGCCTGCTCGACAGCCGCATCGGCCTGATGGTGATGCTGATGCTGATCAACCTGCCGATCGTGGTGTGGATGCTCTACACCTATTTCCGCGAAATCCCCGGCGAGATCCTGGAAGCGGCGCGCATGGACGGCGCCTCGCTGTGGAACGAGATCATCTATGTGCTCACACCCATGGCGGTGCCGGGCATCGCCTCGACCATGCTGCTCAACATCATCCTGGCCTGGAACGAAGCGTTCTGGACGATCCGGCTGACCACGACGGAAGCAGCACCCTTGACCGCCTTCATCAGCTCCTTCTCCAGCCCGCAAGGCCTGTTCTGGGCGAAGCTCTCGGCCGCCTCGACGCTGGCGATCGCGCCGATCCTGATCATGGGCTGGTTCAGCCAGAAGCAACTGGTGCGCGGCCTGACCTTCGGTGCGGTGAAGTAGGGGCGGCGCCGTGAAGTAGCAGCGTGCGCCAGGCGGCGGACGGAAATCCACCGGGAGGAAAGCATGGGAAATATCACGCTCAAGAACGTCTCGAAATCCTTCGGCTCGACGTCGATCATTCCGAACATCGATCTCGTCATCGAGGACGGCGAGTTCGTCGTCTTCGTCGGCCCGTCGGGCTGCGGCAAGTCCACGCTGCTGCGCCTGATCGCCGGCCTGGAGGACACCAGCGGCGGCACCATCAACATTGACGGTCGCGACGTCACCGGCGAGGCGCCGGCCAAGCGCAAGCTTGCCATGGTGTTCCAGTCCTATGCGCTCTACCCGCACATGACGGTGGCCAAGAACATCGCCTTTCCGCTGAAGATGGCGGGCGAGGACCAGGCGACCATCGACAGGAAGGTGAAGGACGCCGCGCGCGTGCTCAACCTCACCAATTATCTGGAGCGCCGCCCCGGCCAGCTTTCCGGCGGCCAGCGCCAGCGCGTCGCCATCGGCCGCGCCATCGTGCGCCAGCCTTCGGCCTTCCTGTTCGATGAACCCTTGTCCAACCTCGACGCGGCACTCCGCGGCACGATGCGGCTGGAGATCAGCGAACTGCACCACCAGCTCAAGACGACGATGATCTACGTCACCCACGACCAGGTCGAGGCGATGACCATGGCCGACAAGATCGTCGTGCTGAATGCCGGAAATGTCGAGCAGGTCGGCTCGCCGATGGAGCTCTACAAGACGCCGAAGAACCTGTTCGTCGCCGGCTTCATCGGCTCGCCGAAAATGAACCTGATCGAAGGCGCCCCGGCGGCGAAGTACGGCGCCAAGACCATCGGCATCCGGCCCGAGCACATGGCGATCTCGACCACGGCGGGCGATTGGAAGGCAACAGTCGGCGTTGCCGAACACCTGGGATCCGACACGTTCCTGCATGTCCAGGCCGACGGTGTCGGCCCGCTGACGGTGCGCGCCGACGGCGAACTCAGCGTCCACCATGGCGACAGTATTTATCTCACGCCCGACAAGGCCAAGCTGCATCGCTTCGGCCCCGACGGCAAGGCGTCGGCGGCATGAGGCTGAAAGGCAAATCGGCGCTGATCACCGGGTCGGCGCGCGGCATCGGCAAGGCCTTCGCCGAAGCCTATGTCGGCGAAGGCGCCACCGTTGCCATAGCCGACATCAACCTCGAGGCGGCGCAAAAGACGGCCGCCGAGATCGGCGGCAAGGCCTATGCGGTCAAGCTCGATGTCACCGACCTCGCTTCCATCGACGCGGCGGTGAAGGCCGTCGAGACCAGGACCGGCGGTCTCGACATCCTGATCAACAACGCCGCTTTGTTCGACCTGGCGCCGATCGTCGACATTACCAAGGCGAGCTACGACAAACTGTTTTCCGTCAACGTCGCCGGCACGCTGTTCATGCTGCAGGCGGCCGCCCGCTCGATGATCGCGCGGGGCAAAGGCGGCAGGATCATCAACATGGCGAGCCAGGCCGGGCGGCGCGGCGAACCGCTGGTCGGCGTCTATTGCGCCACCAAGGCCGCCGTCATCTCGCTGACCCAGTCGGCGGGACTCGACCTGATCAAGCACCGCATCAACGTCAACGCCATCGCGCCCGGCGTCGTTGACGGTGAGCACTGGGATCATGTCGATGCGCTGTTCGCCAAGTTCGAAAACCGGCCGAAGGGCGAGAAGAAGAAGCTGGTCGGCGAGAGCGTGCCCTATGGCCGCATGGGCACGGCCCAGGACCTGACAGGCATGGCGGTCTTCCTCGCCAGCAGCGACGCCGAATATATCGTCGCCCAGACCTACAATGTCGATGGCGGCCAGTGGATGAGTTGAGGCGGGGGCGGCCTCTTCTCCCCGTGCCTCCGCGGGGAGAAGAGGCCAACATCAAGGTGGCGGCCGCATCGCCTCGGAAGGCATGTGCCGCTTCCTACCCTCTCCCGGTGAAGGGGAGAGAAGGGTAACGAAGGCCGCAACCCGGCCAAAGGGTAAACAGATGACCGTGAAACTCTCTTCCGCCAATCTCGCCAACCTGCCGGCCAGGGTCGCAGGTCCGAAATACGACCGCGCAGCGCTGAAGGCCGGCATCGTGCATTTCGGCGTCGGCAACTTCCACCGCTCGCACCAGGCCGTCTATCTCGACGAGCTGTTCAATTCGGGCGTCGGCCACGACTGGGCGCTGGTCGGCGCCGGCGTGTTCGAGGGCGAGAAGATCGGCCGCGGCAAACTGGAAGAGCAGGACTGGCTGACGACGGTGGTCGAGCAGGACGAGGGTCATATGAGCGCCCGCGTCACCGGCGCCATGATCGACTTCCTGACGCCGGGCGATGCCGCCGCCATCATCGAACGGCTGGCCGATCCGGCGATCAAGATCGTGTCGTTGACCATCACCGAAGGCGGCTATTTCATCGATCCTGCCTCCGGCGTGTTCAACCCGACGCATCCCGATATCGTCGCCGATGCGCAGCCGGGCGCGACGCCGAAGACCGTGTTCGGCATCATCCTCGCCGGCCTGGTGCGGCGGCGCGGCGACGGCATCGTGCCGTTCACGGTGATGTCCTGCGACAACATTCCCCACAACGGCCATGTCACCTCGGATGGCGTCATCGGGCTGGCCCGCCTGATCGACGAGGATCTGGCGGCCTGGGTCGGCGGCAATGTCGCTTTCCCGAACGCGATGGTCGACCGCATCACGCCGGCCACGTCGGACCGCGAACGCGCGATCCTGGCCAAGGATTTCGGCGTCGAGGACAATTGGCCTGTCTTTTGCGAACCCTTCCGGCAATGGGTGCTGGAAGACCATTTCACCGACGGCCGGCCGCCGCTTGAAAAGGTCGGCGTGCAGTTCGTCAAAGACGTCGCGCCCTACGAGCTGATGAAGATCCGCATCCTCAATGGCGGCCATGCCACCATCGCCTATCCGGCCGGGCTGATGGACATCCATTTCGTGCATGAGGCGATGCAGGAGCCGCTGGTGCGCGGCTTTCTCGACAAGCTCGAGCATGACGAAATCATTCCGACCGTACCGCCGGTGCCAGACACGGTCCTGGAGGATTATTACCAGCTCATCGAAAGGCGCTTTTCCAACCCCAAGATCGGCGACACGGTGCGCCGGCTTTGTCTCGACGGGTCCAATCGCCAGCCGAAATTCATCATCCCGACCATCGCCGACCGCCTGAAGGCGGGAAAGAGCGTCGCCGGCCTGGCACTGGAATCGGCGCTGTGGTGCCGCTACTGCTTCGGCACGACGGACAGCGGCGCGGTCATCGAGCCCAACGATCCGAACTGGGACCGCTTGCAGGCGACGGCAAAGGCGGCAAAGGACGCGCCCGCCGCCTGGCTTGCGATGGAAGACATCTATGGCGATGTCGGGCGCGCCACCGCGTTCGTCGAGGCTTTCGCGCATGCATTGAACCTGCTGTGGACGGATGGCACGCGCGCCACGCTGACGCGCTACCTCGCCGGCAAGCTCTGAAACGGGACCATGGCGCCGGAACTGGTCATTTTCGACTGCGACGGCGTGCTGGTGGACAGCGAGGCGCTGTCGGTCTCGGCACTGCTCGGCATGATCGCGCTTGCCGGCGGCAGTATCGGCGAGGATACGGCCTACGAGCATTTCCTCGGTAAGAGCATGAAAAGCGTGCGCGAGATCCTCGCCCGCGACTTCGGCCTGCCCATCACCGATCAGCACCTGACCACGATGCGTGTCGAATTGATGCGCAAATTCCGCGAGGAGCTGAAGCCAATCGCCGGCGTCAAGGAAGTGCTGCCGAGGCTCGGCTTGCCGTTCTGCGTCGCCTCCTCGGGCACGCTCGACCGCATCCGCTATACGCTCGACGTCACCGGCCTGCTCGGAT
Organism: Mesorhizobium sp. B2-6-1; assembly: GCF_006440475.1. NCBI lineage: Bacteria > Pseudomonadati > Pseudomonadota > Alphaproteobacteria > Hyphomicrobiales > Phyllobacteriaceae > Mesorhizobium > Mesorhizobium sp. B2-6-1. The sequence goes on from NZ_VFUH01000001.1 coordinate 156,962, forward strand.
TGATGGAGCCGCATCTGTTCAGTGCCGGCATGGTGGCCAGGGGCAAGCCGGCGCCCGACCTGTTCCTTCATGCCGCCGCCTCGATGCGGGCGCATCCGCGCAAATGCCTTGTGATCGAGGACAGCCCCGCCGGCGTCGCGGCGGCGCGGGCGGCTGATATGCGCGTGTTCGCCTTCACCGGCGGCGCGCATGCCGGCAACCCTGCCCTGAAAGCGCGGCTTGCGTCGAGTGAGCCGGACTTTATATTCGCTGACATGCTGCAATTGCCCGATCTGATTGCAGGCCTGGGAGCGAGAGACAGAGCATCTTGACGAAACAGTTCGTTTGCGCGGTCGATGTCGGCACCGGGAGCGCCCGCGCGGGCATTCTCGACACCAGTGGCACCTTGCTCGGCCGCGCCGAGCACCCGATCGCCATGCACCAGCCGAAAGCCGATCACGCCGAGCATGATTCGCGCGATATCTGGTCAGCCGTGTGCGCCGCGGTGCGTGCGGCCCGCGAAAAATCCGGTGTTGCCGCCGAGGACATTGCCGGCATTTCCTTCGATGCCACCTGCTCGCTGGTCGTGCGCGACAGGCAAGGCGGCCAGCTCAGCGTTTCGGTGACCGGAGAGGAGCGCTGGGATACCATCGTCTGGCTCGATCACCGCGCCATCGCCGAGGCCGACGAATGCACGGCGAGCGGCCATGAGGTGCTCAACTATATCGGCGGCGTCATGTCGCCGGAAATGGCGACGCCGAAGCTGATGTGGCTGAAGCGAAACCTGCCGAAGACCTGGAATAAAGCCGGCTATCTATTCGACCTTACCGACTTCCTGACCTGGCAGGCAACGGGGTCGCTGGCCCGCTCGCAGTGCACGCTGACCGCCAAATGGACCTATCTGGCGCACCGGGAACCCGCATGGCAGCGCGATTTCTTCGAACTCGTCGGCCTCGGCGACCTCTTCGAGCACGGCAATCTGCCCGAAAGAGCCAGTCCGGTCGGCGCTTACATCGGCTCTTTGAGCGCGCAAGCAGCGGCGGAGCTCGGCCTGACGGAGACATGCCGGGTCGGCGCCGGGGTGATCGATGCCTATGCCGGTGCGCTTGGCGTGCTCGGCGGGTTTGCCGGCGACGAGCGGAATATCGGCCGTCATTTGGCGCTGATCGCCGGCACATCCTCCTGCGTCATGGCGATGTCACCCGATCCGCAGCCCTTCGCCGGGGTCTGGGGGCCATACTACGGCGCCGCGCTACCGAAGCTGTGGCTGTCGGAGGGCGGCCAGTCGGCCACCGGCGCCCTGCTCGACCACATCATCCGCTGGCATGGCGCGGGCGGCGAGCCGAACGCGGCCATGCATGCCAGGATTGCAAGCCGCGTCGCCGAGCTGCGCGCGGCGGAGGGCGACGCCCTTGCCGGCCGGCTGCATGTGCTGCCCGACTTTCACGGCAACCGCTCGCCCCTCGCCGATCCACATGCGGTCGGCGTGGTCAGCGGACTTACGCTGGATTCCTCCTTCGACAGCCTGTGCCGGCTTTACTGGCGCACCGCCGTCGGCATCGCGCTCGGCGTGCGCCACGTGCTGGAAGCGCTGAACGAGAATGGCTATCTGATCGACACGCTGCATGTCACCGGCGGCCACACCAAAAATCCGCTCTTGATGGAACTCTATGCCGACGCCACCGGCTGCACGGTGGTCGAGCCGCTGGCCGACGAGGCGGTGCTGCTCGGCACAGGCATGGTGGCTGCGACCGCCGCCGGGCTTTTCCGCGACCTCAACGCGGCCTGTCTGGCCATGCAGCAGGGCGGCAGGACCCGCGCCGCCAACCCGGCCGCCGGCGCCCGCTTCGATCGCGACTACCGGATTTTCCTGGAGATGCACCGGCAACGCCAGGCGCTCGACGCGATCCAGTAGAACGCGCCTTAGCGTGTCAACAAGGATAGGCCGGACTTGGCATCGAACAGATGCATATCCGATTCGTCAAACGTATAGCGGACATCGCTGCGGATAGTTGGGCAGACGCGGCTGGGAACGAGTGCGCTGATCTCCTTGCCGCCAAGAGCGAATGTCACCAGTGCATCGTTGCCATGAAACTCGATGAGATCGGCCGTTCCCGCCAGGAAATTTCCGGCGCTGTCGGGGTTCGCGGGCTTGAGATCCGGGGGCCTGATGCCAAGCACCGCCTGCTCGCCATGTTGGAGCTTGAAGCGCGAGCCGTTGACGGTGAAGACAGTTCCGCCATTGGTCAGCGTCCAGCCATTTCCTTTCCGGGCCATCGTCACGTCGACAAAATTCATGTTCGGCGTGCCGATGAAGCCGGCAACGAACAGATTGCCCGGCCGCTCGTAGATTTCCGCCGGCGAGCCGACCTGCTCGATGACGCCGTCCTTGAGCAGCACGATGCGGTCGGCGAGCGTCATCGCTTCGAGCTGGTCATGGGTGACATAGACGGTGGTGGTCTTCAGCGACTGGTGCAGCCGCGCGATCTCGACGCGCATGTGGTTGCGCAGCTTGGCGTCGAGATTGGACAGCGGCTCGTCGAACAGGAAGACTTTCGGCGTCTTGATCATGGCGCGCGCGATCGCCACGCGCTGCTGCTGGCCGCCGGAAAGCTCGGCCGGCTTGCGGCCGAGATAGGGTTCCAGCCCGAGCGTCCTCGACACCGCTTCGACCCGCTTCTGGATCTCGGCCGCCGGCACTTTCTGGCGCCGCAGCCCGAAGGCGATGTTGTCGAAGATCGTCATGTGGGGGTAGAGCGCGTAGTTCTGGAACACCATGGCGATGCCGCGGTCGCCCGGATCGAGATCGTTGACCACCGTGCCGCCGATCGAGACCTCGCCGCCGCTGATGTCCTCCAGCCCCGCCAACATGCGCAGCAAGGTCGACTTGCCACAGCCGGACGGGCCAAGGAACACGACGAACTCGTGCTCCTCGATCGAGAGATTGAGGTCGCGGATGACCGTCGTGGTGCCATAGGCCTTGTCGACATGAGAACAGGTGATCGCGGACATGGTCAGCCCTTTTCGCCGCTGAGCAGGATCTGCAGCTTGACGTCCTGCGGATGCGCTGCCGCCGCCCGCTCGAAAGCCTCGATGCTGTCGGAGAAGGGATAGGTGCCGGTGATCAGCGGCTTGAGATCGACCTTGCCGGAAGCGATGAGCTGCAAAGCGCGGTCGAAAATGTTGGCATAGCGGAACACGGTTTCGATGCGCACTTCCTTCGATATGGCCGCCGGCACGTTGAGCGACACCGGCTCCACCGGCAGCCCGACGAGCACCACCGCGCCGCCGGGGCGCACGACGTCGAACAAATCAGCGAAGGCCTTGGGGCTGCCGCTGGCCTCGAAGACGATGTCCGCACCCCAGCCATCGGTGGCCGCGCGCACCGCATCGACCAGCGGCTGCTCGCCGATGTTGACCGGAACGACGCCGGGATAGCGCCCGGCAATTTCGAGCTTGGGCGCGGAGAAGTCGGAAATCAGCACTTTCGAGCAGCCGCCGGCCAGGGCGGCCAGCGCGATCATGATGCCGATCGGGCCACAGCCGACCACAGCCGCCACGTCACCCGGAACGATGCGCGCGCGCGCCGCCGCCTGCATGCCGATGGCGAAAGGTTCGACCATCGCGCCTTCGGCGAAGGAGACGTTGTCGGGCAGCCTGTAGGTGAACGCCGCCGGATGCACGGCTTGCGGCGCCAGAATGCCGTGCACCGGCGGCGTCGCCCAGAAGGTGACGTCCGGGTCGACATTGTAGATGCCGAGTTTTGTCGCCCGCGACGACAGGTTCGGTACGCCCGGTTCCATGCAGACGCGATCGCCGACCTTCAGCGTCCGGACATTGGCGCCGATCTCGACGATCGTTCCGGACGCTTCGTGGCCGAGCACCATCGGCGCGCGCACGACATAGCTGCCGATGGCGCCATGGGTGTAGTAGTGCACGTCGCTGCCGCAGACGCCGACCGTATGGATGGCGATCCTGACGTCGTCCGGGCCTACGTCGAGCGGCAACGCGATCTCGCGCAGGGCCAGCTCGCCCTTTTTCTCAAGCACCAGTGCCCGCATCGTGTCGTCCTCGCTTCAAGTCTTTTTTTGCCGGAAAACGGAATTCAGGAATCCGCTGAGCACGCCGAGAAACAAAAGCGGCGGCAGCGACAGAAGCACGACCGAGGCGTTCAGGATTCCCCATGGCACGTTCATGCCTTGCTGGGAGAGTTCCGAGGCGACGATCGGCAAGGTCTTGGCGTTGGAGCTCGACAGCATCAGCGCTATCAGGAACTCGTTCCAGACCAGCACGAAACTGAAAGCCACCGCGCCGATCAGCGAGCGCGCCGCGACCGGCAGCGCGATCCTCCAGAACACCGAATAGGCGCCGTAGCCATCGACGAAGGCGGCTTCCTCGACCTCCTTCGGCACGGCCTGGAAGGCGGGAATGGCGAGCCACATGATCACCGAGATGGTGAGCAGGCAATAGGTGACGATCAGCGCGGCGAGCGTGTCGTAAAGCCCGAGCTGCAGCCAGATCACCATCAGCGGAATGGCGACCGCCACCGGCGGTAGGAAGCGAAGCGACAAAACGAAGAACTGGATGTCGCCGGCCCAACGGTTCGGGTAGCGCGCCACCGCGTAAGCCGCCGGTAGGCCGAGCACCACGCCGATCAGCACCGCGCAACCGCAGGCGACGACCGAATTGTAGAGGCCGGTCATGACGCTGTCGCGGCCGACGATATAGCTGATGTTAGCCAGCGTCGGCGTGAACACCAGGCGCGGGACGCGGGTGATGATGTCGACATTGTTCTTCAGCGAATTGAGCGCCGTCCACAGCAAAGGAAACACGGCCATGAAGCCTGCAAACGCCAGCACGGTCTTGCCGATCAGGCGGCCGGGTCTCATGCGATATGGTCTCATGCCTGCGCCCGCTTCCAGAGCATGGTGAAGGTGATGACCGTGGCGATCATCATCAGCACCGCCATCGCCGAGGCGTAGGAGACCTTGCCGGACTCGATGAAGCCTTGCGAGAAGGCGTACATGTCGAGCGTTTCGGTCGCCACGCCCGGACCGCCGCGGGTCATCACATAGATCAGGTCGAAGGAGCGCAGCGACTCGATCATCTTGACGAACATCAGGCTGACCAGCGGCGCCTTGAGCATCGGCAAGGTCACATAGGCGTGGATCTGCCAGCGTTTAGCATGGTCGAGCCGGGCCGCCTCGATCGGCTGCGGCGGCAGCGTTTCCAGGAGCTTCAGCACGATGACGGCGAAGAACAGGCCCCATTGCCAGACGTCGACCGAAGCGACGGCGAACAGCGCCGTCGACGGCTTGGACAGCGGATCGAAGATCAGCCCGCCGGTCAGCAGCCGGTAGGGGTAAGTGGCGATGCCGTAGAGCGGATGGTAGGCGAACTTCCAGACGAAGGCCGCCGAGACGCGCGGCAGCAGGACCGGGATGATGAACAGCAGGCAATAGACGTTGCGAAGGCGCGGCGAGGCGACCTCGAACATCAGGACGCCCAGTCCGATGGCGACCGTCATCGTCGCGATAACCGTGACGAATTCCCATTTCACCGACACCCAGACGGCGTTGAGAAAGCGGCGGTCGACGAACAGGTCGGCGAAATTCGAGAGCCAGACATAGGAATAGGCTGTCGAGCTGAGTTCACGGTTCTGCAGGGCGATGACGACCGCGTAGAGCGTCGGCACCATCGACAGCACCAGAAGGATGACGAGTGTCGGCACGACGAAGGTGACCGGCAGGGATGAGCGTCGCGGCATCTGTCTAACCTCTGCTGCGTCTCGAACGATTGAGCATGACTGACCTTTCGCGCGAAGGCTGGCTCAAACCGCAATGATGAACCAAGACCTGCGGCGCACAGGTTCCGGCGCTCCACCGAATGCCGTGGACCGCGCGCCGCAGGGGGAGGATGGCTTATTTCTTCACCAGCTCGTTGGCATAAGCCTCGAGTTCGTTTAGGCCGCCCTTGATATCGGTGCGGGTGCCGGTGACCAGTTCCTCGAGGATGATGCCCCAGCGGTCGCCGAGATCGGGCCAGCGCGGGTCCTGCCAGAAATTGACCGCCGTGACCTTGCCGGTTTCGGCCAGTGCCTGGCCGAGATCGGCGCCGTAAATATCGGCGAATTCCTTGCTGGCCAGGATGCTGGTGCGGTTCAGCTCGCCGAACTGGTGGGCGTCGAGCCGGCGCTTCTCGTTTTCCTTCGATGTTGCCCAGGCGATGAACAGGCCGGCGCATTTCTTCGACGCGTCGTCGGCATTGGCCTTCGTCGCGATGGCGAGGCCATGGCCGTAACCGCCGCCGGGCAGTGGCGACGGCGGCGGCAGGAACCCGATGTTGCCGACGACCTGCGAGGTCTTCGGGTCGACCGCCATGCCCGACAGCGGCGTCGATTCGACCAGGATCGCGACCTGGCCCGACAGGAAGGCGCCGGTCGATTCATCCCAGCTGCCGGTCTGCGTGCCGGGCGCCGAATCCTTGAACAGTTTCAGGTAGGTCTCGGTCGCCTTGACCGCGGCGTCGGAATTGAAGACCGGCTTGTCGCCGTCGAACCACTGGCCGCCATAGGCCTTGAAGAACGGCATCCAGCGCCAGACATTGGCGCCCGAACCGCGCGCGCCGCGCAGCGCGATGCCATACATGCCCTTGTCCGGATTGGTCAGCTTCGGCACGTCGGCGATCAGCTCGTCGAGCGTCTTCGGCGGCTGGATGCCGGCTGCCTCCAGCACGTCCTTGCGATAGACCATCAGGTCGCCGCCGCCGGTCAGCGGCGCGAACCAGACCTTGCCATCATAGGTGGCGACCTTCTGGCGGCCCGGATCGAAATCGGCATAGTCGTAGTCGGCCGGATAATAATCGCTCAGCGGCACGATCCATTTCGAGGACGCGAACAGCGCGACATTGGCTTCGTCGACATAGTAGACGTTGTAGTTGCCGACCGTGGACGCATCGGCGCGCGATTTTGCGCGGCGGTCGTTCTCGTTGAGGTAATCGATCTGGAAGCCGGCGCCGGCAAGCTTCTCGAACTCGGCCTTGGAGTCCTCCAGAAGCGTCAGGCCGTCACGTGGTTGCGCCAGCACCTTGACCGGCGCCGAGCAGACCGGCGCCTGCGCCAAAGCGATGGTGGAAACGGTAGCGGAAAGCATGAAAGCTGCACCAAGGCTGGCAGCGAGCCGAATTGGTTTCATTATTTTCTCCTCCAGGAACACGTCGCAGGAAGCGGACGTCCTCGGCTTGCGCGATCCTCACCATCGCCCGAGCGACTTGCCACCCATCGCCAAAATGCGGAGTTGCAGCGGCTCGCGCTAGAAGCCCCGTTGCAGAAGACCTGTACTTTTATGCATTGTGCGGCGCAAAAACCGGCATCCCGTTGCGGCCAATCTCACATGAGTATCGAACGGACTCGGGGGCGGTGGTTTTTAGGGCGTGCTTACGCGCGCATCGCCAGCCGCTGCCGCGACAGCTTGCGATAGGATGACGGCGTCATCTTGTGCTTGCGCATGAAGGCGCGGTTGAAATTGGAGATGTTCATGTAGCCGACCTGGAAACAGATGTCGGTGATCGGAATATCGGTATCGGCCAGCAGCTTGCAGGCCTGCCAGAGCCTCAGCTTGGCAAGGTGGTCACTGAAGGAATTGCCGGTGTTCTTCTGGAAGAAGCGCGAGAATGTGCTCTCGGTCATTCCCGCGAGCGCCGCCACATCAGGCAGCTTCAGATCCTCGGCGAAATGCTGGAACAGATAGGTCAGCGTGCGCTGGATGATGTCGAGCGAGGCGGCATCCAGAACAGGGGAGAAATCCGGCGAGGACAACAGCTCGTATTCGTCGGTCCTGGCGAGGAGATCGACGAGATTCAGGAACAGGCAGAACCTGGTTAGCCCGCTGACCTCCCCCATCCGTTCCATCAGCTCGGCGCCTTCCAATGCCGTGCGGCCATGAAAAACCATGCCGCGCAGCGACCGCTCCAGAAACGGCTCCAGTTCGCGCAGTTCGGGCAACAGGCCAGCCGAGCCGCGCAGCCTCTCGGCATCGAACTGGAGGACGATGTCGCGGCCTTCGATCAGTTCGCCCGGCTGCACCGCCGTCACCCAATCATGCGGCAGCCCGCCGCCGACGATGGTCAGATAACCCGGCCCGAACTCGCCGATGTGGTCGCCGACCAGCACGACGCCGGAAGATTTTCGCAACAGGTGGATTTCGTACTCAGGATGGAAATTCCAGACATTGCGCTCCCAGGGATAGTCGTCCAGCCGCCACAGGAAACTGTCGCTCGCCTCGGTGACGATATGTTCGAAGGCCGGCGCCGTGCGCGGGATCGCGGCCGGATTTTTCCTGCGCCTGAACTGCATCCTTCCCTCCCGGCAATTCGCCGGCTGCTCATGTCTCTTGATGATCCGTAGCAGCCCCTGGCCGGCAAGGGAACGAGACGCAGGCATCTCCCTGACATGCCGCTGGCTCAATCTCTTACGGTGCCTCCTCCCTTGCCTTCATGTCGCATTTCGTTCAAGAGACGGCGCAAACGCCGCGAAACTGAAGGTTTTGCCGTTTGACACGCGGCTTCCGGCTTTTTTGCCGATGCGCCGCAACCTTGAAAGAGCGGAATAATGTCTGCGATCGAAGCCGGCGCTCGCGCGCCGGAAAATCTTTGGCGTCAGGAAATCAGGGCGACTTTGGCGCTCGCCTGGCCCATGGTGCTGACCAATCTCGGCCAGACCGCCATGACGGCCACCGACGTCATGATGATGGGCAGGCTGGGGGCGGACACGCTGGCCAGCGGCGCGCTTGGCGCCAATCTCTATTTCATGCCGCTGATCTTCGGCCTGGGCCTGATGCTGGCGACCTCGCCGATGATGGCGACCGAGCTCGGCCGCCGCCGTCATTCGGTGCGCGACCTGCGCCGCACCGTGCGCCAGGGCCTGTGGCTGGCGATCCTCATCTGCATCCCGATCTGGATCTTTCTCTGGCACGGCGAGAACGTGCTGCTCGCCATGGGCCAGGAGCCCGCTCTGGCGCACAGCGCCGGCATCTATCTGCGCTGGCTGGAATGGGCGGTGCTGCCCTTCTACGGCTATATCGTGCTGCGTTCCTTCATCTCGGCGCTGGAGCGGCCGGGCTGGGCGCTAATCATCGTCTTCGTCGCCGTCGCCTGCAACGCGCTCTTCAACTGGGTGTTCATGTTCGGCAATCTCGGCGTCCCGGCCATGGGCATATCAGGCTCGGGCCTTGCCACCTCGCTGTCCTCAACACTGATGTTCGTCGGCATGGCCGCCGTGGTGATGTGGGAGAAGAAATTCAGGCGCTATCATCTGTTCGGCCGCTTCTGGCGGTCCGACTGGCCGCGCTTCAAGGGCCTGCTGCGGCTCGGCCTGCCGATCGCCGGCATCCTGGCTTTCGAGGTGACGATCTTCAACGCCGCGGCGCTGCTGATGGGCCTGATCGACGCGGATTCGCTTGCCGCGCACGCCATCGCCATCCAGATCGCGTCGATCTCCTTCATGGTGCCGCTCGGCCTCAACCAGGCGGTGACGGTGCGCGTCGGGCTTGCGCATGGCGCCGGCAATCCGGAAGGCGTCTCGCGCGCCGGCTGGACCGCCTTCGTCATCGGCGTCTCGTTCATGGCCCTGATGGGCCTGGTAATGATCCTGTGGCCGCATCTCTTGATCAGCGCCTTCATCGATCTGACCAATCCAGCCAATGCCAGGGTGATCACGCTTGCCGTATCGTTCCTGGTCTTCGCGGCCCTGTTCCAGGTCTTCGACGGCGCGCAAGCGGTTGCCGCCGGCATGCTGCGCGGCCTGCACGACACCAAGGTGCCGATGATCTATGCCGCCATCGGCTACTGGGGCGTCGGCCTGCCGCTGGGCGTGCTGCTCGCCTTCCCGTTCGGCTTCCATGGCGTCGGCATCTGGATCGGGCTGTCCAGCGGACTGGCGGTGGTGGCGGCGCTGCTTCTGGCGCGCTGGCTACGGCGGGATCGCCTCGCGCCGCCGCTGGTGTTCGAACACTGATGCAGAGGGCCGCCGGGTTGTCCGGTGGCCTTTCCGTCATTGTCGGCGTCAGCTGTTTTTGAGCGCCGGGCTGAACACCATCAGGCTCAGTATTTCGAACAGCACCTGGGCGCCGGCATGCGCGGTGTTGGTGGTCGCGTCATATTGCGGCGCCACCTCGACCACGTCGCCGCCGACGATGTTGAGGCCTTTGAGGCCACGCAGCAGTTCGAGCACTTCCCGAGTCGTCAGGCCGCCGACTTCCGGCGTGCCGGTGCCCGGCGCGAAGGCCGGATCGACGCTGTCGATGTCGAAGGAGACATAGGTCGGTCCGTCGCCGACTATTCTGCGCGCCTTCTCGATGATGGCGGGGATACCGAGGCCGGTCACCTCCTCGGCATGGATCACGGTCATGCCGGATTCGTAGGTGAACTCCCACAGATATTCGGCCGAGCCACGGATGCCGATCTGGATGGTGCGCGTCGGGTCGAGCACGCCATCGAGCACCGCGTTGCGGAACGGGCCACCATGGTGAAACTTGGTCATGTCGAACAAGCCGCTTGTATCGCAATGGGCGTCGATGTGGATGAGGCCGACCGGGGCCTTCTTGCCGACGGCCTTCAGGATCGGATGGCTGATCGAATGGTCGCCGCCGACCGACAATGGAATGACGCCGGCATCGACGATCTGGTTGGTGCGGCGCTCGATGTCCTCATGGCAGGTCTCGAGCCGGTAGCGACTCTGGAACGGCACGTCGCCGATGTCGGCGACCCTGAGCTCATGCGTGGGAGCGCATTCCAGCACGTGATTGTAGGGGCCGATGCGCTCGATGGCGCGCAGCGCCCGCGGCCCGAAGCGGGAGCCCGGCCGGTTGGTGACGCCGAGATCCATCGGCACGCCTGTTATCGCCACCTGCAAATCGCCGAAATCCGGGTTGTCGGCCGATATTTCGCGATAGGGCGCGGCGAGGAAGGTGGGGATACCGGAATAGGGCGCCAGCCGCGTGCCCGACTTGGAAAATATCTTGTCGGCGACCTTGCGGAACTTCGGGTCGAACATCTCGCCGCCATGGCTCTCGCCATATTTGCGGCGCAACGCGTCGAGCTTGCCGCTGTCATAACCCATGTCGGTTTTCTCCTGTCTGTCTCTCCGGAGTGTCCGGTAGCGCTTTGGAAAAATCAATTGCGTTCGGACGGGTTGGCTGCCGCAGGTCTTTCTTTTTGTCGGGCCAGCCTGAAACCGGGCAGCGCTTTTGCCAATTCGATGCTATGAGGCCTGTCGCGATCATGGGCGGCAGGCAGCGAAGGCGGTAACGAGACATGGCCAGGACCGATATTGCGCGGCGCGTCTACAACCATACCTGGAAGCTCGACCCGATCGTGCGCAGCCTGCTGGACACGGATTTCTACAAGCTTCTGATGCTGCAGATGATCTGGGGGATGTACCCCAAGGTCGACGCCACCTTTTCGCTGATCAACCGCACCACTTCGGTGCGGCTGGCCGAGGAGATCGACGAGGGCGAGTTGCGCGAACAGCTTGACCACGCCCGCACCTTGCGCTTCTCCAAGAAGGAGATGATCTGGCTGGGGGGCAACAATTTCTATGGCCGCAAGCAGATCTTCGAGCCGGAATTCCTGGCCTGGCTGGAGAATTTCCGGTTGCCCGAGTACGAGCTTTCCAGGCGCGGCGGGCAGTATGAACTCTCCTTCAGCGGCCCGTGGATGTACACCACGCTGTGGGAGATTCCCGCACTCGCCATTATCAACGAATTGCGCTCGCGCGCCGCCTTGCGGTCGTTCGGGCCTTTCACGCTCGACGTGCTCTACGCCCGCGCCAAGGCCAAGATGTGGGCCAAGACCGAACGGCTGAAGGCGCTGCCCGGCATCCGTATTTCCGACTTCGGCACGCGCCGGCGCCATTCCTTCCTGTGGCAGCGCTGGTGCGTGGAAGCGCTGAAGGAAGGCATCGGCGAGGCTTTCACCGGCACCTCCAACGTGCTTCTGGCCATGGACAACGACCTCGAGGCGCTGGGCACCAACGCGCATGAACTGCCGATGGTGCTTGGGGCGCTGGCCAATTCGGAAAAGGAATTGAAACAGGCGCCCTACAAGGTGCTGCAGGATTGGCAGCGCTACTATGGCGGCAATTTGCTGATCGTGCTGCCCGACGCCTTCGGTACGGCTTCCTTCCTGCGCGACGCGCCGGACTGGGTGGCCGACTGGACCGGCTTTCGCCCCGACAGCGCGCCACCGATCGAGGGCGGCGAGAAGATCCTGTCCTGGTGGCGCGAGAAGGGCAAGGACCCCAGGCAGAAGCTGCTGATCTTCTCCGACGGGCTCGAGGTCGAGACCATCGAGGAGACCTACCGCCACTTCAAGGGCAAGGTGCGCATGTCCTTCGGCTGGGGCACGAACCTGACCAATGATTTCGAGGGCTGCGCGCCTACGGCAACCGACAGCCTCGACGCCATATCGCTGGTCTGCAAGGTGACCGAGGCCAACGGCCGGCCGGCCGTGAAGCTCTCGGATAATCCAGCCAAGGCGACGGGTGACCTCAAGGAGATCGAGCGGTATCTGCGCATCTTCGGTGAAAAGGACCGGGTGGAGCAGTTGGTCAAGGTGTGAGGGCACGACCGGTGCTTCCGGCATCGCCATACGAGACGGCAAAGTCGGATAGGCTGAGTTCCTTGGCGCCCCCCTCTGTCCTGCCGGACATCTCCCCCTCAAGGGGGGAGATCATGCTGTCATCTTCGTCTTCGCGAACCTCCGGCGTTGCAAGGGAAGCGCCGACAGAGAAACCGCCAATCTCCCCCCTTGAGGGGGAGATGTCCGGCAGGACAGAGGGGGGCGCCGTAGAGTGCCGTCGTCGGTCATTAGCATTTTTGCCTATCGCTCTATTGCTCCTCTCACCCACCCCAGCCTTCGCCCACGCCTCGGACCGCGGCCACGTCCTGCTCCTGCCGACCGGCTATTACCTGATCGGCGGCGCTTTCGCCGTGGCCGCAAGCTTCCTCGTGCTGGCGCTGCTGCCGGCGCATCGGCTCGATCGTTTCTGGCGGCGGCGCCTGCCACTGTTCACACTGGGTGATGATGCCCGCACCGCTGCCAGCCTGATATCCTTTGCCGGCTTTGCATGTCTCATTGCCGCGGGTTTTCTCGGCAGCCGCGATCCGCTCTCCAACCCGCTGCCTCTGGTGATCTGGACACTGCTGTGGGGCGGCTTCACGCTGCTGCAAGGTTTCCTCGGCGACCTCTGGTCCTGGCTCAATCCCTGGTACGGGCCGGTGCGTCTCCTGTCTCGCCTGGCCGGCAGGGGCGATGAAGCGGCAAGGCGCCTTCCATCATGGCTCGGATACTGGCTAGCTGTTATCCTGTTCTTCGCTTTTGCCTGGTTCGAGCTCATCGATCCGGCGCCCGACGATCCGACACGGCTCGCCCGGGCCGCCGGCCTCTACTGGTTGTTCACCTTGCTGGCGATGCTGTCGTTCGGTTATGGGGCGTGGGCCCGCAGCGGCGAATTCCTCACCGTCTTCTTCTCGATGGTGGCACGCTTCGCGCCGGTCGTGCGCGACGAACGCGGCCGGCTTGCGCTATGCTGGCCGGGCGCCAAGCTGCTGACCGCCGCGCCTTTGCCGGCAAGCGGCGTGGCCTTCCTGCTGCTCGCCCTGTCCTCGGTTTCCTATGACGGCCTGTCGAAGACCTTCTTCTGGCTGGGCCTGTTCGGCATCAATCCGCTTGAATTCCCCGGCCGCACGGCGGTGATCGGCAGCGGCAGTTTTGGCCTCGTCCTGACATTCATGCTGCTTGCGGCGGTCTTCCTGCTTGCCGTGGTCGTCGGCCAGAAGCTCGCCGGCGACGGCCACAGGCTTGGCGAGGCGACGGGGCTGCTGGTCTGGTCGATTGTGCCGATCGCGCTCGCCTACCACATCGCGCACTACCTGACGGCGCTGCTGGTCGACGGCCAGTATGCGCTTGCGGCACTGTCCGATCCGTTTGCGCTCGGCTGGAACCTTTTCGGCACCGCCGACATGCAGATCGAAGCCGGCATCATCGCCGGCGCGGGCTCGGCATGGTGGCTGTGGAACATCCAGGCCGGTGCCATCATTCTCGGTCATCTGCTTGCCGTGCTCGTCGCCCACGGCTTCGCCGCACGCCTGCATCCGGTTCCCGCCCGCGCCGCGCTCAGCCAGTTTCCGCTCACCTTGCTGATGATCGCCTACACCGTCTTCGGCCTCTGGCTGCTCGCCACGCCGACCGTTGGCTAGACGCGGTGGAAATAAACCGGGATCCCCCTGGGGAAACGGCATTGCCGTGTCCGGACTTTGGTGATTTAGTTTGTACACATGCAATTTCGGCCGTCCGCAGGACGCGGTCTGCTACGTTCCAGCCATTGGTCAAAACTCAAAAACAGGGGAACTGCCGTGACTGACAAGAATGGGTTTTTCGATCTCTCCAAGGCCGGTCTCACCCGCCGCACCGCGCTGAAGGGTCTGGCCGCCGGCGCCGGCCTGGCGGTCGCGCCCGGTTTCGTCCGCTACTCCCAGGCGCAAAGCTCCGCCCCGATCAAGATCGGCTTCCAGTCGCACCGAACCGGCATCGGCGCCGCCTATGGCCGCTGGTACGAGAAGACCACGGCCGCGGCGGTCAAGGCGATCAACGCGGCCGGCGGCATCAATGGCCGGCCGGTCGAGGTCATCATCGAGGATGACGGCACCGATCCCGGCCGCGGTGCCGAGGTGGTCGGCAAGTTCGCCACCCAGCACAAGACCGACATCGTCTTCGGCACCTTGTTCTCGCATGTCGTCATCGGCTCGGCACCCGCCGCCGGCGAAGCCAAGATGCCCTATTTCGTCGTCAGCGAAGGCCACCATGTCGCCTCGACCAAGCTCAACCGCTATGTCTTCCAGCCCGGCATCACCGACGTAAAGAGCCAGATCCAGTCGATGGCGCCGTGGATCGCGGCCAATGCCGGCAAGAAGGTGACACAGATCTTCCCCGATTTTGCTTTCGGCTACGACCACCGCGACTACCTCCCGCCGGCGTTGAAGGCGCAGGGCGCAGAGGTCATCGCGCAAATCGCCATTCCACCGACGGAGAGCTCCTTCACCAAATACTTCCCGCAGATCCCTGCCGAGACCGAGGTGATCTACCACGTCATGGTCGGCCCGGCGGTGCTCACCTTCGTCAAGGAGCTTGGCGAGTTCTACGGCTCCAACCGGCCGCAGCTGTTCGGCTTCATCGATTCGCTCGAAGCCGTCGACATCAACAGCCCCGGGCTCGAATTCCTGGACGGCAGTCATTTCTGGGAAGGCTCGCCGCGTTATGCCCAGGCGGACGATTCCGAGGCGCAGAAGACCTATCGCGCCGCCGTCGGCATCGACGACAATGGCGCGGCCGTCGGCGACCCCAAGGATGTCTCCACCGCCGCGCACATGTTCGGCTGCTGGGAGACGCTCTACGTCGTCAAGAAAGCGATGGAAGACGCCGGCTACAAGGGCCCGGAAGACCGCGCCAAGCTGGTCGAGGCGACCGAGGCGCTGACCGAATTCGCCGAAGGTCCGGAGCATCCGCAGGGGCCAAAAACCTTCAACGGCAAGATCCACCAGTGCTTCGGCATCCAGAACATCTCCAAGGTCGACGGCGGCAAGCTCAAGGTGGTGCACAAGACCAAGATCGAGGACGGGCTTTACGAGGCCGAGGGGGATTATACGACGCAGGCGTTGTAGGCTTAGCCATCTAACAAGCGTGAGCGCCAAGCCGCCCCCCTCTGTCCTGCCGGACCCGGCCCTTCGCTGTCGCTCCGGGCGTTCGTCGTTCGGAAAGCCAAGCAATTGGCTTTCCGTCCGCTGCGCGGACCACTTCTCACCCCCCTCAAGGGGCGCGATTGCGCTATCGGTGAGTGCCTAACCCATGCATTTCGGACCCCACCTCCTCCTTGCCGCCCTCGAAGGGCTCGTCACATCCGCCGTGCTGGCGCTGACCGCGCTCGGCCTGTCGCTGGTGTTCGGCGTGATGCGCGTGGTCAACGTCGCGCATGGCGAGTTCTTCATGCTGGGAGCCGTGCTCGCCTGGACGATCACGACTGCGATCGGAGGCCATCCGGCGCTCGGGTTCCTGGCGGCACTTATCATCGCACCGCTGGTCGTCGGCGCCCTTGCACTGGTGGCCGAGCGGCTGGTGCTGCGCCGGCTGAACTACAATCCGGAAGCCACCATCGTCGCCACCATCGGCATGCTCTACATCATCCAGCAGCTGGCGCTGACCTTCTATGGTCCGGAAGCGCGCCCGGTAGAGCCGCCCTTCAGCTATCGCATCCTTCTGCCGTGGTTCGGCTATTCGGGCTACAAGCTGTCGATCATCGCGGCATCCGTCCTTCTGCTCGTGGTGACATGGCTGGTGCTGACGCGCACCAGGGTCGGCCTCGTCATGCGTGCCACGCAGTATGACAGCGAGACGGCGCAGGCCTTCGGCATCCCTGTCGATCGAGTCTATGGCGGCGTCTTCGCGCTCGGCGCCATGCTCGCGGCCATCGCCGCGGTGCTGATCGTGCCGATCAGCCAGGCGCATTACCTGATGGGGCAGGACCCGCTGCTGCTGTCCTTCATCGTCGTCATCATCGGCGGCCTCGGCTCGTTGCGCGGAACCGTCATCGCCGCCGTGCTGATCGGCCTGTCCGACGGCATCATCTCGATGTTCTTCTCGCCGACGCTGGCCAAGATCATCGCCACGCTGCTGGTCGCCATGGTGCTGGTGTTCCGGCCGCAGGGCCTGTTCGGGACGACGACGCGATGAGCGAGACCTCGCCGGCAAAAGCCTATGGCTTGCATCTCGGCGTCATCGCGCTGCTTTTTGTCCTGAGCTTCGTGCTGCCGGATTATCATCACGGCCTCGTCGCTCGTATCATGGTGCTGACGGTCTTCGCCATGGGCTACAACATGCTGTTCGGCTATGTCGGACTGCTCAGTCTCGGGCATGCCATGTTCTTTGCCGCCGGCCTCTACGGCGCCGGCCTTGCCGTCATCCAGCTTGGCTGGAGCGTGCCGGCGGCTTTGTTGAGCGGTGTCGCCTGCGGCGCGGTGCTGGCACTGGTGATCGGGCTGCTGGCGCTGCGCACCACGGGTGTCGCCTTCATGATCGTCACCATGATGTTCGCGCAGGTCTTTTACCTCCTCATCCTCTATTTTGCCGCGTGGACCGGCGGCGACCAGGGCATGGTGGTGCCGCAGCCGGCACGCGTCCTGAATTTCGGCGCGACGTCGCTCGATCTCACCAATCCGACGGTGCGCTACATGAGCGCGCTGGCTCTGTTCTCGCTCGTGCTTCTGGTCACGCTGGCCGTCGTCCGCTCCCGATACGGCCGCGTGCTGGTCGCCATCCGCGAGAACGAGGAACGGACCAAAATGCTGGGGTACGACACCTTCTCCAACAAGCTCGCCGCCGTGGTCGTCTCCGGCGCCATCTGCGCGGCGTCGGGCGCTGCCTATGCGCTGCTGTTCGGCTATGTCGGCTCGAGCTTCGCCTCGGTACAGTACTCGATCCTGCCGCTGCTGTGGGTGCTGCTCGGCGGCGCCGCCACCACGCTCGGACCGCTGATCGGCACGCTGTTCATGTACTATGTCATCGACGTCACCAGCGGCTTCACCTCCGCCTACCTGTTGATCGTCGGCGTCGCGTTGATCCTGCTGGTGCTGTTCTTCCCGAAAGGCATTCTGGGCAGCATCCGGCAGCGCTGGCTCGGATGGCTGCCATGACGCCGCTTCTGACCACCAAAGGCCTGTCGCGCAATTTCGGCGGCCTGCGCGCCGTCGACAGCGTCGATTTCACCTTGGTGCCGGGCGAAATCTGCGCCGTCATCGGCCCCAACGGTGCCGGGAAGACCACTTTCGTCAGCCTGATCAGCGGCCGTATCCCGCCCTCGTCCGGATCGATCGTTTTCGACGGCTCCGACATCACCGGCCTGCCGGCCTATGTCAGGGTCCGCCAGGGCATCGCCTACACGTTCCAGATCACCAGCGTCTTCGCCAATCTCAGCGTCTACGACAATGTCGCGCTGCCGGTGCAGCTCACGCTGAGCGACGGCCTTTCGAAGGGCGCGATCAAGGCAGGCGTCATGTCGGCGCTCGAACGCACCGGCCTGGCCGACCGCGCCCATATGCAGGCCGGGCAGTTGTCCTATGGCCACCAGCGGCTGCTGGAGGTGGCGATGGGCCTGGCGCTGAAGCCGCGCCTGCTGATCCTCGACGAGCCGACGCAGGGGCTGGCCGACAGCGAGATCGACAATTTCATCGCACTCGTGCGCGACATCGCCGACCGCGCCACGGTGCTGCTGATCGAACACAACATGCCTGTCGTCATGCAACTGGCCGACCGCATCACCGTCTTCAACGCCGGCAAGATCCTGGCAGAGGGCACGCCGGAGGCGATCCGCGAAAATGCGGCGGTGCAGGAAGCCTATCTCGGGACCGCCCCATGACCGAGACGAGCAAGACGCAAGCGTTGCGGATCGCGGGACTGGACTGCTTCTACGGCGAGGTTCAGGTGCTCTATGGGCTCGACCTGGCGCTGAACAAGGGCGAGGTGCTGTGCCTGTTCGGCCGCAACGGCGCCGGCAAGACGACGACGCTGAAAGCCATCATGGGGCTGGTCCGGGCGAGTGCCGGTTCGATCAGCCTCGCAGGCCAGGAATTGACCGGTCTGGCCGCCCACGAGGTGCCTAAAGCCGGCATTGCCTATGTGCCGCAAGGCAGGCGGCTGTTCGCCGAAATGACGGTGGCGGAGAACATCGAGATCGGGCTGATGGCGCGCGGCAAGGGGAAGGCCGTGCGCGAAAACGTGCTCAACCTGTTCCCGCTGCTGCGCCAGCGGCTCAGGCAGCGCTCGGGCACCTTGTCGGGCGGCGAGCAGCAGATGCTGGCCATGGCACGCGCGCTCTGCCTGGAACCGCAGGTGCTACTGCTCGACGAGCCGACCGAAGGGCTGATGCCGTCGATGATCGCAAAAATCCGCGAGACGGTGGCCAAGCTGCGCGAACGGGGCGTTTCCACCATCCTGGTGGAGCAGCGGGTCGATGCCGTGCTGTCGGTCGCCGACCGCGTCGCCTTCATCGAGAATGGCCGCAACCGCGAGACGGTCGACGTAGAGGCGTTGCGCGCCGACCCGTCGGCGGTCAGGCGCTATGTCGGCGTAGGCTGAGGATTTGCCCTCCCCTGTGGAAGGTAAGGGCCTGGCGTCCTCGCCGGCTCACCCGAAGAACAGGAAGCCCGCCATCAAGAACGTGGGGATCAGCACCGCGCCCGACCACGCCATGTAGCCGAAAAAACCCGGCATGTTCACGCCGCGGTGCCGGGCAATGGCGTAGACCATGAAGTTCGGCGCGTTGCCGATATAGGTGTTGGCGCCCATGAACACCGCACCCGCCGAGATCGCCGCCAAGGTCGAAGCGAGCTCCGTCATCAGATGCCGGGGAGCGCCGCCGGCCAGCTCGAAGAACACCAGGTAGGTCGGAGCGTTATCCAGGAAGGACGACAGCGCTCCGGTCAGCCAGAAATAGGCGAGATCGTTGGGCATGCCCTGCGCTGACGTGACGAGCGCGACCAGCGGCGCCAGCGCGCCTTCGTGGCCGGCCCTCAGGATGGCGACGACGGGCACGATGCAGACGAAGATGCCGGCGAACAGTTTCGCCACTTCCGCGATCGGCCCCCAGTTGAAACCGTTCGCCTGCCGATACTCCTTGCGCGAGACGGCCAGCGAAACGAAGGCAAGCGCCAGGATGACGACATCGCGCACAAGGTTCTGCAACTCGAGGTCCACCCCCTGAATGGAAAGACCGATGCCGGGCTTCCATGTGGCCGAAAGCAGGATCGCGCCGATCACGCCGGCCAGCAGCGGCAGGTTGGGCAGGCCGCGGATGCGCACTTTCGTGTCCGGCGTCGGGTCCTTGATCTTTGGCGCGCCCATTTCGCGGCGATGCAGCGTGGTGTCGATCGCCAGGAAGACGGCGAGCACGACGACGCTGACGAACAGGGTCTCGCGCCAGAGGTTGGCGGTGGTCCAGAAGAAATCGACGCCGCGCAGGAAGCCGACGAACAGCGGCGGGTCGCCGAGCGGCGTCAGCGAACCGCCGATGTTGGACACCAGGAAGATGAAGAAGATGATGACATGGGCGTTGAACGGCCGGTTGTCATTGGCGCGGATGAGCGGCCGGATAAGGATCATCGAGGCGCCGGTAGTGCCGATGACGGAAGCGAGCAGGGCGCCGATGAGCAGCAGCCCGGCATTGACCAATGGCGTGCCGTGGATGTTGCCGGCCACGAGAATGCCGCCCGAAATGGTGAACAGCGCGAACAGGAGAATGATGAACGACATGTATTCGGTGAGCAGCGCATGTAGCACCGCTTCCGTCGCCACCGTCGTGCCGAAGGCCGATGCGAGCGGCACCACCACGAGAGCCGCCCAAAATGCAGCAATCTTGCCGTAATGATGCTCCCAGACATGGTTGAAAAGCAGCGGTCCCGTGGCGATCGACAGCAACAGCCCGGCAAAGGGCAGTGCCCACCACAGCGACATCGTCCGGCCTGGCAGGCCGTGCTCTTCCGCGGCGAAGGCCGTTCCCGGCAACAGCATCGCGACAGCCACCACGGCGCTTGCCATCAAAGCCGTCGCTACCGGTATGAACCCCCTCTTTTCCCCCACGATGCGATTAGTCCGCCGCGTGGTCTTCGAGCGTCACGCCTGCTTGGCGCATCCTCGCCAGCATCGTCTCGACCGAACCGTTGAGGTCGATCCCGCGGCAGGCATCGAGCCTGACAGTGGTCCTGAACCCCTGCTTGACCGCGTCGAGCGCCGAGAAGGCGACGCAGAAATCGGTCGCCAGGCCGACCAGGGTCAGAGTGTCGATGCCGCGCTCCCTGAGATAGCCGGCAAGGCCGGTCGGCGTCGTGTGGTCGTTCTCGAAGAAGGCCGAATAGCTGTCGATATCTGGCCGAAATCCCTTGCGGATGACGAGCTCGGCCTTGGTCCAGGCAAGACCCGAGTGAAAATCCGAGCCGAGGCTGCCCTGGATACAATGGTCCGGCCACAATGTCTGCTGGCCGTAGGGCATCTCGATGGTTTCAAAAGGCTGGGCGCCTGGATGGCTTGAGGCAAAGCTCGAATGGCCGGCTGGATGCCAGTCCTGCGTCAGCACGACATGATCGGTTCGCCGGATCAGGTCGTTGACCAGCGGCACGATCTCGTCGCCGCCGGTCACAGCCAACGCGCCGCCAGGGCAAAAGTCGTTCTGCAGGTCGATGACGACAAGCGCTTCTTCGGCCATGGGGTTCCTTCCTGTCGGTATCGGGCGCGGGCTCCCAGGGGGATCCCGGCGAAAGAAAGCCGCTGGCGCGACCGGAGGGAGAAACTTGACCAGATGGCGGGCCGCGTCAACCATTAGAGCGCCGGGCGCAACCCCGAACGCGCAAAGGGCGCCCCAGCACCTAGATTTTGCGGAGAACAAATGCGTGGCGGCGGCAGCCGTGCGGGTGCTGCGCAAACTCCGGCTTTGACAATTTCCGCCGACTTGATATCATTTGCATACGAATGAATTTAAGCCGGGCCCGGACGCCGGCAAGTTCCCTCGGAAAGGCCCTTTTTCTGGGAAGGCAAAGCGTGATCCGTTACGCGAAACCCACCACGGTCGACGAGGCGCTCGCCCTGCTTGGCGAAGCTTCGTGGCGCATCCTTGCCGGCGGCACCGACTTCTACCCGGCGCAAGGCAACAAGCCTTTCCGCGACAATGTGCTCGACATCAACGGGCTGGCCGCGCTGCGCGGCATTGCGGAAACGGAAACGCACTGGCAGATCGGGGCGCGCACCAGCTGGACCGATATCGTTCGCCATCCCTTGCCGCCGGCCTTCGATGCGCTGAAAGCGGCCGCGCGGGAGGTCGGGTCCGTTCAGATCCAGAATGTCGCCTCGATCGCCGGCAATCTCTGCAACGCTTCGCCGGCCGCGGATGGCGTGCCGGCGCTGCTGGTGCTCGACGCCGAGATAGAACTGCGCTCGGCGCAAGCGGTGCGCCACCTGCCGCTCCGGGAATTCATCCTCGGCAATCGCCGCACGGACCTGCGGCCCGGCGAGATGGTAACCGCCATCCGCGTGCCGAAAGCGGCCGGCGCGGGTATGTCGGCTTTCGTCAAGCTCGGCGCGCGGCGCTATCTCATCATCTCGATCGCCATGGTGGGGGCACGCCTGGTCGTGCAGGACGGCATCGTCGAGCAAGCGGCGGTCGCCGTCGGTTCCTGCTCGGCTGTTGCAAAGCGGCTCGGCGGGGTCGAGGCGGCCCTGCGCGGACTGGCGGCGGATCATGGGCTGGCCACAGCGGTCCTCGCCGCGCCGATGGAAGAGCTGTCGCCGATCGGCGACGTGCGCGGCAGCGCCGAATACCGGCAGGACGCGGCGCGCGAAATCGTTGTCCGCGCCGTGCTTGCGGCGGCGGGGCCGGTGAATGGTGACAGGACGGCGGCGGCATGAACAAAGCACAGCCTGACATCAGCCAAGGTCGACCCGGCGGAGCCCTTTCCGACAGTGACGCAGGTCAGCCCGGCCTCGCACGCGCCGAGATTACCTTCGCGGTCAATGGCGCCGCCGTCTCGGTCAACGTGCCGCCGCTGCGCCGGCTGTCCTCGGTGCTGCGCGACGAATTGCTGCTGACCGGGACCAAGGTCGGCTGCGACGCCGGCGACTGCGGCGCCTGCACGGTGCTGGTCGATGGCGATCCGGTCTGCGCCTGCCTGATGCCGGCGGCGTCGGCCGCCGGAGCGTCGGTAACGACGGTCGAAGGGCTCGCCAATGGCCGGCTGTCGGCACTACAGGCCTCCTTCCTGGCGCATGGTGCGGCGCAGTGCGGCATTTGCACGCCGGGCCTGCTGGTGGCGGCGACGGCCCTGCTGGACAAGAAAGCCAAGCCGAGCGAGATCGAAGTGCAGGACGCGCTTGGTGGTGTCCTCTGCCGTTGCACCGGGTACCGGAAGATCGTCGCTGCTGTGATGGATGCCTCCGCCCAGGCTGCAAGCCTGGATTTCCGTCTGCCTCGGTCCGGTCACGCCATTGGCTCCTCCCCGATCCGGCTCGATGGCGTGCCGAAGGTGACCGGCGGTGAGAAATTCGGCGGCGATTCGTTCCCGGCCGATGCGCTGGCGGTGCTGGTAATCCGCTCGCCGCACTACCATGCCAGCTTCGCCTTCGGCGACCTCGACGGCTGGGCAAAAGCTCGTCCCGGCATCGCCGGTATCTTCACGGCGGCCGATATCCCGGGAAAGAACTGTTTCGGCGTCATCGGTCCGTTCGCCGACCAGCCGGCTCTCGCCGAAGGCTTGGCGCGGTTTCGCGGCGAGGCGGTGGCGCTTGTTGCCGGCGAGCGCGAGGCGATGCTCGATCTCGACCTGTCGGATTTCCCGATCCGCTGGACCGAATTGCCACATCTGTTGCAGCCTTGCGAGGCACAGGCCGAAGGAGCGGCGCTGATCCATGCGAACCGCCCGGCCAACCTTCTGACCAAGGGCTTCGTCGAACGCGGCGATCCCGAGACGGCGCTTGCCGATGCCGCTGTCACCGTGACCGGTGCGATCGAGACGGCCTATGTCGAGCATGCCTATATCGAGCCGGAAGCCGGCCATGCCTATATGGATGGCGACATGCTGGTCGTCGTCGCCTGCACGCAGGCGCCCTATATGGACCGCGACGACACGGCGAAGGTGCTGGGCCTGCCCGTCGACAAGGTGCGCATCGTGCCGACCGCGACGGGCGGCGGTTTTGGTTCCAAACTCGACGTGTCCCTGCAACCGCTGATCGGCCTGGTGGCGATGAGGACCGGGCGGCCGGCGGCGCTTGCCTACACGCGCAATGAATCGATGATGTCGACCACCAAGCGCCACCCGGCGCAGATGCAAGCGACCATCGGCGCCGACGCCGAGGGCCATGTCACGGGCATGATTTTCTCAGGCGATTTCAACACCGGGGCGTACGCGAGCTGGGGACCGACCGTCGCCAACCGCGTGCCGGTGCATGCCTCGGGTCCCTATGCCACCCCGAACTACCGCGCCGAAGGCCGCGCCGTGCATACGCATGGGCCGATTTCCGGCGCTTTCCGGGGCTTCGGCGTGCCGCAGGCGACGATCATGCAGGAGACCTTGTACGACGAGCTGGCCGGCAAGCTCGGCATCGACCGGCTCGACTTCCGCTTGAGAAACTGCCTTCGTAACGGATCCGAAACAGTCACCGGACAGAGACTGGAATCGGGCGTCGGCATTGCCGAATGCCTCGATGCCCTGCGGCCGCATTGGGCGCGTGCAGTGGCTGACGCGGATGCCTTCAACAGTGCCAACGTGGATAAAAAGCGCGGCGTCGGCATCGCCTCCTGCTGGTACGGCTGCGGCAACACCTCGCTGCCCAATCCGTCGACCATCCGGGTCGGCATCGCGGCGTCAGGCGAGATCATCCTGCACCAGGGCGCGGTCGACATCGGCCAGGGCTCCAACACCGTCATCACGCAGATCTGCGCCGATGCGCTCGGCCTGCCATTGGAGAATTTCCGACTGAAAAGCGCCGATACCGCGATCACTCCCGATGCCGGCAAGACCTCGGCCTCGCGCCAGACCTTCGTCACCGGCAAGGCGGCCGAGAAGGCCGGCCGCGCCTTGCGCGAAAAAATCCTGCGCTTTGCCAATGTCTCGGAAAAAGCGTCGCTTCAGCTCGAAGGTTCGGCGATCGTCATCCGTGAGGGCGAGGCGGTCCGCCGCGTCGATCTTGGCGCACTCGAAGCGGATATCCACGGCTTCGTCTTCCGCGCCGAGGAGACTTACGACCCGCCGACCTTGCCGCTCGACGGTAAAGGCCAGGGCAAGCCCTATGCGGTCTATGGTTACGGCGCGCAGATCGCCGAGCTCGAGGTCGACCTCAAGCTCGGCACGGTCAAGCTGGTCAAGATCACAGCCGCGCACGATGTCGGCAAGGCGATCAACCCGCTGCTGGTCGAGGGTCAGATCGAGGGCGGCATCGCGCAAGGCATCGGCATGGCGCTGATGGAAGAGTACATTCCCGGCCGCACCGAGAATTTGCACGATTATCTCATTCCGACCATCGGCGACGTGCCGCCGATCGAGACGATATTGATCGAGGTGCCAGACCCGGAAGGGCCATTCGGCGCCAAGGGCCTGGGCGAACATGTGCTGATCCCGACGGCGCCGGCGATCCTCAACGCCATCCGCCATGCCACTGGTGTGCTGGTCACCAAAGTTCCGGCGACGCCGACTCGCATCCGCGCCGCCATCCGCGAGAAGGAGGCATGCCGATGAGCGAGCTTGCCGAACGCTTCGAAACCCATGATCCCGGCGAGAAGCTGGTGGCGGAGAAGATCCGCTGCGATGCCTGCCCTGTGATGTGCTACATATCAGATGGCCGCACCGGCGCTTGCGACCGCTACGGCAATGCCGGCGGCCGGATCGTGCGCATGGACCCGCTGACCATTCTCGATCATACCGCCGAGATCGGCGGCGCTGTCGTGCCCTTCGTCGCCGAGGGCGAGGCCTGGGACGGCGAACTGGTCAACACCGGCCGCCGCTTCGTCACGGCGATCGGGGCAGGAACCACCTATCCCGACTACAAGCCGGCGCCCTTCATCGTCAGCCAGCAGGTCGAGGGCGTCGATCTCGTCACCGTCGTCACGGAGGGCATCTTCTCCTATTGCGGCGTCAAGGTGAAGATCGACACCGACCGTCATATCGGACCCGAAACGGCTGTCGTGCGGTCGCAAGGCGAGGCGATCGGTCATGTCACGACAGGCGAATATGGCTCGCAGATGCTGTCGCTGGGCGGCGTGCATCATCTGACCGGCGGCTCCAAGGCCGAAGGCCGCGCCACCTGCGATGCGCTGCTCGATCTGTGCAACCGCAAGCCAGTAGAACTGAGCATCGACGGCGGAGCCACGATAACAGTCGAAGCCGGCAAACCGCCTGTCATCGACGGCAAGCAGGAGCACCGCATGCGGGTCGGCTGCGGGTCGGCGACCATCGGCATGTTCGCCACCCAATGGCGCGGCCTGGTCGACGAGGTGGTGGTGGTCGACGACCACATCACCGGCGTCATCTCCGAGCATCAGGCCGGCAAGGTGCTGGGCTGGCAGGACACGGGGATAAAGATCATCGGCCGCCGCTCGACGCCCGGCCGCTACTTCAAGGTGTCCGAGCCCGGCCCCGGCTGGGGCGGCACCAGCATATCCGACCCGCTGTCGATCCTGGGCGAATGGAACGCCAAGAAGGGCGCGCGGCCCGGCCTGTCGCTGCTGATGGTTTCGACCACCGGCGAACAGTTCGCCTATTACGAACTCGACGACCAGTTGAAGCCTGTCGAAAAGCCGTTCCCGGAACGGTTGCAAAAGTCGGTCAGGCTGATCGAGGATAATTGCGAACCGGCGCTGTGCACCGTGCTGTTCATCGGCGGCGCCGGCGGTTCGCTGCGCGCCGGCGTCACCGAAAACCCCGTCAACCTGACGCGTTCCGTGCAGGGCCTGACCACTTATGTGACGGTCGGCGGCGCGCCGGTCTATGTCTGGCCGGGCGGCGGCATCACGCTGATGGTGGATGTGACGCGCGTGCCGGAAGGCGCCTTCGGCTATGTGCCTACGCCGGCGCTGGTGGCGCCCATCGAATTCACGCTGCGCCGCGACGACTATGTCAGGCTCGGCGGCTACGACGCCGAGATCCGCAGCGTCGAGGATGTCGTTGCCAAGGGTGGCGAGTACCTGAACGCGCGTCGGGGCGACGGTGCGCCGGCCGGCAACCCATGGCCGCCGCTGGCGCAATTGCGGCGCACGCCCGCGAACGGGGCCGCGTGACGATGAACGGCCCGCAAGCGCATTGGCTCGGGGATGGCAAGCGGCTGCACCTCAATCACGGGCCGATCGACCTGATCGTCGAGGCCTTTGGGACGCCAGGCGAATGCCGGCGAGCTTATGAGCAGGCCGTGGCGCGATTCCAGACCATCCTGCCGGAACTGGTGGAGGAATTGCCCGAGTTGCGCCGGCCGGCCACGTTGCGCCCCCGCGCCTTCGCCGGCTCGACGGCGCGGCGCATGGAAGCGGCAGTTACCCCATTGGCGGACGACTTCATCACGCCGATGGCAGCCGTCGCCGGTTCGGTAGCCGACGAAATACTTGCCGCACTGATTGCCGGGCGAAAACTCGATCGCGCCTATGCCAACAACGGTGGCGACAGCGCGCTTCATCTCGGTGCCGGCCAATCGATCACTCTTGCCATTGCCGGCACCGGCCATGGCCTTGCCGACCGCATCGTCATCAGCGCCGAGGACGGCGTGCAAGGCGTTGCCACCAGTGGCTGGCGCGGGCGCTCGTTTTCGCTCGGCATCGCCGACGCCGTCACCGTGCTGGCGAGGACCGGCGCAGAGGCCGATGCCGCGGCGACGCTGATCGCCAATGCCGTCGACTTGGCCAACCATCCCGCTATTCGGCGTGTGCCCGCGCATGATCTGGCGCCGGACAACGACCTTGGCGACAGACTGGTGACGCAGGAGGTCGGGCCGCTTTCTGCCGAAGAGATTGCCACGGCGCTGGACAGCGGACTTGCCGTCGCCGAAGATTTCCGCCGCAGGGGGCTGATCGCCGCGTCGGCGCTGTTCCTCGCCGGCAAGACCCGCATCGAGGGCTCCATGGCGCTTGCCGCGCCCGACAAAAGTCCAGGGAAGGAAGTTGCCCATGCCTGAGTTTCCGCTCCGCAAGATCGTGGTGCTGACCGAAGAGATCTTTCATGAGGGCGGGCCGGCGCCCAAGGTGCCGCGCCGCCGTGCCGCCGCCATGGCGCTCGTGAAGAACCCGTTCGCCGGGCGCTATGTCGAGGAATTGCAGAGCGCCATGGACGATCTGAAGCCGCTTGGCCTCCTGCTCGCCGACCGGCTGATCGCGGCATTGGGTGGCGACGTGAAGCAGATCGACGGCTATGGCAAAGGCGCCATCGTCGGCACATCGGGCGAGCTCGAGCATGGCGCGCTTTGGCATGTGCCGGGCGGCTACGCCATGCGCGAGCGGCTCGGCGACGCCAAGGCGATCGTGCCGTCGGCCAAGAAGGTCGGCGCCTTCGGCTCGCGGCTGGATGTGCCTCTCGGCCACATCAAC
Source organism: Mesorhizobium sp. B2-6-1 (assembly GCF_006440475.1). Lineage (NCBI taxonomy): Bacteria > Pseudomonadati > Pseudomonadota > Alphaproteobacteria > Hyphomicrobiales > Phyllobacteriaceae > Mesorhizobium > Mesorhizobium sp. B2-6-1. The sequence continues at coordinate 185,094 of NZ_VFUH01000001.1, forward strand.
GCCGCCTATGTGCGCAGCCATTTCGATGCGATGGAAGTCGGCGTCAGCGACGGACCGCGTCCCGACGAGATCCTGTTCTGCCTCGCCATGACCTGCGGTCCGCGCGTGCACAATCGCATGGGCGGCCTGGCCGCCGACGACATCAAGGCATGGGACGGGCTGCGGTGAGCGGCGAAGACAATCTGCTGAAGCTGGTCGAGGTCGAGGAGGCGGACGATCAGGACTACCACCTGCAGGAGCAGGTCGGCTTCATCCTGCGCAAGGCGCATCAGCGCCACGTCTCGATCTTCGCTGCCCATATCGGCGACCTGACGCCACCGCAATTCGCGGCATTGGCCAAGCTGCGCGATGTCGGCGAGACTTCGCAGAACCAGCTCGGCACGCTGATCGCCATGGATGCGGCGACGGTGAAGGGCGTGATCGACCGGCTGAAGGCGCGCGGCCTTGTCGAGCTTTCCAAGCACGAGGGCGACAAGAGGCGGCTGCTGGTCAATTTGACCGCCGAAGGGCGCGAGGCGATCGAACGCCTGATCCCGCTGGCGCGCGAGATTACCGAGGAAACCTTGGCACCGCTCACGGCCAGGGAGATCGCCACCTTCATGAGGCTGCTGGCGAAATTGGCGTAGGGGCCGACGACGAGGTCCTTTCCTCTCCCTCCGGAGGGGAACCACCTGGCCACCGCCGACGACGGATATTGAGAGGGGACCAGGGCGCAAGAATCTTCCTGCACCGCGCCAAGGGTCGACCCCACTCCGTCGAGCTTCGCTCGACACCTCTCCCCCGATCGACGGGGGAGAGGAAGGCGCTAAGCTGTCCTGGGACGAAGAACCTGGACCTTGGGCCGGCGCTTATCTCCGGCGAAATCTCAGAGGCCGTTGTCCTTCAGCACCTGGGCGGCGTTTTCCTTGGTGATCTTCTGCGTCGGCAAGGTGATGGTCTTTTCGACCTTCTCGCCATTGAGGAACTTGATCGCCTGCCGAAGGCCCTCGGCGCCCGGGGTGACATAGGTGAAGGTCGCCGTCAGCTCGCCCTTGTTCACCATCTGCACGCCTTCGTTGGGCAGGCCGTCGATGCCGATGAACTTGATGTCCTTCTCGCGGCCGACATCCTTGGCGGCAAGATAGGCGCCATAGGCCATCGGGTCGTTGTGGCCGTAGACGAGATCGATCTTCTCGTTGCTCTTCAGCGCGTTGGCCATCAGATTATAGGCCTGGTCCTGCTTCCAGTCGCCCGACTGCTGGTCGAGCAGGTACTTGATGCCCGGCTCCTTGTCGGTGAACTCATGGAAGCCGTCATGGCGGTCATGCGCCGGCTGGGTGCCCATGCCGCCCCAGATCTCGACGACATTGCCCGATGCCTTGCCCTTGCCGCCGAGCAGCTCGACGGCATATTCGCCGGCCGCGCGGCCGATCAGCTTGTTGTCGCCGCCGACGAACTGGGTGTAGTCCTTGGTGTCGACATTGCGGTCGAGCACGAAGACCGGGATCTTGGCGTCGATCGCCTGCTGCACGACCCCGGTCAGGCCGGCCGATTCCTTCGGCGACACCAAGAGCGCATCGACCTCCTGGCGGATCAGGTTCTCGACATCGGCAACCTGCTTCTCGGTCTTGTCCTCGCCGTCGGTGATGATCAGCTCGACCTCGGGGTGCTTGGCGGCCTCGGCCAGTATGTCCTTGTTGAACTGCGCGCGCCAAGGCTCGATGGTCGTCACCTGCGAGAAGCCGATCTTCCACTTCTTGTCCTGGGCCATGGCGTGGCCGGTGGAGAGCAGCGCGGTGGTGGTCAGCAATGCCGCGCCAAGGGCGGCAAGCTTCAGCGTGTCACGTCGTTTCATTTCTTGTTTCCTCCGAGATTGAGAGACCGGGTCTCTTGCGACGGCCGTTTTGCCGCGGCCGTTTCCTTGTGCGCCGCTCCGGGCAGGCGCAGATAGGCTAGGAGATCACCGGCATTGCGCTCCTGCACGAGCACTGTGCCGATGATGATCATCCCCTTCAGCACCAGCTGAAGGTTCGAATTGATGTTGTGGAGCTGCAATATGTTGGACAGCAGCCCGAAGATCAGCACGCCGCAGAATGTCCCCGTGAGGCTGCCGCGCCCACCCATCAGGCTGGTGCCGCCGATGACCACGGCGGCGATGGCGTCGAGCTCCAGGCCGGCGCCGGCATCGGGCTTGCCTTGCCGGTACTGCGCGACATAGAGCACCGCGGCAATGCCGGCGAGCAGGCCCGAAACGGCGTAGGTGACGATCTTGACCCGGCCGGCGGCGATGCCGGAAAGCCTGGCCGCCTCCTCATTGCCGCCGATGGCGTAGACATAGCGGCCGAACGGCGTGAAGCGCAGCACCGCGCCATAGATCAGGATGGCAGCGAGGAAGAACAGGCCGGGCATCGGAATGACGCCGAACACCATCGAGCGCAGCAGCTCGAAATCCTCGGTGGCGTTCGAGCCGGTATAGACCGGCAGCACAGCATTGTTCTGGCCGGCGGTCAGCCGGGCGATGCCCAACGCCGTCACCATCATCGCCAGGGTGACGATGAAGGGCTGCAGCCGCCCGGCAACGATGATGAAGCCGTTGAGCGCACCGAACAGCAGGCCCACGCATGGCGCGACCAGCAGCACGCCGAGGACGCCGAATTTGGGCTCGACCTGCGGCAGCAGGTACCACAGGGAAAGACAGCACAGGACCACGCCGACGATTGCCGGCGTGACCAGGCCGCGAGCGCGGTCCAGCCTTGCGTCGCGCGAGGCATCGGCGCCGGCGCGCGACTTTTCGAGATTGAGGAAAATGAAGCGGGTGACGATGAAGCCGAGACAGAGCGCCACCACGGCGACGGTGGGCACGCCAAGCACCACTCCCGGCGTCACGCCCGGAACCGTCAGCAGCATGGCGCAGACCACCGAACAGATTGCCATCAGCGAGCCGACCGAAAGATCGATGCCGCCGGTGATGATCACCGCCGTCATGCCGGTGGCGATCAGGCCGGTGGTCGACACCTGTCGTAGCACGTCGAGCAGATTGCCGTAGGACAGGAAGATGTTGTTGCCCTTGGAGCTGACCGGCGAGCCCAGCACGCCGATCAGGAAGATGGCGATGAGGCCCCAATAGAGCTTGGTGCGGGACAGGAGTTTCAAGGCGCTCATGCGGCAGGTCTCGAAATTGTGCGGCGCGGCGCGGCGAGACGCATGATGGCCTCCTCGCTCGCTGCATCGCGGGAAAGGATGCCGGTCTGGCGGCCATCGGCCATCACCAGAATGCGGTCGGAGAGGTGCAGCAGTTCCGGCAATTCGGAGCTGATGACGGCAATGGCCAGCCCGTCGCGCGCAAGCTTGAAGATGAGATCGTAGATCTCGCGCTTGGCGCCGACGTCGATGCCGCGCGTCGGCTCGTCGAGAAGAAGCACGCGCGGCCGTGTCGCCAGCCATTTGCCGATGACGACCTTCTGCTGGTTGCCGCCCGACAGCGTGCCGGCTGGCTGGTCGATGTCCTCGCAGCGTATGCCGAGCGCCCGGACCGCGTGGCGCGCCAGCTCCTGTTCGCCGGCCAGCGAACGGATGCCGAAACGCGCCAGCGATCCGACCAGCGGCAATGCGACGTTGTCTGTAATGGAAGCCTGGAGATGCAGGCCTTGGGTCTTGCGGTCCTCGGTCACCAGCGCAATGCCGAGGCGCCTGGCATCGCGCGGCGAGCGGATCTCGACCGGCGCGCCGTCGAGCCGGATCTCGCCGCCGGTGCGGCCATCGCTCGAGCCGAAGATCGCCTCCAGGATTTCGGTGCGCCCTGAACCCAGCAGCCCGCCAATGCCAAGGATCTCGCCTTCGGCGAGTTCGAGGCTGACTCCGTCGATCACGGTGCGCCAGCCATGGGCGTCGGGTTTCGTCAGCGACAGGTTCTCGACGGAAAGCACGATTTCGCCGCCGGAACGGCGCTCCTCTTCCGAGGAGGCCAGCAGGTCTCGCCCGACCATTGCCGAAATGATGGCGTTCTCGTCGAGCTCGCCCATCGGCCGCGTCAGCACGTGGCGTCCGTCGCGAAACACAGTGACCCTGCCCGCCAGGTGCATGACCTCGTCGATGCGGTGCGAGATGTAGACGATGGCGACGCCGCTGTCGGCAAGCTGGCGGATGATGCGGAACAGCCTCTGGCATTCGGCTGGAGAAAGCGCCGAGGTCGGCTCGTCCATGATCAGGATGCGCGCCGACATCGACAGCGCCTTGGCGATCTCGACCAGTTGCTGTTCGCCGACGCGCAAGGTGCCGACACGGGCTTCCGGGTCGAGCTCGATGCCCAGCCGCTGCAGAAGGGCGCTGGCGGCGCGGCTGCTCGCCTTGCGGTCGACGATCAGCCCGGCGATCAGCTTCTCGCGTCCGAGAAAGATGTTGTCGGCGACGCTGAGTTCGGGAACCAGATTGAGCTCCTGGTGGATGATGGCAATGCCGGCGGCCTCGGCGTCGCGCACGCCGGCAAAATTCGCGGCTACGCCGTCGACGCGAACCGTGCCGTCGTAGCCGGTGTAGACACCGGAAAGGATTTTCATCAGCGTCGACTTGCCGGCGCCGTTCTCGCCCATCAAGGCGTGGACTTCGCCGCGCCGCAGCTCGAAACCGACGTCGACCAAGGCGGCAATGCCGCCGAAGCTCTTGGATACGTGCTCAGCGCTTAGGACGACATCCGAACGATCCGCCGCAACATCCCGACGCGCGATGGAATTTCCGTGCTCCATGACAAAGGCGGCCTCCCTTCCGTCGTCGTCTGACCCTCATGAACGCTATTCTAAACGTTTCGATCCTGTCAAGCTTCTATCTGGTGACGTGAGATTACCTCATTTCAATTCTTGCGAAAAACCGCGATATTCCGTAGGTATGATGCATAGAGAGGCGGCGAAACGTTTCGAAAATGGCAGGGCCAAGCAAGACAAGGCAGCGAAAATCGACGGCGCCGACCATGCTTCACGTGGCCGAAGCGGCGCGCGTGTCGGTCGCCACGGTTTCGGCGCTGATCAACGGCACGGCGACCGTCAGTCCGGAGCTCAGCCAGCGCATCGAGCAGGCGATCCGCGATATCGGCTACAAGCGCAATGCGATCGCCCGCAGCCTGAAAATGGGCACAACGCGCACCATTGGATTGACTGTCCCGCACATCACCAATCCGTTCTTCACCGATGTCGTGTCAGTCATCCAGCAGGCCTTCGACCGCGCCGGCTATGCGGTCATGCTGTGCTGCACGGACGAGGACCTCAACACCCAGGACGACCAGATCAGGCTGCTGCTCGACCGTATGGTCGACGGGCTGATCGTGGCGCGGGTCGGCGATGGGACGATCCTCAAGCGCATCGTCGACGACGCCAACGTGCCGGTCGTCCTGCTTGACCGCATCTGCGACGGTGTCGACACGGATGCCGTGGTGCTCGACAACCAGCGCGCCGTGTTCGACGCCATCACCTACCTGATACATCTCGGGCACCGGCGCATCGGCTACATCACCGGAACGTCGGATATCTCACCGATGCATGATCGCATGGCCGGATATCGCGAAGCGCTTCAGGCAGCCGGCCTGCCGGTCGCCGAGGAGCTGGTACGTTCCGGCAATTTTCACGAGATCGACGGCTATAACGCGGCCATGCAGCTGTTGTCGCTGCACGACAGGCCGAGCGCGATCTTCTCCGCCAACAATCCGATGGTGATCGGCACCATGAAGGCGATCCGCGATATCGGCCTGTCCTGCCCGGAAGATGTTTCAATCGCCTGTTTCGACGATTTTCCGTGGTCGGACGTGTTTGTCCCGCAACTGACCACGGTGGCACAGCCGGTGCAGGCGATCGGCGAACAGGCGGCCAATTTGCTGCTCGACCGCCTTGCCGGAAATCGCGACGCGCCGCCGCGCAAGCTGGTGCTCAAGGGCCGGCTGATGATCCGCAATTCATGCCGACCTCTGGGAGCGGTGGCGCAGAGCGTGAGTGCGTAGAGCGGTTCAGCGGTTGAATCGCTATCGGCAAGCGCTGAGCTGGAAATCTCACGCCGCTTGCGTCAGCGATTTGTGGGCGTCGGCCAGGATTTCGAAGGACCTCACCCGAGCCGCATGATCGAATATCTGCGCGGTGACCATCAATTCGTCGGCGCCGGTGCGGCGAACGAAGGCGTCGATGCCTTGCCGCACCGTTTCCGGCGAGCCGACGACGGCGCAGGACAGCGCCTGGCCGAGCATGGACTTGGCCATCGGATCGAGGTCGCGGTCATAATTCTCGACCGGTGGCGGCAATTTTCCGGGGCGGCCGGTGCGCAGATTGACGAAAGCCTGCTGCAGCGAGGTGAACAGCAGCCGCGCCTCAGTGTCGGTGGGCGCCGCAAAGACGTTGAGGCCGAGCATGACATAGGGCTTGTCGAGCTGTTCCGACGGCTGGAAGCGCGAGCGGTAGATGTCCAGCGCATGGTCTAGCTCGGCCGGCGCGAAATGCGAAGCGAAGGCGTAGGGCAGGCCGAGCATGGCGGCAAGCTGGGCGCCATACAGGCTGGAGCCGAGGATCCAGACCGGCACGGTCTGGCCTTCACCCGGCACGGCGCGCAGCCGCTGGCCCTCTTCCGCCGGCAGGAAATAGCCCATCAGCTCGACGACGTCCTGCGGAAAATTGTCGGCACCGGCCTCGAGATTGCGGCGCAAGGCGCGCGCCGTGTTCATGTCCGTGCCGGGCGCCCTGCCGAGGCCGAGATCGATGCGGCCGGGGAACAAGGCGGCCAGCGTGCCGAACTGCTCGGCGATGACCAGCGGCGAGTGATTGGGCAACATGATGCCGCCGGCGCCGACGCGAATGGTCTTGGTGCCGCCCGCGACATGGGCAATGACGACCGAGGTGGCGGCACTTGCGATGCCCGGCATGTTATGATGCTCGGCCAGCCAATAGCGCTTGTAGCCCAGCCGCTCGGCATGGCGGGCAAGATCGAGCGAATTGGCCAGCGACTGCGAGGCATCGCTGCCTTCGACGATCGGCGACAGGTCGAGGACGGAAAGGGCTGCCATGTCAGGTCTCCACGAGATTTATCTCAAGCACCCTGCCTCGAAGGCCGTGCGGTCGGGAATGAGGATGCCAAGCCGCCCCCGAGCGCATCGGCAAATCCGCTGGCCGCGGCCATGCGTTTCTGCTCGGCGGGGCTGCCGCGATGATGGACAGGAAATGCAAGCCCGGATCTGTCGACGCCAAATGTTGGCGACGCGCCCAGCGGCGCATCGCGCAAGCCGGCATGGCCGATGCGAGCGAAAACAGTCGTCGAGGTCGAAGGAAGCATCGCTCATGGGAAGGGCACCGGCCATTGGACCGGCCGGATATAGGCATTCGAGCCAGGCGCCGCAAACCAGACGCGCGGCTTTATGCCGGAGCCTTACCTTCCTCGGTGGCCTCATCTTCCACCGCCGAGAGATGTTGTGCCGCCAGGAAGTTGCCGACATGGCTCAGACCGTCGAAGTGATCGCAGAACACCTTGATGAGGACCAGCAGCGGCACCGCCATCAGCGCGCCGACAAAGCCCCATAGCCATGACCAGAAGGCAATGGCGATGAAGATCGCCACGGCATTGATCTCGAGCCGCCGGCCGACAACCATCGGCGTTACGAATTGGCCTTCGACGATGTCGCACAAAAGCAGGAAGGCAGGCGCCAACAACGCATAGGAGATCGTGTCGAAGCTGATCAGCGCGATGATCGTAACCACGATGAGCGTGATCATGGCGCCGACATAGGGCAGGAAATTAAGCAGAGCGGCCGTGGCGCCCCAGACGAGCGGATTGGGCATGCCGAGTGCCCACAGCCCAAGGCCAATGATCGTGCCGAGGCCGATATTGATGATGGTGACGGTGAGCAGATAGTGCGAGATTTCCCGTTCCACGTCGTAAACGACCCGCAGCGCCCGCTTCTTCTCGGTGAGGCTGGCGAAGGACTGGATGATCTTTTCATAGAACATCGTGCCTGAAGCAAGCAGGAACAGCGACAGCACGAAGATGATGGTCAGGCTTGTTCCCGCCGAAAGAATGTTCGAGGCCGCCGACGACAGGAAGCCAGACTGGGCTACCGCGACTTTCTGTATGCCCGGTTCCTGCGACGTCTCGGTGAGGCCTTCGATCTGATGTGTAACCTCCATCATCCTCTCGAGCGGAGGCCGCAAATGCGCCAGCCGCTCGGTCAGCCGCTGGCCGATCGACGAAGTGTTGTTGATGAGATCGATCACCGGGCCGCTCAGCAGGTAGCCGGCGCTGGCGAAGAGGCAGAGGGACAGAAGCACCAGAAGCGTCGCCGAAATCACCTCGGGGATGCCGCGCTTGCGCAGAAGCCTGACGATCGGCGTCAGCGTCAATGCCAGCAGAAAGGCCAGTATGACCGGCATGAAGAAGGCACGGGCGAAATAGAGCGCGTAGATGGCCATGAAGATGAAGATGCCGACGAGCAGCGAGCGTATCAGATGCGTGTCGGCGCGGGCGGCGATGCGCGCCTCTTCTGCTTCGGAAACGCCCGCGACCGAAGCGGTGGGGTCAGCTTTCATCACGGTCCCTCGGCGGCGCACCGCAATTGGCGCAACCGCTGAGAAAACGCCCCTGCCGGTCCAAGGTTCCGTGAGCCGGCGTTGACGGCGAGCCCACGAGGCCCGCCGTCGCGGTTATTGTTCCCGCGCAATTTTTCGCGGAAGTGCAACACTACGCGGCAGGCGCCGGGGCCGGGACGGCGTCAGCCGTTTCCTTGCGCACGATCGGCGCCACCCTGGTGCCGTAGAGTTCAATCGCCTTCATGACCTTGGCATGCGGCATGATGCCGATCGCCATCTGCAGCAAAAAGCGGTCATTGCCGAAGATCTTGTGCTGGGCGACGATCTTCTCGGCCACCTGCTCGGGATTGCCGACGAACAAGGCGCCGCCCGGGCCGCGTGACTGGTCGAAATGCGCCCGCGAGGTCGGACCCCAGCCGCGCTCGCGGCCGATGCGGTTCATCACCTCGGCCTGTGGGCCATAGAAATCGTCGGCCGCCTTCTCGGTCGTGTCGGCGATGAAGCCGTGGACGTTGATGCTGGTGGCAAGACCCTTCGGATCGGCGCCCGCGCGCCTGGCGGCCTCGCGATAGAGGTCAAACAGCGGCGCGAACCGCGCCGGCTCGCCGCCGATGATGGCGAGCGCCAGCGGCAGGCCGAGCGCGCCCGCGCGGGCGGCGGACTGCGGCGTGCCGCCGATGGCGATCCAGATCGGCAGTTTTTCCTGCAAGGGGCGTGGGTAGACGCCGCGATCGTTGATCGGCGCGCGCAGATTGCCGGACCAGGTGATCTTCACCTGATCGCGGATGGCGAGCAGCAGGTCGAGCTTTTCGGCGAACAGCTCGTCATAATCCTCAAGATTGTAGCCGAACAGCGGAAAGGATTCGATGAACGAGCCGCGCCCGGCCATGATCTCGGCCCGGCCGCCGGAAAGAAGGTCGAGCGTGGCGAATTGCTGGAAGACGCGGACCGGATCGTCCGAAGACAGGACAGTGACGGCGCTGGTCAGTTTTATGCGTTTGGTTTGCTCGGCCGCCGCGGCCAGAGCCACGACAGGCGCGGACGCGGCATAGTCCGGCCGGTGATGCTCGCCAAGGCCGAAAACGTCAAGGCCGACCTGATCGGCCAGTTCGATCTCCTCGATCAGGTTGCGCAGCCGCTCGTGCGGGCCGATTGCGCCGGGGCCCGGCTGCGGGCTGACGTCGGCGAAAGTGTAGAGACCGAGTTCCATCTGGTGTCATCCTGGCGTTTGATTTTCGCGCTAGAGGTAGCGATCAGCCCGTATCACCACCAGAGGGTCTGACTGCGAACAGTGCGTGTCCGTTTCGGCCGCGAAGGCGTCTCCCGGCTGCAACAGCACGGAATTTCATGGCTGGCATACCGTTTTGGCGCTTGAACTCCCGGTTTTCGCGCGTATGTAAGCGTCGCGAATTGACTTCAGGGAAGTGGACTTGGCTATCTACAGGGAAAAAGACATTTTCGAGCGGCGCAACGCCGCGAACGAGGCAAAGAAGGCGCTTCTGGAGCGCTTCAAGTCGAAGCCGGCGGCGGACGATCCCGCGGTGCTGGCGCGACAGGCCGAACGCAAGGCTATCCTTGCGGCGCGTGAGATACGCGAGGCCGAGAAGGCGAGGCTGAAGCAGGAAAGGCTGGCACGCGAGGCAATCGAGAAGGCCGAGCGCGAGGCCGCAGCCGAAGCCGCACGGGTCGCGGCCGAAGAGGCGGCGCAGGCGGAAGCCAGGATTCGGGAAGCCGAAGAGGCCGAGCGCATCGCGCGTCTGCTGGCCGACGAGGCCGAGCGCAAGGCGAAGCGCGACGCGCGCTATGCGGCGCGCAAGGCGCGCACCGGCAGGACACCGCCAGGCTTTACCGGCCGCTAGCCTCAGACCGCCGGAGCAAGCTGCTTCGAGGATCAGGGTCGCTGCGAAGCGGCCCTGCATGCGTTTGTCCGCGCGCCAATTCATGCGATTGCCGACGCCGTTCGTGATGCGACTTTCGCAAAATTGCTCTGTTTGCTTCGACGCAATTCCGGATGGAAAACCGCTTCGCTTCCTGGATTGCTTTACGCCGCGAATTTCAGCCCCATAATGCCGCAGACGATGAGCGCGATGCAGGCGAGCCTGATGACGGTCGCCGGCTCGCCGAGCAGCCAGATACCGAGCAGCGCCGTGCCGACCGTGCCGATGCCGGTCCACACCGCATAGGCGGTGCCGACGGGCAGCGCTTTCAGCGCCAGTCCAAGCAGCGTGAGGCTGACGATCATCGAGGCGACCGTGAGCACGGTCGGGACGAGGCGGGTGAATCCGTCGGTATATTTGAGGCCGATTGCCCAGCCGATCTCGAACAGGCCGGCGAAAAACAGAAAAATCCATGACATGGGGAACGCTCCATCCAAGCATCGCACCGACGTCCGTTCAGGACGATGCAATGCGCGATCGACCGAGCACCGCGGCAGCCGATGCCCTGTCAGACAGTGGGCGGGTCGTCCCGACCGGATTTCAGGAGATGTGGGGTCGTCCCCGCACCAGATATAGGGTGTCTTAACGCCCGATCAACATACTGCCGGCGGTGTTCCGAACGCCGCCGGCGAACTCCATCCGAGGCACGCGACTATTTTTCCTTGAGCCTCGTTGCCTTGACCGGCGGCGCCTTGAGCGTGGGAGCAGCGGCCGGCTTCTTGGCGTCCTTCTTTGGCTTGCGGGCCTCCTTGCCTGCCTTCATCGCACCTTTTGCCATGATTCGTTCCTCCAGTTGCGGGAAGTGAAGTGAAACAAGAGAAATGCCTCTAGGCAAGGGCCGTTCGCGGTCACGGCCGCGAAAACCGGCAACCTGTTTCGGCGGCCTTATGAATCCGAACCGGCGCGCAGCGACTTGAACGGACGGGTGTTGGTGCGTCGCGATCGCCGCGGAATTTCGGCAGGCCCGCAGCATCATCTCAAGGAAATCGGCTCCCACTTTTCCTGCAATTGCTCTAGACTTCGCGTGTCGGACAGGACGACAGGGAAGCAATGGCGGGGCATGGCGGCTCTCGAACGGTCATCTACGCGGCGCTCGCCGGCAATCTCGCGATCGCGCTGACCAAATTCGCCGCAGCCCTCTTCACCGGCAGTTCGGCGATGTTTTCGGAAGGCGTGCATTCGCTGGTCGATACCGGCAATGGCAGCCTGCTGCTTTATGGCATGCATCGCGCCGCACGCCCGGCCACCCGCGCGCATCCGCTCGGCCATGGCCGCGAGCTCTACTTCTGGAGCTTCATCGTGGCGCTTCTCGTCTTCGCGCTCGGCGCCGGCGTATCGTTCTACGAAGGCGTGACGCACATCATTGCGCCCGAACCGGCCGCCAATGTCAGGGTCAACTACATCGTGCTCGGCCTGTCGTTTCTGTTCGAGGGCAGTTCATGGCTGGTGGCGCTGAGGGAATTCCGCCGGCAGAAGGGCCAGCAGGGCTGGCTGCAGGCCGTACAATCGAGCAAGGATCCAAGCGTCTACACAGTGCTGTTCGAGGACAGTGCCGCGCTTCTCGGCCTGATCGTCGCCTTTGCCGGCATATCGGCGGCGGAGATTTTCGAGATGCCGGAACTGGACGGCGCCGCCTCGATCGGCATTGCGCTGATCCTGGGGGCGACGGCGGCCTTCCTGGCGCGCGAGAGCAAGGGGCTGCTCATCGGCGAGCCTGCTTCGCCCGCGGTGCAGAAAGAAGTGCTGGCGATCGCGCAGCAGGATCCGGCGGTGCAGCGGGCGAACGGCGTCCTGACGGTCCACCTGGGGCCGGAAGAAATCGTTGCCGGCCTGAGCATCGAATTCGAGGACCATCTGTCCGCGCCGGAAATCGAAGCCTGCGTCGAGCGCCTCGAAGCGCGGCTAAGGAAGGAAATGCCCGAGATCACCCGGCTGTTCGTCAAGCCGCAGACGACAGGCACCTGGGAACAGCGCCGCAAGCTGATCGAATCGGCATCCGAGTAGAGTTTTGAGCAGGTCTCGAAACCACATTCCACTCCTCGGGATTATGTCTTGGACCAGCGTCGCGTCGTTGCCTTGCGACGCTGCGCCGCTAAAATCAGCCGATCGAGTTTTGGAGGACTGATTATGAAGATCGACGGCGGCTGTCATTGTGGTGCCATCACCTATGAGGCGGAGGTCGAACCGGAAAAGACCTCGATCTGCCATTGTACCGATTGCCAACAGTTGACCGGTACGGCCTTTCGCGTCACCGTTCCGGCGCCTGAAGATCACTACCGGATCACAAAGGGTACACCGAAGGTCTACATCAAGACCGTGGCAAGCGGCGCCAAGCGCGTCCAGGCCTTTTGCGCCGACTGCGGTTCGCACCTTTACGCCACGTCGGTCGGAGATGGCCCAAAGGTCTACGGCATTCGAGTGGGAACCGCGCGGCAACGCCAGGATTTGATTCCGACACTGCAAAAATGGCACCGCTCGGCGCTTCACTGGCTACCTGAATTTCACGGCATGACCACAGTGGAGGAGCAGTAGCGCCGTCCGATGCGGCGCCTCATTCGTCGCCTTCGACGACCCTCAGCCTGAGCTGGCCGGTCTTTGAATCGGCAACGCGTGGGGAATCGACAACGCGCGGGCCAGGTTCCGGCTTCGCAGGGGCTGGTGACGCCATGTCAGGGTCGGCATCGCCTCCGGGCTGCGCCCCAAACTCCAGAGCTTCGATCTTCTGGCCGCGTTTGGTCACCTTCGACGTCGAGACGAGGATGTCGTCTATATCCTTGGCCGACTGGGCAAAATGGCCCTGCAATTTGCGCACCCGCTCGTCGACGCGCGAAACATCCTCCATCAGCCGGATCACCTCGCCCTGGATCAGGTGTGCCTGCTCGCGCATACGGGCATCCTTCAGGATCGCCTGGATGACCTGGATCGACAGCATCAGGAGCGACGGCGAGACGATGACGACGCGGGCGCGGTGCGCCTTCTGCACCACCGCCTCGAAATTTTCGTGGATCTCGGCAAACACCGATTCCGACGGCACGAACATGAAGGCGGTATCCTGCGTCTCGCCCTGGATCAGATATTTATCCGCGATATCGCGGACATGCACCTCGATGTCGCGGCGGAAGGCCTGCGACGCGACCTTCTGCTGTTCGGCGCCTTCGGCGGCGCGGATGGCGTTCCAGGCTTCCAGCGGAAACTTGGCGTCGACGGCAAGCGCCGGCGCGCCGTTGGGCATCTTCACCAGGCAATCGGGACGGCTGCCGTTGGACAAGGTCGCCTGGAACTCGTAGGCGCCGTGCGGCAGACCGTCGGCGACGATCGCTTCCATGCGCGACTGGCCGAAGGCGCCGCGCGTCTGCTTGTTGGAGAGGATCGCCTGCAATTGCACGACCTGGCCGGCGAGCGACTGGATGTTGCCTTGCGCGGTGTCGATGACGGCCAGCCGCTCCTGCAATTTGGCCAGGCTCTCATGAGTGGATTTGGTTTGCTCGGTCATGGTCTGGCCGAGGCGGCCGGTCATGGCATCGAGGCGCTGGCCGATCGATTGCGTCAGTTCCGCCTGCCGCGCGCCGAAGACTTCCGCGATGGCGCCCATGCGGCCCTGCATCTCGGCTTGGCTTTGCAATATGCCGGCCATCCGCGCCTCGGCGTCGCGGGCATGGTCGGCGGCTTCGGCAGCGGCCACGGCGCGCGCCTTGGCCGAGCGCCACAGCGCGACGACAAGCGCCACGAACAGGCCAAGAAACACAAAGGCCCCGAACGCCAGCGCATGGCCGAGCGTGATCGTGGTCGCGCCAAGCCGGGCGACAGGTTCCGAAAGGATGGATGTCAGGTCGTTCATGCACACAGCATAGACGATTCGGCCGGCCAGCACAGATCAAAACGTGAACGATCCCCCGGCGTACCGGTTGACGCCCTTTATTCAAGGTCTTAGGTGAGACGCCATGCCGATCAAGCCGCTCATCATTCTTCCCGACCCCATCCTGCGCCAGGTTTCCAAGCCGGTGGAGCGCGTCGACGCGCCCTTGCGCAAACTGGCCGACGACATGCTGGCGACCATGTATGACGCGCCCGGCATCGGGCTGGCCGCGATCCAGATCGGCGAGCCGCTGCGCATGCTGGTGATCGACCTCGCCAAGGAGGACGAGACGCCGGCGCCGCATGTCTTCATCAATCCCGAAATCCTGGAAAGCGCCGACCAGCGCTCCGTCTACGAGGAAGGTTGCCTGTCGATTCCCGACTATTATGCCGAGGTCGAACGCCCGGCTTCCGTGCGGATCAAGTATCTCGACCGCGATGGCAAGCTGCAGGAAACGGAGGCCGAGGGGCTGATGGCAACCTGCCTGCAGCATGAGATCGACCATCTCAACGGCGTGCTGTTCATCGACCACATTTCGAAGCTGAAGCGCGACATGGTGGTGAAGAAGTTCAAGAAGCTGGCCAAGGACAAGGCTCCGGGCAAGCTGGTGGGATAGGGGACAATGCCCCTTCGCGTCATTTTCATGGGCACGCCGGAGTTTTCGGTGCCGACATTGCGCGCAATTGCCGATGCCGGACATGAGGTCGCGGCCGTCTACACGCAGCCGCCGCGAGCCGCCGGCCGGCGCGGCCTTGAGCTGACGCCGTCGCCGGTACAGCGCGAGGCGGAACGGCTGGGCATCGAGACGCGCACGCCGACGTCGCTCAAGGGCGAGGCCGAACAGGCAGCTTTTCGCGCGCTGCAAGCCGATATCGGCGTGATCGTGGCTTATGGCCTGCTTTTGCCCAGGGCGGTTCTTGAGTCGCCGCGACTGGGCTGCATCAACGGCCATGCCTCGCTGTTGCCGCGGTGGCGCGGTGCGGCGCCCATCCAACGGGCGATCATGGCGGGCGACAGCGAAACCGGCATGATGGTCATGCGCATGGAAGAAGGCCTCGACACCGGCCCGGTGGGGCTGGTTGAAAAATGCGTCATCGAACCCGATATGACCGCCGGCGATCTGCATGATCGATTGATGGGCGTCAGCGCCGCACTGATCGTGGAAGCGCTGGCGCGGCTGGAAAGGAATAGCCTGGCGTTCACCGCCCAAGCGGTTGAGGGGGTGACCTATGCCAAAAAGATCGGTAAATCCGAGACGCACGTGGATTGGACGCGACCCGCGGCCGAAGTCCACAATAACATTCGCGGCCTGTCGCCCTTCCCCGGCGCCTGGTGCGAGGTTGAAATTGGTGGCCGGGTGGAACGGCTGAAACTGCTTCGCTCGACGCTTGCGCAAGGTGTGGGCGAGCCGGGAGGAATTCTCGACGACCGCCTGACGGTCGCCTGCGGAGCGGGCGCGATCCGGCTGGTCGAAGTTCAACGGGCGGGCGGAAGGCCCGCCGCCGCGCAAGAATTCCTGCGCGGGACCAAGATCGAAAAAGGAATGAAATTGTCATGAGCATGATGTCGATACGCGCGGCGACGCCGCGGGATCGCGAGGCCATCCGCCTCGTCGAGGAACACGCTTTCGGCCAGCAGGCGGAGGCCGGGCTGGTTGACGCGCTGGTCTCCGGCGGCGACGCCGTTGTCGAACTGGTCGCGGAAGAAGACGGGCAAGCGGTTGGCCACATCCTGTTTTCGCGTCTTTTCGTCCGCACCGGCGGCAAGGATTTCCCGGCGGTGGCACTGGCGCCGCTCGCGGTGGAGCCGTCCTTTCACGGCACCGGCATTGGCGGCGCGCTGATCCGCGAGGCTCACATCCGCCTGCGCGACGCCGGCGAGATGCTGGCCGTGGTGCTGGGCGACCCCACCTACTATGGCCGTTTCGGCTACAGCCACGCGCGCGCCGGAGGATTCGAGAGCGAATACCAGGGCGAGGCGCTGCAGGCGCTGGCCTGGGGCGACGCTCCCGAAACCGGCCGGCTGGTCTACGCCTCGGCCTTCACCGCACTCGCCGCCTAGGCGAGTGCGTATAGCCGCCCGACATGCCGCGTTTTCGCCTCGACATCGAATATGACGGCAGCCTGTTTGCCGGCTGGCAGCACCAGGCGGACCAGCCTTCGGTGCAGCAGGCGATCGAGCAGGCGATCGAAAAATTCTGCGGCCAGCAGGTCCGCTTGCGCGCTGCCGGCCGTACCGATGCGGGCGTGCATGCGACGGCCCAGGTGGCGCATGTCGACCTGGCCAAGGCCTGGCCGGACGACAAGGTGCGCGATGCCGTCAACGCGCATCTGCAGGGCGCGGGCAATCGCATCGCGATCTTGAAAGCCACGACCGTCGTCGACGGCTTCGATGCCCGCTTCTCGGCTATCGGCCGTCACTACCTCTACCGCATCCTCAACCGGCGCGCGCCCTCGGCGCTGGAAAAGGGCAAGGTATGGTGGGTGCCGAAGCAGCTTGACGCCGCTGCCATGCACGAAGCAGCCAAAGTGCTGCTTGGACGGCACGATTTCACCACCTTCCGTTCCACGCAATGCCAAGCCGAGAGCCCGGTGCGCACGCTCGACCGTCTTGACGTCAGCCGTTCGGGCGACATGATCGAAGTCAGAGCCTCGGCGCGTTCCTTCCTGCACAACCAGGTGCGCTCGATGGTCGGCTCGCTCAAGCGCGTCGGCGAAGGCGCCTGGACGGCCGGCGATCTCAAGGCGGCGCTCGAGGCGCGCGACCGCGCCGCCTGCGGCCAGGTGGCGCCGCCCGACGGGCTTTTTCTGATCGGCGTCGATTATCCCGGATAGAGTCCCGAAAGGCTCTGAGCTCCGGTGTCCGGAACCGTGATGCCAAGCAGCGCCTGCAGCCCGAACAGCACGATCAGCGAAGCGATGAACATGCCAACGAAGACAGCGGTCCCGATTGCGGCCCCCCTGCCGATGGTCGCGTTGGTCATGCGCCAGGTCAGCACCATCGACAGCGCGAACAACAGCAGCGACACAAGGCTGGAGATCTGGCTCGCCGAGGTCAGGAAAAGCCTGATCAGCGCGGACGGCAGCATCAGCCAGGCGGTGATGGCCGAAGCCCAGTTCGAGGCCACGACATAGTGGACGAAGCGGCCGCCGATGCCGGCGCGCGGCGCGACCAGAGCGAGTGCGACCAGAGGCAGCACCCAGGAACCGATATCGACTGTCGCCAGCCGCAACAGCATGCTGAAGCGGCCCGCGAAGGCATCGGGATCGCCGATCTCGTTGGCGATGCCGACCCAGCCGACGATCAATGCCGGCGCCGCGACGACGATGGCGAAAAAGGAATTCCAGAAACCATCGGCAGACAGGTCGAGCAGACGCAGGCCATCGGCCCTGCCGAGCATCAGTCGCCAGGCGCCGGTCAGCGAAACTTGGGTCTCGTCCGCCGAAAGCATGCTGCTCAGTCCTGTCCGAACCAGTCTTCGATGAAGCGCTGATAGATTTGCGTCAGCGTCTCGAGATCGGCAAGGGCAACGCGCTCGTCGACCATGTGCATGGTCTTGCCGACCAGGCCGAATTCGACCACCGGGCAATAGTCCTTGATGAAGCGCGCATCCGAGGTGCCGCCGGAGGTGGATAGCGCCGGTTCTCTGCCTACCACCGCCTTGACCGAGCCGCTCAACGTCTCGATCAGCCTGTCGTCGCGGGTCAGGAAGACATGGCTCGGCCGGTCGCGCCAGACGAGTTCGTAGTCGACCGGCATCTCCTTGCCGGGCCGATATTTCCTGCGGCCCGCCGCCTGGTCGAGACGGTTGTGGATTTCGGCCTGTATGGTCTCGGCGGTCCAGCTGTCATTGAAGCGGATGTTGAAGGTGGCGGTTGCCTTGGCTGGAATGACGTTGGTGGCCGGGTTGCCTACATCGATGGATGTCACCTCCAGATTGGTCGGCTGGAAATCCTTCGTGCCCTCATCGAAGACGGGATGCAGCAAAGCATCGATCAGGCTCATCAGCCCGCGTACCGGATTGTCGGCAAGCAAGGGGTAAGCGACATGGCCCTGGCGGCCATTGACGATGACGTCGCCCGACAGCGAGCCGCGCCGGCCGATTTTTATCATGTCGCCGAGCGCAGCCGGGTTGGTCGGCTCGCCGACGATCGATGCATCCCATTTCTCGCCCCTGGAAGCCGCCCATTCGAGCAGCTTCGTGGTACCGTTGATGGCCGGGCCTTCCTCGTCGCCGGTGATCAGCAGCGAGACCGAGCCCTTCGGGCCGCCATTCGCCTCGACATGGCGCGCTACCGCGGCGATGAAACAGGCGATGCCGCCCTTCATGTCGACCGCACCCCGGCCATACATCTCGCCATTGGCGATCTCGGCGCCGAAGGGCGGATGCGTCCAGGCGGCTTCGTCGCCGACCGGCACCACGTCGGTGTGTCCGGCGAACATCAGATGAGGGCCATTGCCGGAGCGCCTGGCATAAAGGTTCTCGATATCGGGCGTGCCGTCTTCCGAAAACACCGGGCGATCGACGAGGAAGCCGAGCGGTTCCAGCATCGTCTGCAACGCGGTCAGCGCACCGCCTTCGGCCGGCGTCACGGAGGCGCAACGGATGAGGGCGGCGAGGTTTGCGGCGGGATCGGTCGGCAGCGTCATGGCAAAAGCGATAGTCGAAAGCTGAAGGCCTGTCACGGCCAGACGTAGGGGCCAGTCCTATGACCGGCGATACCGCCGACATTATGGTTTTCATGTCGTATAGTCGTGGGCCCGGTGCGGAGCGACTGGATGGCAAACGGGGACAAGAGAATCGTCATTGCCGGCGCCGGCAGCATCGGCTGCTATGCCGGCGGCTGCCTGGCGCTCGCCGGGCGCCAGGTGATTCTGCTTGCCCGGCCGCGCATCGAGGCGGCTCTGCGGCAAGGCGGATTGCGGGTCAGCGACCTTGAGGGCCGCGACCGGGGCCTCGAGCGGCAAGCGCTTGCCGTCACCACAGATCCAGCCGCCGCCTTGCCGCAGGCGGACGTGATCCTGGTCACCGTCAAGAGCGGCGCGACGCGGGAAATGGCTGCGCTCATCGCCGCACATGCCCCGCCGGACGCCGTGGTGGTGAGCCTGCAGAACGGCATCGACAATGCCGACAGGCTGCGCGCCGGTGTCGACGGGCGAACAGTGCTGGCGGGCATGGTGCCGTTCAATGTCGTGCAATCGGCCGACGGCGAATTGCCGCTTCGTGTCCACCGCGCCAGCGACGGCAAGGTCATGATCGAGGACAGCGATGCCGGTCTGATCAGCCTTCTCGGCGTCGAAGGGTTCCGGGTTGAAGTCCATGCCGACATGAAAGCCGTGCTGTGGGGCAAGCTTTTGATGAATTTGAACAATGCGCTGGTGGCGCTTTCGGGCCTGCCGCTGGCGAGCGAGCTTGCCGACCGGCGCTGGCGGCTGATCCTGGCAAGACAGATCGACGAGGCGCTCCAGGCCATGAAGGCGTCGGGCATCGAGCCGGCGCGGATCGCCGGCTTGCGGCCGGCGCGGATCGCCGGCTTGCGGCCGGCGCTGTTGCCGATAGTGCTCCGCCTCCCCGATTGGCTATTCAGGCTGCTGGCGCGGCGGATGCTGGCCATCGACCCGGAGGCGCGTTCCTCCATGTGGGACGATCTGCAGCGCGGCCGGCCGACGGAGATCGGCGATTTGCAAGGCGCCGTTCTTCGCCTGGCGCAAGAAGCGGGCACGCCGGCGCCGACGGTCCGGCGGATCATCGCCCTGGTGCGTGAAGCGGAAGCGGCCGGCCGCGGATCGCCCGGTTTCGGCGCGGATCAGGTCGCCGCGCCTGAAGCGCGTCGCGTCTGAATGAATTCAGGCGACGCGGATCAGGCCTTCATTTTCATGCATACCGTCAGTAGCGTATCGCGATGATGGGCGCTCAGGGTTCGGCCGGTGCATTGGTGCGCTTGCCATAGCGGTTGGGTCCGGGCTTGCCCGGAAACAGGCAAAGCACGACGAAGGCGACGATCGAGACGACCGGCACGAACAGGATCAACGCCGCGATGCCGGGCTTGTCGAGGTCGTGCAGCCGCTTCACCGCCAGTGCGATGTTCGACCACAGCGAGGCGATGAAGGCGATGAAGAAGACGAACGACCACATGTTGCTCTCGGGCGAGCCTTCCGGCACCAGCGTGAAACGATAGAGCGGGAAGGCCTGGATGATGGCCACGAGCAGCCCACCAAGAAAATAGGCCGCGCGGCTGACGCGGCCCGATGTCTTGAAGAAAAGCCAAGTAAGGTTGGATCTGTCAGGCAAGCGGGTCCCGTCCATATTGATTGACACCCTGGGCGCCTTCGAGAACGCCGAGACCGATCAGCGTCCACCAGCCCGACTTGTCGCGGTCGTGCCAGCGTTTTGCATAGAGAGCAATCGCGAAATAGATCGACGCCAGCGCGACGAGCATGCCGATCCTGCCGCCGCCTGCGGTCGTGAAGCGCGTGCCGAGAATCGCATCGAGAATGAAGACAACAATACCGATGACGATGAATATACCGATGCCGGCCCAGAACTTGGCGCGATTGATGCGGCTGTCGAAGCTCGTCAGCAGATACTTCCAGTCCATGTCACCCCTCCATGTTGAACCGGCGCGACCGATCGTCGCGCCGGCGGAAGGTGCGCCCGCTTTCCAAAAAGATCAATCGCGCAGCAATTCGTTGATCGACGTTTTGGACCGGGTCCTGGCATCGACCCGCTTGACGATGACCGCGCAATAGAGACTTGGACCCGGCTCATTGTTCGGAAACGGCTTGCCAGGCAGCGAACCGGCTACGACGACGGAATTCGGCGGCACTTCGCCGTAGAAAATCTCGCCGGTGGCGCGGTCGACGATCTTGGTCGATTGGCCAATGAAGACGCCCATGCCGAGCACAGAGCCCTCGCGCACGATGCAGCCTTCGACCACTTCCGAGCGCGCGCCGATGAAGCAATTGTCCTCGATGATGGTGGGACCGGCCTGCATCGGCTCCAGCACGCCGCCGATGCCGACGCCGCCCGACAGGTGCACATTCTTGCCGATCTGGGCGCAGGAGCCCACCGAAGCCCAGGTATCGACCATGGTGCCCGAATCGACATAGGCGCCGACATTGACGAAGGACGGCATCAGCACGGCGCCCGGCGCGACATAGGCCGAGCGGCGCACGATCGACGACGGCACGGCGCGGAAACCGGCCTTCTCGAAATCGACGGCGCTCCAGCCGTCGAACTTCGACGGCACCTTGTCCCACCACACGGCCTGGCCGGGACCGCCCTTGATGATCTCCATCGGGTTCAGCCGGAAGGACAAAAGGACGGCTTTCTTCAGCCATTGGTTGACATGCCACTGGCCATCGGCCTGGCGCTCGGCAACGCGGGCGGTGCCGCGGTCGAGCAGATCGAGCGCCGACTGGATGGCGTCGCGTGTCTCGCCTCTGGTCGCCGTCGAAATCGCGTCACGTTCCTCGAAGGCCTTGTCGATGGTCTTTTCGAGGCTCGCCAGATCCGGCTTCGACATGAATTCGCTCCATTACCAGGCTGTTAAGGGGCTGAGCCTTAACCTGTTTTGAAAATCGCGCGGACCCTATGTGAAGGCAGAGTAGGGGTCAATCGCGACTGCGCCATGGGACGGCGCAAGTGAATGAAATGGACGGACCTGACATCATGACACCCATGGAAAAGGCGGGCTGGACGCCGCTGCCGCATTCGGACGAGGATCTGGAGCGGGCCAGGAGCGTGCCGGACACGCCGCAGACGCGCGCCGAGACCTACCGCCTGGCGTGGAACGATCCCGACTTCATGACGCGGCGCGAATTGCGCGCGGTCAGGCTGCAGCTCGAACTCCTGAAGCCGGAGATGATCCTGGCCGAGCGCGGTATCCGCTCGACCGTGGTCCTGTTCGGGGGCGCGCGGCTGCCGGAACCCGGCGGCGAGGCCTGGGCGGCCAAAAACGAGACGCAGAAGAAGAACCTTGAGGAAAACAGCAAATATTACGAGGAAGCGCGCAAATTCGCCCGCCTCTGCTCGCAGCAATCGGCCAGTTCATACTACCGCGAATATGTCGTGGTGACCGGCGGCGGGCCCGGCGTGATGGAAGCGGGCAATCGCGGCGCCGACGATGTCGGCGCGCCCTCTATCGGCCTTAACATCGTTCTGCCGCACGAGCAGGCGCCCAATGCCTATGTGACGCCGGAACTCTGTTTCAACTTCCACTATTTCGCCATCCGCAAGATGCATTTCGTCATGCGCGCGAAGGCCGTCGCGGTGTTTCCCGGCGGCTTCGGCACGATGGACGAATTCTTCGAGACGCTGACGCTGATCCAGACCGGGCGCATGGAGCGCGTGCCGGTGATCCTGTTCGGCAAATCCTTCTGGAAACGGGCGATCGATCTCGACTTCCTCGCCGAGCAAGGCACGATCAGTCCCGGCGACCAGGACATCATCGATTTCGTCGACACCGCCGACGAGGCCTGGGGCATCGTCAGCCGGTTCTATAAGTTAGGGGAATAATGAATAATGAGTAGTGAGTAGTGAGTAGTGAGTAGTGAGTAGTGAGTAGTGAGTAGTGAGTAGTGAGTAGTGAGTGAGAGAATAAGCCGCTTGCAGCCTCTACTCGCCGATCAATTTCCATTACTCACTACTCACTACTGTCTTATCCCCACAACTATCTCCGTCAGAAACCCGGCCAAATCGTCGGTGACGAAGTCGACATCATCTTCCTGCGCCGGATCGCGCTCCCAGATTTCGGAGAATGTCGGCTCGAAATTGCGCGGCACCACCAGGACCGTCGTCATGCCCAGTGACTTCGGCACGGACAGGTTGCGCGCGAGATCCTCGAACATCACCGCATTGTGGCCGGTGACGGCGTGAAGTTCGGCGAATTTCTCGTAGGTCTGGCGCGCAGGCTTGGGGTTGAGCCCGGCAGCGACGATATCGAAGATGTCGTCGAAATGATCAAGGATGCCAAGCTGGCGCGCAGTGCGCTCGGCATGCCTGCGGTCGCCGTTGGTGAAGATGAACTTGCGGCCGGGAAGCTGGCGAATGGCGGTGCCGAGGACGGGATCCGGCACCAGCCAGGAATAGTCGATGTCGTGGACCTTCTCGAGGAAATCGTCGGGGTCTATGCCATGGCGCGTCATCAACCCGTTCAGCGTCGTGCCATATTCCCGATAAAGTTCTTTCTGCAGCTTGCGCGCGTCCTCGCGCGGCAGCGACAGCAGTTCCCCGACATAGGCGGTCATCTTGACGTCGATCTGCGAGAACAGATTCGAATGATGCGGATAGAGCGTGTTGTCCAGGTCGAACACCCAGTCGGTGACATGGGCGAAGCGAGCGGGGTCGGGGTGTGTAGCCATGCGCCCCTTATGGCACGAAACGGACGATCTTGAAGGGGCTTTATCCACAACTTCTACGCGCCGAAAGTGGCAGAACAGTCTCACCGTTCAAATTTTAGGCATCCTGGAAAGGTGGCCTTCAGGGCTTGCTGGCACAGAGGCGGTCCAGTGGGAGCCAGCGATGAGCAGTATAATTCTGAAGTCCGCCACCATTGCTTTCGTCTCCGTCGCGGTTTCGCTCCTTCTGACCCTGATCATCGTCCCCGCCATGGGATTCCCGGTCAACCGCATGATCTGGCTGACCTCGACATTGTGTCCGCTGGTTCTTGCATGGGCGGCCTGCGCAAGCACGTTCTGGCACAGCGACAGGCTGAAGTCGGCGCATCGCGACCTTGCCCGCACGCACGCCCAGCTTGCCGCAGCACATCGCCGGCTGGCGGAAAAGGCCAGCCGCGACGACATGACGGGCATGCTCAACCGGGAAAGCTTCTTTGCCGTGCTCAACGGATCCCGGCACAAGCCCGATCGCGGCGCCTTGCTGATCATCGATGCCGACCATTTCAAGATGATCAATGACAGCTTCGGCCATCTGACCGGCGACGACGCGCTGCTCCTGATCGCCAGCGCGATCAAGCGCGGGGTGCGGGACGGCGACGTCCTCGGCCGCATCGGCGGCGAGGAGTTCGGCGCATTGCTGGTCGGAGCCACGGAACGGGAAGCCAAGCGCGTCGCCGAGCACATCCGCCGCGAGGTCGAGCTGATCCGCTTCCGGCCCGTGGACGAGCGGACCATTCCGCTGACCGTCAGCATCGGCGGAACCCTCTGCGACGAAAGTGCCAGCGTGTCGGAGCTGATGCGGGCCGCCGACCGGCGCCTCTACCAGGCCAAACATCGGGGACGCAACCTGGTGATCCTCGACACCGACATCTCCGAGGCGGCCTGAACGGGCTGATCCAGCATATCGGCTTGTTAAGAAGTCTCTAACCCTGTTTGCACTCGGCTGCGCATTGTTCCGGCTTGCAACCAGTTTTGGCACGCTTCTGGCTTCGATGATGAAGCATGTGCCGTTCAGGGAACATGCCTGGATGTTCAGGGAACATGCCTGGATAGAGACCCCGTCGAGAGACCTGTCATGAGTTTCCTTATCAAGAAGATATCGCGCCGAATGATCATGCAGACGCTGATCGCGGTGCCTGCCCTGTCGCTGTTCCGCAAATTGCCCGATGCGGGTTCTTCCGAAGCCGCCCCCGATGAGATCGTCGAGGTCAATGGCTGGATCCTGAAGCGGAGCGACCTGGCATGATCTTCGACAGTTATGAGGCGTTTCGCGCCGCGAATTTCACGCCCAGGGTCTGCGTTCTCGGCTCCGGCCCGGCCGGCACCACGATCGCCAGAAAGCTCGGCGCCGCCGGCATACCGGTCGTGGTGCTGGAGGCCGGCGGCAGGGAGTTCAGCGACACCTCGCAGGATTTCTACCGCGGCACCACGGTCGGCGATCTCTATTTCGATCTCGATATCACCCGGCTGCGGTTCATGGGCGGCAGCTCGAACCACTGGGCCGGCTGGTGCCGCGTGCTCGACAAACAGGATTTCGAGCCGAAGGCGTGGGTGCCGGACACGGGCTGGCCGATCCGGCGCAGCGACATCGAACCCTATCTGCGCGAAGTGCGCGAAATCCTGGAACTGCCGGATTTCCGGCCGGACGCGCCGGTCTCGGACGACATCCGCTGGGTGCAGCTGATCAAGAGCGGTGCGGTGCGCTTCGCTGAAAAATACGCCGACGAGCTCGACAAGAGCAGGAACATCGCTGTCGTGCTCAACACCTGTGCCACCGAGCTTGCCGGCGACGGCAGACGCGTGACCGGCGCCAGGCTGCGGTCGCAGGGGCAGGATGCCGGCTTCTTCAGCGCCGATTATTTCATCGTCTGTACCGGGGGGCTGGAGAATTCGCGGCTGCTTTTGTGGTCGAACCAGCGCTCCAATGGCGGCGTCGTGCCGAACGCGACGGCACTTGGCCGCTACTGGATGGAACACCCGACCTTCCAGGGCGGCAACGCCATCCTGGCCGACTATGGCGCATTCGAGGTCGATGCGGTGAACGAGGCCTTCTTCTCGCCGATGCCGGCCGCGATGGAGCGGCTGCGGATCATGAATTTCGGCATCAGGCTGATCGAGACGCCCTATCCCGGCGTCAAGGACCTGATCGCGAATCTCGCCTGTACGGCGCCCAACATGGCGGAGTGGCTATCGGGCAAACTCAACCAGAACCTGCGCTGCGCGGCCCAGCTCTATGTCGCCTGGGAGCAGGCGCCGCTGGCCTCGAACCAGGTCGAGCTGTCGAAGACCGTGGTCGACCACGCCGGCGTGCCGCGCATCGAGCTGCACTGGAAGAAATCGGACCTGGAACGCCGCACGCTGCTCGAAGGGCTGAGGCTTTTCGGGACGACGCTAGCCCAGAAGAACCTGGGCCGGGTGCGTATAGCCGACTGGATTTCGAATGGCGGCGACTACCCGACGGACGAGGAGACGGCCGGCCACCACCACATGGGAGGCACGCGCATGGGCACCGATGTCGTCACAAGCGTCGTGGATGCCAACTGCAAGGTGCACGGCATGGACAATCTCTATGTCGGCGGCTCCTCGGTGTTCTGCACCTCGGGCCAATGCAACCCGACGACGACGATCACGGCGTTGGCCTGCCGGCTCGGCGAGCATCTCGGCAAGGTGGTCGCCGCCTGAGGGTTCCGCAGTCCCCACTAAATCATCTCATCCCGGCAAAGCCGCGTCACATGATGGCGCCGGAGCGGCTTAAAAGCCGTTTATGGCGATGCGCACCAGCACCACGGCGGCAGCGAGCGCTTCAGCGCTTGAGGGATCGCCGAGCTCCCAGCTCTTTGCCTCACGCTATTCTGGACGGAAAACCGTGAGCAGTTTTCCTGGTATTGCTCCTACGCCCGCCGCTCCGACCGGCCGAAACGCCGTTCGAGATAGGCCTGGCCGAACTCCAGCGTGATCGACAGGATCCAGTAGATCATCGAGGCGGTGATCAGCATCTCGATATGGCGGAACTCCGTCTGGCCCATGGTGCGGGCGAGATACATGATCTCCCAGACGCCGACGACCGACACGAGGGACGAGTCCTTCAGCATGGCGATGAACTGGTTGCCGGTCGGCGGGATGATGACGCGCATGGCCTGCGGCAGGATGACCAGCGCCATGGTCTGGCCGGGGCTCAGTCCAAGCGCAGTGGCGCCTTCGCTCTGTCCGCGCGGAATGCTTTCGATGCCGGCGCGGAAGATCTCGGTCATGTAGGCGCCATAACACAGCGACAACGCCAGAATGCCGGCCGGCACCGCGCCGATCACGTAACCGACCTGCGGCAGGCCGAGATAGATGATGTAGATCTGCATCAGCAAAGGAAGGCCGCGGAACAACGAGGTGTAGAAAGTGGCCAGCCCGTACACAATGCCGTTTCCGGTCAGTTTGGCGATGGCGCCGACAAGTGCGATGGCTGTCGCGATCAGGATCGAGATCGCCGAAATGTAGAGCGTGGTGGTGACGCCCTGGGTGATCAGGAAGCCGATCTTCCTGGCGATGAAGGCAAGCGACAGGTCGAAGGAATAGAAGAACAGCATCAGGAGCACGAACAGTTCGATCCAGACGCCGACGATCTGCTGCCGCCGGGGCAAAAGCAGCAGCAGCTTGCAATTCACCAGCACAATGAGCGCGATCAGCACTGCGGAAACGGCGCGCGACAGGGCAGGGTTGGCCTGCAGCCAGCCGGATGCAACTGGAATCACCGAGCCGATCCAGCTTGACTTGATGCCCATCGCGTAAAGGCCGGCGGCCAACAGCGCCAGCACGAGCGCCCCCACTGCGCGGCGGGTGATCCCCGGATAGAAGAGCATCAGCCTGCCGATCATGCCGTCACCTTGTCTTTCGTGGCGGCATGACGTTCTCGCCACCAGTCCTGCGCCTGCAATTTCCAGTAGGTGAGCTGCGCGGCCGCCAAGCCGGCGGCGCCGCCGGCCCAGCTCAATCCGAATGGCGCGAACTGCCGGTACCGGTCCGAAACGCCCAGAATGCCTTCCGCAACGACTTTTCCGGCGATGGCCGTGGTGTTGAGACCATGGCCGCCGAAAGCCGTGCAATACCAGACGCCCGGCTGCAATTCGCCGATCTGGGGCATCAGGTGACGGGCATAGGACATCAATCCGGACCAGGCCAGTTCGGTCTTGAGGTCCGCAAGCTGCGGATAGGTACCGACCATCTCGCGGCGCAATTCGCGCGCTAGCGCGTAGGCAGAAGCGGCGCGCGTGGTGATGCGCCCGCCCCACAAAAGGCGATTGCCGCCATCGACCAGCCGATAATAGTCGCCGGCCCGCCGGTTGTCGCCGACCGCGTCCGTGGTCGCAACGGCTTGCGCGATCAGGCGCGGCGCCGGCTCGGAAACCATCACATAGGTCGCGATGGGCAGGAAGGCGCGGTGGAGCTGGGTGAATACCGGGCCGGTGTAGCCGCCGGTAGCCAGCACGACGCGAGTTGCCCGAAGCGTGCCCTCTCGCGTGCGCAGCATCTTTTGCGGCCCCGACAGATCACATTGCACGACTTCGGAGCTCTCATGGATGCTGCCGCCAAGCCGCTCGATCTCATCGGCCACGGAACGCAGATAATTAAGCGGATGGATGTGAAAGGCTTTCGGGTCGCGCAGGCCCTGATAGTAGCGAGCCGATTTAAGCACCGAACGGACGTCTTCTCTGCGCAGATATTGAAGCTCGTATCCGTGGTCGCGCGCCGTCTGGTCGGCATAGGCCTTGAGCGCGTCGCCATCGTCGTAGCGCAGGACGCTGACCAGCCCGTCGCGCGGCGTGGCGGCCGATATGTCGAGCGCCTCGATGGTGTGACGCACGAATTCGACGCCCTCGATCGACAGCCGGTGCAGTTGCCGCGCGGCCTCCTTGCCGACGCGCGCGGCAATGGTGTCGCCGCCGGTGGCGAAGCCAGGCGTGACGAAGCCGCCATTGCGGCCGGAGGCGCCGAAACCGACGACCTGGGCCTCCAGCACAGCGACGCGCAGCCCGGAACGCGACAGCTGCAACGCCGTGGTCAGGCCGGCCAGTCCTCCGCCGACGACGGCCACGTCACAGTGCGCCTCGCCGCGGAGCGGGGGCCTGATCTTCCGGTCGATCATGGTGCGGGCGTAGTAGGTGTCCGGATAGGCCATCGGCGACTTTCAACTGCATCCCGCTCGTCAGGAAAAGCGCGTAGCGCTTTTCCCTGGGGAATTGCGCAAGAACAAAGGTTTGGAGAGGGGTGGCGATTGTTTTAAACGCTGCACCGCTCCGGCATCTGACACGTGATGCCCGCCGGTCGCCGAGCGGTGGCCGGCGGGCAATCCAACGTCATTTGGCGCTGTAGTCCTTGCCGTACCATTTCGTGGTCAGCGCGGCGAGCGTGCCGTCCTTCTTCAGCTCGGCGATGATGCCCGAAACCTTTGCGGTCCACTCGGGATCGTTCTTCTCGGCGATGACCACGAGCGGTTCCCGGAAGGCATATTCCCCTTCGAGGATCTTCACGGGATAGCCGTTCTTGATGGCGTTCTGCGCCGTCTGCTCCGGCGCGATCACGGCATTCAGGCGGACGCCGTCGCCAAGCCGCAGGTCATCGAAGGGAAGCATGGAATCGGCGAAGGTGCGGATCTCGCCGGGCTCCAGCTTGTATTCGACGGGAGGCAGGCCGGGCGCGTCGATCTCAAGCTTGCGGCGGATGAAATCCTCCGAGGTGGTGGCCGTCTCGACGCCGATCACCTTGCCGTTGAGATCGGCGACCGACTTCGCGGTGCTGTCCTTGTGCACGACGTAGACATAGGGGCTGTAGTAATAGATGCCGACAAAATCGATCACCTTGGAACGGGCCTTGGTCGGCGTGACCGAGCCGACGCCGAGGTCGTAGCGCCCTTGCCAGCGGCCGCCGGTCAGGGTCGCCCAGTCGGGCGTCTCGAACGAGACCTCGACCCCCAGCCGTTTGCCGATCTCGCGCGAGACATCGATGTCGAAGCCGGCGAGCTCGTTGCTGTCATTGAGAAAGCTTTGCGGCGGCCAGGCGGCGTTGGTGGCGACGACCATCGCCTTCTTCGACGTGACGCGATCCAAAGTTTCTCCGGCCATGGCCGCCGTCGTGATCGCGAATGTCGCGACGGCAAGAATGGCGAAATCGAGCAGTTTTTTCAAAGTTATCCTCCCTTATGGATGCAGCTGAAATGACGGTACCTGCGTCGGGCACCAGTGGTTGTTTCGATCGGCCTCGTCCGCGACGTCTCCGCGGCGTACCGTGGCGTTCGGCTTGCGGATGCAAGTCCAACGCGGCTCGGTGTCGATTTGCGTCCATCGCAGCCGAAGCTGTTCCCCCTCATGGACTGGCGTTTGTGACAGTTGACACTCAGGTCGCGAAAAGCAGGGTTCCACCCGGCGAAATGCCGGATAATGGCAGCCATGCAGTCATTACGTGCCGTGAGGCGGCAAAATGCCAGATATTTGCGCCTTGCGCAGCCTGCACCGGCGGTTCCTGAGGATTGTCGCGGCGGTGGTTCAGCCGATAGGATCGCGCCGAGCGATTGGACGGGTTCCAGGGCGGATCGAAGGAGAGGATTGATTGTGGAATTGACCGAAAAAGATCGCCAGCTGCTCGCGCTGATGCAGAAGAACGCGCGTGAGCCGGTCGCATCACTGGCGCGTCAGCTCGGCGTATCCCGGACTGCCTTGCAGGAGCGCATACAAAAGCTCGAGGCGGGCGGGGTCATCGAAGGCTACGCGGTGCGGCTGACCAAGGAGGCGGCACAGAATTCCGTCCACTGTTTCACCTTCGCCGCCCTGAACAACAAGAGCTACCCGGACGTCTCCAGGAAGATCAAGGCGATGCCTTCGATCCAGGCGGTCTATGCCATAACCGGCGAGTGGGACCTGATCATCCATGTCGCGGCCGAGACGCTCGAGAAGCTGAACCGGGAAGTGAATGCGCTGAATGAAATCAGCGGCATCGTCAAAACCGCATCGCATGTGGTGATGGAGACGAAGTTCAATCGCAACATCTATGCCGCACTGTAGAAAGGGCGAGGTTTCGCTCGCCCCTGCCCATCCAAATCCGGCTAGAGCAATTCACCGTTCCATGGAACGCTGAACTGCTCTATCTCTTTGTTTTTGCGCAATTCCCCAGGGAAAGCGCTGCGCGCTTTTACCGGGGAAACCGTGCACACTTTTCCTGGAACTGCTCTAGACAGTCGCCGGGTCGAGTGCGGGCTCGCCCATG
Organism: Mesorhizobium sp. B2-6-1; assembly: GCF_006440475.1. Taxonomy (NCBI): domain Bacteria; kingdom Pseudomonadati; phylum Pseudomonadota; class Alphaproteobacteria; order Hyphomicrobiales; family Phyllobacteriaceae; genus Mesorhizobium; species Mesorhizobium sp. B2-6-1. Next base: position 216,059 of record NZ_VFUH01000001.1, read on the forward strand.
CGGCGAGCGACGATCGCCGCGAAATCGGCGGTCTGGAATGTGTCGCGCAGCGCGTCGAAGGACGGCAGCACGAAATAGACGCGCTGGAACTTGTCGATTTCGTAGCCCGTGCGCATCACCGTTTCCAGGTCGAAAGGCGCATGGTGCGCATCCTTGCTTTCGACCGCGAACTGCAACTCCGTGAAGGATGACATCAGGCCGGCGCCGAAGGCCTTCAGCGGCTGACCACTCTCCTGCATGAGGCCGTATTCGGCCGTGTACCAGTAGAGCCGGCTGATCATTTCGTCGCCGCCCAGCGCGATGATGTCGCCGGCCTTCTGGCCATACATCTGCATGAAGTCGGCGAAGACCGGCTGCGACAGCACAGGCACATGTCCGAAGAAATCATGGAACATGTCGGGTTCGACGATGTAGTCGAGCTCCTGCTGCGTCCGCAGCCAGTTGGTGACGGGGAAACGGCGGCTGGCGAGATGGTCGAAGAAGGGCGCGGCCGGGATGAGCCCTGGCACGGCGACGATCTCCCAGCCAGTCAGCTTACGCAACTTGGCACTGACTTCGTCGAAGTCCGGGATGCGGTCGAGCAGGCCGAGCTTGTCGACGCCGTCGAGATAGGAATGGTGGGCGAGCTTGCGCGTCAGTTTCGTCTGGCGGTCGCACAGTGTGCGCCAGACCGCCTGTTCCTCGGCGCTGTAGTCATAGCCTTGCGCCACGGTGAAATCGGCACGGCAGACCGAGTAGTCGCCGCGCAACCCTTGAGCCGCGCAGTCGCGGGCATATTCGGCAACGCTCATTGTCGTCATGGTTTTCTCCTCGCCAATCTTGAATTCCGGATGTGCCCGAAGTTAACCGGACTTGCGGAGGCAAATCGGTTTTGGTGATGGCCGGAATGAGGATTTTTGGATAACATCCACTCGGAATATGCCATAGCGGAGTGAAAATGCCTCAATTCGACGATTTCGAGATCAAGATGCTCGATATCCTCCAGCGCGACGGACGCAAGCCGGTCTCCGAACTGGCGCAGGAGATCGGCCTGTCGACGACACCTTGCGCGCGGCGCTTCGAGGCGCTGCAGGAGGCCGGCATCATCAAGGGCTTTGCCGCCGTGCTCAGCCGCCGTGCCGTCGGCCTGACGGTCGAGGTGTTCATCCAGGTGCGGCTGGTCAGCCACAGCGACGGTTCGCCCGAGAGTTTCATCGCCGCGGTCCAGCGCATGGACGAGGTATCATCCTGCTGGACGATGACCGGCGACCACGACTTCCTGCTGCATGTCATGGTGCCGTCGGTCGACGAACTCAACGCCTTCGTCATGCACCGGCTGATGCGGCTCGACGGTGTGCGCGACGTCCACACGCAGCTCGTGCTGCAGAACATCAAGGGACCCGGCCACGTGCCGCTCGGACATCTGCGGCGGTGATGGCGCCGGCCAGCATGGGCGGATCACCCATGAAGAGGTCCCGCCATGAAGCTCGTTCTCCATGCGCTGGTATACGGAGATGGACGGCGGCTCTGGTCCGCGAGTCTGGGGATTTCTGACGCGCGATGGCCGGATGAAAGATGGCCGATTTCCGGAGCGCGCCACAGACGCGGAAGAGCAATCGATGGTGTTCGAACGGACGGCATGGAAACCTGCCGTGCTCGCGGCCATGCATTCGCACCGCGCCTGACTTTTTCACGCTGGCCGTTATCAGGCTGCGCGCTACTTCCTGGAAGCAGAGGTGTCCGGCAGGAGGAAGAGATGCAGCTTGTCACCCATAAAAAGACGAAAGAGGGCCGGCTGATGCCTTGGGGAAAAGGCACCGTCGTCAGCGGCGCCAGGGGCTATGTCTTTCTCGCCGGCAATACGGGCACGGCCGAAGATTACGACCCGTCGACGGGCAAAGGTGGCGCCGTCGGGGACGCGGCGACGCAATGGCGCTCCATTTTGACGACCATCAAATCGGACCTGGAGGAGCTTGGCAGCTCGCTCGAGCATCTCGTCAAGATCACCCAATATGTCAAAGGACCGTTTCCGGACGGCGGCGTTCTGAGTTCCCCCAATTTCCGGCTGGACGTCATGGACGAATTCTTCGCCGCGCACTGCCCGAAACACTGCAGCTACAACAATCCGCCGCCCTCGGAAGTAATCGGGGTTGCCGCACTTGCGCATCCCGATCTCGTCATCGAGATCGTGGCGATCGCCGCTCTACCGGACTAGCGTCCGGCGCGGCAGCCCACAAATATCAGGGCACGATCAGCGTGCCGGCGCCGTGCTCGGTGAACAGTTCAAGCAGCACCGAATGCGGCGTCTTGCCGTTGAGGATGACGACGCCTTCGACGCCGCGCTCGATCGCCTCGATGCAGGTCTCGACCTTCGGGATCATGCCGCCCGACACCGTGCCGTCCTTGATCAGCGCCTTGGCCTCGGCGACCGTCAGCTCGTCGATCAGCTTCTTGTCCTTGTCGAGCACGCCCGGCACATCGGTGAGGAACAGAAGACGCGAGGCCTTGCAGGCGCCGGCGATGGCGCCGGCGAAGGTATCGGCATTGATGTTGTAGGTGTGTCCGTCGCGGCCGGGCGCCACCGGCGCCAGCACCGGGATCATCTCGGAGCGCGCCAGAAGGTCGAGCAGCGTGCGGTCGACCTCGACCGGCTCGCCGACGAAGCCGAGATCGAGCACGCGCTCGATGTTGGAGTCCGGGTCGATCATGGTCTTGCGCGCCTTTTCGGCGAACACCATGTTGCCGTCCTTGCCGCACAGGCCGATCGCCCATTCGCCCTCGGCGTTGATGAGCGCGACGATCTCCTTGTTGATAGAGCCCGCCAGCACCATCTCGACGATCTCGACCGTCTTCTGGTCGGTGACGCGCAGGCCGCCCTCGAATTTGGATTCAATGCCCATCTTGTTGAGCATGGCGCCGATCTGCGGCCCGCCGCCATGGACGACGATCGGGTTGACGCCGGACTGTTTCAACAGCGCGATGTCGCGCGCGAAGGCTTTGCCGAGTTCGCTGTCGCCCATGGCGTGGCCGCCATATTTCACCACCACCGTCTTGTTCTCGTAGCGCTGCATGTAGGGCAGCGCCCGCGACAGCAGGGCGGCCTGCATTTCGGCGGTGGCGGCGATGTCCGTCATCGGCGTGGTTCCCTGGCTTTTGATTTCATGCCTGTCGTTGCCCCAAAACCGCTGCGCATTTTTGGCGACATGCATCAGGTAAAGACGGCGGCGTCTTAGCGGGAATTGGCGCGGGCCGCAAACGGCTTTGCTGTCATCTTCGGGCGGCTCACGACCTCGTCATCACTTAAGGCACCATAAGCGGCGCCCTGCGGCCAAGCCAACCGGAGATCTTCTCCATCTGCGCGGCCAGGGACAAAAGCGTCTCCTCGTCACCGGGGCGGCCCGCGGCCTGGACGCCGAGCGGCAGGCCGGCTTCGGTGACGTAAACAGGGAGCGCGATGGAAGGCTGGCCGCTGACATTCTGGATCGCCGGCCAGTGAGTGAACCACAGGCTCTTGTCCATCAACTGGCCGAACAGCGGTTCGATCCTGAGCAGCGCCGTGAGGCGAAGCTTGTCGAGCATATTCTCGATGAGCTCGTCGGCACCCTTCGGGTCCATCGCACCGCAAGCGAGCGGCGGGTGGGCGATAACAGGCATCAGCACGGCGTCGTAACGCGCCGTCTCCGCAATCAGTTGCCGCGAGGCGGCATGCAGCCGCTGCAAGCCGGCATAGGTTTCGCCGGCCGAGACCATTTCGCCCAGTCGGCCGAGCACCCGCGTCGCGCGCTCGATGTCGCCGGTGACGGTGCGGCCGACGCGCACCGCCTCGGCCCGCAACATGCCTGCGACAGCCGAGGCAACCGTTCTGCAGAAATTGGCGAAGAAATCGCGACCGATGGAGGGCAAATCGATTTCCTCGACGCTGTGGCCGCCCTCGCGGGCGAGCGCCACCGCGGCATCGAGCGCATTCAGCGTCTCGGCCGAAATCGGCAGGCCGAGCGGAGAGTTCCGGTACATTGCGAGCTTGAGCTTGCCGGGATCGCGCGCGGCAGCCGCGGCGAACGCACCCTTCGGCGGCGGCGCGGCATAGGGCGCGAGCGGGTCGGGGCCATGGGTGAGGTCAAGCAGCAGGGCGCAATCTCGCACCGAGCGGGTGACGGCATGGTCGACCACCATGCCGTACCAGCTTTCGCTCACCGATGGCGACAGCGGAACGCGGCCGCGCGAGGTCTTGAGGCCGACCAGCCCGGTGCAGGCAGAAGGCACGCGGATCGAGCCGCCGCCATCGGAGGCATGCGCCACCGGCACGACGCCGGCGGCGACCAGTGCCGCAGCGCCGCCGGACGAGCCGCCGCTGGTGTGGCCGGTGTTCCAGGGATTGCGGGTGATGCCGAAGGCTTTTGATTCGGTCATCAGCCGCAGCCCGTGTTCGGGCGATGTCGAGGTGACGATGGGTATCAGTCCGGCGGCGAGATAGCGTTCGGTCAGCACCGAACTGACCTCGGGCATCCAGGCGGGGATGCGGCTGCCGCCATGCGACGGCACGCCCTTGATGGCGATGCCGAGATCCTTGACGGCGAAGGGCACGCCGGCCAGCGGTAGGGAACGATCGATGCCCTTCGCCCGGCTGCGCGCCGCATCGTAGAGTGTCTCGGCCGTGGCATTGATTTCAGGCCGGCTGGCCTCGGCGCGCGCGATCGCCGCGTCGACCAGTTCGACCGGCGAAACCTCGCCCTTGCGCACCAACGTGGCAAGGCCGGTGGCGTCTTCTTCCCACAGCACTCGTTCGACCGACATGCGCACTCCCCCGATCCAGGCAAGGTAACCAGCGGCCAATCCGTTGGCAATCGAGCGATGAACGAGTGCGGCGCGGTGCGGAAAGCTTTGGGTGCACGGAAATTTGCGCCGTTGCAAATACATCGCAATCCCCTAATTTGCCGACATGACGCCACAGGAGATCAGCAATCTGATTGTCCGGACTTCGATGAAGGACCGGGCTTCGTTCGATCTGCTGTACCGGCAGACCAGCGCGAAACTTTTCGGTGTCTGCCTTCGTGTATTGAAGGACCGGGGAGATGCCGAAGAGGCGCTTCAGGAGGTCTTCGTCAAGATATGGACGAAGGCGGACCGTTTCGCCGTCTCGGATCTAAGCCCGATTTCCTGGCTGGTGGCCATCGCGCGCAACCATGCGATCGATCGCATCCGGGCGCGGCGGGAACCTGCCGCCTATATCGATGCCGCGCTCGATGTGGCCGATCCGGCGCCGGGACCGGAGGCGATGACCGTGGCAGGTGGCGAGTCCGAGCGCATCCACCATTGTCTCGAGGAATTGGAAAAGGGCCGGGCAGCGGCTGTCCGGGGCGCCTATCTGAACGGCGAGAGCTATGCCGAACTGGCGGAGCGTCACGGCGTGCCCCTGAACACGATGCGAACCTGGCTGCGACGCAGCCTGCTGAAGCTCAGAGAGTGTCTGGAAAGATGACGCTGGTGGACGACGACGGACCGGAACGTGGAGGCGACGACCTGTTCGCCGCCGAATACGTTCTTGGCGTCCTGACAGCGGAAGAACGCCAGATTGCGTCCCGCCGCATCGATGGCGACGCCGCATTCGCTCGGCTTGTCGATGCCTGGGAGGCCCATTTTTCGCCCTTGGCCGTCGCCTATCCCGGGACAGAACCTCCGATCAGGGTCAAGGAGGCGATCGATCGCCGGCTGTTCGCCTCGCAGCCTCGCGCCGGCCTATGGTCGAGCCTTGCCTTCTGGCGCGGCCTTGCCGCCGCCGCCATCGCGGCGCTGGCGATCTACATCGCCTTGCCTTTCATCAACCCGCCGCTCCAACAACCACAGCTTGTCGCCTCGCTGGCCGCCGAAGGCAGCGACGTCAGATACCTCGTCGTCTATGACGCGGCGCATCATGAAGTCGGCCTGTCGCACGTTTCCGGTGAGCGGGCCTCCGGCAAGGACTTCGAACTGTGGGTGATCGTGGGCAAGAACGCGCCGGTTTCGATGGGCGTCATCCCGGCCGGGAAGGCTGCGCATGTGGCGGTTTCGCCGGCCGTGCAGCAGAAACTTGCGCAGGGCGCCGTGCTGGCGGTCAGCCTCGAGCCTTCAGGCGGTTCGCCGACCGGCCAGCCGACGGGACCGGTGGTGGCGGCAGGCGACCTGAAGGGCATCTGATGGCTCCCCGCCCGGACCGTCGCCTTACAAAATAGTGAAGTCTATTTTTGCATGGATAACCGCGGACCAAATTCCCGCAGTTGGATCAGCCTATCTACTGAAATCACCGGGCGTCATTCGGAATAAAAGAATTCTTTCATAGAAAGCGAAACTAAGTTCTTCATGGCCCGTATCTCCTCGCGTTCCCAATGATGGGGAAAACAACCCGAGGAGACTTACATCATGCGTAAACTCGCCACCCTTTTGCTCGCCGGTACGATCGGCCTCTCAGCGCTCGGCACCATCGCCTACGCCGCCAATCCGATGGTCGGGGGCGCCCCCATGTACGCCAAGAAGAACATCATCGAGAACGCCGTCAATTCGAAGGACCACACGACACTGGTCGCTGCCGTCAAGGCAGCGGGCCTGGTCGACACGCTGCAGGGTGCCGGGCCCTTCACCGTCTTCGCTCCTACCAACGAGGCCTTTGCAGCACTTCCGGCCGGCACGGTCGAAACGCTGCTCAAGCCCGAGAACAAGGACAAGCTGACCAAGGTCCTGACCTGCCATGTGATCGCGGCGAAAGCGATGGCCGCCGACGTCGCCAAGATGGCCAAGGCCGATGGCGGCGCGCATGTAGTCAAGACCGCCGGCGGCTGCGAGCTGACGCTCAAGGCCGACAAGGGCAAGGTCACCGTCACGGACGAGAACGGCAATGTCGCCCATGTGACGATTGCCGACGTCAGGCAGTCCAATGGCGTCATCCACGTCATCGACAAGGTTCTTTTGCCGAAGATGTAACAAACGGCTCGCTGCCGGCGAACAGGCAGCAGGGCTCTCCTGCCGGTGCGCGGCTTCGTACACGCGTTGCGCCGGCAGGCGTCCGCTACGCACTGTGGCTCCATCCAGGAGGCTGGTGCGGGTAACGTTCGGCCCTCAACGGCTTTTGATTTTCAGCCGAGCGTCGAATGTGGCAAACAGACAGCAGGAGGATAGGCCATGAACCGTCGCGACTTTCTCTTGAGCGGCGCCGCCGCCATCGGCGTAGCCGCCGGCACGGCATCTCTGCTGCGCATGGGCGGATCGCAGGATGCACGTGCGGCGGAGACCTTCGAAGTCACCAAGACCGATGCCGAATGGCGCGCGATCCTGTCTCCCGCGGCCTTCGACGTGCTGCGCAAGGAAGGCACCGAATATCCCGGCACCAGCCCATTGCTCAACGAGCACCGCAAGGGCGTCTTCGCCTGCGCCGGCTGCGACCTGCCGGTTTACTCCTCCGAGACGAAGTTCGATTCCGGCACCGGCTGGCCGAGTTTCTGGCAGGAGATCGCCAACGCCGTCGGCAAGACGCAGGACCGGTCGCTCGGCATGACTCGCACCGAAGTCCACTGCCGCCGCTGCGGCGGCCATCTGGGCCATGTCTTCGACGACGGCCCGCCGCCGACCGGGCTGCGTCACTGCATCAACGGCGTGGCGCTGAGCTTCAAGCCCGCCACAGCCTGAGACCATGCGGCCGCGATATGAAAAAACTCCGGGCTTGCGACCCGGAGTTTTTTAGCGGTCAGTCATTTCGGGCGTGGACTGGAGGAGCTTCCCGAAACGGCTGCCCGTGTTTCCTTGCTTCCAGCGCATTACCGGACGCAAATCGTTTCTCCGGTATTGCCCTGGTGTCAGTGCCCGCCGCCACCACCGCCGGCGGCCGCCGGTTTGCGGATCATCATGGTGAACAGGCCAAGCGTCGCGAACAGCACCGTCAGCATGTAGAACACGTCCATGAAGGACAGCAGCGCCGCCTGCTGCTGGACCATGCCCGACAATTTCGAGATCGCCGCGCTGGCCGCATCCAGGCCGGCGGTCTGCTCGAAATTGAGCGTCATGTTCTGAAGCTTCTGCTGCGCGGCCGCACTTCCCCACTGCACGTGCTCGGAGAGCCTTGCATAGTGGAAGGCGTTGCGGTCGATCAGCACCGTGTTGATCAAGGCGAGGCCGACGGCACCGCCGAGATTGCGGGTCAGGTTGAACAGGCCCGATGCATTCTTCAGCCGCTCGGGCGGCAGCGTGCCGAGCGCGATGTTGTTGATCGGCACCATGCACAGCATCATCGAACAGCCGCGCAGGATCTGCGGGATGAGCAGCTCGTAGAAATCCCAGTCGGCGGTCAGGTGCGTCATCCACCATGTTCCGGTGGCGAAGCCGAAGAAGCCGATCATCATCATCAGACGCGGGTCCATCCTGTTCGACAGGATGCCCGAGACCGGCGCGGTGAAGAACATCGCCAGGCCGCTGACGAACAGCGCCTCGCCGATCATCATCGAATCGTAGCCGCGGATGCGTCCGAGGAACACGGGGTAGAGATAGGTGAGACCGTAGAGGCCGATGCCGATGACGAAGGAGAACAGCGAGCCGAAGGCGAAGTTGATATTGCTGAACGCCTTGAGATCGACGATCGGCTCCTCGGCGGTGAACACCCGCCAGAAGAACAGCACCGCGCCGAAGGTCATGACGACGGCGCAGATGAACACCGCCTGATCCTGCAGCCAATCATTGTTCGGGCCTTCCTCGAGCACATATTCCATGCAGCCGAGGAACGCCGCCATGCCGGCAAGGCCCCACCAGTCGAACTTCGAGAACAGCTTGAGGTTGGGCTTGTCGAAATCGATCAGCGACCAGGCCGCCGTCGTCACCAGGATGCCGGGCACGACATTGACGAGGAACAACCAGTGCCAGGACATTGCGTGGCTGATATAGCCGCCGACGGTCGGACCGATGGTGGGCGCCAGGGTGGCCACCAGGCCGATCATCGGCGACACGACGGCACGGCGCGACGGCGGGAAGATGGTGAAGGCGGCCGCGAAGACGCTGGGGATCATGCCGCCGCCGATAAAACCCTGGATGGCGCGGTAAACGATCATCTGGTCGATGTTGGTGGCGGTCGCGGCGAGCGCGCTTGCGGCGGTAAAACCCGCCGCCGAAATTGTGAACAGAACACGCGTCGACAGCATCCGGCTGAGAAAGCCGGACAGGGGGATCATGACCACCTCGGCGATCAGATAGGCCGTCTGCACCCAAGGGATCTCGTCGGAACTGGCGCTCAGGCCAGCCTGGATCTCGGCCAGCGAGGCCGAGACGATCTGGATGTCCAGGATGGCCATGAACATGCCGAACACCATCGCCAGGAAGGCTATGACGCGCCGCGTCGAGATGGTGTCAGGCACAGCCGGCCTCGCCGGCGGCGCTCCTGCGGTCAGGGTTGCGGTGGCCATGGCGTTGCTCCCCGGAGCGCGCTCAGTTGATCGCGGCCGGCGCGGTGCGGCTGTCGACGGCGACAACGACACTCAAGCCGGCGCGCAGCCTGCCGCTCTTCAGGGCATCGGCCGGCACGTCGATGCGGACCGGGACGCGCTGCACCACTTTGGTGAAGTTGCCGGTGGCGTTTTCCGGCGGCAGCAGCGAGAACACGGCACCCGAGGCCGGCGCCAGCGAGGAGACGGTGCCCTCGATGGGCTCGCCGTCGATGGCATCGACCGAAATCCTGACCTTTTCGCCGGGCACCAGCCGGGCAAGCTGGGTCTCCTTGAAGTTGGCGACGATGTAGAGCTTGTTCATCGGGACGATGACGGCGAGCTTCTGGCCGGGGCTCACGAGGTCGCCCTGCTCGACGGAACGGTTGCCGACGACACCGTCATAGGGCGCCTTGAGCACCGTGAAGGAAAGGTCGCGCGCGGCCTTGTCGCGGCTGAGCTGCAAGGATGCCAGCGTGCTTGCCGATTCAGCACGCTGCGCCTCCAGCACGCCGATATTGGCCTGTGCTGCGGCGATCTGTGCGTCGGCGCCGACGAGAGCGGCGTTGGCCTGGTCGAGCGCCGTCTGGGCGTCGTCGAGTTGCGCCTGCGTACCGACATGGGTCTTGAGCAGTTGCGCGGCGCGCTGCTGGGCGCGCGCGGCATTGGCCGCCGCGGCCTGGTCGGCGGTCTTGGCGGCCTGCGCCTGCTGCAAGGAGGCCTGCGCCGCCTTGGTCTGCGCATCGATGCGATCGAGCGTCCTGGCCAGCGTGGCGATCTGCGCCTCGGCCTGGGCGACCGCTATTTTGTAATCACCGTCATCGACCGTCAGCAGGGGATCGCCGGCCTTGACCTGCTGGTTCTCGCTGACCTTGACCTGATCGACATAGCCGGAGATCTTGGGCGAAATGAAAGCCATGTCGGCCTGGACATAGGCGTCGTCGGTCGAAATCATGAAACGGCCGGTGGTCCAGTAATCGTAGCCGTACCAGGCGCCGGCGCCGAGCAGGGCGACGCCGATGATCGGCAGCAGGAAAGAGCGCACGGAACGCTTCTTCTTCGCCGGAGTTTCCGCCAGAGGCGGCGCGGCGACTGGGTGGACGGGAACTTCCGGTGCTTCCGTCGCCGGGGCGACCTTGGCGTTGGGGAAGGGACGGACTTCGGCGGTGGACGGCGCGTTCGAGGACATGACATCTCTCTAAGTTATAATACTGAACCGTTCGGTTCGATCCGGCCGTTGACATAGCGCCTAAAGAGGACCATATCAAGAGGCAATCGAACCGCTTGGTTCGAATTATTTTCGAGGTGTGACTTTAATGGCCGACACAACGCCCGACGTCGAAAACGACAATTGCGGCGACCTGCTGGACGGCTTGCGCCGCGGCCGCCCGGCAGCCGGACAGGATCCGGTCAAGCGCAGCCAGATCATCGATGGCGCCCGCCGGGTCTTTATCGACAAGGGCTTTGAGGCGGCCTCGATGAACGACATCACGCGGGAAGCCGGCGTTTCGAAAGGCACCATCTATGTCTACTTCGCCAACAAGGAAGAGCTGTTCGAGGCGCTGATCGAGGAAGAGCGCGGCACGATCTTCAAGAACATGTATGACGTGCTCGACCGTGCCGACGACCTGCGCGAGACGCTGGTGAAATTCGGCAAGGTCCTGTCCATGAAGATCACCTCGGCCAAGGTCATCCAGGCCCAGCGCACGGTGATCGGCGCCTCCGACAGGATACCCGACATGGGCGCGCGGTTTTACGAACGCGGCCCCAAACGCGGCCACGACAAGGTCGTGACCTTCCTCAATGCCGCCATCGACCGTGGCCTGCTCAAGATCGACGATGTCGACCTTGCCGCCTATCAGTTCACAGAACTCTGCCTGGCCGGTCTTTTCCGGCAGTGCATCTTCGCCTATCGCGCCAAGGCTCCGAACCAGGACGAAATCGACCATATCGTCAGGTCGGGCGTCGACATGTTCCTGAAGGCCTATGGCACCGAAATGCTTGCCGCGGAGGAAAGCCACAAGATGATCGCCCTGGAGGCGAAGGCTTAACCCGGCTTTTTGTGCCGCTAGCCGCCATTGGCCGCGAGCACGATCGCGGCGCGCAGTTCCTCCAGGCCCTCGGCCTTTTCCGATGACGTCGCCAGCACGAAAGGAAACGCCGCCGGTCGCTTCTTGATCTTGGCAAGCGTCTCCTCAATCAGCCGCGGAACGCCGGCGGCCTTGATCTTGTCGGTCTTGGTCAGCACGACCTGGTACGAAACCGCCGCCTTGTCGAGCAGCGACAGCACCTCGTCGTCCTTGGCCTTGATGCCGTGGCGGGCGTCGATCAGCACATAAACCCGCTTCAGCGTGACACGGCCCTTGAGATAGTCGAAGACCAGCTTCGTCCAATCGTCGACCTTTTCCTTGGGCGCGGTGGCATAGCCGTAGCCCGGCATGTCGACCAGCGCCATTGGCGGCAGGTCGGCGCCCTCCCCCGAAAATCCGTCCGGCACGAAATAATTGAGTTCCTGCGTGCGCCCCGGCGTGTTGGAGGTGCGCGCCAGGCCCTTCTGGTTGACCAGAGCGTTGATCAGCGACGACTTGCCGACGTTGGAGCGGCCGGCAAAGGCGATTTCCGGCGGCCCTTCCGGCGGCAGGAACTTCATGGCGGGCACGCCGCGGATGAAGATCCACCCGCGGGTAAACAGGTCCGTGCCGATCGTGGTGCTGTATTGAGCGTTCAAGCTGCTGTCTCCAGAAGAGAAATATCGGCGCCCCTGATGGCATCGAGGTTGCGGCTGATCTTGTCCACCGGCCAGTCCCACCAGGCCACCGCCAGCAGCCGCCGGACCGTCCTGTCGTCGAAACGCATCTTGACGACCTTGGCCGCGTTGCCGGCGACGATGGCATAGGGACGCACGTCGTGCGTGACCACGGACTTCGCCGCGACGATGGCGCCATGGCCGATTTGCACCCCCGGCAGGATCACTGCCTCCATGCCGATCCAGACATCGTTGCCGACCACCGTGTCGCCGCGCACCTCCTTCGACCATGTGGCGGGGTCGAAACCCTTTTCCCAGCCATGGCCGAAAATGTTGAACGGATAGGTCGAAAAACCGGACATGGCGTGGTTGGCGCCGTTCATGATGAAGCGGGCACCTTCGGCGATGGCGCAGAACTTACCGATGATCAGCCTGTCGCCGATGAAGGAATAGTGGTGCAGTACGCATTTCTCGGCGAATTTATCCGGCCCTTCCGGATCGTCATAATAGGTGAAGTCGCCGATCTCGATGTTGGGCGCGCTCACCAGTGCCTTGAGGAAGCCGACGCGCGTGTGCATCGGGATCGGGTGCTTGATGTCGGGATTGGGTCCGGTCATGGCGGTTCGTCCGGGAATTGGCTGGCGGACGCGTCCCGCGTCGGCGCACACCTCGTCAAAGTAGCGTAATCCGCCGTATAGCACCAATCGCCCCGGGAGCGAGTCTTCGATGGTGGACAAGCGCATTTGCCGGATCGGACGGTGCCGCGCGTTTGCAGTTTCGCCCATCGCGGGCGGACGTGGACCGATGCCGGCGCACAAGAAAAAGCCCGGGCGACCGGGCTTTTTAGCGAAGAATGAGGCTTTATTCCGCCGGAGAGGGCTTCTTGCGGAACAGCGCCACCAGATTGTCCCACAGTTCGATCTTGGCGCCCTGGCGCTTCATGATCACGCCTTGCTGGAGGATCGACAGCGTGTTGTTCCAGGCCCAGTAGATGACAAGCCCGGCCGGGAACCCAGCCATCATGAAGGTGAAGATGACGGGCATCCAGGTGAAGATGGCTGCCTGCGTCGGATCCGGCGGCGTCGGGTTCATGCGCATCTGCAGGAACATGGTGACGCCCATGATCAGCGGCCAGACGCCGATCATCAGCATGTGGGGAAGCGTGATCGGGATCAGCCCGAACAGGTTGAAGATCGAGGTCGGATCGGGCGCGGCCAGATCCTGGATCCAGCCGAAGAACGGCGCATGGCGCATCTCGATGGTGATGTAGAGCACCTTGTAGAGCGAGAAGAAGACCGGGATCTGCAGCGCCACCGGCCAGCAGCCGGCGAGCGGATTGATCTTCTCGGTCTTGTACAGCTCCATCATCGCCTGCTGCTGCTTCATCTTGTCGTCCGCGTATTTCTCGCGGATCTCGAGCATCTTGGGCTGCACCTTCTTCATGTTCGCCATCGACGCGTAGGACTTGTTGGCGAGCGGGAAGAAGATGGCCTTGACGATGACGGTGGTGGCGAGGATCGCCAGGCCGAAATTGCCGAGGAATTTGTAGAGCGTGTCGATCAGCCAGAACATCGGCTTGGTGATGAAGTGGAACCAACCCCAGTCGATCAGCAGGTCGAACCGCTTGATGTGGCGGTCTTCGGCATAGGCATTGATCTTGGCGACTTCCTTGGCGCCGGCGAAGACCTCGGTCTCGACGGTTGCCGACTGGCCGGCCTCGACATTGATCGGGTCGGTGAGGAAGTCGGACTGGTAGCGGTGGCGGCCGTCCACGAAATAGCCGAAGCGCGGCTGGAACGGCTGCTTCTCGCTCGGAACCACCGTCACCGCCCAGTATTTGTCGGTGATGCCAAGCCAGCCGTCCGTCGACTTGCCCGGCTTGACTTCCTTGTCCTTCTCGATGGACGCGTATTTGTGTTCCTGCAGGCCTTCCGCACCGGTGAAGCCGATCAGGCCTTCATGCAGCACGTAGGTGCTGGCGACTGCCGGCTTGTCGTAGCGCGTGACGCGGCCGTAATTCGACAGCGTAACCGGGGCCGAACCCGAGTTGCGCACCTCGTCGGAAACGGTGAACATGTAGTCGCTGTCCACAGAGAAGGTGCGCTTGAAGGTCAACCCCTTGTCACTGGTGTAAGTCAGCGTCACCGGCGTCGACGGGGTCAGCGTCGGATTGCCTTCGACGTTCCACACCGTATCCGCGCCCGGTACCGTGCCCGTCTTGTCGTTGCCGACGAAGCCGATCTCGGCGAAGTAGCCGCTGGGCAGCTCCGAAGGGTTGAGCAGTTCGATCTTGGGCGAATTCTTGTCGACGGTTTCGGTGTAGTGCTTGAGCTTGAGGTCGTCGAGACGGCCGCCGGTCAGGTTGATCGAGCCTTCCAGGCTCGGCGTATCGATCTTGACGCGCTTCGAAGCCGCCAGCGCCTGGTCGCGGCTGGCCGCGGTGACGGTGTCGCCGCCCGGCGCGTTGGGGATGGCACCGGGAGCGGTGCCGGCCGGCGCCGGCGTTGCCGCGCCCGGATTGGCTGTCTCCGCCGCCTTCTTCTGCTCTTCCACGCGCTGCTGCTCGACGCGCGCCGCCTCGCGCTGCTGTTCGACGCGCGGGTTCATGTAGAAGACCTGCCACAGGGTCAGGATCAGCACCGACAGCGCGATGGTGATGAAGAAGTTTCGGTTGTTTTCCATCGAGAGCCCTTGGCCTATCGTGTTCCGCGAAGTCGGCGGGAGAGTTCGACCTTCAACTGGCCGAACGGGGCGCGGAGCGCATCATCGCGCCCGACGATGACATAATCATTGCCGGGCATCATGTCATCGGCCGCATGGGTGCGCACGGCCTCTTTCAGCCGCCGCCTGACGCGGTTGCGCACGACCGCGTTGCCGACCTTCTTGGTGACGGTGTAGCCGACGCGCGGCGCGCCGCCGTCGCCGCGGTCGAGGACCTCGACGAGGAAAAACCGCCCGCGACGCTTTTCACCACGGCGGACGGCCAGGAATTCCGCGCGTTTCAGAAGCCGCTTGGGATTTTGTCCCACTGGCTTGCCGGTTGCGGGCAACGATCTTGTCTCGCTCAGGCGCTGAGCCGCTTGCGGCCGCGGTTGCGGCGAGCTGCGACGACGCCGCGACCACCCTTGGTGGCCATGCGGGCACGGAAACCGTGCCGGCGTTTGCGGACGAGTTTGGACGGTTGGTAGGTACGCTTCATTTGTTTTAATACCGCGGGGTGCGGCCCTTCTTGATTCTGTCACTCTGTAACAGGAGCTTTGCCGGGCCGGCTTTGGCGCGATCGAAACCGCGCCGGGACGAATGGCCCGAGCGTGAGCGGGCTTATAGAAAGAAGGGTTTTGGAAGTCAATCCGGTGCCGGGCCGGTGCCGGGCCGGTGTCGCCGGGCCCGGGATGCGCACTTTCGGCGGCAATTATATCTCTCCGACCAAGGGGGAAATTGGCAAAAAAGCCGCAATCGCCTAATCTGGGCTGATCAAGCGATTGTGAAGACAGGACCGCATGAGCGAAACCACGCACGCCGAGGAAGGGACAGGACCAGCGCCAGCCGCCGTCCGCAGCGTACCCTTGTCGCGCGGCCTGTCGACAAAACTGCTGCTGTTGACCATCGTTTTCGTGCTTTTGGCAGAAGTGCTCATCTTCCTGCCCTGGATCGCCAGCTACCGGCTGGCCTGGCTCAAGGAGCGGCTGAGCACCGCCGCGGCCGTATCGATCGTGCTGGTGCAGGGCGAACCGACCTCGCTGTCGCGCACGGCGCAGAACGACGTGCTTATGGCGATCGGCGCCAAGGCGATCGCGGTGCGCGACGGCGGCGTGTCGCGGCTGCTTGTGGTGGCCGATATGCCGCCGCAGGTCGACGAGCACATCGACCTCGCCAGCGTCGGCATGGTCAAGGGCATGACCGGCGCGCTCGACACGCTGTTTTTCGGCGGCAACCGGATGCTGCGCGTCTTCGGGCCGGTCGGCGACAGCGACAAGGAGTTCGAGCTGATCATGCCGGACTACAGCCTGCGCAAGGCGATGCTTATCTATTCGCGCAACGTCGCCTTCGTCTCGCTGCTGATCTCGCTGTTCACGGCCATGCTGGTCTATGCCGCGATCGACCTGATCATGATCGGACCGATCCGCAACATGACGCGCTCCATGCTGTCCTTCTCGCAGGCCCCCGATGACCCCAGCCGGATCATTCATCCCGCCGCCCGCGCCGATGAGATCGGGGTGGCCGAGCGCGAGCTGTCGCAGATGCAGGAGCGGCTGCAGAAGATGCTGACCGAGCAGAAGCACCTGGCCGACCTCGGCCTCGCCGTGTCGAAGATCAACCACGATATGCGCAACATCCTGGCCTCGGCGCAGCTCATTTCGGACCGCCTGCGCCAGGTCAAGGATCCGACCGTGCAGGCCTTCGCGCCGAAGCTCCTGCGTGCGCTCGACCGTGCGGTCTCCTACTCGGAAGGCGTACTTCATTACGGCCGTACGCAGGAGCCGCCGCCTTCGCGCCGGCGCGTGCGGCTGCGCCAGCTGGTCGAGGACGTGCACGGCCTGCTCGACATCGAGGAAGGCATCGAGTTCATCAACGCGGTCGAAAAGGCGTTCGAGGTGGACGCCGATTCCGACCAGTTGTTCCGCGTGCTCACCAATCTGTGCCGCAACGCCGTGCAGGCGATGGCGGCGGACACGGAGAGCGCCGTGGTGCGCCGGCTGGCGGTTTCGGCCGAGCGCATGGGCAGCGTCAGCCGCATCGTCGTGACCGACACCGGTCCCGGCCTGCCGCCGAAGGCGCGCGAGAACCTGTTCGCAGCGTTCCGCGGCTCTGCGCGCAGCGGCGGCACCGGGCTTGGTCTGGCGATCGCGCATGAACTGATCCGCGCGCATGGCGGCACGGTGGAGCTGGTCGAATCGATCGGCGGGCGCACCACCTTCGCCGTCACCATTCCCGACCAGCCGGTGCGGCTCGACCAGGCCCGCAACGGGCTGCGCCGCCCGGCCTGACAGGCTTGGGCGCTGTTTCGCCCGCAAACCGGTCCGGCCCCCTTCGCCCTGAATGCCGCTTCGAACAACCCGATTTCCGGCCGGATCCAGCGGATGACGCATCGACGACAAAACTTTTGCCGGATCGGCTTGCTTTTCGCGAATTCAGTCGCTAGGGAACTGCACACATTCGCGGCCGGTCCTCGAGGATCGGATCGCGGGGTCATGGAAAGCATGACCTGATGCGCGCCCGTAGCTCAGCTGGATAGAGCACCAGACTACGAATCTGGGGGTCAGGAGTTCGAATCTCTTCGGGCGCGCCATTTAATCCTATTGAAATCAATAGACTTCCAGGCGTTTCCAGCGCGACGCCACTGGCTCGATTTTCGGAATTCAGCCGGTTTTGGCAAGACGGCGGCAGCCGGTGCCAAAATCGCACTATGGGCTAAAGTGCCCTACTTGGAACGGCACAGTCTCTGCCAAGCATTCGAAAATTTGCTGAGTTTCCTGGCGGTGCACGTGACAGACTCACATTCCGTGCCGCGCTGGCGTAGTTCGGGATTGAAATCATTATGGTTCTTCTTTCCGATCTTTCAGTGCGCGCCACCCGCCTCGATATGGCCCGGGTTGCGCAACAGCAGCGTGGCGAAGAACGCGACGACAAGGGCTGCTCCGAGTAGATAGAACGCGTCGCTGAAAGCCATGATGAAAGCCTGCTTGCGCACCATCTGTCCGATGGCGATGACGGCCTTGTGCATCGCGGCTGCGCGATCGCCGGCGCCATGCGCCAGGAAGTACCGGGTCAGATGCTCGATGCGCGCGCGAGTGCTCTCTTCGAACAGCGACACCGACCGCACCAGCACGTTGGAGTGGAACTGCTCGCGCTTGGTCAGAAAAGTCTGCAGCATGGCGATGCCGACGGCGCCGCCGAGATTCCGGATCATGTTGAACAATGCGGAGGCGGAGCCGGCGTTCTCCTGTTCGATGCCGGCCGTAGCGACCGCAGCCAGGGGTACCATGACCAGGGCCTGACCGACGGCACGGACGACATTCGGCCAAAAGAACTGCTCCGACGCGTAGGTCGCCGTCATTTCGATGTTCATGAAATTGCTCGCCGCGAACAGCGCAAAGCCGAAGGCGACGATAATGCGCATGTCGAAACGCTTCATCAACTGCGGCACCAGCGGGATCAGCACCAGTTGCGGCAGGCCTGTCCAGGCCAGCACCATGCCGATCTGCTGGGCGTTGTAGCCCTGGATGCGCGCGAGATAGACGGGCAGGATGAACACCGCCCCGTAGAGCGCAATTCCGAGCAGGAAGCTGGCCAGGATGGAGAAACCGAAATTCCAGCGGGCGAACAGTCTGAGGTTAAGCAAGGGCCTTTCGCTTCTCAACTCGATCCACAGGAAAAGCGAGAGGCTGACGAGGGCGATCAAGGACAGCCGCACGATGAACGGCGAGCCGAACCAATCGTCCTTGTTGCCCTCCTCGAGCACGGTCTGCAAGGTGCCGAGCCCGATCGCCATGGTGATGATCCCGGCCCAGTCGCCCTGGCGCAGCAGCGAAAGCTGCATCGGCGCCCTTTCGAGGGACATCCACAGCATGCCGACCATCAGCGCGCCGGGGACCAAGTTGACATAGAAGATGAACTGCCAGCCCCAGTTCTCGGTGAGATAGCCACCGATTGTTGGTCCGATGGCCGGTGCGAAGGTCGCCGACAGCGCGAACAGGGCGAATCCGATCGGCTGCTTCGCCTTGGGCAGGAGGGTTATGGTGATGGTGAAGGCGACCGGGATCAGCACGCCGCCGCAAAAGCCCTGCAAAGCACGCAGAACAATCATCTGCTGAAGGTTTTGCGCGAAGGCGCAGGCAACCGAGAAGGCGAGAAACAGGATTGCATTGGCCAGAAGATAAAGGCGGATGGAAAAGACCCGCGACAGCCAGCCAGTGAGAGGAATGACGACGATCTCGGCCACCAGGTAGGCGGTCGATATCCAGCCGCCGTCATCGATGCCGGCGCCGATGGCGCCCTGAATGTCGGCGAGGGATGCGTTGACGATCTGGATGTTGAGGACCGCCATGAAGGCGCCGAGCGTCGAGCCAATGACGGCGATCCAGGTCTTGAGCGAGGCGGAAGAGGCATCGGTGGGCGCCAAGCTCGATGCTTTGGCTGCCGCCGGCGCAGGCGTGGGGTTGGTGGTGAAGATCGCGGGCACGGCTGAATTCCCTGTTTGACGAAGAGTGCGTGAGACACTGGCGTGGCTGCCACCATGCGAGGTCCCGGAGAACCTCGCGCAGCCGCTAGGAGTTACCAGCCGGCGATGATCCGGCGGCCGCTGTCCGGTTCACCCCGTTCGGCCAGGATGGTTGCCTTCGTGTCGATCGTCGGTTCGGCCGACATGCCGGCGCGCAGCTTGCCGAGGAGCCTGCCGTCGTTGATCGCGATCTTCACCGGGATGCGCTGCACGATCTTGGTGAAATTGCCGGTGGCGTTATCCGGGGGCAGCAGCGCGAACTCGAGACCGCTGGCCGGCGACACACTGTCGACGCGGCCCTTGAGTGCCACGCCGGGAAAGCCGTCGACGGCGATCTCGACCGGCTGTCCGCTCTGCACATGGGTAAGCTGTGTCTCCTTGAAATTGGCCACGACATAGACCGCATTCAGCGGCACCACCGCCATGAGCAGCGTGCCGGCCTGCACATACTGGCCGACGCGAAGCGAACGGGCCCCGACGGTGCCGTCGACGGGTGCCGTGATCGTGGTGTAGGAGAGATTGAGTTCCGCCTGACGCAGGGCGGCCTGGCTGCTGTCGCGCTCGGCCTCCGCTTTGCCGCGCTCAGTCGTGAGCACGTCGATCGCTTTGCGGGCAGCAACCAGTGCGGCGCGATCCCTCTGCAGTTGGGCTTCGTTTTCGCCGAGGGACGCCGCAGCTTGCTGGGCGCGTTGGCTGGTGCCGTAGCCGCTTTTCAGCAAGGTTTTATAGCGATCACCCTCCTGCTGCGCGAATTTGAGCTTCGCCTCGGTTGCGGCGACGTTGGCCTTTTGCTGTTCGACCACCGAATGCTGCAGGCCGATCTGGGCGTCGAGGTTATGCAGCGTCGCTTCGGCTGCTTCGACATTGGCTTGCGCTTGGTCGAGCGCGGTCCTGAAGTCGCGGTCGTCGATGCGGGCCAGAACCTGGCCCGCCTTGACGGGAGTGTTGTCCTCGACCAGCACCTCGGCGATGTGGCCCGAGATCTTCGGCGCGACAGTCGTATAGTCGGCCTTGACATAGGCATCGTCGGTCGATTGCAGATACTGCCCGACCGTCCAATAGTCATAGCCGTAGAGCGCAGCCGCGGTCAGGCCGGCCACCAGGCCCAACCCGACAACGGTGCGCTTGATCATCGTCTTGCGGGACCGCCGCGCGGGTTTTACCTCAACCGGGTATTCCAAGGTGGCGGGGTTGACGCTTACGGTCATCGTAATCTCCTCTCACGGTCGGGCCGAGTGGCCGATTGGTGCAAGGACGATGCAACGGCAATCTTGATGTGATAATCGAGGAAAGAACGGAAGGATCATCCATTAAGAGCGGATAATCGAAATGGACAGGCTCACGAGCTTGACGGTGTTTGGCCGCGTTGTGGAATGCGGGGGCTTTTCCGCGGCAGCCCGACGCCTCAACATGTCGACGACGATGGTCAGCAACCACGTCCAGGCGCTGGAGGACAGGCTCGGCGTCCGGCTTCTCAACCGCACCACCCGCAAGGTGAGCCTGACCGAGATCGGCCAGGCTTACTACCAGCGTTCCTCACAAATCCTCGCCGATCTGGAGGAGGCGGACCGCGTCGCGGGAGCACTTCAGGCGACGCCGCAAGGCACGCTTCGCCTTCATTCCAGCATGAGCGTCATCCGTTTTCTGGCGCCGATCGTTTCCGAATTCGTCAACCTTTATCCGGCTGTTTCGGTCGATCTCACCGTCGGCGAAAGAATGGTCGACATGGTGGAGGAGGGCTTCGACCTTGACGTGCGTTCGCTGCCGCTTCCCGATTCAAGCCTGATCGTCCGGCGGCTGACCTCATGGCGCAACATCGTCTGCGGTTCGCCCGGCTATTTCGAACGCCATGGAACACCGCGTCGGCCCGATGACCTCGCACGCCACAATTGCATGCGCCATGCGTCATATCCTTTCGGTAACGAGTGGCGTTTCGAGGACCCCGACGGCGAGCCCGTTTCCGTCCGCGTCGATGGCAACTTATTGACCAACAGCCAGGAGACGCTCAGACGCCTTGCTCTCGACGGCCGCGGTCTGTTCATACCGCCGCCCTTCCTCGTGGCCGACGACCTGAGCGCCGGGCGCCTTGTCCGGGTGCTGGAGGAATATTCAGGAGTCGAGTTCGCGATCAACGCGTTCTATCCGCATCGTCACCATGTCTCGGCCAAGGTCAGGACTTTCATCGATCTGTTGGCCGAGCGCTTTGCCGAACACCGCAGATGGATGGAATTGAAGTACTGAACAGCAGTCCACCGTCCGCGCCGGAAAGTCGGCGGGCTGATGTCCCTTCTGATCTTCTGGCCGGCCACATGCGGGCAAGGGCCGGAGCGATTGCCAGCACCGACATGGCAAAATCCTCGATCCGGGAGGGGTCAGCGCTGAGGCAGCGCGCCCGCTCATGATCCTATTATCCGCTCTTGGTGGATGATCCTTCCCAATCTTCGATGATTATCATGAGTGGGCCCAAGATGCATCGTCTTGGCGAACAGGCAAGGACCTGTTCTTAAACCCAAGTCCAGAACTCAACCTTAGGAGATTTCCATGAAAAAGATCGCTCTTGCCACCGCCGCGTTCCTGGCCATCACTGACGCCGCACTCGCCGAGAACCCGAAGGTCGGCGGCTCCGACATCAATGCGATTGCCCGGGAACAGCTCGACAGCACCCACACGTCCTCGATCGCGCATAGTGCAGTCTACGAACTGCTCAATGCGGGCTCGAACGCGGCCATCGCGCGGGATCCGGCGGTCGAGCATCGCCGGGACCTTTTCGGCAACCGTTAGACACCGGCTCCGGCCGCCGAACCCCCAAAGCAGCGAGCTCATTCGCCGCCTTCGCCTCGGGGTTCGACCGGTCGCGAAAAAAAAGGAGAAATGCGATGGACGCAGTCGTCAACGGCGCCGCCGTGGAGCGGGCCGAAACAAGGAGTGCACCGCAGCGGCGTGGAGTCGAGGCTCTACAGATTCTGATGGCGCGCGTCGCGGCGATCTTGGTCTGGGTCGAAGCCGGTATGGAAAGGCGCCGGAGCCGCCGCATGCTGATGGAACTCACGGACTCGCAATTGCAAGACATCGGTCTTTCTCGCGCCGACGTTGCCGGCCGAGACTGGAAAACCGATCCTTTCCGCCCTGTTCCAGCCGATGGTCGCTAAATAACCATGACAGGCATCAAGCACCCACCGGGACAAACCGGAAAGCCTTACCTTCATCAACAGGAGAAAGAACATGCAGTTCATGGTCTTGACACGTCGGCGGACGGAAAGCTTCAACGACGCGGACTACACGCCCGAGAGACTGGAAGCCGAAGCCGAAGGCGTTCGCCGACTTTTCATGGCGAGCACCGTGCGACAAATCTGGAACCGCGGCGACATGGGCGGCGCTTGTCTTCTCATGGAGGCCGAAACGGAGGAAGAGGTTCGCTCGGTGCTCGATGCCCTTCCGCTGTTCAAAAGCGGCATGCAGGAAACGGCCTCCATTGTTCCGCTACGGCCATATAGAGGCTTTGGGCCGCGGCAATAGAAGATGTCACAAGGCATTCATGGCATATGGGACCTCGGCCAAGCGATCCCTGGCTCCGCAGAGCTTCATTCCCCGCGCGTGCCTGGGAAAAGAACCGTCAGTCTTTGCTCGGCCGCCGCCCAAGCCCGCAGGTGGTAGCTGCGCAGCACGAACACGCTTGCAGCGAAGGCGAGCATCCCGGCTGCCACACCGAGAGCCATTCCGGCGCCGGCTGCCGCTGTGGCGGCTATGCCCGTAAAGACACCTGCGATGGCGCTGCTGATCACGCTCACCATTCCGGCCGTGGTCATGAAATACTGCAACGGCGATGGGCTGAGCCCCTTGTCCACGAGCACCGCCGAGCGATCGTCATGCGTGGAATGAACGAGGTAGCTTTGCATGGCGGGCGCGACTTCGACGTAGTAGTGCCGGATCCGCGCCATTCCACGGGCGTGCACCATGTCCTCGATGGCGACCTGCACGGCGCGGACGAAGGTGACCAGGCCGATGAAGAAAACGCAGGGCAGCAAGATCAGGCTGAACAGCACGAACGGCGTACCCATTTTCGTGACTTGCGCGACGAATGACAGCGCGATCGCCGCGCTTGAGACCGACGTGAGGAACAGATTGGCGCGCTGATTTGCCTCCTGAATCGTGGCCGCGCGGGCGGTCTGCAGCACAAAGTGCTCGGTTGTCATGCACTGCAGGACTACCTGCGCGTCGTTGCCTTCTTCGGCCATCCCATCGTCCTCCGGTCGGCTCGACCACAACGCCGCCGAAATCGCTCAGGATCGGCAAGCCACTTTCAGTCGCGCATATCCCATGCGGGCCCGGCGGCCTTCCGTAGCCGCCCATGGGATCACGCCGGCCCGAGGGGTTGGTCATTCCACGCGCTCGAACACATCCAGGCTGGTCCCGAAGGCGCGCCATGCCCCAACTCTGACTATCCTGGCAGGCGCCCCTTCCGCCGATGCGGTAAGGGTCTGCCCTGCAACGGTATGCCAAAGCATCTCGAGCTTACTTTCCCTCAGAATACCGGTGTAGCTCACGGCCGCAGGCCCGGCCTTGCCCTGTCCCGCAGCCGTGAAGCCGATTACGTCGCCGCAAGCAGCGCCATGGATCGAAAGTTCCTGACCAAAGAAACTGCTGTCTTCCAACGCCGTCCTGAACATGCCGCGGATGACGCCTTCCGCATCGTCCTCGATGATGACGGTCGAGCCGTATTGGTTTCGCCAAGTCCCGATCCAATCTGGCATGGTGCACTCCACGAGCGGTTCGGGATCAACGTGCAGGGCCCGCACGTGTTCCGAGGCTGCCTGCGCCGCTCGGCGTCTAGGCAAACCTCTGGGCAACCGTCGCCGGGCCAAGTGCGGCGCTGATGCCGCAACAGCGCCAATTCCGGCTCCGCGTCAGTTGACGTCGATGACGACCATCAGCCCGCCGCCACCCTTTTGCTCGACATTGTTGTTCGTCGTGTGGTGCGGAATGTGGCAGTGGATGAGCCATTTGCCGGGTCGCCGCGCCGTCCAGACGACATCATAGCGCTGGCCCGGACCGACATTGATGGTGTCGGCGAGGAAGCGGGCCGAAGGGGGAATGGTCTCGCCGTCGCGTGCGACGACCTCGAATGGTCCGCCATGAATGTCGATCGCCGGACCACGATCGGATACGCAGTAGGCCGACAATGTGGATCATGCTTGAACCGATGCCACTCTCCGGCGCCGCGATTGCGAGACGGTCAGCCAAAGGGCTGAGACGAGGAAATAGAAGGCGCCGAAGCCAGCATAGCCTGCGATGTTGGCGATCGAGGGCGGTGCGGACATCTGCGCTTGCGCGATGAAGAAGGCGCCGGCGACAGCCGATTGGCCTCCGCTCAAGATCATGGCCCATTGGCCTCCGGCGGTTTTCCAGCGCCGGATTGCGGTTCCAAGCTGCAGCAGGCCGGAGAAGATTGCCCACGCGCCGAAAACGCCGAGAACCCAATTCATGTTCATCGCCAGCGCCATGATGACTGCAAGGGCGACCACCGAACTGACTGCAACGTTGAATGCTTGCGTAGGATTGACGGCAAGCCCGCCGTTGCGGGAAGCATCGACATAATTGGCGGCTGCATCCCAGGCAGGATAGGCAACAAGCAAGACAGCCGCGATGGACGCCGACTGCCGGCCGACCGTCAAAGCGGCCACGACCCAGACGACGGAAAAGGCCGCACGGGCGAGGTAATACAGCTTGAGCCACTTGTCCTGGTCATTTGAAGCAACTTCAACGCGATCGCGTCTCATTGGATATCCTTCGGGTATGGTTCAATGTTTGTCCGATGCACCTCGGCGACCACAGGTGGCCGAGGCGTTTGTCAAAGAGGGCTGTTTCACCCTCATAGCCTTCACTGTCCGCCCGCCTTCCTCCGAGAGGCGGCGCCAGGTGCAGGCCACAGCCGTCGGCGAATGCGCCGCTCCCGGTGCATGGGAAATGCTCCGGCATTTCGGACGAGCGGTAGGCCTTCACTGTCGCGTTCGTCCGCGCCGAACCGCTCAGCGTATCTTTCGCCAGCGTCGCCGTGACGGTCGACAGCCTGCGAACGAGCGGCGACCTGGCTCACATGGGCGGGACCACGCCATCTTTGCCAACGACGACCTGATGACCGATCGTTCCGCTTGCGGCCTTCTCGCCTGCTATGAAGACGACGGCACCCGGGATCAGATCATCCTGGGTTGCCGGAGCGAGGGTCACGACGGGGGTGCCGTCCGGGATCGCGATCTTCTTTTCCTTGCCTTGGTAGGAAACAGTCACGGTGCGCCCGTCGACGTCCTTGACGGCATCGGCGACTGTTGCGTTGGTCATGCTGCTGTCAGGCTTCAGATCCCACCCGTAGCTTCCCTCACCTGCGCCTTTCAGCGCGGGCGGGAAGATCAGGACTTCCAGAGCGCCGTCCCCGCCCTTGTCCTTCGGCAGCGAGGCAATTCCGACGAAGTCGCCTGGCTTGATATCGGCCACCTTCGCAGCAGCGACGCCGGAGATCTTCCAGCCATCAGCCAGGACAACGTCAACAGTCTCGCCTTCCCGCGTGTTGACCCTCAGCGTCGAAGCGCTGAAGCTCACCACGCTGCCCCTGATGTGGATCTGCTCGGCCTCCCGGCTTTGAGCCTGAGCGGGCGCCGTGATGGCGTAGGTCGCCGGGATACTGATGACCAAGAGAGCCGAGAGGAGTTTGTGAAACATAGGGAATTCCTTTACCTACTAGTTGGTAGTTTACCGCGGCGCATTTGTCGATGCTCTTGTCGGGGCGACCCGTCGCTTAGCCGCCCGGCACTGATATCATTCGGGCTTCAGCCTCCGCAGGGTCGGGTCGAGAATTGAAGCGAAGACGCCAGGCTTTCCGTATGCCCGAGCCGATAGCATCGCGCCATGAACGGTGGCCATGAGCGCCTCTGCCTCCACCCGCGCCGGACCAGAGATTTTCAGGGAACCTTGCTGTTCGCCGCGTTCGATGACCGACGTCAGCCACGCCGAGAGAAACTGAAAATACGCCCGTACCTCCGAGACGACCTCGTTCGGAAGCGCTGGAAGTTCGCTTGCCAGCAGCGCACATACGCAGAACGGGATGCTTGCATCCTCGATGCATCTGGCCCAATAACCCGCGTAGGCCTGAACGAGTTCGAGCGGTTCAGGCACGCTGCGCTCGAGATCGGCCATGCCGGCTTCGGCGTTCTCGCGGTAACGCGACACAAGCGTACGCACCAGATCGACCTTGCTGGGGAAGTGGTGGTGGATGCTGGCCTTGCGTATGCCGACCACGGCCGCGATGTCTGCGTAGCTGAATCCATTATAACCGCCGGCGATGATCAGCTTTTGTGCGGAGGCCAAAATCTCGTCAGATGTCGTTGAAAAGTTGCTCATGCACCCTGTCTACCTTCTAGTAGGCAGACTGTCAAGCGGACGGATACCCGCGCAATTAACGGGAGTGCGTCGCGCGGCCATCCCGAGCTTTTCCTGCAAAGCAGTCCACCAGCAGGCTGCCCGGCCGGCTGAGGATCAACGGCTATTTCGCAATTTTTCGATCAGGGTCGAGCATTAATGTTTTCGGCAACACGGGACACTGCCCGGCCGCCCTCGTACCAGTCTTTGGAGCGGTTCACGATCCAGACCACGGTGAGCATGACCGGCACTTCGATCAGCACGCCGACGACGGTGGCGAGCGCCGCCCCCGACTGAAAGCCGAACAGGCTGATGGCGGCGGCGACCGCCAGTTCGAAGAAATTCGAAGCGCCGATCAGGGCCGAGGGGCCGGCGACGCAATGCTGTTCGCCCGAGACACGGTTGAGTAGGTAAGCGAGCCCTGAATTGAAATAGACCTGGATCAGGATCGGCACGGCCAGCAGCGCGATGATCAGCGGCTGCGCCAGGATCTGCACGCCCTGAAATCCGAACAGCAGCACGAGCGTGGCAAGCAGGGCTATGAGCGAGAGCGGCTGAAGCCGCTCGAGAAATCGCTTCAAGGCGGCTTCGCGGCCCGCGGCGAGCAGCCGCCGACGCAGGAATTGGGCGCCGATGACCGGCACGACGATGTAGAGCGCGACGGAGAGGACGAGGGTATTCCAGGGTACGGTGATGGCCGAGAGGCCGAGCAGCAAGCCGACGATCGGCGCGAAGGCGAAGATCATGATGGTGTCGTTAAGCGCGACCTGGCTCAGCGTGAAATGCGGTTCGCCTTTCGTTAGGTTCGACCACACGAAGACCATCGCCGTGCAGGGCGCGGCCGCCAAGATGATAAGGCCGGCGATATAGCTGTCGATCTGGTCGGCCGGCAGATAAGGCCGAAAGAGATACCCTATGAACAGCCAGCCGAGCGCCGCCATCGAGAACGGCTTCACCGCCCAATTGACGAACAGTGTCACACCGATTCCGCGCCAATGCTCCTTCACGTGGCCGAGCGCGGCGAAGTCGATCTTGACCAGCATCGGCACGATCATCAGCCAGATCAGTGCCGCGACCGGCAGGTTGACCTTGGCAATCTCGGCCTCGCCGACGGCGTGGAAGACGCCTGGCATGAGATGGCCGAGAGCGATGCCGGCGACGATGCACAGCGCCACCCACACGGTCAGGTATTTCTCGACGAAACCAATGCCGCCGCCCGCGCTCAAAGCGTGATCGTTCATGATACTTTCCTTGCTCAGCCGGCTTTCGGAAGGTTGAGTATCGCCTCGGCGATGATCGACCTTGCCGAATTGCCCGTGCAGAGGAAAAGAACGTTGCATGGCTCGCTCATGGCGGATGCCTCTTCTAACACTTGCAGGTGACCGCCTGGATCACGGGCCGACAGAGTTCTGGCGCGCCATTGCAGCAGTCTTCCATGAGGTAGGCGAGCAGATCGCGGAATCCCGTCATGTCGGCAACATAGCGGATTGTGCGACCATCGCGCTCGGCGCGGACGAGGCCGGCATGGTCAAGAACCTTGAGGTGCGCCGACATCGTGTTCTGCACGATGTCGAGGCGGGAAGCGATCTCGCCGGCGGGGGTCCCCCCGGCGCCCGCCTGGACAAGCAGGCGAAAGACCTCGAGCCTTGTATCCTGGCCGAGTGCCGCCAAGCGAGGAGAGCTGATTTTTTATCCACGTATCCATAAATCCAGAACTAAGGCTTCGTAGTGCCGACATATGACAGCCGGGTGACAATAGGCAAGCGCGCTCATCGCGTTTGAAGCTGGGGCAGAAGTTCGGGAACCGCAAAGCGGGCGCCGACCAAATCTCGGATATTCATTGCCGCGATCACTCCTGAGACTGGCGACAAAAGATGCGTGACCTTCGGGACAGGCATTCGGTTCGCTCAACCCACTCGTTGCGGCGTCCGCCGCCAGCCGTTAAACTTAAACAGAGACTGACACACGAGCGTGAGAAGCAGCCGTGAGCGAGCCGACGCAGCGAATGGTCGAGACCAACGGCATCCGCCTCAACGTCGCGGAGCAGGGCGATGGCCCTTTGGTGCTCTTGTGCCACGGCTTTCCCGAATCCTGGTATTCCTGGCGCCATCAATTGAGTGCGCTCGCGGCGGCGGGCTTTCACGCCGTCGCCCCCGACATGCGGGGCTATGGCAAGAGCGATCGGCCGGAGGCGGTCGAACAGTATACGCTCTTCCATCTGGTCGGCGACATGGTGGGCCTTCTCGACGCCCTCGAAGCGCCGACCGCCATCATCGCCGGCCACGACTGGGGCGCCGTCGTCGCCTGGCACGCGGCGCTGATGCGCCCGGATCGGTTTCAAGCCGTCATCGGTCTCAGCGTGCCGTTCCGGCCGCGGGCCAAGGTGCGCCCAACCAGCGTGATGCCGCGAACGACGGACTCCCAATTCTACCAGCTCTATTTCCAGCAACCCGGCATTGCAGAAGCCGAGCTGGAGCGGGACCCCCGGACCACGGTGCGGGCCATGCTTTACGCCGCATCGGGGGATGCCTCGGGCACGAGCGCGGGTGGAATCGGCATGGTTCCACATGATGGAGGTTTCCTGCAAGCCGTCGAGGCGCCGCCGGGCCTGCCGCCCTGGCTCAGCCAAGGCGACCTCGATTTCTACGCGGGCGAGTTCCAGCGCACCGGCTTCGCGGGAGGTCTCAACTGGTACCGCAACATCGACCGGAACTGGGAGCTGATGGCGCCCTTTGCCGGCGCGCGCGTCAAGGTTCCCGCGCTCTATATAGCGGGCGACCGCGATCTGGTGGTCGCCTTCCCCGGAATGGACCAGTTGCTGGCCAATCTCGGAAATTTCGTCCCGCAACTCCGCGACAAGTTGATGCTGCCCGGCTGCGGGCACTGGACCCAGCAGGAACGCCCGGACGAGGTCAATGCCGCGATGATCCATTTCCTCCGGAGCTTGCCGGAACGGCGCTGATCCGAGGACACGACCGGCCGCGAGGCCGCCGGCGA
This sequence comes from Mesorhizobium sp. B2-6-1, assembly GCF_006440475.1. Lineage (NCBI taxonomy): Bacteria > Pseudomonadati > Pseudomonadota > Alphaproteobacteria > Hyphomicrobiales > Phyllobacteriaceae > Mesorhizobium > Mesorhizobium sp. B2-6-1. The sequence continues at coordinate 245,847 of NZ_VFUH01000001.1, forward strand.
AAGCTCATTGTCGGATGGGTCTGGAATGCGCCATAGGCGCGGAAATCATGGAGATGAGCGTAAAGAGATTTTTTGAACGCTATCAGCGATTTTTCAAGGCGTCGCTTGGCGGCGGCATGGATATGGATGAGGCCGCGTCGCTCTACACGTCGGAGTTCATAGCCGCCTCGCCTGCCGGCGTCGTGACCGGAAAGAACGACGATCAACTCAAGCAAGTCATGGCTCAGGGCTATGCTCACTACCGGGCGATCGGAACGAAAGAGATGCGGATACGCGACATCGGCATCTCGCCGATCGACGAGCATCATTGCGTTGCCCATGTTGCGTGGACCGCGACCTATGCCCGCGAGGGCCAAGCGGACGTCGGGATAGATTTCGACGTTCACTACCTTGTCCGGAAACTCGACGGGGAGCCGAAGATATTCGGATGGGTGGCGGGCGATGAGCAGGCGCTGTTAAGGAAGCACGGCATCATCTGAGGTCCGCCGCTCCCATTCCCGGTTGTGCTCAGCCCCGTCCTCGGCTTCTGTGTGGTGGCCATCATTGGCTGTGTTTTCGAAGCGCTTCGACAATGACCTTGAAGGCCGGCGAGTTCTGGCGACTGCTTGGATAGTATAGGTAATAGCCGGCGAATTTCGGCGCCCAATCGTCGAGCACGAGTTGCAGCCGGCCGGCGGCAACATGCGCCGTGACCAGATCCTCGGGCACATAGGCAAGCCCGTAGCCGGCAATGGCGGCGTCGACCATCGGCAGGGTCGAGTTGAACACGAGCTGGCCATCGACGCGCACGCGCAGAGCCTGGCCGGCCTTCTGGAATTCCCAGGCATAGAGGCCACCGGCGCTGGTCATGCGCAGGTTGATGCAATTGTGGCCGATCAGGTCCTGCGGCGCCTTCGGCACGCCACGTCCGGCGATGTAGGCCGGCGAGCCTACGGCAACAAGCCGCCAGTCCGGCCCGATGCGCACGGCGATCATGTCCTTCTCCACGCTTTCGCCAAGCCGCACGCCAGCATCGAAACCATCCTCGACAATGTTGCGCAATCCGTTGTCCCGGCTGAATTCGAGCTTGATGTCAGGATAGTCGGCAAGGACGGGCCGCAGTTTCGGCCAGACCAGCTGCTCGAGGGCATGATCGGAGACGGTGATGCGCACGGTCCCCGAGGGTTTGTCGCGATAGGCCGTCAGCGCCGCGATGTCGGTTTCGATATCGACGATGCGCGGTGCCAGGGATTGACGCAACCGCTCCCCCGCCTCGGTCGTCGAGACACTGCGCGTCGTTCGCGCCAGCAGCCGCAGGCCCAGGCGCGTTTCGAGCCGCTTGATGGTGTGGCTGAGGGTCGATTGAGTAATACCGATCTTGGCGGCGGCCTTGGTGAAACTGCGCTCCTCGGCCACCATCAGGAACCACAGAAGATCGTTGAAGTTTTCGCGCATGGCCTTCTGCCCCGCTGAATACGGCCCGACGTTATTTATGGCCTGCATCGATAAGTTCAAGCGACTTTCAGCCGCTAATCATTCCAATAGTCCGGCGCTATCTCCTGTCGCGAACAGGCCGCCGATGCGTTTTCCGGCGGCCGGCTTTTTGTGCGTGGTGACGGCTGATGGAAACGACTTACGACGACAGGCTGGTGAAGCCTCGGGCAGCATGGGGTGCGGTGTTCTCGATGACGCTTTGCGTCGCCGTCCTTATCGCTTCCGAGTTCACGCCGGTGAGCTTGCTGACGCCGATCGCCGACGGGCTCGGCATCACCGAAGGCCGGGCGGGACAGGCGATCTCGGTCTCCGGCATCTTCGCGGTCGTCACCAGCCTGTTCATCGCTGGCCTGACGCGGCATATCGACCGCAAGCTGGTGCTGACGTCGTTCTCGCTGCTGCTCGCCGTGTCCGGCCTGGTGGTGACCTTTGCGCCCAACTATGCCGTGCTGATGATCGGCCGCGCCTTGCTCGGCATTGCCATCGGCGGTTTCTGGTCGATGTCCACCGCGATCGTGATGCGCCTCGTGCCGGAGGACTCCGTGCCCGAGGGCCTGGCGATGATCAACGCCGGCAACGCCGTCGCGGCAACCATATCGGCGCCGCTCGGAAGCCTGCTCGGCGATTATGTCGGCTGGCGCGGCGCGTTCTTCCTCGTGGTGCCGTTGGCCCTCTTTGCCCTTGTCTGGCAAAGCCTCAGCCTGCCTGCGCTGCCGCCACGCGGCCGCAAGGCGTCGGGCAATGTCTTCCGGCTGCTGCTGCGCCGTCAGGTCGCGCTCGGCATGGCCTCGATCCTGTTGCTCTTCATGGGCCAGTTCGCGCTCTTCACCTATCTCAGGCCTTTCCTGGAAACCGTGACCGGTGTCGGCGTTTCGGCGCTCTCGGCGATCCTGCTCGTGATGGGACTAGCAGGCGTCGCCGGCACCTGGACCATAGGCCGGCTGCTCAAGACGCGGCTCTACAGCATCGTCATCATCATTCCGCTGGCCATGGCGCTGCTGGCCGTCGCATTGATCGTGCTTGGATCGATGCCGATGGCCGTCACCGCGTTGCTCGTCGGCTGGGGCTTTTTCGGAACCGCGGCGCCGGTCGGCTGGGGCACCTGGCTGAGCCGCGCGCTGCGCGACGATGCCGAAGCCGGCGGCGGCTTGCAGGTTGCCGTCATCCAGTTCGCCATCACGCTCGGGGCGGCGGGCGGCGGCCTGCTGCTGGACACGCTCGGCTGGCGAAGCCCCTTCGCACTCGGGGCGGTGCCGCTTGTGGGATCCGCGCTGGCCGCGGCGGCAGCCGCCCATGATCATGGCAAGGACGCGCCATGACACGCAGCCACATGACACGCCGCACCGCAGTTGCCGCCGCACTGGCAGCCGCGTTCGCGCCCTCCGCCGCGCCAGGCCAAGCCCGCGGAACGGACGGACAGGAGAAATCGTTGATGAGGATTGCTATTGAAGTGGACGCGATGCGCCTGACGGCCTCCCTGTTCGACAATCCGAGCGCGCAGGATTTCGCCGCGATGCTGCCGCTGGACCTGACACTGGAAGACTACGCATCCGTCGAGAAGATCGGCTACCTGCCGCGCAAATTGCGGATCGAGGGCAGCGGCCCGTTCGACAGTGAGGCCATCGGCGACATCGCCTACTACGCGCCCTGGGGCAATCTCATCTTCTTTTATGGCCCCTACCGGTATTCGCGCGGCCTGATCCGGCTCGGCCGGCTCGACAGCGGTATCGCGCCGCTGCTGCGCGGCGGACGCTTCAACATACGCATAGAACGCCTGACATAGGCTCAAGGAGAAAACCATGCTCGGAACAGTTCTCTACGGTGCCGGCGACATCCGCTGCGAGGAAGTGGCGGAGCCCGAAATCCTTCATCCCACCGACGCCATCCTCAAGCTCTCGGCCACCTGCATCTGCGGCTCCGACCTGTGGCCCTATCGCGGGCTCCAGCCGCTGAACGAACCGATGCATATGGGCCACGAATATTGCGGCGTGGTGGTGGAAGTGGGCAGCGCGGTGAGAGCGGTGAAGCCCGGCCAGTTCGTCGTCGGCTCGTTCTGCACCTCCGACAACACCTGCCCGCATTGCCGCTTCGGCTTCCCCTCGTCCTGCGAGCAGCGCGAGTTCATGAGCCGGGCGCAGGCGCCGATGCTGCGCGTGCCACTTGCCGACGGCACGCTGGTCGCCACCCCCGGCATGCCCGAGGACGATCTGATCCCGAGCCTGCTGGCGGCATCGGATGTGCTTGGCACCGGCTGGTATGCCGCCGACGCCGCGCGCGTCGAGCCCGGCGCGACCGCGGTCGTCGTGGGTGACGGCGCGGTCGGGCTGATGGGCGTGCTCGCGGCCAAGCAGATGGGCGCGGAGCGCATCATCGCCATGAGCCGCCACAAGACGCGCCAGGATCTCGCGCTCGAATTCGGCGCCACCGATATCATTTCGGAGCGCGGCGATGACGGCGTGGCGCGGATCAAGGATCTGACCCGCGGCGTCGGCGCGGAATCCGTGCTGGAATGCGTCGGCACGCAGGAATCCATGATGCAGGCGATCAACTGTGCCCGCCCCGGCGGCTCGATCGGCTTCGTCGGCGTGCCGCATGGCGTCCAGCTCGACGGCCAGGGCCTCTTCTTCGCCCAGAAGAGCCTGCTCGGCGGCCCCGCGCCCGTGCGCCGTTTTCTTCCGCATCTGATGGATCTGGTGCTGGAGCGCAAGATCAATCCCGGCAAGGTCTTCGACCTGACCCTGCCGCTGGCCGATGTCGCCGAGGGCTATCGCGCCATGGATGAGAGGCGGGCGATCAAGACGCTGCTTCGTCTGTAAGCGCCGCGCTGGGTTCAGCCCACAAATGCAGGGGAGCAAACCTCAAGGAGACCAAAATGAAGAAAATCCTGACAGCAGCGGCCGCGAGTGTGGCGGGAACCATGCCCGTCCAAGCGCAGGGCATCGAAATCCGGACAAACGGCAGCACGCCGGCGATGATCGGAGCGGCAGAAAACTTTACCGGGCAAGCGGTCGTCACTGCGCTGTTTCCCGCCACCGAGATAACGCGCGCAAGCACAGGGCTGGTGAACTTTGCTCCCGGAGCGCGCACCGTCTGGCACACCCATCCTGCCGGTCAATTGCTGATCGTCACATCAGGCCAAGGCTGGATTCGCGAAGACGGCAAGGAGGCCCGCGTCATCAATCCAGGCGACGTCGTCTGGATTCCCGCCGGGGTGAAGCACTGGCATGGCGCGACCGCCACCAGCCCGATGGCCCATATCGCGTTGAGCTACATGCATGACGGCAAGAATGTCGACTGGCTGGAGCCTGTCTCCGACGAGCAATACCGCTGACCGTACGCAGGAACGAAAGGCATCATCATGAAACCTTCAACCATTCTCGCACTCGCTTTGTCGATGGGGGCTGCCGACGCTGCGGCGCAGACGGGATCGCAGACCGGCAGCCTGCCTCCAGAGGATGTGCAGGCCGTCTCGCCCGCCCTTGCGCGCTATGCGACGGACAAGCTTGCCAATGACGTTTGGAAGCGCCCCGGCCTGTCGCGGCGCGATCGCAGCATCGTCACCATCGCGGCGGTGGTCACCCGCAACCAGGGCATACTCCTGCCGGAGCAGTTGAGCCTCGCCCTCGACAGTGGCGTGAAGCCGGCCGAGATCTCGGAGATGATCACGCATCTTGCCTTCTATGCCGGGTGGGGCAACGCGATGGCAGCCACGGCGATCGCCAAAGCGGTGTTCGAGGCACGCGGCATCGGGTCGGACCAGCTCCCCAAGGCTGTCGTCGATTTGCTGCCGCTCGACGAAAAGGCGGAGGCCGATCGTGCCGCACGGGTCGAGCAAGGCACGGGACCGGCGTCGCCGGGCCTGGTGCGCGACACGACGGAAGTGCTGTTTCGCGACCTGTGGCTGCGTCCCGATCTCGCGCCGCGCGACCGCAGCCTGGTGACGGTCAGCGCGCTGGTCGCCGCCGGTCAGGTGGAGCAGATTCCCTATCATCTCAACAGGGCCATGGATAATGGACTGACGCGCGCCGAGGCCTCGGAGGTGATCAGTCATCTCGCCTATTACGCGGGATGGCCAAACGCTTTCTCGGCAGCCCCGGTCGCACGCTCCGTATTCGAGAAGCGCTCCGCCGACTGATCATTTTCGACCGTAACGACCCTGCCGTTCGAGCCGCGCGGCCTGACGCGGCCAAGTGGCGATGCGGCGAGCATCTGGAGACTGCCCAGCGCAAATTCAGGGCGGTCTGGCGGATCGAGGCCGAAAGCCGACGCGGGCGGCATGACCTGACATTGCGCTCAGCCGGCGCGCGATCCCGGCGCTTCCGGCCGGAGATAGACCGTCAGGCAGCAGCAACAGATCGCCAGTCCGGCGATCGGGTATTTCAGGGCGACGACCGCCGCCAAGCCGAAAAGGCACAGCGTCACCATCGAGCGGATGCGCATGACCTTGCGCACCTTGAGCGGAACGGTGTCGGCCGGCATCGGGTCGATGAGTTCCCGGATCAGGAGAATGTAGGTCAGGTTCACCAGGAAGAAGACGACCGCGTAGAACGCCACCGGCTGCGGGGCCAGCTCGCTGACCGCCATCCACGCGGTTGCCAACGGCAGCAGCGACACCGAAAACAGGTGCGCGAAATTGTACCACATCAGGCTGGTCGTCGCCGCCGTGGCGTGGCGCAGGAGATGATGGTGATTCGCCCAGACGATGGCGATGAAGAGATAGCTCACGCCGTAGCTCAGCCATGTCGGCCACAAGGCCAGCAACGCGGTGAAGGTCGGCACCTCCGGTGGACGCAGGTCAAGCACGAGCACGGTGATAAGGACGGCGAACACGCCATCCGAAAATGCGCTCAATCGCTCAAGCCCTGTCGAGGGAAGCACCTGGAGTGTCCTTGTCGAGGTTCGTCCGGCCTATGGTAGCATCGCCACCCGCAATATCCATGGCTGCCCAGTCGAGATCGCTAACGCGTTGCTTCGCGCCAAGTCCAACCCCGCTCACGACGCCTTGGCCAGAAAGCTCTGGTAATCCGATTTGGCCTGCAGCAGGCGCAGCACGTTCTCGCGCGAGCCGCGCACATGGGCGCGCGCCAGGGCGCCGGCGCGCTTGGCGTCGCCGGCGCAGATCGCATCGACGATCTCGGCATGCTCGTCGCGGGCGATCTTCCATTCGTCGAGCCACAGCAGTTCCGTCCAGACATAGTGCTGGCACCTGTCGAGGATGCCGCACAGCATGCCGTGCAGCATGGCATTGCCGCTGATTTCGGCGATGACGCGGTGCAGATCGATGCCGACTTCAAGCTCCTGGAATTTTTCCCTTGTGGTTCGATCCGCAATGGCGGCCAGCCTCTCGCATTCGGCCAGCATGGCGCGCAGCCGCGCCTTGTCTTTCTCGGTGGCCGCAGCCGCCGCCAGTTCGGTGGCGTGGCCGTCGAGCAGTTCGCGGATGTCGAAGGCCTCGCGGAACATGTTTATGTCGAACTCGGTGACGGCGTAGCCCTGCCGCGGCCGGCCGGTGACCAACCCGTCGCGCTCGAGGCGGTTGAAGGCCTCGCGCACGGGCGTGCGGCTGACATTCAGCTTTGCCGCAATGTCGCTCTCGGTGACGCGCGCGCCCGGCGGGATCTGGCCGGTCACGATCATTGCCTTGAGCGCGGAATAGACCGAGTCGCGCAGCGTGTTTTTTGTTTCCTTGGCCAAGTTCCGTATCCAGTCTCCGGTCCGTGCCGGAAATCGATGTGTTTCGCGCGTAGCTGTATTCAAAATCGGCGCGTTTTGCCATTCCCCGGCCCCGGGTCGGTGGCCCCAAGGCCCCGCCGAGCGGTGTTGACTTCGCTGATCCCCGAGCTACACTCAAGATTGTATACAAAATCGCATGCGAAATCAAAAACAATGGGAACACCGGTTGGAGAACCGAAATGAACAGCACCAAAGGCATTAGCGTCGTTGCCATAGCGGGCCTCATGGCCACGGTCACGGCGCCCGCCGCGGCAGGCGACACCATTACCGTCGCCTCATGGGGCGGCACCTATCAGGAGGCGCAGGCCAAGGCCTTCTTCAAGCCGACCGCCGATGCGCTCGGCATCACCATCAAGGAAGACACCACCAACGGTCTCGATGACGTGCGCCTGCAGGTGACAGGCAACGCGGTGAAGTGGGACATCACCGAGCTCGGCGCCGACGAATGCGCGCGCGGCTCGAAGGAAGGGCTTTTCGAAAAGCTCGACTACAACCTCATCGACAAGAGCGGCATCAATCCCAAGCTCGTGCATGACGACTGGGTCGGCATCTCCTACACCTCCGTGGTACTCGTCTACCGGACCGACGTATTCGGTGACAAAGGCCCCAAGACCTGGGCCGACTTCTGGAATGTGGAGAAGTTTCCCGGACGGCGCGCACTGAGCAGCAGCCAGGCGACGGAGACGCTTAGCGTTGCAGCCCTCGCCGAAGGCATTCCGATCGACAAGGTCTATCCTGTCGACATCGACGGCGCGCTGAAATCGGTCGACAAGATCCGTGGCCATGTCGATGCCTGGTGGACTTCCGGCGCGCAGGCCATGCAACTGGTGAAGGACGGCGAGGTCGACATGGCAAGCATCTGGAACGGCCGCGCCGGCACCTTGAAGAAGGAAGGCGCGCCGGTCAGCTTCTCCTTCGACCAGGGCGTACTCACGGCCGACTGCATGGTCATTCCCAAGGGCGCCAAGAACAAGGAGGTCGCGATGAAGGCGCTGGCGATGTTCGTCAGTCCGCAATTACAGGCCAATCTGCCGCTTTATGTCGACAACGGACCGGTCAACGAGAAGGCGTTCGAGACCGGGAAGATCCCGCCGGAGCGGATCAAGGACATCAACTCGTCGCCTGAGAACGTCAAGAAGCAGGTGCTGCAGGACGCCGAGTTCTGGCGCGACAACCTCGTCGAGGCGACGGAGAAGTTCAACAATCTGATCCAGCAATAGACCGGAAACCCTGACATTGCGGGGCCGCCTGGCCCTGCTTCTTGGAGTCCTGCCTAGGAGAAAACAATCTTGTCCATTGCGCCATCCGCGCTGCCGATCGGCATGCGCGCGATAGAGAAACGTTTTGGCTCCGTATCGGTGCTGCGCGACCTCAATCTCGACGTCGCGGCCGGCGAATTCCTGACGTTGCTCGGCCCTTCCGGCTCCGGAAAGACGACGCTGCTGATGATCCTGGCGGGATTCGTCAGGGCCAATGCCGGCTCAATCAAGGTCGGCGACGAGGAGATCATCACCACGCCGCCGCACAGGCGCAATATCGGCATGGTGTTCCAGAACTATGCCCTGTTCCCGCATATGAACGTCTTCCACAACATCGCCTTTCCGCTGAAGCAGCGCCGCGTTCCGGCCGCCGAGACGGTGGAACGCGTCGAAAAAGCGCTGGAGCTGGTGAAGTTGCAGGGCCTCGGCGAACGGCGCGTCGACCAGCTCTCCGGTGGCCAGCGCCAGCGCGTGGCGCTGGCGCGTGCCATCGTGTTCGAGCCGCGCATCGTGCTGATGGACGAGCCGCTGTCGGCGTTGGACAAGGGCCTGCGCGAGCACATGCAGATCGAACTGCGCGCCCTGCATCGGCGGCTTGGCATGACGACTGTCTATGTCACGCACGACCAGCGCGAGGCGATTACCATGTCGGATCGTATCGCCGTCATGAATGCCGGGCGCATCGAGCAGCTCGACAAGCCCGAAATTCTCTACGCCGCGCCGCGCACCCGGTTCGTCGCCGGCTTCATCGGGGAATCGAATTTCATTCCCGTCGAATGCCGCTCCGGTTCGGTCTGGTACGAGGACAGGCAAATCCACACCGCGGCGCCGGCGCCGGCATCGGGCCAGCAGCTGATGGTGGTGCGGCCGGAAAAGCTGCGGCTGCTGTCAAATGCAGAGCCGGCCAAGGGCGTCAACGTGCTCAGCGCGACGCTCAGTGACGTGATTTATCAGGGCGACAGCTTCGTCTGCTACGCCGTGCTGCGCGACGGCAGGCAGCTGACATTGCGCGACTATTGCCGCAGCGACGTGCTGGCCAGGTTGCCGGCCTCCGGGCAGCCGATCGCGCTTGGCCTCGATGCGCAGGATACGATCCTGGTGGCGGCGGACTGATGAGCGTGCAAACCGCCACGATGGACGAGGCAATTGGCGCCATGACCCAGGACCTGAACGCGCATGCGTTGCGCGCCGATGCGCGGCGCGAGCAGTTTCGGCTGCTGGCGCTGCTGTCGCCAAGCCTGTTCTTCGTCTTTGCCATCATCATCGTGCCGATCGGCTGGCTGTTCTGGCTGTCGCTGTTCGACGAGGTCGGCGTCTTGAGCGCCGCCAACTATGCGCGCCTCTTCGAGCAAGTCTCCTATATCAAGACCTTCCTCACCACCTTCAAGGTCGCCTTCATCGTCACCGCCGCTTGCGTGCTGCTGGGCTATCCCTTGGCTTATATGCTGTCGCAATTGCCGCGCCGGGCGGCGTCGATCTGCCTGATCTTCGTCATCCTGCCGTTCTGGACATCGGTGCTGGTGCGCACCTATGCCTGGCTGGTGATCCTGCAGCGCAAGGGGCTGATCAACAGCTGGCTGATCGACCTCGGAGTCATCAGCCAGCCGCTGCCGCTGGCCAACAATTTTTCCGGCGTCGTCATCGGCATGACGCATATATTGCTGCCGTTCCTGGTGCTGCCGCTCTACGCCTCGATGAAGACCATCGACACCGACTGCCTGCGCGCCGGGATGAACCTGGGCGCCGGCCCCGTCGCCACCTTCCGGCAGATCTTCTTTCCGCTGTCGCTGCCCGGCCTCGCCTCGGGCGTGGTCATCGTCTTCGTGCTGTGCCTCGGTTTTTTCGTCACGCCGGCGCTGATGGGCGGCGGCAAGGTTGTCATGTGGGCGATGCGCATGGAACAGACCACCAGTCTCTATTCCAACTGGGGCGCCGGCGCGGCGCTCGGCGTCGTGCTGCTCGCGGTCACGCTGGCGCTGCTCGGCCTGTTCCAGTGGCTGCTCGGCGCGCGCGCCACAGGTGTGTGGAGTTCGCGATGAGTGGAGATGTCGGCCTGCCGATCTCGCACCGGCAACGTCTGTGGCTCTATGCGCTGGGCGGCCTCGTGCTGCTGTTCCTGATCGCGCCGTCGGTCATCATCGTCATCATGTCGTTTTCGGATTCGACGCTGCTGCAGTTTCCGCCCCAGCAATGGTCGCTGCGCTGGTACCAGACCTACTTCCAGTCGCCGGAGTGGCGCGACGCGACGGTCGTCTCGGTCAAGGTGGCCGTTATGACAGCGCTGGTGGCGACGCCGCTCGGCACGGCCGCCGCCTACGCCATCAATCGCGGCACGCTGCGCTTCAACGGCAGCATCAACGCACTGATGACGGCATCGCTGATCGTACCTGTGATCCTGATCGGCATCGGCACTTTCTTCCTCTACGCGCGCATCGGGCTGAACAACACGCTGACCGGCCTGGTCATCGCGCATACGGTGCAGGCGCTGCCGCTGGTGGTGCTGACGGTGCTTTCGGGCCTGCGCTCCTACGACATGAACCAGGAGCGCGTGGCGCGCAGCCTGGGCGCCGGACGCGTAGCCGCCTTCTGGCAAGTTACCATGCCGCAGATCCGCTTCTCGATCGTCTCGGGCGCGCTGTTTGCCTTCATCACCTCCTTCGACGAAGTGGTGGTTTCGCTGTTCATCTCGGGCGGCGAGACGACGACCTTGACGCGCCGCATGTTCAACGCCCTGCGCGACCAGATAGACCCGACGATCGCTGCCATCTCGACCTGCCTGATCGTGCTGTCGGTCGTGCTCTTGTCGGTGGCGCAGATCTTCGGCAGACGGCATTGATTTCACCGGACCAATTGGCTTCAAGTGACCAGGAGATATTCGGACAGAATGCGTGATTTCCAGTTTCCCGGCCGCTCGCCGGTCCGTGCCACCGAAGCGATCGCCGCGACCTCGCATCCGCTTTCGACGCTTGCAGCCATTGACATGCTGCGCGCCGGCGGCAATGCCATGGACGCCGCTGTCTGCGCCGCCGCCGTGCAGGGCGTGGTCGAGCCGCAATCGACCGGCATAGGCGGCGACTGCTTTGTCCTCTATTGCCCCGCGGGGCAGGGACACGTGCTGGCTTTCAATGGCTCCGGCCGGGCGCCCGCCAAGGCGACCGTGGACTGGTATCGCGACAAAGGCTTCAGCGAACTTCCCAAACAGGGACCGCATGCCGTGACCGTGCCCGGCGCGATCGACGCCTGGTGCAGGCTGCTGGAAGACCATGGCAGCAAGGACCTTGCAGAGGTGTTGGCGCCGGCGATCAACTATGCCGAGAACGGCTATGTCGTGCATGACCGCGTCGCCTTCGACTGGGCCGAACCGGAGACCGACCTGTCGGCCGACGAGCACGCCGCGCGCATTTTCCTGCCGGGCGGCGAGGCGCCCAGGGCCGGCGACGTGCACCGGCAGCCGGAGCTTGCCGCCACCTTACGCATCATTGCCAGGCATGGCCGCGCCGGGTTCTATGAAGGCACCGTGGCCGACGACATTGTGAGCCGGCTCAGGGCGTTGGGCGGACTGCATTCGCTTGAGGATTTCGCTTCGACCAAGGGCGATTATGTAGCGCCGGTCAGCGTCTCCTATGGCGGCCACGAGATCCACCAGATGCCGCCGAACAATCAGGGGCTGACGGCGCTCGTGATGCTGAATGTGCTGTCGGGGCTCAGGCTCGGCGAGCTCGACCCCGGCGGCGCCGAGCGCCTGCACTTGGAGATCGAAGCGGGGCGGTTGGCCTACCGCGACCGCGACCGTTTCCTCGGCGACCAGGACCATGTGCCGGTGCCGGTAAAAGAGCTTCTGTCGGCCGCCTATGCCGAGCGGCTGCGCGCCGAGATCGACCGCCAGCGTGCCATGACGCACCTGCCGGATGTGCAGCTGCCCGGCAGCGACACGGTCTACATCTCCATCGTCGACCGCGACCGCAACGCGGTCTCCTTCATCAACTCGACCTATTATTCCTTCGGCAGCGGCGTCGTCGGCCCGAAGACCGGCGTGGTGCTGCAGAACCGCGGCTCGAGCTTCCGCCTCGACCCGGCGCATCCGAACGCCATCGCGCCCGGCAAGCGGCCGATGCACACGATCATGCCCGGCATGGCGACGCGAAACGGCCGCGTGGTGATGCCGTTCGGCGTCATGGGCGGCGGCTACCAGCCGTTCGGCCACGTCCATCTTTTGACCAACATGCTCGACTTCGGCATGGATCCGCAGCAGGCGCTCGATGCGCCGCGAGTGTTCTACAATGACGGCATGGTGGAGGCCGAGCGCGGTGTTCCCGCTGATGCGATCGAAGGCCTGCGCCGCCGCGGCCATGCCATCACCCAGCCGCACCACCCGCTCGGCGGCGGCCAGGCGGTGCTGATCGACTGGGAAAAGGGAACGCTGACCGGGGCGTCGGACCCACGCAAGGACGGAATGGCGCTTGGGTATTGATGGGATCGGGACAGCCGTCGCGGCCCGGATATGGCTGCAGTTGCCACAGGAAGCGTCGGCGCCGCCCCACATGAGCAGCATACCCTCACCCCGCCACCAGGTGACCGCCTCCGACATCGCTCAGCGCCAGCCTCTGCGGGCTCTCGCCCAGCCTCCGCGTCGCACTCGGAATCTCCTGGTCCAGCCTTGCGAACCGGCTCCTGCGCTTCGCCGGATCGGGCACCGGCACAGCTTCGATCAGCCGCCTGGTGTAAGGGTGGCGCGGGTTGGAGAAAACCTGGTCGCGCGTGCCCATCTCGACGATCTGGCCGAGATACATGACGGCGACGCGGTCGGAGATGTTTTCGACTACGGCCATATCATGGGAGATGAAGAGGTAGGCGACGCCGAATTCGCGCTGCAATTCCTTCAACAGGTCGAGCACGCGCGCCTGCACGGAAACGTCGAGGGCCGAAACGCTTTCGTCGGCGATGATCAGCTTCGGCCTGAGCGCCAGGGCACGGGCGATGCAGACGCGCTGGCGCTGGCCGCCGGAGAATTCGTGGGGATAGAGCTCCATCTGGCCGGCCGACAGGCCGACACGCTCGAATAATGCCGCCACCCGCTCCCTGCGCTCCTCCTTCGAAGCGACGCCATGGATGACCAGCGGCTCGGCGACGAGATCGCCGACGCGCATGCGCGGGTCGAGCGAAGCGTAGGGGTCCTGGAAGATCATCTGCACGTCGCGGCGCACCGCCTTGCGCTCGTCGCGGCCGAGGCCCGACAGGTTGCGTCCGCCGATGACGATGTCGCCGGTATAAGGCACCAGTCCGGCCAGCGCCTTGGCGGTGGTCGACTTGCCGCAGCCGGACTCGCCCACCAGCGCCAGCGTTTCGTTGGGCGCGATCGAAAAGCTGACGCCTTCGACGGCATGGACGCGCCGGTTGACCCGGCCGAAGAAGCCGCCACGCAGGTCGAACCGGACATGCAGATCGGTGACATCGGCGACGTTCGCCGGCGCAACCGGCTCGGCAATCTCTTTCGATGTCTGGCGGCCGGCGCCAGTGCCGATGCGCGGCACGGCGGCGAGCAGCTCGCGTGTGTACTCGGCTTGCGGCCTGGCGAAAATGTCCGATGTCTTGCCTTCCTCGACCATGCGGCCATGCCGCATGATGATGACGCGGTCGGCCATTTCGGCGACCACGCCCATGTCGTGGGTGATGAGGATGACGCTGGTGCCGTGCTGGCGCTGCAGGTCGCGCAGCAGTTCCAGAACCTCGCCCTGCACGGTGACGTCGAGCGCAGTCGTCGGCTCGTCGGCGATCAGCACGTCGGGTTCCAGCGCCAGCGCCATGGCGATCATCACCCGCTGGCGCATACCGCCGGACAGCTCATGCGGAAACTGTTTCAGCCGGCTTTCGGCTTCCGAAATGCGCACTGCCTTCAACGCCTCGCTGGCGCGGCTTCGGGCCTCGGCGGGCGAGAGGCTGGTATGCGCCTCGATGGATTCGGTGAGCTGGCGGCCGATCGACAGCACCGGGTTCAGCGAGGTCATCGGCTCCTGGAAGATCATGGCGATGCGGTCGCCGCGGATGCGGCGCATCCGGCGCTCGTCGAGCGCTGTGAGATCGGTGTCGCCCGCATCCCCGCCAAGAAGGCGGATCGTGCCCGAAGATATGCGCGCGGCGGGCCGCGGCAGTAGTTGCATGATCGCCAGCGCGGTCATCGATTTGCCGGAGCCGGATTCGCCGGCGATGCAGAGCGTCTCGCCGCGTGAAAGCGTCAGAGAGAGGTTGGAGACGACGTCGCGCTCGCCGTCCTCGCCACGCACGGAGACGGAGAGATTGGCGATGTCGAGAATGGTTTCGGTGGCTGATGTCATTGCAGACGCAAACCTGCAAGGGATTTATTCTGTGGCGCCCCCCACCCGGACCTTCGGTCCGACCTCCCCACAAGGGGGAGGTAGGGCGCCGGTTTTTTACTCTCCCCCTTGTGGGGAGGGTCGCTGCGAAGCAGCGGGGTGGGGGTGCAGCGCCGACCGAACATCATTCGAACACGCAGCGCGGGAAGTAGAACGACACCACCCAGTTCGGCATGTCGACGATCTCGCTGATCCTGAGATCGCCACAGACCGAGGCCAGCATATAGGCCTCGACCGGATCGATCTGGTAACGGCCGGCGAGCAGGTCGATCATCTGGGCGACCGCCTCTTTCGCGCCGGTCATCAGGTCCGGGCCGATGCCCGTGGTCACCTCGTAACCCTTGGTGTCGAGGTGGCGCGTCACCGGGCCGGGCGTGGTGAAGCGCGGCATCTTCAGCCTGGCGTCCTTGACAAGGTCGAGCTTGAGCACGACGTCCATCGGGCTTTCGATCGCCGTGCCGCAGACCTCGCCATCGCCCTGCGCGGCATGCGTGTCGCCGACCGAAAACAGCGCGCCGGCCACCTCCACCGGCAGATAGAGCGTTGTGCCGGCGGCGAGGTCGCGAATGTCCAGATTGCCGCCGACGCGGCGGGGCGGCACCACCGAGTGATGGCCCATCTCGCCCGGCGCGTTGCCGATGGTGCCGGCGAAGGGTTTCAGCGGCACGCGGCCGTTCTTGCCGAACAAGGCCGGCTCCAGCGAGGCGGCATCGTATTTCCAGATGTTGAGCGCCGGCTGCTTGAAGTCGTCGGCGAGCAGGCCGAAACCTGGAATGTTCGCCGTCCAGCCGAAGCCGGACGGTTTGAACATCTCGATCGTCACCTTCAGCGCGTCGCCCGGCTCGGCGCCCTCGACGAAGATCGGCCCGGTGACAGGGTTGATCCCGGCGAAGTCGAGCTTGGCGATGTCGGCGACGGTGCTGTCGGGCTTGAGCTGGCCACCGGAGGAATCGAGGCACTGAAACTCGATGATCGAGCCGGGCGCCACGCGCTGCGCCGGGGCAAAGGAATTGTCCCAGCCGAAATGGTGATGGCGTCCGTGGATGGTGTAGTCGCAGTTATTGCACATCTTTTACATACACATTGTCGTAGTTGATCGGGATATGGACCGGGTCGACATAGAGGTTGTCGGCGCCGCCCATGCGCGCGGACTTCATGGTAAAGCGCTGCTCGTTGAAGACCGGCGCCCAGGGCGCGTCCTCCATCACCTTGTCGTAGATGGCGCTCCACATCTTGTCGCGCTCGCCTGATTTGGCTGGGTCGACCACCGAGTCGGCCTCGGCCGCCTTGGCGTCGAGGTCCTTGTTGCAATACCACGACCAGTTCCAGCCGCCAGGCACCGCGCCGGCGCAGCCGAGGATCGGACCGTAGAAGTTCGATGGGTCCGGGAAGTCGGCGATCCAGGCCATGCCGCCGGACCAGATCATCGGCGCGCCGGCCTTATCGCCGCCGGCGGCGATGACGTTTGCCTGGGCGAGCGACTGGATGCTGGCCTTGATGCCGATCGCCGCCAAATCCTGCTGGATCGCCTGCGCGATGCGCGGATTGGGATCGGTGTTCATGGCGAAAAGCTGCGTCTCGAAGCCGTCGGGATGGCCGGCTTCGGCCAGCAGCGCCTTGGCCTTGGCGACGTCATAGGGATAGCCCTTGTACGCCTTGTCGTAGCCCGGCATCGACGGCGGCAGCGGCTGGTTGGCCGGCACGGCGCGGTTGTTGATGATCTGCACGACGCGCGCCTTGTTGATCGCCATGTTGACCGCCTGGCGCACCTTCACATTGTCGAACGGCGCCATGGTGGTGTTCATGGTGACGTAGCCGGTGTGCAGTTGCCCGCCCTCCACGACGCGCGCCTTCTGCTCGGGATCGGCCATCACCTCCTGGAACTTGGCCGGCGGAATGCCGTCGCCGGGCACGTCGATCTCGCCCTTCTGAAGGCGCAGCAGCGCCACGATCGGCTCCTGGCCGATCTCGAAGGTGATCTTGTCCAGATGCGGCAGTCCCTTATGCCAGTAGTCCGCGTTGCGCTCGAAGACGATGCGCTGGCCGAGCGTCCACTCCGCGAGCTTGAAGGCGCCGGTGCCGACCGGATGCTTGCCGAAATCGGCGCCATATTTCTCAACCTCTTCCTTCGGCACGACATGCGAGAAGTTGATGGCCATGACATGCAGGAAGGTGGCGTCGGGCCGGGTCAGCTCGAACTTGACGGTATAGGGGTCGACCACGGTGACACCCGATAGTGTCTCCGCCTTGCCGGCGGCGACATCGTCATAGCCCTTGATCGAGCCGAAGAAGCCGGCGCCGGGGCTCTGCGTCTTCGGGTTGGTGACGCGGTCGAGCGAGTATTTCACGTCCTCGGCGGTCATTTCGCGGCCATTGTGGAATTTCACACCATGGCGCAGCTTGAAGGTGAAGGTCTTGCCCTCGGGCGAA
Organism: Mesorhizobium sp. B2-6-1; assembly: GCF_006440475.1. Lineage (NCBI taxonomy): Bacteria > Pseudomonadati > Pseudomonadota > Alphaproteobacteria > Hyphomicrobiales > Phyllobacteriaceae > Mesorhizobium > Mesorhizobium sp. B2-6-1. The sequence goes on from NZ_VFUH01000001.1 coordinate 263,113, forward strand.
ATCTCGTAGCTTTCGGCGAGATCGGGCTTGAGGTTCGTGGTACCCGGCTCGTAGTCCATCAGCCCGTCGAACAGGCTCTTGATCATCGACCAGTTCTGCCAGTCATAGCCGATCGCCGGGTCGAGGGTCGCGACATCGTCCTTGTAGGTGATGGTGATGGCGCCGCCCTGCTTGGCGTTGGGATCGACGGCGTCCTCGGCGCGGACGCTCGTCATGCCGAGCATCAGCGCCAGCGCCGATGCGGCCACGGTTGATGCGAGAAGCTTTTTCATTGTTATGTTCCCTTTCTCTGTTGGTTTTCTGGTTTCATCTGAGCTTGATGCGGGGATCGATGAACGGGGCGATGATGTCGGCCAAGAGATTGCCGAGCACGATGGCGAAGGCCGACACCAGCGTCACGCCCATGATGATCGGAATGTCGACGCGCTGGATCGCCTGCCAGGCGAGCTGGCCGATGCCTGGCCAGCCGAACACGCTTTCGACCACCACGATGCCGCCCATGAAGATGCCGATGTCGATGCCGATCATGGCGATGACCGGCAGGATGGCGTTGGGGAGCGCATGGCGGAACAGGATGGCGCGGCGCGCCAGGCCCTTGGCGCGCGCGGTGCGCACATAATCCTGGCGGAGCACGTCGATCATCGAGGAGCGCATCATGCGCGCGTACCAGCCGGCGCCGAGAATGCCCATGGTGAGCGAAGGCAGCACCAGATGGCGCCAGGTGCCGTAGCCGCCGATCGGGAACCAGCCGAGCCGCACGGCGAACACGTAGAGCAAAAGCAGGCCGACGACGAATTGCGGCGCCGAGACGCCGACGAAGGAGGCGACCATCAGCGTCTGGTCGGTGGCGGTGCCGCGCTTCACCGCCGCAATCAGGCCCATCGAGAGCCCGATCAGCAATTCGCACAGGATGGCGCCGACCATCAGGAGCAGGCTCGCCGGCAGCCGCGAGACGATCAGTTCGGTGACCTCGGAGCGTTGGATGTAGGAGCGGCCGAGATCGCCGCTGGCGAGCTTCGTGAGATAGTGCCAGTACTGGACGACGAAGGGCTGGTCGAGGCCGAGCTGCTGGCGGATGTTCTCGACCGTCTGCGGCGTGGCGCTGCGGCCGGCGATCTGGCGCACCGGGTCGGCAGGCAGCAAATAAAGCAGCGCGAATGTGATAAGCGAGACGCCGAGCAGGATGAGCAGCGACTGGATCAGGCGGCGGCCGAGATAGGCGATCATGCCCGGCCCCTTTGCGTCGGATCGAGGATGTCGCGCAGCGCGTCGCCGATCAGGTTGAAGGCCAGCGCCAGCGCCAGGATCGCCGCACCCGGGAAGAACACCAGCCAGGGCGCCGCCTGGAAGTAGGTCTGGTTCTCGAAGATGATGTTGCCCCAGGAGGCCGTCGGCGGCTGCACGCCGATGCCGAGGAAGGAGAGCGTTGCTTCCAGCAGCACCGTGGTCGAGATGCCGAGCGTGCCCCAGACGATGATGGTGGGCAGGAGATGCGGCAGGATGTGACGAAACAGGATGCGCGGCGCGCTCGCCCCGATGGTGCGTTCGGCGTCGATGAACTCGCGTTCGGCGAGCGAGGAGGTTTCGGTATAGATGACACGCGCGGTCTGCACCCAGTTGACCAGCGCGATGACCAGAGCGACGATCCAGAGACTTGGCTCGAACACGGCCGCGAGACAAATGGCGAGCAGCAATGCCGGAAACGCCATCATCAGATCGGTGAAGCGCATGAGAGCACTGCCGATCCAGCCGCGGAAATAACCCGCCGTGACGCCGACCAGCGTGCCGATCAACAGCGCCACGCCGTTGGCGGCGATGCCGATGATCAGCGAGGTGCGGGCGCCGTAGAGGATGCGGGTCAACAGGTCGCGGCCGAGCAGATCGGTGCCCAGCCAGAATTTTGCGTCAGGCGGCAAGGGCGAGCCTTCCAACGTCAGCCCGTCGAACATCTGCTCATTCGGGTCATAGCCGGTCAGCCATGGCGCGAGGATCGCGCCGGCAAGGACGATGGCGACGATGAACAGACCGAGCAGCGCCAGGCGGCGTTTGACCAGCCGGCGCCAGACGCCGGCGCGCGACTTGACCGGCATGCGTGCGGCCGCCGGGAGGTCAGGCGCGATAGGAGTGGTCATCGCCGCCTTCCTCACCCGTTACTTCCTCATTGGTCATTGCCACGATGCGGCGCGCCGCATCCTCGACACTGATCTGCCAGCTCATCGCCAGCGAGCGCAGCTGCGCGTAGGCGCGATCGTCGTCGGCGCCTTTCGACAGTGCCGCGACGGCGCGCACGATGGTCTGGCGCTCGGCGACACGCTGACGCAGCGAGGCGATCTCGCCGGCCAAATGTTTTCGCGCCTCGAAACTCTGCCTTGCGATCAGCAGCGCGCTGTAGACGCCGGCAGTGCCGACCGGCTTCAGGAGCTGCGCATCGGCCTTGTGCGAGAGAGCCCATTCGATGCGGCCGGGCGCCTCCGAACCGATCAGCGCCACCAGCGGCATCGGCGCCTCGCCGGCCTTCCACGGGAATTGCTCGTCGAAACCGAGATCGGCGTCGAAGAACACGAAATCGGCGGCCAGCGCTTCAGGCGGCAGTTCGGGCCAGCAGTCGACGGTGACCAGGCCGATGGCGGACAACTGCCTGGTGATGGCCTGCACGGTCGGGTGCGGGCGATGCAGGATGAATGCCCTGGCGCCGCCGAGATTCGGGATGCGCGATGGCCTGGTCACGACACCACCCTCAGGCGCGGCCGGCCGAATGTCGTGGCGGGGTCGTAGCGTGACAGGTACGGATCGGGCGCGACCTCGTGCTGCCGGCTGACGACCTCGAAGAAGCCGTCGGCGATCCGGCCGATGATTACCGGCAGCGTTGCGTGCTGGGAATGAGCGTCGATAGCAATCGGGCCGAGCCGGGTGGAGAAGCGCCGTTCGGCGAAGGCCTTGGAAAATTCCGCCGGACCGGCGTCGGGATCACGCGAGAGCACGTCGGCCATCACTTGCACGGAGGCATAGGCGGAGGCCTCGAAAGACGAGGCGAAGGCCGCCGGGCGAGGCGCGAAATACGGCCCGACCGACAAATGCCCCTTGCCGGTTTCGCCGATCGCCGGCAGCTCACCCTCGGTGAGGTTGCAGGAGATGATCGGGCACACCTCGGGGCTGAAGGCCGGGTCCTCAACGCCCAGGTCGCGGTAGGCCGCCAGGAAGGCGTAGGAGGAGGTGCCGATCAGGTTGTTGAGGACGAAGTTCGGCCGCGTCGCCCGGATCTCGGCGATCAGCCGCGACACGTCGGTCTCGCCTATGCGCAGATAGCGCTCGCCCAGAACCTTGCCGCCGGCATCCGCGATCAGGTCGCGCGCCACGCGGTTCATCTCCCAGCCCCAGATGTAGTTCGAGCCGAGCAGGAAGCCGTTGGCGCCGAAGCGGGGCACGACATGGGCCATCAGCGGCACCAGATGCTGGTTTGGGCAAGCGTGCATGTAGACGACGTGCTCGTTGGCCTCGAAGCCTTCATAGGGGCAGGCGTACCAGAGCATGCCGCCGGCTTTTTCCAGCACCGGAATGGTCTCCTTGCGACTCCAGGAAGTGACGCAGCCGACGACATGGCGGGCGCTGCTGGTCTTGAAGATGTCCTCGCAGAGCGTCGCATAGCGATCGGCATTGCTTTGCGGGTCACGCTCGACGGGCATCAGTTCGATACCCGAGCCGCGGTCGGCATTGGTGTCGGCGATGGCGCGCATGGCGCCCATCCGGCACGCATCGGAGACGAGCTGGTAGCTTCCCGAGCGGGAATAGAGGATGCCGATCTCGATACGCCGTTTCAAACAGATCCCCAAAATAACAATGCCCCGCAGCCACCGCCGGAGGGCGAGGCATACGAGGCATTCTTGCCGCCCGGCGATCAGGGCCGGTATTTTCAGCCTAAACTATTCCGTGCCACCACGCAGTCAAGCGGGAAAGTGGGTAGTGTCTCAGTTTGAAATTAGACGCCGCGCTTGTCGCGATCCTAGCCAAACTCCTATGGAAAAGCGGCGCGATTGAAAAGAACATGTGACCTTTTGGACCGGTCGGAATCAGGCCGCCTTGCGCCGTATGAGAGATGCTAGGACGGTACGCATTCCTGAGTATGCCGGGCCGCCGATTGTCACTTCCCAGTCAGTGCCGCGTTTACGGGGAAACTTAGCACTGCGTAGCGCTTCACGGAATGCTGTCGGCTCAACGCCTACGGTTTGAGCCATTTCTTCAGCGGTTGTGTATTTGGCTATCATGAAATCTCCTGTGCTTTCCTCTAGGCATATAGGGATTCAGAGCGGAATGCGCCAGCAGACCGGCCAGATCGCAACCGGGACACTACGGGAAAGTGCGTTCGTCAGCTCAACCGCGGCGCTGCGGCCCGTTTGGCGCGGCGGCTAGGCTACCGTGCTCGCCGTTCAGAAAATTTTGAGAGAATATTCCGGGCTTCCGGGCGAACCGGGAACGCGGTTCTTTGATAATATCCCTAGAGTTTCTGATGATCTGGACAAGGCTTGGCGTTCCGCCCGGCTTGTGACTTCGCAACCGCAGAGATCCATCATGTCCGATTTCAGGAACACCTTGTCGTCTTCCCTCTCGTCATATTTCAACCGCCGCGCGGGTCTTGGCTTGCTTTTCGCTTCGGCGGTCGCGGTCGCCGGGCTGATTGCGCCCAGCGCTTCGTTCGCCGAGGACAAGAAGGCGATCAAGGTCGGCATCATCAGCGGCGAGGACGAGGATGTCTGGCGCGTCGTCGTCGCCCAGGCGGCGCAAAAGGGCCTCAGCATCGAAACCGTGGTCTTCAACGATTACACCCAGCCCAATGAGGCGCTGGAACGCGGCGAGATCGACGCCAATGCCTTCCAGCACCAGCCCTATCTCGACAACCAGATCAAGACACAGGGCTACCACATCGTGCGCGTCGGCTATACCGGCGTCTGGCCGATCGGCCTCTACTCCAAGAAATATACGAAGATCGCCGACCTGCCCGAGGGCGCGGTGATCGGCGTGCCGAACGATCCCTCCAATGAAGGCCGGGCGCTGCGCGTGCTGCAGAACGAGGGCGTGATTAAACTGAAGGACGGCACCGGCATTCTCGCCACCACCGCCGACATCGCGGAAAACCCGAAGAAGGTCGAGATCAAGGAGCTTGACGCCGGCATTGTCGGCCGCTCCGTCGAGGATCTCGATGCCGCCGTGGTCAACACCGACTGGGCGCTGAAGAGCGGCCTGACACCGGAAAACCGTATCGCGCAGGAGCCTATCGCCGACAACCCCTACCGCAACTTCATCGCGGTCAAGGTTGGCAATGAGAACGAGCCCTGGGTGAAGACGCTGGTCGCCTCCTACCAGAACGAGGCGGTGAAAGCCGAGTTCGACAAGGTCTACAAGGGCACCGGCCTCAGCGCCTATTGAGGCTGTTAGTGCATTTGACATGAAGGCGGTCCGCGCGGTGCGCGGGCCGCGATCGTATTCGGGATCCGCGCATGAACCAGCATTTCTCAGCAACCGCAGAAGCCATGGAGGGCACAGGCCCACCGCCGCAAGACGTGGTGCGGCTCGTCGACCTGAAGCGCCGCTTCGGCGCGACGGCGGCACTCGACGGCATTTCGCTGACGGCGCACAAGGGGGAGATCCTCGGCATCATCGGACGCAGCGGCGCCGGCAAATCGACGCTGATCCGCTGCCTGAACGGACTGGAGCGGCCGGATTCCGGTGAAGTCTTCATCGAAGGCCGCGAGATCAGCCGGCTCGGCGAGCGCGACCTGCAGCCGCTGCGGCGGCGCATCGGCATGATCTTCCAGCATTTCAACCTTTTGTCGGCCAAGACCGTCGAGGACAATGTGGCGCTGCCGCTCAAGATCGAGGGCCGCCCGAAGGCGGAGCGGCTGCGCCGCGCCGCCGAACTGCTTGAACTGGTCGGCCTGTCGGAGAAGGCAAAGGCGTATCCGGCATCGCTGTCGGGCGGACAGAAGCAGCGCGTCGGCATCGCCAGGGCGCTGGCCGCGCGGCCGGCGCTGCTGTTGTCGGATGAAGCCACCTCCGCGCTTGACCCGGAGACGACGCGGTCCATCCTCGCCTTGCTGAGGGACATCAACCGGCAGCTTGGCCTGACCATCCTTTTGATCACCCATGAGATGGAGGTGATCCGCTCGATCGGCGACCGCGTGGCGGTGATCGACGCCGGGCGCTTCGTCGAGCAAGGCCCGGTCTGGTCGGTGTTTGCCGAGCCGCGGTCGCCGATCACGAAAAGCCTGCTTGGCGCCATCCGGCCGCAACTGCCGGCCGAGCTCTTGGCCCGGCTGCTGCCCGCGACCGGCGCGGAGACGATCCTGCGCGTGGATGTGGCCGGGGAGGCCGCGCAAAGCCCGCTCTTGTCCGATCTCGCGACGCTCGTGCCTGGCACGTTCCGCCTCGTCCATGGCGGCATCGACCATATCCAGCAGCAGCCGGTGGGCACACTGTTCCTGTCTGTCCCCGGCAGCGATGCAAGCCATCTCGCGCGAGTTATCGCATTCCTGAAATCGCGCCAGGCGCGGGTGGAGGTGCTTGGCCATGTCGCCGATCCTGTTTGAGCTTCTGCTGCGGTCGATCTGGGAGACGGTGCTGATGACGGCCGCTTCCGGCCTCATCTCGCTGGTTTTCGGCCTGCCGCTTGGTCTCGCCTTGATCGCCACCGAACGCGGCGGCATCGCCGAAAGCCTGTGGGTCAACCGCGTGCTCGGCGCAGTCATCAACGGCTTCCGGTCGGTGCCGTTCATCATCCTTTTGGTGGCGCTGATCCCGGTGACGCGGCTGATCGTCGGTACCTCGATCGGCACCTGGGCGGCGATCGTGCCGCTGTCGATCGCCGCCACGCCCTACTACGCGCGCATCGCCGAAGTGTCGCTGCGCGAGGTGGACCATGGCCTGATCGAGGCGGCGCGCGCCATGGGCGGCAACCGCTGGACGATCATCCGCGAGGTGCTGGTGCCGGAAGCGCTGCCAGGCATCGTCGCGGGCTTCACCGTGACGCTGGTGACGCTGGTCGGCGCCTCCGCCATGGCCGGCGCGATCGGCGCCGGCGGCCTCGGAGACCTCGCCATCCGCTACGGCTACCAGCGGTTCGAGACGTCAGTGATGATCGCCGTGGTGATCGTGCTGATCATCCTGGTCTGCGGCATCCAGTGGGTGGGCGACCGGCTGGCGGCGAAGCTGGACCGGAGGGGGTGAGCGGCTGAGCTACGCGATGATGTCTTCGATAAGCGTTTGAAGCGGCGCCTCGGAACCACCGAAGCTGTCAATCATCGCCTGAATAACGCGATCTCGCTCCAGGATATCGGCGTTGAATGTGAAGCCCGCATGTTCAGCAAGCATTGCAAGGAAGGTGAGTTGGGTACGGCCGTTGCCTTCGCGAAAAGGATGAACGGCATTGACCTCCGCAACGACGTGGGCCACGTGCCTCGCAAAACCGAGGCTGTCTAGGTCTGCCAAGGAGTCGGGGTCGCCAAGTTCACGGAACACCCGAACCATCTCGCTGGCGATGTGCTCGGGATAGCAAAACCAGCTGCCACCCTTGCCGATCCGGATGGTGCGCGGCTGACCGGCCTAAGCATACACGTCTTGGAACAGGTGCCGATGCAGGTGGAGATAGTGACGGTAGTCGAGTTCGCCTGCCGGAAGGGGCTCGTCCGCGCGAGTCAGGAACAAGGCGAGCTCGACCTCATCGAGCTCTGCCTGCTCGCGGATATCAAGCAGATTTATAAGCACGGTCGTGCCGGGGTAGCAGAGTGGATCGAACTCGGCAGCGTAGACCAAAGGCCTATTTCTTTTTGCGGATTTCTTCTTTGATCAGCGAGCGCCGCTCGTCACCGGACAACCCTTGCCGCACACCATGGTTGAGTATTTTCGCCATGCGGGACGACAACTTCATACCTTCGACAGCGCTGATTTTCTCGCCATGCGCTCTCGTCAGCACGAAATGACCCGTCTTGGCTGAGCGGCCGGTTCTTGAATTAAGATACTTCATTCGCAAATCATATCATGGACCCGCAGGAGAGGCCAAAACGATTTCCGAGCAAGCCGGACCAGGCCGCGGCCTTACTCCTCCGGGTCGAACAAGGCGCCAGCGAGTTCATGCGGCGCCGAACAAATCCCTGGCCTGTTCAGCCGTATAATAACCAAGCCTGACGTCCTGAGCCACCAGTTCCGGATCGCGCTCGCGCGGATTGCCGTAGCCGCCACCACCCGGCGTACCGACGCGGACGCGGTCACCGGCCTTGAGCGCGATGTCCTGCTCCTTGGAGAGGTGCGGCGGCACATGTTCCTTCCCGTCGCGGATGACGGCCACCGTGTTGGGCTCGCCATCCCGGCCGCCGAGCGCGCCTTGCGGGCCGAAGCGGCCATGGTCCATGACAAAGGAGGCGCGGGCTTCTCCACGCAGGATCTCGACCTCGTAGGCAAGGCCAAAGCCGCCGCGATGTTTGCCGGCGCCGCCCGAGCCCTCGCGCAACGCATAGTGACGGTAAAGCACCGGAAAGGCCTGCTCCATGATCTCGACCGGCGGCGACTTGGAGATGCCGATGGTCGAGCAGCCATTGGTCAGCCCGTCATGGCCGGCATTGCCGCCATAGCCGCCACCAGAGATCTGGTACATGACATAGTCGCGGCCGCGCGCCGGATCGTTGCCGCCGAGCGCGAAATTGCCGCTGGAGCCGGCGGGCGCCGCCGTTACCTTGTCGGGCAGCGCCTGCACCATGGCCGCAAACACCGCCTCGGCGATGCGCTGCGACACTTCCGCGGCGCAGCCCGAGACCGGGCGGGGATATCTGGCATCCAGGAAGGTACCCTCCGGCCGCTTGACCTCGAGCGGCTCGAAGGCGCCGGCGCTGATCGGCACATCGGGGAAGATATGGCGCATGGCGAGATAAACCGAGGACAAGGTGGTCGCCAGCACGCTGTTCATCGGCCCCGCGCAGGGCTTTGACGAGCCGGCGAAATCGAAAGTCAGGGTGTCGTCCTTCTTCTCGACGGTGAGCGCGATGGTCAGCGGCTCGTTGACCACGCCGTCGGAATCGACGAAGGCCTTCGAGCGGTACGTCCCGTCGGGAATGGCCGCTATGTTGGCGCGCATCTGCTCGGCGGCGCGGCGGCGCAGTTCTGCGATCGCCTCGACAACGGTTTCGTCTCCGTAACGATCCAGAATTCCATTGAGCCGATCCTGGCCGATCAGCAGTGCGGCAGCCTGCGCCCTGATGTCGCCGATGCGCTGGTCGGCGACGCGGATGTTCGAACAGATGATGGCGTAGATCTCCGGGTCGAGTACGCCTTTCTTGAACAGTTTGACCGGCGGCAGCCGCAAGCCTTCCTGCTCGACCGCCGTCGCCGAAGCCGAGAAGCCGCCGGGCACCGAACCGCCAATGTCGGGCCAATGACCGGTGTTGGACAGCCAACAGAAAATCTTGCCGTCCCGGTAGACCGGCATGACGAAGCGCACGTCCATCAGATGCGTGCCGCCGAGATACGGGTCGTTGACGATGTAGATATCGCCCGGCTCCGGGGCCAGGCAGCGGCCGTCGGCGATCATCTCGATCACCGTCCTGGTCGAATATTGCATGACGCCGACGAATACCGGCAGGCCCTGGCTGCCTTGCGCGATCAGCGAGCCGTCGACGGCCGAATAGATGCCGTCGGAGCGGTCATTGGCCTCGGCGATGACAGGTGAGAAGGCGACGCGGGAAAAGGTCAGGTCCATCTCATCGCAGACCTGCTGCAGGGCTGCCTGGAGAACCGAGAGCGTGATGGCGTCGAGCTTTTGCATCTCAGGCCTCGCCAATGTCGATGATGATGTTGCCGTCGGCGTCCGAGCGGGCACGGTCGCCGGGTTCGAGCACCGTGGTAGCGTCCATCTGTTCGAGGATCGCGGGCCCTTCGATGATCACATCGAGCGGCAGTTCTTCGCGTGCGTATACGGGCGTGTCATGCCAGCGCCCGCTGTACCAGACCGGCCGGATCTCGCGCCGGGCCTCGTCGAGCGTCTTTGCCCGCCCGGCGGGGTCGATCAGCCGCGACAGATCGATCGCCGGCCTGACACCCGTCACCGAGGTGTTCAAGTTGACCAGATTGGCGCGGATTTCCGGCAGCTCGACCTTGAAGCGCGCGAAATAGGCCTTTTCGAACAGCGCCTGCAGCTCCTGCCGGGTCACCGACGAGGACGGCAGCGGCACGTTGATGATGTGGGTCTGCCCGACGAACTGCATGTCGGCGGAATGGGTGACGCGGATGGTCTGCGGTTTCACCGCCTCCTTGGCGATCAGCTCCTCGCCTTCGTTTCGATGCCGTTCCAATACCTGATGGAGGCGGCTTTCCTCCAAAACGCCTACCGGCTGGTTGATGGTGTTGACGAAATCGTGGCGCAGGTCCGCGACAACGCAGCCGAGCGCGTTGGTGATGCCCGGCCGAGCCGGCACCAGCACCCGGGGCAGTCCAAGTTCGCGCGCCAGAGCGGTGGCGTGCAGCGGGCCGGCGCCGCCGAAGGCGAACAGCGCGAAATCGCGCGGATCGTGACCGCGCGACACCGACACCATGCGGATGGCGCCGGCCATCTTCATATTGCCGAGCCTGAGCACCGCGCCGGCTGCTTCGACGCCGGACAAGCCCGTCGCCTTGCCGATCCTGTCGGCGAAAATGCCGGTGACACGCTCTGATGTGACCGGATTGTCGACGGCAAGCAGCTTCTTCGACGCCAGCCGGCCGAGCACCAGATTGGCGTCGGTGATGGTCGGCTCCAGGCCGCCGCGGCCGTAGCAGATCGGGCCGGGATTGGCGCCGGCACTTTCCGGGCCGATCTGGATCAGGCCTGCCGCGTCGACGCGCGCGATCGAGCCGCCGCCGGCGCCGACCGTGTGCACCGCCACCATCGGCACATGGATGGGCATGGCGTATTCGATCTCGATCTCGTTCGAAACCGCCGGTTCGGCGTTGCGGATCAGCGCCACGTCGGTCGAGGTGCCGCCCATGTCGTAGGTGACGAGGTTTTCGAAGCCGGCGCGCTTGCCCGTATAGGCGGCGGCGATGACGCCCGAGGCCGGCCCGGACATCACGGTCTTGGCCGATTCACGTGTGACGAAGCGGGCCGAGATCATACCGCCATTGCCGTTCATGATCAGGAAATCGCGAGCATAGCCCTTATCAGCCAACTCCTTACGTAGCCGCTCGACATAGCGCTCGAGGATCGGCTGCACCGAAGCGTTGACCGAGGCGGTGACGCCGCGCTCGAATTCGCGCGCTTCCGACAGCAGCGCATGACCCGCGGTGATGTAGTCGTTCGGCCAGAGTTCGGCGGCGATCTCGGCGGCGCGCCGCTCGTGCGAAGGGTTAGCGTAGGAATGCAGGAAGTGGATGACCAGGGATTCGCAGCCGGCATCGATCAGCGCCTTCACCGCCTCGCGCATTTCGGCTTCGTCGAGTGGCATGCGTACCGCTCCCGACGCCTCGACGCGCTCGGACACTTCGAGCCGCAGGTTGCGCGGGATGACCGGAACAAAGGTGCCGGTCATGCCATAGGGCTGCGGCCGCGTGCGCCGGCCGAGCTCGATCACGTCGCGAAAGCCGCGCGTGGTGATCATGCCGGTCTTCGCCAGCCGGCGTTCGAGCACCGCGTTGGTGGTTGTCGTCGTGCCATGCACGATAAGATCGATGCCGTCGATCGGAAAGCCGGTGGTATCGAGCGCCGAAACGACGCCGAAGGCCTGGTTGTCGACGGTCGTGGGCGTCTTGGCGATATGTACCCGCCCGCCATCCTTGCCATCAATCAGAAGCAGATCGGTGAAGGTTCCGCCGACGTCGATGCCGGCGACGACACTGCCCAGGGAATCCGGCGGCTGCACCGAAAAATTCTCTTTCATTGTCGAAACCCGAAATGCTGGGACTACGGATATGTCACAGTTTGGAAAGGTGTTTTACGGCGGCATCTTGACGCAAATATCGTTTGTATACTAATAAATTCCGGACACAAGAGCTTACCGCTTTGGAGTGTGCGAGCAGCACGCCGGAACCTGAACGGTCCGGGCGCGCAGGAATAAGGTTTGGCGCCCGCGTTCGTGAGTTGGGCCAGAAGGTTGGATTTGATGAACACCACATCCGCGTTCAACACCGCCGGCGCTCGCCCGCTGCAATTTCCGATTCCAGCCAATGTCTATGCCGAAACCGTGGTCTCGGTGAAGCACTACACCGACCGGCTGTTCTCGTTCCGCATCACCCGTCCGCAGTCGCTGCGCTTCCGTTCCGGCGAATTCGTCATGATCGGCCTGCCCAATGCCGAGAAGCCGGTGTTCCGCGCCTATTCGGTGGCCAGCCCGGCCTGGGACGAAGAGCTGGAATTCTTTTCCATCAAGGTACCGGACGGCCCCCTGACCTCGGAGTTGCAGAAGATCCAGGTCGGCGACACCGTCATCATGCGCCAGAAGTCGACCGGCACGCTGGTGGTCGACGCGCTGACGCCGGCCAAGCGGCTGTTCATGATCTCCACCGGCACCGGCATCGCGCCCTTCGCCAGCCTGCTGCGTGACCCTGACACTTATGAAAAATTCGAGCAGCTGGTCCTGACCCACACCTGCCGTGACAATGCCGAGCTGACCTATGGCCAGGAACTGGTGGCGGCGCTCGAAAGCGACCCGCTGATCGGCGAACTGACCGGCGGCCGTGTCACGCTCTACAACTCCACGACCCGCGAGGAGTCGGCGCGCATGGGCCGTATCACCGCGCTCATCGGCTCCGGCAAATTCTACGCCGACCTCGGCATAGAGAAGCTCAATCCCGAGACCGACCGCATCATGATCTGCGGCTCGATGCATATGCTCAAGGACGTCAAGGAGATGGCCGAGAGCCTCGGTTTCCAGGAAGGCTCGCTCAGCCATCCCTCGACTTTTGTCGTCGAGCGCGCCTTCGTCGGCTGAGGCCTGCTCTTCTCCGGCGATCGAGCTTTTGACCTTCTGGTCAAAAATTAGCTGCTTTCGCGGCCTTTTTCAGCTACCCTCGCTTGAGGACTCGTGAAGCGCGGCTTCGCGGGCTATCTTCGTGCGTGTCGCCCAAAAGTGCCGAGCGGTTTGGGAAGACGATACACACCAAGACATAGGCGCAGTCGCTGAGTGAAAGGGCAGGAGATGAGCAGCACAATCCGCGAGGCCGAGGCCAAGGTGATGCCGCTGCCGGCGCGCGCCGCCGCCAACACCGCCCTCCCGCTGGATCATCGCATCGCGCGCAATCCCGGCATGAAGCTCGACCTCGGCTTTCTGGAGTCGGTGCGCAGCGTCAACCGCTCGGCGCTGGAACGGCGCGTCGCCAGCCTGACCAAGCGGCGCTCGATCAAGGCCGACAACCAGGCGGCCTGGCTGCTGCGGGCGATAGCCTGCATGGACCTGACGACGCTCAACTCGAACGACACGGAAGAGCGCGTGCGCCGGCTTTGCGCCAAAGCGATCAATCCGCTGCGCCGCGACATCGCCGAGGGCCTGGGCATTGCGGGCGAACCCATCCGCCCGGCCGCCGTCTGCGTGTATCATCCATTCGTCGCCACCGCGGTCGACGCCGTGCGCGGCACCGGCATCCATGTCGCCGCCGTCTCCACCGCCTTCCCGCATGGTCTTGCGCCACTGTCGACCCGCCTCCAGGAGATCGAGGCCTCGGTGCGCGACGGCGCCGACGAGATCGATGTCGTCATCCCGCGCGGCCTGGTGTTCGGGGCCAAATGGCGCGAGCTCTACAACGAGATCGTCTCGATGCGCGCTGCCTGCGGCGATGCGCATCTGAAGGTCATTCTCGGCACCGGCGACCTCGCCACGCTGCGGAATGTGATGCTGGCCTCTATGGTGGCGATGATGGCGGGCGCCGATTTCATCAAGACCTCGACCGGCAAGGAAAGCGTCAACGCCACGCTGCCCGTCGGCCTTGCCATGGTGCGCGCCATCAGGGCTTATTTCGAGGAGACCGGCTATCTCATCGGCTTCAAGCCGGCCGGCGGCATTTCTACCGCCAAGGTGTCGCTCGACTGGCTGGTGCTGATGAAGGAAGAACTCGGCCGGCCATGGCTGGAACCGGAGCTATTCCGCTTCGGCGCCTCGAGCCTGCTGACAGACATCGAGCGGCAGCTCGAGCATCACCTGACCGGGCACTATTCGGCCAATCATCGCCACGCGATGGCTTGAGTCAGGGCTCGAACGTGGAGCCCTACGGCGCCCCCCTCTGTCCTACCGGACATCTCCCCCACACGGGGGGAGATCACGCGCTTCCTTGTTTTCGTCCATTTTCAACGTCGCAAGGGCAGCGACACGCTGAAACTGCCAATCTCCCCCCTTGTGGGGGAGATGTCCGGCAGGACAGAGGGGGGCGCGACAGAGCGCTTGCCGAGGCAATTATCTGGAGGGCCCCATGAACATTCTCGAACGCTATCACGCCATGGAATACGGTCCGGCGCCGGAAGCCCGCAACGAGGCCGACGCCTGGCTTGCCGCGCGCGATTTTTCCAAGGCATTGTTCATCGACGGCTCCTGGAAGGCGGCTGGCGGCGGCCAGACCTTCGAGACCAGCGAACCGTCTTCCGGCAAGCTGCTGGCCAAGGTCTCGGATGCCGGAGCCGCCGACATCGACGCCGCGGTCGCGGCGGCCACCAAGGCGCTGCCGAAATGGTCGGCCTCCTCGGGCTATGCCAGGGCAAAAGTGCTCTATGCCATCGGCCGCGCCATGCAGCGCCACCAGCGCCTGTTCGCGGTGCTGGAGACAATCGACAATGGCAAGCCGATCCGCGAGAGCCGCGACATCGATGTGCCATTGGCGATCCGCCACTTCATCCATCACGCCGGCTGGGCGCAGGCGCTGGACAAGGATTTCCCCGGCCACAAGGGCGTCGGCATCGTCGGCCAGATCATCCCTTGGAACTTTCCGCTGCTGATGCTGGCCTGGAAGATCGCGCCGGCGCTGGCCGCCGGCTGCACCGTGGTGCTGAAGCCGGCCGAATTCACGCCGCTGACCGCCATCCTGTTCGCCGAAATCTGCGAACGCGCCGGCGTGCCGAAAGGCGTCGTCAACATCGTGCAGGGCGGCCCGGAAGCGGGTGCGGCCATCGTCAACCACCCCGGCATCCAGAAGATCGCCTTCACCGGGTCTTCGGAAGTCGGCAAGATCATACGCAAGGCTACCGCCGGCTCGGGCAAGAAGCTGTCGCTGGAGCTTGGCGGCAAGTCGGCCTTCATCGTGTTCGAGGATGCCGATCTCGACAGCGCCGTCGAAGGTCTGGTCGACGGCATCTGGTTCAACCAGGGACAGGTCTGCTGCGCCGGTTCGCGGCTGCTGGTGCAGGAGGGCATCGCCGACGCCTTCATCGCCAAGGTCAAGGTCAGGATGAGCCGGCTGCGCGTCGGCAGCCCACTGGACAAGAACACCGATATCGGCCCGCTGGTCGATCTGACGCAGCTCGATCGCGTCAAGGGCCTGGTCGCCGAGGGCGCAAAACAGGGGGCGGTCTGCTGGCAGCCGGATGCGGCGCTGCCCTCATCCGGCTATTACCATCTGCCGACCCTCGCTACCGGCGTTTCGCCGGCTAATATTCTCGCCCAGGAAGAAGTGTTCGGCCCCGTTCTGGCGACCATGACGTTCCGCAACACCGAGGAAGCGATCGAGCTCGCCAACAACACCCGCTATGGCCTTGCCGCTTCGGTGTGGAGCGAAAACGTCAATCTTGCCTTGCACGTCGCGCCGCAATTGAAAGCGGGTGTCGTCTGGGTCAACGGCACCAATATGTTCGACGCCGCCTGCGGCTTCGGCGGCTACCGCGAGAGCGGTTTCGGCCGCGAGGGCGGGCGCGAAGGCATGTTCGAATATCTCACGGCAAAGCTGCCGCTTGGCCCGGTCATCAAGCCGGCGGCAGCCTCGACACAACCGGTCGAGCAGGCCGATGGCACAGCAATCGACCGGACGGCAAAGCTGTTCATCGGCGGCAAACAGGTCCGGCCGGACGGCAACTACTCGCTGGCGGTTGTCACCGCCAAGGGCAAGCTTGCCGGCGAAGTCGGCTTGGGCAACCGCAAGGATATACGCGATGCCGTCTCCGCGGCGCGGGCCTGCAAGAGCTGGCCGGAGGCGACCGCCTACAACCGCTCACAGGTGCTCTACTATCTGGCGGAAAACCTCTCCGGCCGGGCGGAGGAATTCGCTTCACGCCTCGTCCAGCTCACGGGCGCGACCGCCAAGGCGGCACGCGAGGAGGTCGACCAGTCGATCGAGCGGTTGTTCCTCTATGCCGGACTTGCCGACAAGTTTGAGGGGCGCGTGCACCAGCCGCCGGCACGGGCGGTGACGCTGGCATTGCATGAGCCGGTTGGCGTCGTCGGCATCGTCGCGCCCGACAATCAGCCGCTGCTCGGGTTCATCTCGCTGGTCGCGCCGGCGCTGGCAATGGGCAACACGGTGGTCGCGGTGCCTTCGGAGCGCCATCCGCTGCTCGCCACCGACTTGTATCAGGTCATCGAATATTCCGACGTGCCTGCCGGCGCCATCAACATCGTCACCGGCCGCACGGCCGAACTTGCCGGCGTGCTGGCCAAGCATGACGATGTCGATGGGCTCTGGCTGTTCGCCGATGCCGACACCTGCGCCAAGGCGGAGGTCGAGTCCGTCGGCAACCTCAAACGTATCTGGAGCGGCAATGGCCGTAGCCTCGACTGGGCCTCGGAAGAAGCCGCTGGCGATGCTTTGCTGCGCCGCGCCGTCGAGGTGAAGAACGTCTGGGTGCCCTACGGCGACTGACGTTCCATGCTGTCACAATGGAGATCGGGTTCGGGCTTGACGCTCGGGCTTATGTTCTTTAACGAGAAAAAACATCTTTATCTGTGAACTGACAGAGCAGGCCACATCATGGCCTGTGACTGGCACATGACGCCTTCGCAGGCCGCCGATAAAGGCAGTTAACCCAGGAGGAGAACAGCATGGCGGATCTGGCAGGCAAGGTCGTCGTCATCACGGCAGCGGCGCAAGGCATCGGCAAGGCAAGCGCGCTCGCCTTCGCCAAGGCAGGAGCTACCGTCCATGCCACCGACATCAACGAAACGCTGCTGGCGGAACTCGCCAAGACTGCCGGGATCAAGACACGCAAGGTCGACGTGCTCAATGACGAGGCGGTCAACACCGCCTTCGCCGGGATCGGCCGCGTCGACGTGCTGTTCAACTGCGCCGGTTTCGTCCACTCCGGCTCGATCCTGGAGATGAAGGACAGCGATCTCGATTTCGCTCTCAACCTCAACGTCCGCGCCATGATCCGCACCATCCGCGCCGTGCTGCCCGGCATGCTGGAGCGCGGCGACGGGTCGATCATCAACATGGCCTCGCTGGCGAGTTCGCAGAAGGGCGTGCCGAACCGTTTCGCCTATGGTGTCACCAAGGCTGCGGTGATCGGCCTGACCAAGGCAGTCGCGGCCGACTATGTCGGCAAGGGCATACGCTGCAACGCCATCTGCCCCGGTACGGTCGAGAGCCCGTCGCTGCAGGATCGCATGCACGCGCAGGGCGATTATGAAGCCGCGCGCGCCGCCTTCATCGCGCGCCAGCCGATGGGCCGGCTCGGCACGCCGGAGGAAATCGCCGATCTGGCCGTCTATCTGGCCGGCGCCACCTACACATCCGGGCAGGCCTACAATATCGATGGTGGCTGGTCGATCTGACCGGATCGAGGAGTCTGAAAATCCCGCTCACCGGCGATCACTATATGGTGTCCGCGCTTGCCCTGGATCAGGCCGGTGGTACGGTCCGCCGGCTTCCCAAACGGGAGCCATTCGTTTCGGTGAAGAGTTTGCAAAAGGCCGCGAGGCCGCAACCAGGAGAAGGGTCTAAATGAAACTGCTGCGCTATGGCGAGGTGGGGAGCGAACGTCCCGGCCTGCTCGATGCGGATGGGACGATCCGCGACCTCTCCGCCCATGTCGCCGACATTGCCGGCACCACGCTTCACCCGGCCTCGCTGGAGATGCTGTCCAAGCTCGACGCAAAGTCGCTGCCGGCGGTTTCCGGCAAGCCGCGGCTCGGTGCCTGCGTTGCCGGCACCGGCAAGTTCATCTGCATCGGCCTCAACTATTCCGACCACGCCGCCGAGACCGGCGCCACCGTGCCGCCGGAGCCGATCATCTTCATGAAGGCCAGCTCGGCCATCGTCGGACCGGACGATGACGTGCTGATCCCGCGCGGCTCGGAAAAGACCGACTGGGAGGTCGAGCTCGGCGTGGTCATCGGCAAAACGGCAAAATATGTCAGCCAAGCCGATGCGCTCGATTATGTCGCCGGCTACTGCGTCGCGCACGATGTCTCCGAGCGCGCCTTCCAGGCCGAGCGCCAGGGCCAATGGACCAAGGGCAAGAGCTGCGACACGTTCGGCCCGACCGGCCCATGGCTGGTGACCAAGGACGAGGTCTCGGATCCGCAGAACCTGAAGATGTGGCTGACCGTCAACGGCAAGACCATGCAGAACGGCTCGACGAAGACCATGGTCTACGGCGTCGCCTATCTTGTGTCCTATCTCAGCCAGTTCATGTCGCTGCATCCTGGCGACATCATTTCGACAGGCACGCCGCCCGGCGTTGGATTGGGCATGAAGCCGCCGGTGTTCTTGAAGGCCGGCGACGTGGTGGAGCTGGGCATCGAAGGGTTGGGCCAGCAGAAGCAGACGTTCAGGGCTGACGCATAACTTTCACGAGTCGCGCCGCCCCTCATCTGGCTGCCGCCATCTTCTCCCCGTAAAACGGGGAGAAGGACGCTGTCGTTGCTGCTTTCGCCAATCGCCGGCGCTGGAGCTATCTTCCTTCTCCCCGTCACTATACGGGGAGAAGGTGCCGGCAGGCGGATGAGGGGCAGCGCCAACCTATGTTGCGATACTACTTCAGCACCTTCCCATCCGCGCCAAACCGATAGGTCTTCGCCGGATCCGGCGTTGCATAAAGTGTCGCCCCCGGCTCGGCGTCATAAACACCGAAAATGCGCACGGTGATCAGCCCGGCCTTCTCACAGTCGAGATAGAGATTGGTGTCGGCGCCGAGGTGCTCGGCATGCACGACCGTGCCTTTCCAGGCGCCGGATTTCGGGTCGACAGTCAGATGCTCCGGCCGCACGCCGATGCTCTTGGCGGTTTCCCCAAGCCTGGCGCCGTCGATGAAGTTCATCTTCGGCGAGCCGATGAAGCCCGCGACAAATTCGTTCGCCGGCGAATTGTAGAGTTCCATCGGTCCGCCGATCTGCTCGATTTTCCCGGCATTGAGCACCACGATCTTGTCTGCCAGCGTCATCGCCTCGACCTGGTCGTGGGTGACGTAGATCATCGTCGCCTTGAGGCGGCGATGCAGCTGCGCGATTTCCAACCGCGTGTTGACGCGCAGTGCCGCGTCGAGATTGGACAAAGGCTCGTCGAACAGGAACAGCTTTGGCTCGCGCACCACGGCGCGGCCGATGGCGACGCGCTGGCGCTGGCCGCCGGAGAGTTCCGCGGGACGCCTTTCCAGATAGGGCTCAAGCGACAGCATGGACGAGGCGATGCCGATGCGGCGCTCGATCTCGGGCGCCGGCGTGCCGGCCTGCTTGAGGCCAAGGCCCATATTGTTCTTCACCGTCAGGTGCGGATAGAGCGCATAGGTCTGGAACACCATGGCGATGCCGCGCTTGGCCGGCGGCGTGGCCGAGACATCCGCGCCATCGATGACCACCCGGCCCGAGGTCGAATCCTCCAGCCCGGCGATCACCCTCAGCAAAGTCGACTTGCCGCAGCCCGAGGGGCCGACGAAGACGACGAATTCGCCATCCGTCACTTCGAGATCGATGCCCTTCAGCACCTCGACCGGGCCGAAAGCCTTCTTCACGTTTTCGATCTTCAGCGAGCCCACGGCAGTCCTCCAAATTGATAAGTGGGCGCCAGGGCACCCCCCTCTGTCCTGCCGGACATCTCCCCCTCAAGGGGGAAGATTGGCAGCTTTGACGCTGACACACTCTTTTTGACGTTTGTGATTGGCGAAGGCCATGCCGACAGCTGATCTCCCTCCTTGAGGGGGAGATGGCCGGCAGGCCAGAGGGGGGCGCCGTAGACCGCAACCCCTGCCGCTAGCTCCCTTTTCACAATCGCACCGCCTTCCCGCTGCGCACGCTCTCGTCGGCGGCAAGGCAGACGGCGAGCGATTTCACTGCGTCCTCCATATGGCGGGTGAGATCGATATCCTCGCGGATCGCCTTGAGGACAAAAGCCTGTTCGAGATCGCAGAGATCCTGGTGGCCGGGTTCGCCCTCCATCGACAGCATCTCGTCCGGCTTGGCGAACTTGCCGTCCGCGCCGGTTTCCGCACTGTGCAGGCG
This sequence comes from Mesorhizobium sp. B2-6-1, assembly GCF_006440475.1. Taxonomy (NCBI): domain Bacteria; kingdom Pseudomonadati; phylum Pseudomonadota; class Alphaproteobacteria; order Hyphomicrobiales; family Phyllobacteriaceae; genus Mesorhizobium; species Mesorhizobium sp. B2-6-1. The sequence goes on from NZ_VFUH01000001.1 coordinate 283,473, forward strand.
GATGGTCGACGTCTTGGTGTGGGTGTCGATGTCGTCGGACTTAACGCCTTCCTTCATGACGATCGACACGCAGCCCTTCGGCGAGATGACATCTTTGACGAAGAAAGCGGTCTCCGAAATCATCGGTCCCCAGCCGGCCTCGTACCAGCCGACCGAGCCGTCATCGAACAGCACCTGGAGGTGGCCGTAATTGTACATCGTGGGCGCCACCTCGTCGGTCAGCCGCACGCCCATGCCGCGCACCTCGACCGGTCTGGCGTCGGTGATCTGCAGCATGACGTCGAGATAATGCACGCCGCAGTCGACGATCGGCGAGGTCGTGCGCATCAACTGCTTGTGCGTCTCCCAGGTATGGCCGGAGGACTGCTGGTTGAGGTTCATGCGGAAGACATAAGGGCCGCCGAGCTTGCGCGCCTCGGCGATCAGCCTGATCCAAGACGGGTGGTGGCGCAGTATGTAGCCGATCACCAGTTTCCTGCCATTGGCCTTGGCGGCTGCGACGACGCGACTGGCGTCAGCCACCGTCGTCGCCAGGGGCTTTTCGACGAAGACATGGCAGCCGGCCTCGAACGCCCTCACCGCATAGTCGGCATGGCTGTCGGAGTAAGTGGCGATGCAGGCGACATCGGGCTTTTCGTCGCGCAGCGCATCGTCGAAGGAGCGCCTGATGCCGTAGCCCGACAGCCCATCCGGCAGCGGCACGTCGGAGCGGTTGATCAACGCGGCGATCTCGAAGCCCGGATTGGTGTGATAGGCGAGCGCATGGCTGCGGCCCATATTGCCGAGGCCGGCGACGACGACGCGAAGGGGGGATTCAGAGTTCACGGAGCCGCTCCAGATATCCTGATTTCTCTTGAGAGGGTGTCACCCCACCCGGCGCTACGCGCCGACCTCCCCATCGAGGGGAGGTAGGACGTCGGCGTGAACGCCGCCACGCTCAAAGAGGCTTCTCCGAAACGTGTCCCTTGGCCGTCGTGAATGAAGCCGTGACCTTCTACCTCCCCTTGATGGGGAGGTCGGCGCGAAGCGCCGGGTGGGGTGAAGGCTCCAACAGAGATTTGTCCGCTCACTTGACCGCTCCTGACGTGATGCCGCGGATCAGCTGCCGCGAGAAGATGACGTAGAGGATCAGCACCGGCATGATCGCCAGCGAGAGCGCGGCCAGGATGGCGTTCCAGTTGGTGACGAACTGGCCGAGGAAGAGCTGCGCGCCGAGGGTCACAGTCTTGGTCTCTTCCGACGGCGCCAGGATCAGCGGGAACCACAGATCGTTCCAGATCGGGATCATGGTGAAGACGGCGACTGTCGCCATCGATGGCCGCACCAGCGGCAGCACCAGCCGGAAGAAGATGGTATATTCCGACAGGCCGTCGATGCGGCCGGCGTTCTTCAGGTCGTCGGACACCTGCTTCATGAATTCCGAAAGGATGAAGACAGCCAGCGGCAGGCCTTGCGCGGTGTAGACCAGGATCAGCGCCGTCAGCGTGTTGACCAGCCCGCTCGCCACCATCAATTGCAGGATGGCGACGGTGGCCAGCCGGATCGGGATCATGATGCCCAGCGCCAGATAGAGGCCCATCAGCGTATTGCCGCGAAAACGGTATTCCGACAGGGCGAATGCCGCCATGGCGCCGAACAGCAGCACGAAGAACAGCGAGGCGACCGTGACGACGAGGCTGTTCTGGAAGTAGTGGATGAAGTCGCCCTGGCCGATCACCGTGGTGTAGCCGATCAGGTCGAAGGTCTTTGGCGTCGGCGGCGTCAAGGGCGCGCCGAAAATGCCGGCGCGGGATTTGAACGAATTCATGATGACAAGGATCACCGGGAACAGCGCGATCGCCGTGTAGGTCAACAGGACCGCATGGGCGCCGATCGTGCGGGGCAGCGAACGGGTGGCGGTGCTCATTGGATGGTCTCCTGAGGAGCTACTTTGCCGAGGAACAGCACCCAGCCACCCCCCTCTGGCCTGCCGGCCATCTCCCCCGCAAGGGGGGAGATTGGCAGCTTTGGCGCCGACACATCTCCTGCATCGCTGGTGGCTGGCGAAGGCCGTGACAACAGCTGATCTCCCCCCTTGCGGGGGAGATGTCCCGCAGGACAGAGGGGGGTGCTCAAGCTCGACATATCGCCCCCTAAAACTGATATCGACGCAGGCGCGTCTGGATGAGGAAGAGGTAGACGCAGACACCGCCGAGGATGATCAGGAACATGATCGTGGCGATGGTCGCGCCCATGTTGGGATCGCCGACCTGCAGCTGGAAGCCGAAGAATGCGCGGTAGAGGAAGGTGCCGAGAATGTCGGTCGAATAATTCGGCCCGGCGAGCGCGCCCTGCGCGGTGTAGATCAGGTCGAAGGCGTTGAAATTGCCGACGAAGGTCAGGATCGAGATGATGCCGATCGAGGGCAGGATCAGCGGCAGCTTGATCTTCCAGAACTGCGACAGGCCGGTGATGCCATCGCATTCCGCCGCCTCTATGACCTCATTGGGGATCGACAGCAGCGCGGCGTAGATCAGCATCATGGGGATGCCGACGAACTGCCACACCGAGACCAGGCTAAGCGCGGTCAGCGCATACTGCTCCTTGCCGAGCCATGGCGTGAACAGGCTTTTAAGGCCGACCAGGTCCATCATGTGCGGTGCCACGCCCCATAGCGGCGACAGGATCAGCTTCCAGGCGAAGCCGACGATGACGAAGGACAGGATGGTCGGCACGAAGATCGCCGTGCGGTAGAAAGCCGAAAAGCGCAGCCTGGGGCTGGACAGAAGTGCGGCCAACAGTACGCCGATCGGGTTCTGCACCAGCATGTGGATGATGAAGAACCAGACATTGTTGCGCAGCGCATTCCAGAAATTCACCGACCAGTTGGGATCGCCGAACAGGGTGCGGAAGTTTGCCAGCCCGACGAAGACCTGGGATTGCTCGATGTTGCGGAACAGCGACAGCTGCAAAGTGCCGGCGAGCGGCAGAATCATGATCGCCGTGTAGACGAGCACCGCCGGCGCCAGGAAGACGGCGATATGCCAGCGGAACGGTCTTTTCGGTCTGATATCTGCGGCCATGAGTTCGGTCCCCACCGATCAGGTCTGGGAAAATGCTTTCGACAACAGCGGTGCCCCTCATCCTTACCCTCTCCCGGTGAAGAACGGAGAGAGGAGGTCGCCAGCGTTGCGGCAACTCCCTTTCTCACCGTGACTGTACGGGGAGAAGGTGCCGGCAGGCGGATAAGGGGCGGCGCCGTCCTTCGCAGTCGATGCTATCGAAAAACGCTGGGCCGTCCACTTGGAAGGCCCAGCTCATTGCCAGAGCCTTACTTGGCGGGCTTGTACCAGCTGTCGAGGCCGTCCTGCAGCTTCTTGGCAGCAGCTTCCGGCGTATCGGTGCCGTTGATGACATTGGCCGATTCGACCCAGGTCTCGTTCTCGAGGTTCGGCGTGCCGCGCGACAGGATCTGGTAGGTCGAGCGGATCGTCGACTTGCACTTGCCGCGCCAGGAGACGAATTCCTGCGCCAGCGGGTCTTCCATCTTCACCGGCGAGGAGTTCAGGCTGAAGAAGCCCGGCAGCGCGTTGGCGTAGATGGTGGCGAAATCCGGCGAGGCTACCCAGGACAAGAAGGTCTTGGCGGCGTCCGCATGCTTTGAGCCCGCGTTCAGGCCCATGCCGATGTCGGTATGGTCGGAGATGTAGCAGGTATCGCCGGCCTTCTCGACCGGCGGCGGGAAGGCGCCCATCTTGAACTGGGCCTGGGTGTTGAACAGGCCGATTTCCCACGAGCCGGCCGGGTAGATGGCGGCGCGGCCGAGCGTGAACAGGTTCTGGCTGTCCGGATAGGTCTGCGCCTCGAAGCCGTCGCCGAGATAGGGCTTCCACTTGGCCAGTTCCTCATAGGGCGCGACCCAGTCCTTGTCGGTCAGCTTCTGCTCGCCCTTGATGAGGGCCGCGCGGCCTTCCTCGCCCTTCCAGTAGTTGGGGCCGATGTTCTGGTAGCCCATGGTCGCGGCTTCCCAGAGATCCTTGGTGCCCATCGCCATCGGGATGTAAGTGCCGTCGGCCTTGATCTTGTCGAGCGCGGCGAAGAACTCGTCACGGGTCTCCGGCACCTTGATGCCGAGCTTGTCGAAGGCGTCCTTGTTGTAGATGAAGCCATGGATGACCGACGCCATCGGCACGCAGAAGGTCGCCTTGCCGTCGTCGGTCTGCCAGGCGGACTTGGCCACCGGCGAGAAGTTGTCCATGCCCGGCAGCGAGGAGAGGTCCGCGAGATTGCCCTTCTTGAACAGCTCGAGCGACTTGTCGAACGGGCGGCAGGTGATCAGGTCGCCCGCCGAACCGGCGGCGAGCTTGGCGCCGAGAGCCGCGTCATATTCGGTCGGCGCCGAGGGCGCGAACACCACCTTGATGCCGGGGTTCTTGGCTTCGAAAGCCGGGATCAGCTTGTCCTTCCAGATGGCAAGGTCGTCGCCGCGCCAGCTTTCGATGTTGAGCGTTACGTCCTCGGCGTAAGCCACCCCGGCGGAGCCGAGAATGCTGGTGCCCAGAAGCAGTGCCGTCAGTAGTTTCGTTGTCATGCTCAGTCTCCCTGTTGACCTTTTTCAGGTTCGGTTTTGATGAGAACAGAGGCGTTGCGCCCCTTGCTCCCCTCGCAAGCCTGTTTCACCCCGATGGACACCGGGATGAAACAGGCTCTATTTCTTTGTTCGAGCACGATCTTTTCCGAAAAGCGGTCTCCACTTTTCGGGATCATGCCCCAGCGCGGAAAGGGCCGGCCGCAGCTTCTGGCCGGCCTCTTCCAGTATCTTCTGCGCCGTGTCGGCGCTGTCGGCGCCGGCGGCAAGCAGAATGGCGGTCTTGACCGCACCGCCGCTCTTTTCGAGCAGGCGGGCCGCGTCGTCGCGGCTGCCGCCGCTGATGGCCGCGACGATCCGCGCCGCGCGGTCGCGCAGCTTGCTGTTGTCGGCCATGAGATTGACCATGTAGCCGTCATGGACATGGCCGAGATGGATGGCGGCGAGCGTCGACAGCATATTGAGGGCGATCTTCTGGGCCGTGCCGGCGCCCATGCGCGTCGAGCCGGCGATCACTTCCGGCGGCGTTTCGAGCAGGATGGCGGTTCCAGACAGACGCAGCAGAGCCGAGTCCCGGTTGTTGGCGATGCCGATGGTGGCCGCACCGCGACGGGCGGCTTCCTCGATCGCCCGCAGTGCATAGGGCGTCGTACCACTGGCCGAGATTGCGATCAGGCAGTCGCCCTTGCCAATGCCGGCGTTGGCGACCGCTGTCGCGGCCTCCTCTTTATCGTCTTCGGGGCCGCCGGCCAGCGTTCTGAAGGCCTCATCGCCGCCGGCGATCAGGATGGCGATGCGGTCGCGACGGATGCCGAAGGTGCCAGGCAGTTCCAGCGCATCGGCAAGCGCCATCAGGCCGGAGCTGCCGGCCGCGGCATAGGCGAGCTTGCCGCCGCCCTTCAGGCTACCGGTGATGATCTCGGCCGCTTCGGCGATGGAGGGAATGGCGTTGCGCACAATCTTCGCCGCCTCGACCTGCGCATCGGCCAGCGAAGCAAGGATCGCTTCGGGAGCCTGGATATCCAGCCCCTCAGCATTCCTGTGCAGCGCTTCGGTGCGCGTTTCGGCCATCCCAATTCCTCCAATTCGGAAAACAATACCAAAAAAATACCACTTGTCCACACGCATTAACGAATTCGCCGCATTGAAATCGCTGGCGCAGGTAAATGGCCAAGTTTTTCAGTGAAATACGCTCTAATCTTTTTTGCAGCGGAAATTAACCCTTGGCTATTGGTATTTTATTGGTATTATCGGCCTGGAGGAGAAATCACGTGAAATTCGTGCTTGGCATCGATGGCGGCGGCACCAGTTGCAGGGCGGCCCTGGCAATGGCGGACGGCACGGTGCTCGGCCGCGCCAAAAGCGGCGCCGCCAACATCCGCACCGACCTGACCGGCGCCCGGTCGAACATCGTCGAGGCGGCGCGGCAAGCCTTTGTCGCGGCTGGCCAGGATCCGGACCTGATCCCGCAAACACCGGCCATTCTCGGCCTCGCCGGCGCCAATGTCGGCACCTACCGGCAGCAGCTCGAGGCGATCCTGCCGTTCAGCACCAGCCGCGTCGAAACCGATGCCGAAATCGCGCTGGAGGGCGCGGTCGGTTCCGGCGACGGCGCCATGGCGATCCTCGGCACCGGCACCGCCTACATGGCGCGCAAGAACGGCAAGTCGCGTGCCATCGGCGGCTGGGGCTTCCAGGTCGGCGACCAGGGCAGCGGCGCCCGCATCGGCCGCGACCTGCTCGAACAGACCCTGCTTGCCCATGATGGCGTGCGCGCGCGTTCGGCGCTGACCGATAGCATGATGGCCGTGTTCCGCGACAATCCGGAGGATGTGGTCGAATTCACCACCAATGCCAAGCCCGGCGATTTCGGCGGCTTCGCCCCCAAAGTGTTCGAACATGCCGAAAAAGGCGACGCGGTCGCCAACTGGATCCTCGACAAGGCCGTCGCCGATGTCGAGGCCTCGCTTGGCGCGCTGGAGTTGGCGGATGACGCGCCGCTCTGCCTGCTCGGCGGGCTGGCGCCGCTCTACGCGCCGCGCCTGTCGGCACGCTACCGGGCGCTGCTTCGGGAGCCGCTCGACGATGCGCTCGGCGGCGCCGTGCAGATGGCGGTCCGCCTGTTCGCGCCGAGGGGAGCGGCTCGATGAGCGACGCCGCCGACCAGATCTTCGCCGCGCTGAAACAGTCCTCGCAAAGCGGTGCGCCGCTCTACCTGCAACTGCGCAAAAGCATTGAGGATGCCGTCAATCGCGGTCTGATCGGGCCCGGCGACGCGCTTCCTTCCGAGCGCGACATCGCCATCAAGGCCGATATTTCGCGTGTCACCGTGCGTAAGGCGGTGCAGGACCTCGTCAAGGGCGGCATCCTGGTCCAGCGCCACGGCTCCGGCACCTTCGTGGCGCCGCGCATGGAGCGGGTCGAGCAGTCGCTGTCGCGGCTGACCTCCTTCACCGAGGACATGGCGCGGCGCGGCATGGTTGTGCGCTCGGCCTGGCTCGACCGCGGCCTTTACGCGCCCTCGCCCGACGAGATGATGGTGCTTGGCCTGTCGTCGAACGAATTGGTGGCGCGCGTGGCGCGCCTGCGCATAGCCAACGACACGCCGCTGGCGATCGAGCGCGCCTCGCTGTCGGCCAGCGTGCTGCCGGACCCCGCTGGAATTGGCTCCTCGCTCTACGCAGCCCTGGAATTGACCGGCAACAGGCCGGTGCGCGCGGTGCAGCGCATCTCGGCCGCCAATCTCGGCGACGGCGACGCGCGCCTGCTCGAAGTGCCGCCGGGCATTGCCGGCCTGCACATCGAGCGTATTTCCTATCTGGCGAGCGGCAAGGTGATCGAGTTCACCCGCTCCATCTACAGGGGCGACGCTTATGATTTCGTCGCCGAACTGCGGCTGACAGGGCCGAGCGAAGAGGGCCGACCATGACGACCGAGCCGAACAAATCGACGGAGCCGACCCATATGCGGCGCGAGATCGAGGAGATCCCGCAAGCCGTCGCCCGCCTGCTCGACGGTTCCGGTGCCGTACTTTCCGAAGCCGGCCGCGGCATTCGCGAGCGCGACCCGCATTTCGTCGTCACCGTGGCGCGCGGCTCGTCCGACCATGCCGCTACTTTCATGAAATACGCGGTCGAACTCACCGCCGGTCTTGCGGTGGCTTCGGTCGGCCCTTCCATCGCTTCGATCTATGGCCGCAAGCTCAGGCTCGGCGGCTCCGCGTGCCTGGCCATCTCGCAGTCGGGCAAGAGCCCCGACATCGTCGCCATGGCCGAAACCGCACGGGCAGGTGGCGCGCTGACCATCGCCGTCACCAACACCGCCGATTCACCGCTGGCGCGCGCCTCGGACCATGCGATCGACATCCTGGCCGGGCCCGAGCGCAGCGTCGCGGCGACCAAGACCTTCGTCAATTCCGCCGTCGCCGGCCTTGCTCTGATGGCGCATTCCACCGGCGACGAAGCGCTTCTCAAGGCGCTTGCCCGCTTGCCCGAGCATTTCGGCAAGGCGATCGCTTGCGACTGGATGAGCGTGCTCGTCGAAACGATCGAAAAGCAGAAGTCGCTGTTCATCCTCGGCCGCGGCCCATCCGCGGCGATGGCTAACGAAGCGGCGCTGAAATTCAAGGAAACCTGCGGCATGCATGCCGAGGCCTACAGTGCTGCCGAAGTCATGCATGGCCCGCTGGCGCTGATCGGCCCCGATTTTCCGGTGCTGGCCCTGGCCGCGCGCGACGCATCCGAACCGTCCGTGGCCGAAGCCGCCGACAGCCTGGCGGCCAAGGGGGCGCCGGTCTTCGTCACCTCGATGCTGGCGAACAAGGCCACACGCCTGCCGCATGTCGCCACCGGCCATCCACTGACCGATCCGCTGACGCTGATCGTGTCCTTCTACGTGTTCGTCGAGGCCCTTGCGCGCCACCGCGGCCTCGACCCGGATACGCCGCGCAACCTTCGCAAGGTGACGGAGACCGTATGAGCGACCGTTTCGCCCTGACTGGCGCCCGTATCTTCGACGGCGACGACTGGCATGACGGTCATGCCCTCGTCGTACGCGACGGTCTGGTCGAGGCCATCCTGCCCACCGGCGCGCTTGCCGCGGATATGCGCCGCGTCGACACCGGCGGCGGCATGCTGACGCCGGGCTTCGTCGACATCCAGGTCAATGGCGGCGGCGGCGTCATGCTCAACGATCACCCCGATGTCGCCTCGATCGAGACCATCTGCCGGGCGCATGCGCCGTTCGGCACCACGGCGCTGCTGCCGACGCTGATCACCGATACGGCTGATATCACCGCCGCGGCGATTGCCGCTGGCGAGGCGTCGGCACTGCGGAAAGTGCCGGGGTTCCTCGGGCTGCATCTGGAAGGTCCGCATCTGTCGATCGCCCGCAAGGGCGCGCATGACCCGGCGCTGATCCGGCCGATGACGGACAAGGACGAGGCGATGCTGATCGCGGCGAGAGCCAAGCTCCCGGTGCTGCTCACCACGATCGCGCCCGAATCCGTCGAGGCGACCCGCGTGACGGCCTTGGCCAAGGCCGGCATCATCGTCAGCCTCGGCCATTCCGACAGCGGCTACGCCACGGCCAAAGCATTCAGCGAGGCCGGCGCCAGCGTGGTCACGCATCTGTTCAACGCCATGAGCCAGATCGGCAACCGGGAGCCGGGACTGGCCGGCGCCGCCATCGACATCGGCGGCCTGTCCGCGGGACTGATCGCCGACGGCATCCATGTCGATCCCGCCACCATCGCAATAGCGCTGCGGGCCAAAGAGGGGCCGGGCAGGATCGTGCTGGTCACCGACGCCATGGCGACGATCGGCACCGACATGACCTCCTTCACGCTCAACGGCCGCACCATCTACCGCAAGGACGGCAGCCTGCGGCTTGCCGATGGAACGCTGGCCGGCGCGGATCTCGACATGATCTCGGCTGTGCGTTTCACCCATCGCAGCGTGGGCGTGGAGCTTTCCGAGGCCTTGCGCATGGCCTCTCTCTATCCGGCGCAGGCGATCGGCCAGTCGCACCGGCTCGGCCGCTTCGCCAAGGGCACCGCCGCCGACATCGTTGCGCTTTCGGACGATCTCGACATCAAAAGGGTCTGGATCGGCGGCGACAAGGTTTTTTCGACCAGCGCCGGCGGGCAACGGTGAAAGCCGGCAATGCCTGACGTCGATTGCGTCGTCGCCGGAGCCGGCGTCGTCGGGCTCGCCATCGCCAGGGCGTTCGCCCTGTCGGGCCGCGAAGTGCTGGTGGTCGAAAAGGCCGCTTCGATCGGCACCGTCACCAGTTCGCGCAATTCGGAAGTCGTTCATGCCGGGCTCTATTACGCGCCCGGAAGCCTGAAGGCGCGTTTCTGCGTCGAAGGACGCGAACGGCTCTATGCCTATTGCCGCGAGCGCGGCATCGGCCATCGACGCACCGGCAAGCTGATCGTCGCCGTCGAACCGGGCCAGCTGCCTCGGCTCAATGCAATCCGGGCCAATGCGGAACAATGCGGCGTCGACGACCTCGATTTGCTGACCGCCGCGCAAGCAGAAAGCCTCGAACCGGCGCTGAGCTGCGCCGGGGCGCTGCTGTCGCCGTCGACGGGCATCGTCGACAGCCAGGGGCTGATGCTGTCGCTGCGCGGCGACGCGGAGGCGGCCGGTGCGTCGTTCGCCTTCCTGACCGCCGTCGCAGCGGCGACGGTCGAGGCCGACGGGATTCGTATCACCACGCGCGATGGCGACGGCGAGACGTTCGCGTTGAAAGCCGGCGCTTTCGTAAATGCCGCAGGGCTCGACGCGCAGGCGCTGGCCGGTAGCATCGAAGGGTTCCCGCCAGAGCTCGTGCCGCCGCTCTGGCTGGCGCGCGGCAACTACTTTTCGCTTTCGGGCCGCTCGCCATTCTCGCGGCTGATCTATCCAGTGCCGGTCAATGGCGGCCTGGGCGTGCACCTGACACTCGACCTCGGCGGCAGCGCCCGCTTCGGCCCCGACGTCGAATGGATCGACCAGGCGGCCTATGCGGTCGATCCCGGCCGCGGCGCGGTCTTCTATGACGAGATCCGGCGCTATTGGCCGGATCTGAGGGACGGCGCCCTGCTGCCGGCCTATGCCGGGATCAGGCCGAAACTGTCGGGCCCGAACCAGCCGGCGGCCGACCTCATGGTGCAGGGGCCGGCCGACCACGGCGCGGGCCGGATCGTCAACCTGTTCGGCATAGAGAGCCCGGGCCTGACGGCAAGCCTGGCGCTGGCCGAGCATGTCGTCGGTCTCTTGTTCCCCCGATAGTGCCCAGGCGACCGCACGAAACTGTCGCGATGCTCCCCGTCCAAACAAGCGGGATGAGGTATCCTTGCCTGGATCGACTTAGCTGGCGGGACTGCTTATGGAAAAAAGGTCCTTGTAGGTATCGCGCAGCAGATTCTTCTGCACCTTGCCCATGGTATTGCGCGGCAATTCGTCGACGAAGACCACGCGCTTGGGATGCTTGTATTTCGCCACGCGCGCGGCAATGGCATTGAGTATCTCGGCAGCGGTGACGGTCGAAGCCGGCAAGCGAACCACGACGGCCGTCACGCCTTCGCCGAAATCGGGATGGGCAACGCCGATGACGGCACTTTCCAGGACGCCGTCAAGCGCGTCGATCTCGCTCTCGAGCTCCTTGGGATAGATGTTGTAGCCGCCCGAGATGATCAGGTCCTTGCCGCGGCCGACGATGTGGACATAACCGTCGGGGTCGATCATGCCGAGATCGCCTGTGATGAAGAAGCCGTCGTCGCGGAATTCCGCTTTGGTCTTTTCCGGCATGCGCCAGTAGCCGGAGAAGACATTCGGCCCCTTGACCTCGATCATGCCGACCTCGCTTTGGGCAAGCGGCCTGCCAGTGTCGGGGTCGGCGATGCGCAACGACACGCCGGGCAAGGGAAAGCCGACGGTGCCGGCGCGGCGCTCGCCATCATAGGGGTTCGAGGTGTTCATATTGGTCTCGGTCATGCCGTAGCGCTCGAGAATGGCGTGGCCTGTGCGCTCGCGCCAGGCCCTGTGCGTCTCGGCCAGCAGCGGCGCGGAGCCGGAAACGAACAGGCGGATGTTTCTTGCCGCCTCGCGGGTCAACCCGTCCTGCTGCAAGAGCCGGACATAGAAGGTCGGCACGCCCATCAGCGCCGTGGCGTCCGGCAAGAGCGAGACGATGCGCCCTGCGTCGAATTTCTGCTCGAACAGCATCGAGGCGCCGGCCATCAGGATGACGTTGGTGGCGACGAACAGCCCATGGGTGTGGAAGATGGGCAGTGCGTGGATCAGCACATCGTCCGATGTGAAGCGCCAATAGTCGACCAGCACGCGCGCATTCGAGGCGAGGTTCTCGTGGCTGAGCATGGCCCCTTTCGAGCGGCCGGTCGTTCCCGACGTGTAGAGGATCGCCGCAAGATCGTGGGGACCGCGCGCGACGTCGTGAAAGTCGGGCGATTGCCGCGACGCCTGGTCCGCCAGCGATCCTTGCCCCTTGCCGTCGAGGGTGATGGCAAGGGCTCCGCATTTTTGCGCCAGGGCTTCGATGTCGGCTGCCCGTGCCGGATCGCAGACGACCAGCCGGGGCTCGGCGTCGCCGAAGAAATAGGCGAGTTCGGCCAGCGTATAGGCGGTGTTGAGCGGCAGGAAGACGGCGCCGGCACGCAGGCAGGCGAGGTACAGCAGCATAGCTTCCGGGCTCTTCTCGACCTGCACCGCGACCCGGTCGCCGGGCTCGACGCCAAGTTGCAAAAGCGCGTGCGCCAGTTGCGCCGAGCGCGCCAGCATGTCGCCATAGGTCAGCACGCGGCCGTCATCCGTTCGCATCAACAGGCGTCCGGGCTTCGGCATCCGGGACCGGAAAATGTCGAACAGATGATTGCTCATGAGGTCTTCCTGCGTCTGGCGGCGAAAGGCATGCATCGGACGGAGCCGGGCCTGTCTTCCGGTTCGGCCGCTTTGCACGGCGCCAGACTGTTGGTGGTTCTTGCCGACCCGTCAAGCCCGCAAGGGCGGCTCCACGCGGCGGCCATGATCATGTCGCCGGGCGAAAGCGGAAGGCTTTGGCGGTAAAAGGCTGGGGCGGCAAAGGCTTGGGGCGCGATGCGGCGCTAACGTGGCGTGCGCTCGGCCCTGGCGCTGGCCGGCTCTGATGCTTCGACCTGCTTGAAGCGCTCCATGCACATCGCTGCCGTCAGGCGATAGTGATTGAGCAGGGCTTCGACCGCGGCGTCGGCATTACCGTCCAGCGCATTTTCCGCGATCAGGCGGTGCTCTGCAAAATCGTCGCGCTGGATGCCTTCGCCGTTACTGGCCATTCGGCGGTAGCGGTAGGCGTGATCGGAAAGCTGGTCGCAAAACCCCACCAGCCATCGCGACCGGCAGGCCGAGATCAGCGCACGGTGGAAAGTGCGGTGCAGTCTCTCCCAGTCCGGATTGAGCGAGGACAGATCCGTTGGCATGAGACGTGAGGTGCGCCCCAACCGATGCAACGCCAGAACCAGCTGTTCTTCCCATTCGGCGGTGCGGTGGGCGATGGATTCGCGAAGCGCCCGTTCCTCGAGCCAGCAACGGGTACGCGTCAATTCCTCAAGCTCTGCCGCGCTGACCGGCATGATGAAGAAGCCTCGCTGGTCATGCCGACCGAGAAGCCCTTCCGAGGCCAGGCGATTGAGAGCCTCACGAACCGGGGAAGCGCCGGCGCCATATTTGGAAACAACCCACTCAACCCGCAGCTTGCTCTCGGTTTCAAAGGCGCCCCGCAGAAGATCGGCACGGAGTTGATGATAGACAGTGCTGGCGAGCGTACTCTTCGAGCCTGTGCCGTCGTCATTCAGATTGGCAGCTGCGTATGTCAAAATCGGCTCCTTGTCCCCAAATCTGGTCCTGGGCAATTCGAGTCCGAGAAACAGTTCCCTTTCCGTACACGTACCCTACCGCGCGCGCCTCGACGCGCTCAAGCGGGAGATCGCGTCATTGTACTTTAGAACAAAGAAATATGCACGATCCTATATCTGGTCGAACGAAATCGTGTTCGGCTACAACCGGCGGAAATTTAACGTGTTTATATGCAGGATCACCTGTTCTTCCGTGCCTCCGCGCGAACCTCTTTTCCGTCGCGCGCAAAAGACACCGAACAGTGGGACCGAATCAGGCCTTTTATCCTGCCCATCGCTTTTGTCGCGGGGCCAGCCGCAGCGAAGCGCGCAGTGCAGGTCCCCAGGATTGACCACGTGGGGAGATCCTGGCCTCCATCGGTTCTTGTGCGGTGCTTTTAGCCGGCTGCCTTGTCGGCCGCCGTCCTGATCGCCTCTATATTTGCCCGGTACGCTTCCACGCTGCCGCCCTTGAAGATGGCGGCGCCGGCCACCAGCACATCGGCGCCGGCGGCGGTCACCAGCGGCGCGGTTTCGGGCGAGACGCCGCCGTCGATCTCGATGCGGATCGGCCGGCCGCCGATCAGCGCCTTGACCCGCCTCACCTTGTCGACGATTGCCGGAATGAAGGCCTGGCCCCCGAAACCCGGGTTGACGGTCATGATCAGGATCAGGTCGAGCCTGTCGAGCACGTATTCGATCGCACTTTCCGGCGTTGCCGGATTGAGCGAAACGCCGGCCTTCTTGCCGAGATTCCTGATCGTCTGCAACGAGCGGTCGAGATGCGGCCCGGCCTCGGCATGCACCGTCATGCCGTCGCAACCGGCCTCGGCGAAGGCGGCCAGATAGGGATCGGCCGGCGCAATCATCAAATGGCAGTCGAAGAAAGCCTTGGTGCGATCGCGGATCGCCTTGATCACCGGCGGGCCGAAGGTGATGTTGGGGACGAAATGGCCGTCCATCACATCGAGATGGATCCAGTCGGCGCCGGCTGCCGTAACGGCTTCGACCTCGTCGCCCAGCTTCGAAAAGTCCGAAGCCAGCACCGAAGGTGCGATCAAGGTTTTTTTCGTCATGATGACGGGGCCTTTCCGAGCGCCTTTTTCATCTGATCACTGCCTAAAGCGCAGCCGCTGACTTGTCGAGGGTGCGAGCTTGGCGGTTCCACAGCTGGGGTAGTGCGGCGTCCTCTTCGTGTTGCAGCTTCAGCCTGCCCGGCCACGAAGAACCCCGCCGGATTGCTCCGGCGGGGCTTCCGATGTGCCTTCAGGCGATGGTTACTGCTGCTGGAGATTCAGGATTCTGTTTGGAGCCGTATCCTGCTGCTGTTCGGACTGCGGCCTGCGCCGTGGCAGAACCTGCTGCAGCAGCATGCCCGGGTTGAGTTCCAGCGAGGGCTGCCCGCGCACCGGCCTGCAGTTTGGATAACGGCCGATCATGCCTTCCGGGCAACGCCGCCTGAAGATCGGCTGGCACTGGCCGTTGACCATTTGCGAGCCCGGCGCGCATTCGCTCTCTTGCCTGGACCGGCGGCATGCGCCGTCGATCACCCGGGTTCCACGCGGACAGACACACTCGCCGCGCTTGTTGTGGATCTGGCCGCGAATGTCGCACTGCTCCACATCGGGCTGCTTGCGCCGGCACACTCCATTGCGCAGCTCGGTCCCCCTCGGGCAGACGCAGTCGCCGTCCGCGCCGTGGACCTGGCCACGGATGGTGCACTGCTCGGGCTTCGGCCTGTCGCGTACGCAGGCGTTGGCATCCCGATCGAGATGCGTGCCCTTGGGACAGGTGCAGCCATCGCCGTCCGATGTCGGCACCGATCCCGGTATCGCGCAGCCCGGCCTGGATGTCTTGACGCAGGCGCCATTCTCCAGCTCGGTCCCGCGCGGACAGACGCAGCGTCCATCCTCTGTGCGGACCTGGCCCTCGAGCAGCACGCAACGCTTTGGCTCCTTCGGCGGGATGATGACGCCGCCGGACGAGCACTGGCCGTTGCGATAGGTGGTGCCTTGCGGGCAGACGCACCGGCCGGCGTCGTTCATGACGAAGCCTGCCGAGCATTCCTTCTTCGTCTCATGGCTGATGGCGAAGGGATGGCAGGCATAGGCCTTGCCGCGATCGGCTTGGGTGTTGGCCTGGTCGCGGGAAAGCACATCGCCCCCGCCCTGCACCCGCGTATGGGGAGAAAGCACGCCGACGCAGTTCTGGCCGTTGACGCTGCCTTGCAGATTGGCCAGGCGGCTGTCGTCGGGGATGACCACGGTAACCTTGTGGACACGGCTTTCGCCGGCGCCAAGCGTCAGGTCGGCGATGCAGGATGCAGGCAAGGCCGCCGGTTCCGGCGAGCAGCCGAAGGGCGGCTCGATCGAGGTGATCGCGACGCCTTCCAGCCGGCCGAGGCCTTCGACGCCGATCGCATCGCCGATGCGGACCGGGCCGGAAAATTCCGCCGGGCCGTCGTTGGTGATGGTGATCTCGAACGAGCAGGGTTCTCCGGGCCGGCACTCGCGGTCGCCGGTCTTCTCGACGCGGATGGACGAGACCCCGCCGCCCTTGGCGCAGGCCCGGCCGACCGGATGGACGACGTCCTCGCCCTGCGCCGGGCCGTAGGAGCCTCGCGCGCAATTCTCGAACTCGCCGTTGGCCGAAACCGTCACGTCGAAGTGCCTGCTGGTTCCGGGTGTCATGACGGCGCCTGGAATCTGGCACGCCAGCGTGTCGGCCGGAACCGGCCCGCATGCCCATTCCGCGCCGTCTGATGTGACGGTCTGGATCTGGACGGGCGCGCCGCCCGACACCAAAGTGGCGGCATCGTTGACCCGCACCGGACCGGTGGGGGCAGCCGTGCCGGCATTGCTGACGGTGATGCGGCAGGAGACGAAAGCGGCACCCGCCAGCGAACCGCCGCATGTCTTGGTGATACGCAGGACAGGCTGGCCGCCATTGGGACGAGGGATGCGTTGCTTGGCGCAGGCCCGGTTGTTGGTGAGGTCGGTTTCGCCGGGGATCGGTTTCACCTCGGCGCAATTCTCGACCGTGTCCGACCGGTAGCCGGCCGGCACCACCGCCTTGACGACGATCGCCGTCAAAGCTCCCGGCGGCAGCGAGATGCCGGCATTGTCGCAACGGAACTGGCCGGGGCCGTTCGGACCGCATGTCCAGGGTGGGCTCGGGCCAAAGGTCGAGGAGGCCGGCGCGCCCCCGGGATAGGTGTCGACCACGGTCAGCGGCCCGTTATAGGTCGAGGTGCCGTTGTTGATGATGTCGATGACGAAGCTGCACACGCCATCGGCGGTGCAGGCTTCCGCGCGGGCACGCTTTTTCAGGATCAGGTCGGCCTTCTTCTCGACCGGCGGCCGGCAGTCGCGATCGCGATCGCCACGCCGGCAGATCGGGATCGAGGCGCAGCCACGGTCGTTGGCCTGGCTGCCGAACAGCGGCTTGCCGCTGGCGGCATAGTTATAGGTGGCACAGTTGCGCAAGCTGCTGCCTTGCCAGCCGCCAGCCGGCTTGAAGCCGAACTCCAGGTCGATGAAAGCCCCCGGATTGAGCGTGGTCACCGGATGGGTGCACATCATCGGGGTGGCGCCGGGCACACAGGTCCAGGGCGGATTGGGTCCCGAATCGAGCGTCGAGCCCGCCGGCAGCGTCACCTCGTCGAGCACGATCTTGCCGTTGTAGGGCGCGTCGCCGACATTGGTGACCCGGATGCTGAAGTCGCAGCCGCCGCCCATCGTGCAGCGCGTGACATCGGCGCGTTTCTCGACCTTCAGGTCCGGTTCCCTGTCCTTGGGCGGACATCTCTGGTCGCGCGGGATGACGATGTCGATGGTCTGCGTGCAGCAGAGCCCCCAACCCTCTTTCGGCCCGGCATAGGTCTCGATGCCGGTGACGACGAGGTGGATGACGTCGCCGGGCGAGGCGCCGACGATCTTCCAGTTCAGCACACCGCCGCCGGCCGGCACCTTCTGTGTGTCGGGGACGATGGTGATGCCTGGCGTGGCGGTCGAAAGCTGCACCCACCTGCCGCCCATCTCGGGACCGACAGGCATATGGTAGATGAACGCGCCGCCGCCGGGCACGCAGTCGACCGTGCCGCGCTCCACCTTGAAGCATTCCTTGCCGGGAGGTGGCGGTGGCGGATTGCACTTGGTCAGGTCGACCCGGATCGAGGTTTTTTCGCCGGTGAGAAAATTGCCGTCGTCCGGCTTGCCCGGATCCTGTGAGGGAATAATGGTTCCCGTGCCGGTGCCGACGGTGACTTTGATCAGGCCCTGATTGTCGACCGTCGCCGGCGCGGGGAACGCCGCGTGGTCGATCCTGGCGGTGATGCGGAACGTGATGACGCGTTCGCCCAGTGCGCCCAAGCCGTCGAGGTCGGAAGCGGAAATCCGGAAATCCGAAACCGTTGCCGTGTCGTTGGGGCCGGCCGAATTGCTGATGACGGCGCCAGGCAGAGGTCCGCCCGACGCATCGGTGCCGTCACCGGAGACCTGCATGTTGACGATCTGCAAGCCATGCGGGAGCTGGTCCTTGAAGTCGAGCCGGACCGTCTGCAGCGAAGCCGCAAACCCCGGGCTGGCGAAGCCTTGCGGTGCGCCGCGCAGGCCGAAGCTCAAAGTGTAGAAGACATAGTCGCAGCTTCGCTGGCCGCCGGTCTTGGTGAAGAACGGCACGGCTCGTCCGGGCTCCGGATTGATGATGCGCGGATTGTCGAGCTTGAATTCCTTATCCGGGCTGGCGGCCTGGACGGTCTTGGCCGGAGCCGTGTCTTCGGCAAGTGCCGGCAGCGCCGGCAGCATGGCGACCGCGATACCGGCCGCCACCAGCCAGCGCGCAGCGCGCCTGGCAAAAGACAGGCGCCTCGTGTTCATGACGGTTGATTTGTCGGCGACGCCCAGCGGGGAGAGTGCGAGATTGTTCATCGTCCCCTCCTCAGCGTTCGCAGCTGACGGCTGGCGTTCTGAGCGGCAAGGTCATCTTGCAGCAAGGGTAGTAGCCGCCCTTGTCCTTGTCGGACTTCCTGTAGAAGCAGAGCCCGACATCGACCGTGTCGCCCGGATGGTGGCCGGTGATGCCGATCGTGTAGGGCTTGCCCGGCGCATGTGACATGGGCGAGGTCACCCCGACGCCTGGCGTCCTGGATTGGGCTTTGATCGAATCGCCGCCGAAGCCGGCATGGTCATGAAGGTAGAGGTCCGCCTCGAGCCCGTGCGGCGTGCAGAAATACCTGACATCGTCGACATCGAGACAGGAGGGCAGGTTGCCGGGCGGCGGGAAGTCCGGCGGATAGAACGGTGGCAGATAGCCGCCCGGGATTTCCTCATAGTAGCCGGCGCGGCCCTCGCAGGGATGCCAGACGGCGACGTCGCCGACATGGCCTTCCACTTCCGGGTCCTCGAAATAGCCGTCGAAGTCGACGAACCAGGAGCCGAAAGGCGGCACATTGGCCGGCTTGACCAGTTCCCTGGGCGTGATCTGCACTCCGTGCACGGCGAGCGGCCCGCCAGCGGCGAGCCGCTCGGCAAGGGCCGGATTGTCGCGCAATTTGTCGCCAGTGTTGACCAGCGTCCGGGTGCAGGCCGAGGTGTCGAGATCGCCTTCGGCGTCGTAGCCATATTGCAGGTCCAGCCCGCCGGCCGACTGCCTGAAACCTTGCGGGAAGCCGACGGCATATTCCTGCGGCGCTTCCACCCAGACCGATTCCGTTGCCGGATCGTCCGGGTTTTCTCTGAAGTAGCGGATGACCTCGCCCTTGCCGGAATCGGCGAACTGGCTGTAGTCGTAGCGGTTCTCGACCGGGCCGCGCTGGGCCAGGTACATGAAGCCGCTATCGTCGAAGGCGATGTCGGTGACGGCATAGTCCTTGTCGGCCTTGACCGTCAGCTCCCAACGGGAATCGCCGGCGAAGCGGCCGTCGCGGGCAATGCCCACCGACCAGATCTCGACCTTCTCGCCGACGGAATAATAGAGCCGGCCGCCATGATAGGCGACGGCCCAGACACGGCGCTCGTCCTGGGTGTAGCCCCAGGTCTCGGGGTCTTCCGTGTCGAAGGCCGCGCCCTGTATGTCCATGACGGCGCCATCGTCGGTGACCGGAGCCAGGCCATGCGCCGGGCGCCCGGCGACGCCATGGTCGAACGTGTCGACCAGCGCGCCATTGGCGTCGATGCGATGGATCAGACCGGTATCGAGGTCGGAGGCGAAGACCTGGTGGTGGATGGGGTCGAAGGTGAGATTGCCGATGCCGGGCCCGCTGTTGGTGTCGATGTCGGCGAATTTGGCGACCTGGCCGGTGATGCCGTCGACCTTCCAGATGGTGCCCGGCCCGCCGCCGTTCTCGGTGCCGAACTGGCCCTCCATGAAGGCAGCGCCTGCCATGCCGCGGCGCTGCCGCTCCGGACGGCTGTCATCGTCGGCGTCAGGCGTGACGATGCGAATGCCGTGCAGCGAGGTGGCGCCGGCATAGAGATTGGGAATGCCTGACGGGACGCCATCACGCATGCCGTCATCATAAGTGAGACCGAACACCTGGCCGATCTGGCCTGATGTCACCTCGAAAGGCGGCGGCGTGTGGACGAGTTGGCCGGAGGCCGGCCCGCCCAGGCTTGAAACGTCGAAAACGCGCAAGGTGGCTCGCGCCGTGTCGATGAAGGTCTCGTCGACTGGATCGACGCCGGGCGGCAGGCCCCCCTTTTCGGAATCTGAAGAGTCGAAATCGGGAATGACGGTGCCGGAAAAGCCGGTGACCGCCATCGAGCCGGGATAGATGATCCGGGTTTCCTGCGCCCGCGCGGGGCCGCCAAGCCATAGGCCGGCGGTCAGCGCCAGGACAAGAAAGGCGCTGGCGGCCTTCGCCACGCCGCCCAAACGGCCGGCACGAGAGGGCGCGAACCGGCGGTGATCGCGAGACATGGAACTCCCCCCGAAGTCTAACGGAGAACCAACCGATCCTGCCGCGCAAACCAGCGCAAGGCGCGGCGTTCCAGCACGTTCGTCCCCGATCGAATTGTCTGCTTTCCTCATAATTACGATACGCCTGCTCCTGTGCAGGGTCAACGGAACCAGCGGAAAGCCAAGCGCATCGACCCTGTCGCGAAGACGATGGTCGCGCCGAGCTCCTGTTGGTCGGGGAGGCCATGGCGTCCCTGGGGTGCTGGTCATGGTGGCTCCTTTCCCGTGGCCGCATCATGCGGCGCCTGAGCGTCAGTCGCACGCGGAGGCGGAAAGGTTCACTGTGGGGCCCGGCTATTCTTTCACACGTCGCGAAGCGGGCGGACGCGATGCCTCGGGCGCAGGCGTAATCGGGCCGTTTCGCCATCCGCTGTCGAGGATGGTGGAAGCCTTGCGCAGAATGCTTGCGCCCGATGCCGCCTGTTCTTATATACGCGCCAAGCCGTCCGGCGCCGCAACAGCGGTTGCCGAACGGGATTTCTTGTGAACAGGGGCTTTCGTCGGAACGCCTTACGGGTCCTGAGAGCCTGCTTAGCGGAGAGACTAGAAAAATGGCAAAAGTAATCGGTATCGATCTCGGCACCACCAACTCCTGCATCGCCATCATGGACGGCAAGGAGCCGAAGGTGATCGAGAATGCGGAAGGCGCGCGCACGACGCCTTCCATCGTCGCCATCTCGGGCGACGGCGAACGTCTCGTCGGCCAGCCGGCCAAGCGCCAGGCGGTCACCAATCCTGAAAACACCATCTTCGCGGTCAAGCGCCTGATCGGCCGCCGCTATGACGATCCGGTGACGGAAAAGGACAAGAAGCTTGTCCCCTACAAGATCGTCAAGGGCGACAATGGCGATGCCTGGGTCGAGGCCGGCGGCAAGAAGCAGTCGCCCAGCCAGATCTCGGCCATGATCCTGCAGAAGATGAAGGAAACGGCGGAAGCCTATCTCGGCGAGAAGGTCGAGAAGGCGGTCATCACCGTTCCCGCCTATTTCAATGACGCCCAGCGCCAGGCGACCAAGGACGCCGGCAAGATCGCCGGCCTCGAAGTGCTGCGCATCATCAACGAGCCGACCGCGGCTGCCCTCGCCTACGGCCTCGACAAGAAGGACGGCAAGACCATCGCCGTCTATGACCTTGGCGGCGGCACGTTCGACATTTCGGTGCTCGAAATCGGTGACGGCGTGTTCGAGGTGAAGTCGACCAATGGCGACACCTTCCTCGGCGGCGAGGATTTCGACATGCGCCTCGTCGAATATCTGGCGGCCGAGTTCAAGAAGGAACAGGGCATCGACCTGAAGAACGACAAGCTTGCCTTGCAGCGCCTCAAGGAGGCTGCCGAGAAGGCCAAGATCGAGCTGTCGTCGACGACGCAGACCGAGATCAACCTGCCGTTCATCACCGCCGACGCCACCGGGCCCAAGCACCTGACGCTGAAGCTGACGCGCGCCAAGTTCGAAAGCCTGGTCGAAGACCTCGTCCAGCGCACCATCGATCCGTGCAAGGCGGCGCTCAAGGATGCCGGCCTGAAGGCGGGCGAGATCGACGAAGTGGTGCTGGTCGGCGGCATGACCCGCATGCCCAAGATCCAGGAAATCGTGAAGCAGTTCTTCGGCAAGGAGCCGCACAAGGGCGTCAACCCCGATGAGGTCGTCGCACTCGGCGCCGCCATTCAGGCCGGCGTGCTGCAGGGCGATGTCAAGGACGTGCTGCTGCTCGACGTGACCCCGCTGTCGCTCGGCATCGAGACCCTGGGCGGCGTGTTCACCCGGCTTATCGAGCGCAACACGACGATCCCGACGAAGAAGAGCCAGGTGTTCTCGACGGCTGAGGATTCGCAGTCGGCCGTGACCATCCGGGTCTTCCAGGGCGAGCGCGAAATGGCCGCCGACAACAAGGCGCTCGGCCAGTTCGACCTGGTCGGCATTCCGCCGGCCCCGCGCGGCGTGCCGCAGATCGAGGTCACCTTCGACATCGACGCCAACGGCATCGTCAACGTTTCGGCCAAGGACAAGGGCACCGGCAAGGAGCACCAAATCCGCATCCAGGCCTCGGGTGGCCTTTCGGACGCCGACATCGAGAAGATGGTGAAGGATGCCGAAGCCAATGCCGACGCCGACAAGAAGCGGCGCGCGCTGGTCGAGGCCCGCAACCAGGCCGAGGCGCTGGTGCATTCCTCGGAGAAGTCGCTGAAGGAATATGGCGACAAGGTCTCGGAAGCCGACCGCACGGCGATATCGGACGCGATCGCGGCGCTGAAGACCGCTACCGAGGGTGACGACGCAGCGGAAATCGAAGCCAAGAGCCAAGCGCTCGCGGAGGCTTCGATGAAGCTCGGCCAGGCCATGTACGAGGCCTCGCAGAAGGAAGCGGCGGAAGCCGATGCCAAGGCGGACGCCGCCAAGGACTCGGATGTGGTCGATGCCGATTTCGAGGAAATCGACGAGGACGACGACAAGAAGAAGTCGGCCTGAACCGGCTGACGGCAAGATAAAGCGGAAAGCCCGGCGCAAAGCCGGGCTTTTTTGCAACCCTGGCAGAAAAAGTGCGGAAAAATCGTCGAAAAGCACGAACAGCTCCGCACCGGCCCTAGCATCCGGGCTGCGCCGATCCTAAATCGTGGCAACGTGCCGGCAAACGACGCAACACTGCATGAAGACGTTGAGCATCCGGACAGCGGGAAAAAATGAAAGCTGATTTCTACGAGACGCTGGGCGTGCACAAGGGTGCCGACGACAAGGAACTGAAGAGCGCTTTCCGCAAGCTCGCCATGCAGTTCCACCCCGACCGCAATCCGGGCGACCATGCCTGCGAGCACAAGTTCAAGGAAATCAACGAAGCCTACGAGACGCTGAAGGATCCGCAGAAGCGCGCGGCCTATGACCGTTTCGGTCACGCGGCCTTCGAGCAGGGCGGCATGAACGGCGGCGCACACGGCTTCGGCGCCGGCGGCTTCGCCGACATTTTCGAGGACATTTTCGGCGACATGATGGGTGGCCGCCAGCGCCGCTCTTCCGGCGGCCGCGAGCGCGGCGCCGACCTGCGCTACAACATGGAAATCTCACTGGAAGAGGCGTTTGCCGGCAAGACCGCGCAGATCCGCGTGCCGGCCTCGATCTCCTGTTCGGAATGCTCGGGAACCGGCGCCAAGCCCGGAACCCAGCCGGTCACGTGCTCGATGTGCAACGGCCACGGCAAGGTGCGCGCCACGCAAGGCTTCTTCTCCATCGAGCGCACCTGCCCGCAATGCCAGGGCCGCGGCCAGACGATCAAAGATCCGTGCCCGAAATGCGCCGGCCAGGGCCGCGTCACCGAGGAGCGGTCGCTGTCGGTCAACATCCCAGCCGGCATCGAGGACGGCACCCGCATCCGGCTTGCCAATGAGGGCGAAGCCGGCTTGCGCGGCGGGCCGT
This sequence comes from Mesorhizobium sp. B2-6-1, assembly GCF_006440475.1. Lineage (NCBI taxonomy): Bacteria > Pseudomonadati > Pseudomonadota > Alphaproteobacteria > Hyphomicrobiales > Phyllobacteriaceae > Mesorhizobium > Mesorhizobium sp. B2-6-1. The sequence continues at coordinate 307,276 of NZ_VFUH01000001.1, forward strand.
CGGGCGACCTCTACATCTTCCTCGCGGTCAAGCCGCACGAATTCTTCCAGCGCGACGGCGCCGACCTCTACTGCAAGGTGCCGATCTCGATGACGACTGCCGCCCTTGGCGGCTCGTTCGAGGTGACGACGCTGGACGGAACGCAGACCAAGGTGAAGGTGCCGGAGGGCACCCAGAACGGCCGCCAGTTCCGCCTCAAGGGCAAGGGCATGCCGGTGCTGCGCCAGCCCAATGTCGGCGACCTCTACATCCAGACGGCGGTCGAGACGCCGCAGAACCTGTCGCGCCGCCAACGCGAGCTGCTGGAGGAATTCGAACAGCTCTCCTCACAGGACAATTCCCCCCAGTCGAGCGGCTTTTTCGCCCGCATGAAGGACTTTTTCGAGTCGTTCGGCGAGCGTTGATCGACGGCCTGTGCGCGTGTGGCTTGCCTTGCCGGTGTCGGCGCTGCGCCTCACCTGCCGGGCGGCCAACACGCGCCGTGAAAACCGCAGTAGGCGCGCATTTTTAGACGCGACGAAAACTATCTTATCCACGACATAGGCATGACCCTGCCTTGCCTTGGGCGGCTTAGGTGTTAAGTAGCTCTCAGGGGAGCGCTGAGGAGAGCTTGCATGACACGTGGTCCGGGACTGCGGAAGGCGCTTGCCGAAAAGTTCGACGACGAGCTGAAGTTCTTCAAGGGCTGGATCGACAAGCCGAAGACGGTCGGCTCGATCGTGCCGACCAGCTCCATCACCGCTCGCAAGATGGCTTCGATCGTCGACCCGAAGTCCGGCCTGCCCGTGCTCGAGGTCGGCCCCGGCACCGGCGTCATCACCCGCGCCATACTGGCCCAGGGCGTGAAGCCTGAAAACCTCTACGCGGTCGAATATTCCACCGATTTCGTGCGCCATCTGCGCCGGCTCTATCCCGGCGTCAACGTCATCGAGGGCGACGCCTTCGATCTCAACGCCACGCTTGGCGACAAGAGCGGGATGATGTTCGATTCGGTGGTCTCGGGCGTGCCGCTGCTCAACTTCCCGGTCGCCCAGCGCATCGCCTATATCGAAAGCCTGCTTGACCGCATTCCGGCCGGCCGGCCGATCGTGCAGCTGACCTACGGCCCGATGTCGCCGATCCCGCCCGGCCGCGGCGACTATACGGTCAAGCATTTCGACTTCATCATTCGCAACATCCCGCCGACGCAGCTGTGGATCTACCGGCGCGAGGCGCATTAGGGATTGCGAAGCCGACCGCGAATGTCTTCGAAAGTCGTCATCCTGCGGCTTGTCCCGAGGATCTGCCGCATAGCGGTATCAGATGCGGTGGGCATTGGGACGAAAATGTCTGACTTGGATGCGTTGGCAGATCCTCGGGGCAAGCCCGGGGATGACGCTTTGCCTGATCTGCATTGATTTGAGCGGGCTCTGGCTGTACCTGTCCGGGAACAAGGTTGGCCAATGGCAGTGATCCCAAAAATCCTCGTCTTTGCCGGCTCGGTCCGGGCCGGGGCCTTCAGTGGCAGGACCGCCGACGTGGCGCAGAAGGAACTTGCGGTGCAAGGCGCCGAGGTCACTCGCATCTCGCTTGGCGACTATCCCTTGCCGATCATGGATGAGGATCTGGAGAAGGAAAAAGGCGTCCCCGAAAACGCCCTGAAACTTGCCCGGATGATCATTGCCCATGACGGGCTGCTGATCGCCACGCCCGAATATAACGGCTCCATTCCGCCGCTGCTCAAGAACACGATCGACTGGGTGAGCCGGGTGCGCAAGGATGGCGGCCGTGCGGTGAGGCCGTTTGCCGGCAAGGTCGCCGGCCTCAGTTCGTCTTCCAGCGGACACTTCGCCGGGATACGCTGCATCAACCATCTGCGCGCCGTGCTGGTGCGTTGCCAGATGGAGGTGGTGACGCCGGAATGCTCGGTGCCGGAAGGCGGCAACGCCTTCGACGAGGACGGGCGTTTCAAGGACGAACGACTGCACCGAACCATGGAGCACCTATGCCGCACGCTGATCGAAACCTCGCGCATGCTGTCGACCCGGGTCGAGCCGTGATCGCCAACGCCATGCAGACCGACACAATGCGCGAAAGGCTGATCGTCGGCCTCGACGTGCCGAGCTTGAAAGAGGCCGAGAAGGCGGTCTGCGAACTCGACGGCGTCGTCTCCTTCTACAAGATCGGCTACCAGCTCGCCTTCGCCGGCGGGCTCGATTTCGCAAAGGAGCTCGCCAGCGGGGGCAAGAAGATCTTTCTCGACATGAAGCTGCTCGACATCGACAACACGGTGGCCAAGGGGGTCGAGAACATCGTCAAGATGGGCATGACCATGCTGACGCTGCATGCCTATCCAAAGACGATGCGGGCGGCGGTGGAGGCGGCGAGAGGCAGCGAGCTTTGCCTGCTTGCCGTCACCGTGCTGACCTCGATGGACGAACAGGACGTGATCGACGCGGGCTATGAATACGACCCGCACACGCTGGTGCTGCGGCGCGCGGAACAGGCGCTGCATGCAGGCATGGGCGGCATCGTCTGCTCGGCCGCGGAAACAGAGGCGGTGCGCCGCATCGTCGGGCCCGACATGGCGGTGGTGACGCCAGGCATACGCCCCGCCGGCAGCGACCATGGCGACCAGAAGCGCGTGATGACGCCGGCGGATGCCATCCGCAGCGGCTCCAGCCATCTGGTCGTCGGGCGCCCGATCGTCGCCGCGGCGGACAGACGCGCGGCGGCTGAAGCCATCCTCGACGAAATGCGCTCGGCATAATTTCCAACGAACGGCTTCGGAGAAGAAGGATGCCCAAGGGATACTGGATCGCCCGCGTCGATGTGCGCGACGCGGAAGGCTACAAGGATTATGTCGCCGCCGCCAAGCCGGCCTTCGAGCGCTTCGGCGCGAAATTCCTGGCGCGCGGCGGCGAGCATGAGAAGGCAGAAGGGGCCGGCCGCGCGCGCAACGTCGTCATCGAGTTCGAGACGCTTGCCGCCGCGCATGACTGCTACCATTCACCTGAATACCAGCGCGCCGCCGCCATTCGCCAGAAGGTCGCCGACGGCGAGATCGTGCTGGTCGAGGGCGTCTGAGGCTATCCCGGCCGGCATCAGTGCCGGCCGCGGCCTTTGCACGAGTCCTGAGGTTCACATCCCGCAGCCTGGCCCAGCAGGCGGCGCCCCGACCGGTTGTCTTTGAGTGACAACCGGCACAGTCGTTCGACAACGGCCACGACATGGCTGACGCATAATCCCTTTAGCAATCGCGTCCGAACAGCCCTTACACGGGGTAATTTTGATGCCGGCCGATCGCAGGTTGACATGCAGGTATTTACCTGCATATTATGGCTTCACATCAGAGTGAACCCAATGGACGCGGACAAGGTTTTCAAGGCGCTGGGCGACCCGACGCGCAGAAGGCTGCTTGATCTTCTGTGCGAGAAGAACGGGCAGACGCTGGGCCAGCTTTGCGAACATCTCGATATGGCCAGGCAATCCGCCACCCAACACATCGACCTGCTGGAGGCGGCCAATCTGGTGAGCACGGTCAAACGCGGCCGCGAGAAGCTGCATTTTATCAATCCCGTGCCGCTGCACGAGGTCTACGAGCGCTGGGTGCGCAAATTCGAACGCCAGCGGCTCAGCCTGCTGCACGACCTGAAACAGGAACTCGAAGGAGAAGACAAATGACCGCAGAGACGACCAGCTTTGTCTACGTGACCTACATCCGCTCGACGCCGCAAAAAGTGTTCGAGGCCATAACCAGGCCCGACATCGCACGGCGTTACTGGGGCCATGAGAACGTCTCGGACTGGAAGGCGGGATCGAAATGGGAACATATCCGCGCCAACGACGAGCGCACCGTCGAACTGGTCGGCAAGGTCGTCGAGATCTCGCCGCCGACCCGTCTCGTGATGACCTGGGCAAACGCTTCGCAGGCCGACGATCCGTCGAAATACAGCCGGGTGACGTTCGCCATCGAGGAATACGACACGATGGTGCGGCTGACCGTCAGCCATAACGAACTCGAAGCCGGCAGCGGCATGGCGAAGGGCGTCAGCCAGGGATGGCCGGCGGTGCTGTCCAGCATGAAATCCTTCCTGGAAACCGGCAGCGGCATCGATATTTTCGCCAAGCCGAAATCGGCCTGACCAGCAAATCCGACTGCGGGAAAACGACAATGACCAAACGCTATAGCGGCGGATGCGCATGCGGTGCGATCCGCTATGAAACGAGCAGCGAACCCATCTTTCAAAACCACTGCCAATGCCACGAGTGCCAGAAGCGAAGCGGCACGGGCCACAGCTCCTATCTGACTTTCCCCCGGCGAGCCGATGTGACGATCACGGGCGAAGCGAGCACCTGGCGGGTGGCGGGCGACAGCGGCAACGAAAAGATCCACGCCTTCTGCCCGACCTGTGGAACGCCGGTCTACCTGACGCAGGTCGCAAGGCCGGACCTGATAGCGGTTCACGCGACCAGCCTTGACGATCCCGGCCAGTTCAATCCGCAGGTGGTCACATATGCCATCCGCGGCCATGCCTGGGACAGGATAGATCCTTCCTTGCAGGCATTCGAGCGAATGCCTTTGGGATAGCGTACGGCAGGCAATCTTGCCGCGCTTTAACGGGTCATTCGGTTCGCCGCGGTTTCGGCCATGGCGTCGGCAAGCTCCAAGCCCCATTGAGACCGGCAATAGGCGCGGAAATCGAAGCAAGGCAGGCCGGGGCAGACCTCGAATTCTATGAGGTGAACGGTGTCGTCGGGCTCGATCCTGAAATCGATGGAAAACACGTCGCGCAGGCCGATCCCGCTCATCAGCCGTTCGGCGATGGCGCGGACTTTTGCATCGGCGAGCGGCTGGCTTTCGGCGACCGGAAGCAGAAGCGGCTCGGCGTATTTGCCCGCCGCCTTCGCCGCCTCGCCGGTCTCGCCGTAAAGCGCCAGGCTGTCTTCCATGGTCTGGAAATCGCCGCCGGACTCGACGAAAGCGACGCCGAGCGCTTCGACGCCGGTGTCCGGCCTCAGGCCCAGGAAACTGGCGCGCGCATTGCGGCCGCCGACATAGGGCTGGACGACGACGTCGTCGCGATAGGCGGTGAAAACACGCCGGCTAAGCTCCAGCGCGTGGCCGAGATCGCCGCAGCGCGAATCCGGCCAGATGCCGATCTTGGCGCCGAGCCGGTTCGGCTTGACGAACCAGCCGGCGGCGGAAACCGGCGGCTCGACCAGCCATTGTCCGTTGCGCGCCAGGCCGGCCCGCGGCACAGGCAAGCCGAGCGCGCCGAGCACGGCGCCGGAGCGGAACTTGTCCTGGCAGAGCGCGAACAGCGAATCCTCGGCGCCGATCGCCTTCAGGCCGTTCAGCCTGGCAAGTGCAGGCGCCGCGCCGCCCCGGAAATAGGCGATGCCGTCGGTCAGCGTCCAGACCAGCGTGGCGGCCGGGTCGGCCTTGGCGAGCATATCGGCGGCATCGTCCAGCTCCACCGCCGCGAAGCCGAGATCGCGCCGATTGAAGGCAGAAGCGAGGGCGTCGAATTCATGCGCGAGATCGGTCGATTGCGCCAGGTAAGAAACGATTTCGGCGGCACGCTCCGGCGCGTGGCCATCGGCGAGGAGCCGCTCGAGGCAGGCCTTTTCCGGCTCGTGGACGAGGATCAGCCTGGGGCTGGACATGACATGATTCCCAATGGTGCAATTCCACACCATCGCATGGCGAAGACGCCAGGCTTTCGCGAAACCGACGCGGGCCGGACGCCTGCGTGACAGCCGGCCGAATGATCCCGTCAGACCCGGTGCATCGGGGTACCGAGACTCGCGTCAGGCCGAGCCGAAAAGGCCGGCATCAGGTGCCCTAGGCGATCAGCACGCGGGGCTCGAACCGGCCATTGACCTCGATGTCGAGGAGGAAGGTCATGCCGGCCTGCGGGTCGAGCTGACGCTGCTTGTCGTCCTTGCCGTGCCAGGCCGATGTAACCGCCAGCCGGCTGGCGTTCTTGCCGACAAAGGCCGGGCAGGAAGGCTGCGTCACCGGCATGGCGATCGTGCGCACCAGCTTGCCGTCCGGGGCGTAGCCCTTGACCACCTTGCCGCCCCAGACGGCATTCCACAGGATGCCGTCGCGGTCGAGCACGGAGCCGTCGACGAAGCCCTTGGCCGACCGGTGATCAACGAACACTTTCGGCTCGCCCGCCGGCAGGCCGGTCGCCGGATCACAAGCGACGCGCATCAACAGGCCGGTCGAGGTGTCGGTGTAATAAGCGAGCGCCCCGTCCGCGGAAAAACAGATCGAGTTCGACACGGTGATTTCGGAGAACAGCTTGCGCAATTCGCCCTTGAAGAACCAGTAGATCGCGCCGGCGCGCTTCTCCTCGCTTTTGCCCATCGTGCCGGTCCACAGGGCGCCGCAGGGATGAACGCGGGAATCGTTGGAACGGGTGACCGGATTGTCGGCCTCGACAGGTGTGTGCAGCGTCATCCTGCCGGTGGCGACGTCGCGGACAAAAAGCCCGGTTTCGGTGGCGATCAGCTGGCGCTTGTCGTCGATGATGGCGATAGCGCTGGCCATCCGGCCAAGCTCGTGCACCTGGGTCGCGCCGCCGGACAGGCGCTTTTCCAGGAGATGGCCCTTGACGATGTCGAACCAGTAGAGCGTGTCGGTGGCGGGGTCGTAACTCGGCCCCTCGCCGAGCTGGCAGACATGGTCGGAAAAAACCGAAACGATCGCTTCGCTCATCCTGCGTCTCCGCCGAACACCGCGTTCCAGGCCGTCACCGCCGCCTGGGCCCGCGCGGCCACGTCGTCGACGCTCATGCCCGGCTTGAACAGGCTGGAGCCGAGGCCGAAGACCGTGACGCCGGCGGCCTTGTAGCCGGCAAAGTCCTTCTCCGAGACGCCGCCGACCGCGCCGACCAATGTCGAAGCCGGCAGCACCGCGCGGATGGCGGAAATGCCCGACGCGCCGAGCACGCTGGCCGGGAAGAATTTCAGCGCCGAGGCGCCGAGCCGGATCGCCAGGAAGGCCTCCGTGGGCGTGAACACGCCGGGCATGGTGACCATGCCGTATTGCATGGCGCGTTCCATCACCTCGGCATCGATGTTGGGACTGACCAGCAGCCGGCCGCCGGCTTCGTGCAGGCCATCGACATCGGCCGGCGTCAGCACCGTGCCGGCACCGACCAGCGCGGCCGGCGGCAGCGCCTTGACGATGGCGGCGATGGACACGAACGGATCGGGTGAATTGAGCGGCACCTCGATCGCCTCGATGCCGGCATCGAAGATCGCCTGGCCGATAGCCACCGCCTCGGCAGGCTTGAGGCCGCGCAGGATGGCGACGAGCCCGCGCTTGAGCTTCGGGAAGGCTGCGGTCTGGCTCATCGGGCAACTCCGGTTCTGGCGATCATGCCGTTTTCGCGCGCCGCCTCGACCAGGCCGACACGCACCGCCTCGTCCGCGTCGACGGTCCGCACGCCAAGCCCGGCAAGGCCAAGCGCCTGCCGATAAAGCGCCGCGAGCGCGCCCGAGGCAATCAGCACCACCGATATGGCGCCCGCAGCCTGGCGGCGCCTCGCCGAGGCGATCTCGCCGCCGATCAGCAGGCCCGACAGGCAGGCCGCGGCATCGTCGGCCTTCATGTCCTGGAGCAGACCGGCGGCGCGGATCGAGAAGAGTTTTGCGGTGACGTCGCCACCTTCGTTCAACGCCGCATCACACCAGCGGCGGAAGAAAAGGTTCTCCGGATCGACCGGCTCGGGATGCTCGCCGAGCGAATGGCGCAGGATCGAATGCGCGGCCAGCACCGAGAACAGCTCGCCGGTCGGCCATGTGCCGAAGCCGGCAACGGCGCCGTCCTTGACCAGAACCCATTTCGAATGGGTGCCCGGCATGCAGACGATTTCACGCCCCTTTGCCGGCAAACCGGCGCCGGCAAGCTGCGTCTCCTCGCCGCGCATGACGTCTGGCGCATCGGCCAGGCGTTGGGCAAGGCCGGGCACGATACGAATGTCGCGGCTCTCCCCCGGGATGCGGGCCGCGCCGGCCAGGATGGCGCCGATCGGCGCCGGCACGGTGACATAGGGCGCTTCGAGCCAGCCCTGGCGCGAGCCTGCCATGCCGCAGATGATGACGGGCAGCGTTTCCGGCGCGCCCATGGCGGCGAGATGACCCTCGAGAACCCGGGAAAAGCCCTTCTCGCGCGCGGTGATCAGTCCGTCGTCGCCGCGACGCTCGGCAAGCACCTTGCCGCCGCCGTCGATCAGCCAGGCACGAAGCCGGGTCGTGCCCCAATCGAGCGCCGCGACCGCCGGCACATCGCCGACAAATCGGGGGCCGGCAAACCCGGGGCTCACAGGAAACCTCCGTCGACGATCAGCATTTGCGCGGTCAGCATGCGCGAGGCGTCCGAGGCCAGGAACAGCACGGTGCCGACCAAATCGTCCGGCCGCATGACGTCCTTGATGCACTGCTTGGCGACATGAGAGGCAAGCGCCTGCTCCGTCACCCAGCGTTCCTGCTGCCGTTCCGTGATGACCCAGCCGGGCGCGACGGCGTTGACGCGGATACGGTCGGGCCCGAGCTTGCCGGCCAAACCCTTGGTGAGGCCGAGTATGCCCGCCTTGGCGGCGGTGTAGGCCGGCATGTCGGGGTGGTTGATCAGGTAGGAGGTCGAGGTGAAATTGATGATCGAGCCGCCGCCGGCCCGCTTCATGCCCGGCGCCACCGCCTGCGCGGTGAAGAAATGCGGTCTGAGGTTGATCGCCTGGTTGTTGTCCCAAAACTCCACCGTCACGTCTTCGACGGCGTGGCGTTCGTCCCAGGCGGCATTGTTGACCAGCACGGTGACGTCGCCATGCGCTTCGGCCGCCTTCGCGGCAGACGCCCGGAGCGCTTCGATGTCGCGCAGATCGGACTTGAGGTAGAGCGGCCGGCGGCCGAGCTCTTTCTCGATGCGGTCGGCAAGCGCGGTGCTGGGCTTGTCGGCGATGTCGACGAAGGCGACCTTGGCGCCCTGGCGCATGAAACCCTCGGTCAATGCCGCGCCGATGCCGGAGCCGCCGCCGGTGATCAGCACCGAAGCGCTTTCGAGGTCGGCAAAACGTGCCGATGGCATCATGGTTTTCGTCTCCCGGGTTGACCGGCGCGCATCCTAGCCAGACCGGTCCGGCGGGCAAGGGCGAAAAGACGGATTTTCCGGCTTATGTCTGACAAAAAGCCTGGAGGTCGCGCGCAGGCACGGCCGGTCCTCGATCGAGGACCGGTCAATCGTCCGCTCAGATCGCCTTGGCGCGCAAGGCGCCGCGGAAGGAATCGCGGAGATAGCCGAGCGTGGCGTCGGCATCGGCCGGCTTACCGAACAGATAGCCCTGCCCACCGGCGCAGCCGAACTGGACGAGCCGGTCGGCCTGCGCCTCTTCCTCGATGCCTTCGGCGACGACATCCATGCCGAGCCCTTCGCACATTGCGAGAATGGCGCGGATGATGTGCTCCGACGGGCGGTCATCGAGAATGGAGGAGACGAAAGCGCGGTCGATCTTCAACTTGTCGAAATGGAATTCGCGCAGCCGCCCGAGCGAGGACTGGCCGGTGCCGAAATCGTCAAGCGAGACGCGGATGCCGACGCGGCGCAGGTCCTCGACGATCTGCGCGGCCGAGGCCGGATCGTTCATCAGGCCGGTCTCGGTAATCTCGATCTCCAGCCGGCGCGGATCGAAGCCGGTGCGATCGAGGATCGCCAATATGTGCAGGCCGGTGTTCTGGTCGACGAGCTGCGAGGGCGACAGGTTGAACGACAGGAACAGGTCCTTCGGCCAGCTTCTCGCCGCCTCGGTCGCCTTGCGCAGCACCAGCTGCGACAGCGGGCCGATGATGCCGCGCTCCTCGGCGATCGGAATGAAGACGGTCGGCGGCACCGAGCCGAGATCGCGGTCGGTCCAGCGCGCCAGCGTTTCGAAGCCGATGGTGCGGCGCGTGGTGAGGTCGACGATCGGCTGGAAATGCGGCTCCACCTCGCCGGCCGAGACGGCGCGGCGCAGCGCCTGCTCGATGCGGGTGACGCGCTTGGCCGCCTCTTCCATTTCGCGTGTGTAGACGACGACCCGCCCGCGGCCGGACCGCTTGGCATGGTAAAGCGCCGTTTCGGCCTTGTTGATGAGGATCTCGGTGGTCTCGTCGCCGGAATAGAACAGCGAACAGCCGACGGAGGCCGACAGCCTCGCCGTGCGTTCGCCGACATCATACGGGGCCGACAGGATTTCGATCAGCATGCGCGACTTTTCGGCGGCCGCCTCCTCGCTGAACACCAGCGGGTAGAGGAAGGCGAATTCGTCGGCGCCGATGCGGCAGACGGTGGAATGACCGTCCATCGAGGCGCGCAGCCGCATCGCCACCTGGATCAGGATGTCGTCGCCGGCTTTGTGGCCGAACAGATCGTTGATCGGCTTGAAGCCATCAAGGTCGAGAATGCCGACGGTGAAGGGCGCGGGATCGTCGGCACGGTCGCTGATCAGGCGATCGACCTTGTCGAAGAAGCGGCGATGGTTGCCAAGCCCGGTCAACGGATCGGTGAATGCCAGATCCGTGCTCTCCCTGTTTGCCTGACCGGTGCCAAACGAAGTTTGCATCGGTGTCCCTGTTTCTCGAAGTCGGAATTTATTTCCGAGACTGGCAGCAAACCCTTTAGGAAACGTATCGGAAAAATCGATTTTTCGCCGCTGGAGTGCGTTGCCCTCCGCAAAGCCGTCCGGGCTCAACGGCGTCGTCGCTCACGCGGATTCTCAGCCGGCGGGGCGAACGCGATAGAGCTCCAGCGGCGCGCCCTGGGTCTCCGCCACCGGTTCCAGCCAATCCGGCACGCTGCCATGCATCAACCCGGCCAGAAAGCCGTCAGGCGCCTTGGTTGCGAGAAGCCTGGTTTCGGGATTGCCGCGGCAGAGCGCGACAATCCCGACGCGATGGTTTGCCACGACGGCTTTCGCGTCAGTGGCCGAGCCCAGCAAGGCATCGAATACGAGCAGGTTTCCGGCGACGTTGCGGTGGTAGGGCCCAGCGAGCGCGCGATGACCGGTAAAGGCCAGGATCGGCGAGCCGAGATTGGAGATGGCCAGCACCGTGGTGTGAGGCATGCGGGCGAGCGCGGCGAACGAGGCCTTGCTGTTGCAAGGTGCATCGATGCCGGCGTCGGTGACGGCCGCACCGGTCTGGAAGGCGCTCGATGCCGCCTCGGCAGCGCTGGACCAAACCGCATTGACCGAGATCAGCCAGGCTGCGGCCATACGGAGCACGGAGCCACCGGACGGACTGTTTTCGGCGCGCTGCCGCCATTTGGCAATCCAGGCGCAAAGCGGGATCACCGCGAAGGCGATGGAGAAGGTCGAGCCGCGGACCTCCCAGGCGCTGACCAGGAAAGCCACCACCAGCAGCGCGCCGACGAGACTGTCCTGCCGCCGCCAGCCGCCCTTGCCGAGACGCAGCGCCATCAGGACGATCGCCACCAGCGGCGTCGCGAAGCGCGCCACCGCTCTGGCCGGATCAGCCGCGACGAGCTGGAATATCGACTGCGCTTCGTCGATATGACCGAGCCACATCTGCTGGAGGCGCGGGTCGAGGCCGGCATACGGGGCAGCCAGGCATTGCGGGAACAGAAACATCACGACAAGGACAAGCACGAACGCCAGCAGGCCGAGCGAGACCAGGCGACGGCCGTACGTCGCATTGGCGGCGCCCCATGAGGCAATGACCGCAAGGCCGGCGCCGGCAAGCGCGGCAACCACGAACTGCACGGTCGAGAAGGTGTCGCACTGGGTCTGTCCCCATGCCGACGCCGGTATGGTGGTGATGAAAACAAGGGCCGAGACGGCGGTGACGCCCAAGCCAAAATCCCTGGCGATCAGCCTTTCGCCGCCACCGCTGACGAGGAACAGCAGGGCGACGATGGCGCCCAGGGTTCCAGCATAGGGGGCGCTTTCCATGCCGATCGCCAATGCCAGCGTGGCGCACGCGCCGGCAAACAGGGCGGCGGGCCGGTGGCGAGGTGCTTCGAGCAGCAAAGCCAGGCCGGCCAAGGTCAGCATCAGCTGGACATTGTGGTGATCGAGTGCGCCGGGCGAGAAGATTCCGAGATAATACAAGGCCGCTCCGCCGACCACCGCAGCGGGCAGGACCGCGTGCTCGCCGGCGAAAGCGCGCGCGGCGCGCATGATGGAGAACAGCGCGAGCCAGAATTGCAGGAGAGGCCAAAGCACCTGCACGACCTGCTCGCCCAAAGCGGCACTGCCCGTCAGGGCCGACAGGGCAAGCATGCCGAGCGCCAGCGGCGCGTCGAGCAGCCGCGACCAGTGCATGACGAAGCCACCCTCCAGCCCCATCCTGTACTGGTGCAGGTCGAACCAGCCCTGGCCGGCCAGGAGGTCGCGAACCTCCACCAGTTGCAGCAGGCTGTCATTGTCGCCGGCCGGGTTGGCCAGTTGCGGGAATCCGGCATAGAGATCGAGCGCCAGCAGCAGCAAGGCGGCAAGCAACGCAAACGCTATGTCGGCCTTCCAGGTGGAAGCGCCGTTGCTGGCTGTGCTCATCCCCATCGCCTCTGGCAGGAATGCCGGGCTTTTTCGGCCAATCGACACTCGTAAAGTCGGCCTTAAACCTAGCCTTAACGGCTTCAATAAATAGTAAAACCGCCTGAATGCGCCTGACTTTCGGCGCGAACCGCGCGTGGCGGCGAGGCACCCGGAGAGGAAAATGCCGCAAGAGCTTCGCTACGAACCCGCCATCGCCGTGCTGCTGCCTTGCTACAACGAGGAATTGACGATCGCCGAGGTGGTGCGGCGCTTCCGCGAGACGCTGCCTTTGGCGACGATCTATGTCTACGACAACAATTCGCGCGACCTGACCGCGCTCAGGGCCCGCGCGGCCGGCGCCATCGTGGTGCGCGAACCGCGCCAGGGCAAGGGCAATGTGGTGCGGCGCATGTTCGCCGACATCGACGCCGACATTTACCTGATGGCCGACGGCGACGGCACCTATGCGCCGGAAGACGCGCCGCAATTGATCAACACGCTTCTGACCGAGCGCTCCGACATGGCGGTGGGCACCCGGCGCGGCGTCACCGACGATGCCGGCAGGACCGGCCATGCCTTCGGCAACCGCGTCTTCAACAGCCTCTATAAAGGGCTGTTCGGCAGCGATTTCACCGACATCTTCTCGGGCTACCGCGTCTTCACCCGGCGCTTCGTCAAGAGCTTCCCGGCCGTCTCCGGCGGCTTCGAGATCGAGACCGAAATGTCGGTTCATGCTTCGCAGCTCAAATTGCCCGTCAGCGAGATCGCGCTCGATTACGGCAAGCGGCCGGACGGCTCGTCATCGAAGCTTTCGACCTTTCGCGACGGCGCCAGGATCCTGTGGATGTTCGCCATGCTGATGAAGGAAACGCAACCGCTACGTTTCTTCGGCGCCTTCGCCCTGGTCTTCCTGGTGTCGAGCCTGTTCCTGATGGCGCCTGTGCTGGTCGAATTCGCCGAGACCGGGCTGGTGCCGCGCATGCCGACATGGGTGCTGTCGGTCGGCCTGCTCTTGCTCTCGATGCTGGCTGGTGTGACTGGGGTGATCCTCGACTCGGTGTCGCGCGGCCGCGCCGAACAGAAGCGCATCTTCTACCTGTCGATGCCTTCGGGCCGCATAGAGCGGCGCGAGCGCGCCAACGAGCCGACTGCCGCGAAGGCCGGCCCAGGCAAGACGCCTCGCGCCGCATGAAGCGGTGAGCCGTCTCGTCCGCTTCGTCTTTGCCGGCGGCATCGGCTTCGTCGCCGACGCGGCCGCCCTCTGGTTGCTGCTTGCGGTCACGCCGCTCGGCCCTTTCAGCGCCCGCATGCTGTCCATCGGCTTTGCACTCTGTGTCACCTGGCAGACAAACCGGCATCTGACCTTCTCGCCGTCGAGCCGCGGCTTGGTGCGGGAAGGCGCGCGCTATGGCAGCGTCGGCATCGCCACCAGCATCGCCAACTATCTGGTCTACTGCGCCATCCTTGTCGTCCTGCCGACAACCCCGCCATTGGCCGCCCTTGCTTTCGCTTCGCTGGCCGCCATGGGGCTGTCCTTTCTCGGCTATTCCAGGCTGGTCTTCGACCGCTAGCGGCGTGGCCCGATTGGCAGAAGGCGCCGGGACCCCTATATCGCTCTCTCATCGACCGTGCTGGGGACCTGCCATGAAGCTGAAAATCGCCGTCCAGATGGACCACATCTCCACCGTGTCGATCGCCGGAGACACTTCGTTCGCGCTGTCGCTGGAGGCGCAGCGGCGCGGCCATCAGCTCTACCACTACACGCCCGACCGGCTGTCGCTGCGCGACGGCAAGGTGTTCGCCCGCATCGAGGAGATGCAGGTACGCGACGAGAAGGGCAGCCACTATTCGCTGGGGGAGAAGGTGCGCACCGACCTGTCGGAGATGGACGTGATCCTGCTGAGACAGGATCCGCCCTTCGACATGAACTACATCACCACCACGCACATACTGGAGCGCATCCACCCCAGGACGCTGGTGGTCAACGACCCGGCCTGGGTGCGCAACAGCCCGGAAAAGATCTTCGTCACCGAGTTTTCCGACCTGATGCCGGAAACGCTGATCACCAAGGATCCCCAGGAGGTCGCCGCCTTCCGCAAGGAATTCGGCGACATCATCGTCAAGCCGCTCTACGGCAATGGCGGAGCGGGCATCTTCCACCTGCTGGAGGCCGACCGCAACCTCGCCTCGCTGCTCGAAATGTTCGGCCAGTTGTTCCGTGAGCCCTACATCGTGCAGCGCTACCTCAAGGACGTGCGCAAGGGCGACAAGCGCATCATCCTGATCGACGGCGAGCCGGTCGGGGCCATCAACCGGGTGCCGGCCGAGCACGATTCCCGCTCCAACATGCATGTCGGCGGCCGCGCCGAGAAGACCGAGCTGACCGAGCGCGAACGCGAGATCTGCGCCCGCATCGGGCCGGCGCTGAGGGAACGCGGCTTCATCCTCGTCGGCATCGACGTCATCGGCGACTACATGACCGAGATCAACGTGACCTCGCCGACCGGCGTACGCGAAGTCAAACGCTTCGGCGGCGCCGACATCGCCAGCCTGTTCTGGGACGCGGTGGAGGCCAAGCGGAAGTAGCCGTTTTCATTTCGTATTAACCATGTTCCGTTTTTGCAACCGGAGACAATCGCGCTGCAACTTCAGCGATTGCATGTTCCTGTAATGTTCTTGATTTAGCCGAGGAATTGTGATTGTCTCCGGGCCAGGCCCTTCGCGGCCTGATTGCAAAAGGCTTGGGGCAAGCCCAGATCCGGGGGCAAGACATGGTGGCGCGGGTTCGCACGGTTGCTTTCCAGGGCATCGAGGCCGTGCCGGTCGACGTGCAGGTGATGATCGCGCCCGGCAAGGTCAACATGCATATTGTCGGGCTGGCCGACAAGGCGGTGGCCGAAAGCCGCGAACGGGTGCAGGCGGCACTGCATGCTTCCGGCCTGTCGATGCCGTCCAAGAAAGTCACTGTCAACCTGGCGCCCGCCGACCTGCCCAAGGAGGGCAGCCACTACGATTTGCCGATCGCGCTCGGCCTGATGGCGGCGCTTGGCGCCATTCCGGGCGACATGCTGGCCGGCTATGTCGTGCTTGGCGAACTATCGCTCGACGGCACCATCGCCGCCGTCGCCGGCGCCCTGCCGGCGGCGATTGGGGCGAATTCTGAAGGCAAGGGCCTGATCTGCCCCTTCGCCTGCGGCCCGGAAGCCGCCTGGGCCGGCAAAGATTTTGACATACTTGCGCCGCGCAGCCTGATCGCCATCGCCAATCATTTCCGCGGCACACAGGTGCTGTCGCGGCCGGAGGCCGGCATCCATGCCGCAGCGCGCGACCTGCCCGATCTTGCCGACATCAAGGGCCAGGAAACCGCCAAGCGGGCACTGGAGGTAGCGGCGGCCGGCGGACACAACCTGCTGATGGTCGGCCCGCCCGGATCGGGAAAATCGATGCTGGCGCAGCGGCTGCCGTCCATCCTGCCGCCGCTGGCGCCGAAGGAATTGCTCGAAGTGTCGATGATCGCCTCCGTCGCCGGCGAGCTCGGCGAAGGCAAGCTGACCGACCGGCGGCCGTTCCGCGCGCCGCACCATTCGGCCTCGATGGCGGCGATGGTCGGCGGCGGCATCCGGGCGCGGCCGGGCGAAGTGTCGCTTGCGCACCACGGCGTGCTGTTCCTCGACGAATTTCCCGAATTCACGCCGCAGACGCTCGACGCGTTGCGCCAGCCGCTTGAGACCGGCGACTGCATGATCGCGCGCGCCAACCACCGCGTCACCTATCCGGCGCGCATCCAGCTTGTGG
Source organism: Mesorhizobium sp. B2-6-1 (assembly GCF_006440475.1). NCBI lineage: Bacteria > Pseudomonadati > Pseudomonadota > Alphaproteobacteria > Hyphomicrobiales > Phyllobacteriaceae > Mesorhizobium > Mesorhizobium sp. B2-6-1. The sequence continues at coordinate 323,595 of NZ_VFUH01000001.1, forward strand.
CGGCGATGAACCCGTGCCGCTGCGGCATGGCCGGCGAGCCCGGCTATCGCTGCCTGCGCGGCGAACGCTGCCGCACCGATTACCAGGCGCGCATCTCGGGACCGCTGCTCGACCGCATCGATCTCAGGATCGAGGTGCCGGCGGTCTCGGCCAGCGACCTGATCCGGCCCGACCGGGCGGAGAAGAGCGCCGACGTGGCGCTGCGCGTGGCGCGTGCCCGCACCCTCCAGCGCGAGCGCTTCGAACGGCTCGGCGTCACCAGCGCCACCACAAACGCGCATTGCGCGCCGGCGGTCATCGAGGAGATCGCCATGCCCGACGCATCGGGCCTGTCGCTGCTCAAGGACGCCAGCGAAAAGCTCGGCTTCTCGGCGCGGGCCTATCACCGCGTGCTGAAGGTGGCGAGAACACTGGCCGATCTCGACGCCAGCGAGACCGTCGGCCGCATTCACTTGGCCGAAGCGATCTCCTACCGGATGAGTTCGGAGCGGGTGGCACAGGCGGCGTAGCGCGCTCTCGCTCGAGAGGAGGGGAACGGAACGCCGGCGGCTCCAAATCTCCGGTTCAGGCCGCTCCCTTCGCCTTCAGTTCCAATCTCCGCGCGTGCAGCACCGGCTCGGTGTAGCCGTTGGGCTGGATGCGGCCCTTGAAGACGAGGTCGCAGGCGGCCTGGAAGGCGACGGAGCCGTCGAAATCGGCGGCCATCGGCCGGTAGAGCGGGTCGCCTTGGTTCTGCTGGTCGACGATATCAGCCATGCGCTTCATCGTTTCCATTACCTGGTCGGCCGTGCAGACGCCATGATGCAGCCAGTTGGCGATGTGTTGCGAGGAGATGCGCAGCGTGGCGCGGTCCTCCATCAGGCCGACATCGTTGATATCTGGCACTTTCGAGCAGCCGACGCCCTGGTCGATCCAGCGCACGACATAGCCCAGAATGCCTTGCGCATTGTTGTCGAGCTCCGCCTGGATATCGGCCGGCGACCAGTTGGGCCGCACCGCGATCGGCACCGACAGGATGTCGTCGAGCTTGGCCTTCGGCCGGCTCTTCAGCGCCGCCTGGACGGCGTGGACATCGACCTTGTGATAATGGGTGGCGTGCAGCGTCGCCGCCGTGGGCGAAGGCACCCAGGCGGTGTTGGCGCCGGCCTTGGGGTGGGCGATCTTCTCGGTGAGCATCGCCGCCATCAAATCGGGCATCGCCCACATGCCCTTACCGATCTGGGCATGGCCGGCAAGCCCGCATTCCAGCCCGGTGTCGACATTCCAGGCCTCATAGGCGGAAATCCACGCGGCCTGCTTCATGTCGCCCTTGCGGATCATCGGGCCGGCTTCCATCGAGGTGTGGATCTCGTCGCCGGTGCGGTCGAGGAAGCCGGTGTTGATGAACACGACGCGCTCCCTGGCGGCGCGGATCGCCTCCTTGAGATTGACGGTGGTGCGCCGCTCCTCGTCCATGATGCCCATCTTGATGGTATTTTTGGCCATGCCGAGCAAGGCCTCGACGCGATCGAATATCTCGACGGCGAAGGCGACTTCCTCGGGTCCATGCATCTTGGGCTTCACGACATACATCGAGCCCGCGCGGGAATTGGCGCGGCGGCCGTTCGGCCCGATATCGTGCAGCGCGATCAGCGCGGTCAGCGCGGTGTCCATGATGCCTTCCGGCACCTCGTTGCCGTCTCGGTCCGTTATCGCCGGATTGGTCATGAGGTGGCCGACATTCCTGACCAGCATCAGCGAGCGGCCGGGCAGCGTCACCGTGCCGCCATTTGGCGAGGTGTAGGACCGATCGGGGTTGAGCTTGCGGACAAAAGTCCGGCCGCCCTTGGTGATCTCTTCGGCCAGGTCGCCCTTCATCAGGCCAAGCCAGTTGCGGTAGACGACAACCTTGTCCTGCGCATCCACCGCCGCGACCGAATCCTCGCAGTCCTGGATGGTGGTCAGCGCCGATTCCAGGATGATGTCGGCGATGCCGGCCGGATCGGTACGGCCGATCTGGTTATCGCGGTCGATCAATATCTCGATATGCAGGCCGTTGCTGACCAGCAGCACGGCTTGCGGGTTGGCGGCATCGCCGCGATAAGCGACGAACTGCCTGACATCGGCAAGCGTGGTCGAGCCGGCGCCGGCGCTGAGCCGCAGCGCGCCATTGGCCAGCGAAAGGCCGTTGACGCCGGCCCATTTGCCCGATGTGAGCGGCACCGACTGGTCGAGAAAGTCCTTGGCCCAGGCGACGACTTTCGCACCGCGCGCGGGGTTGAATCCGTTGCCCTTCCCGGCGCCGTCCGTCTCGGGAATCGCGTCGGTGCCGTAAAGCGCATCATAGAGCGAGCCCCAGCGCGCATTGGCGGCGTTGAGCGCATAGCGCGCATTCATCACCGGCACCACAAGCTGCGGCCCGGCGACGACGGCGATCTCGGGATCAACCTTTTCGGTCGTCACCGAGAAGACCGGGCCTTCGGGGACGAGATAGCCGATCTCCTTCAGGAAGGTTTTGTAGGCTTCCATGTCGACCGGCGCGCCATTGGCGCGATACCAGTCATCGAGCTTTTCCTGGATAGCGTCGCGCTTTGCCAGCAGTGCCCGGTTCTTCGGCGCGAGGTCGTGGACGATGGCCGAAAAGCCGTTCCAGAATTTGTCCGGGTCGATGCCGGTGCCCGGAGCGGCCTCGTTGACAACGAAGTCATGAAGTTCGCGGGCGATCCGCAATCCGGCGATTTCGACGCGATCGGTCATCAGGCTACTCCAGATGAAAGGCTTTCGCGGGCCTTTGGCATGTTGGGAGTGCAGGGTCAATTCAGCTTAGGGTGAAGGCAAGGCAGGTAGGCGCGGTTTTTAGGCTTGGTGCCGGCGGCGACGCTGCCAATCTCCCCCCAAGTGGGGGAGATGCCCGGCAGGGCAGAGGGGGGCGCGAAGGAATGCCGACCTCGGCAAGTTTCGGTATTTCGTGCAGTCGGTCGACGTCGAGTATGAGCGGGCGCTGCTCCGAGACGCTGGCGGGACAGCGCCCCCCTCTGGCCTGCCGGCCATCTCCCCCACAAGGGGGGAGATTACACCCTCCATCACACCGCGATCCGTGGCCTGCCCGAAGCCACCGCCACCACATGCGCCTCGATGAACATACGCTGGGCTTCGACGGTGGAGACGCGGAATTCGGTCGCGACATCGATCTCGGCGCTGTCGGTGCCGGCGTCCCTGGCGCGCTCCGCGACGATGGCGCGCACATCGGCCTCGGCGGCCGCGATCGCCGCCGCCTCGTCGAGGAAATCGCGCACGGTCTCGCCCGAGGCAAGACGGAACAGACCTTCCTTGGGCTGGCTGACGCGCGCCTCCGCCGATACCCGGACCTGGCCGACCACGGCGCCGAGCGCGTTGGCGACATCCGTATCATCAGGCACCACGCAGTCATTGCCGACCAATGGCGGCAGTCCGGCATAGTGCAGCGGCGCCGAGGCGCCGAGGCCGATCACCGGCCGGTCGAGCGCGACGCTCAGGCGCGCAATGCCGGGATGCGCGTCGACGGCGCGCTGCACCAGCGCATGCGCAACGGTGGCCGCGCCGTCGAGCCCGTCCTCGGCGAAGGCGGTTTGGAGGATATATTCGGCCGACCAGCGCGTCAGCGCCGCCAGCACGCGCTCCGAAATCGCCTCGGGAGAGGCCGCGATCGCCTGGCCGCGGCCGTCGCGCTTGCGGGCAAACAGCTCTGCGCCGAGGCGGGCGGCCGCGGCATCCCAGTTCGCCTGCTTGCCAAGCACATGCGCCGCATCCGACGGGGTGAAACCTGAAATGTGCACCAGCCCGCGCGACACCAGGCGGTTCAGGGTAGCGTTCTGGGCATTCGAGGTCAAAAGCCTGTCGAGGGGCAAGGGCATTGCGCCGATCGCTTCATAGAGCCTTGCTTCCGGAGCCGTCAGCCCGGCGGCAAGACGGTCGGGCACGCCGGTGCGCACCGCGAAGCGGCCGTCCATGCGGCCGGTGTTCGGCGCGCGCAGCTGGCGCTCGAGTTCCGCCAGAACGGCCTCGCGATGCACCATGCCGGCCAGCGCCAGCGGCACCAGCCGGCGCGGTCCAAGCAGGAGCCTGGGGTTGAGAGCGCCGTCTTCCAACGCTACTTCGGAATCGCCGCCGAGGCCGAAGGTGCGCATGGCGACGGCCTCGACCATGGTGCGGAAGCCGCCGACGGTGGCGCCTTCCGGATCGAGCCGCGGCCGTCCCTTGTCGAGCACCGCAACGTCGGTGGTGGTGCCGCCGATGTCGGAAACCACCGCGTTTTCCAATCCGGTCATGTGGTGCGCGCCGACCAGGCTGGCGGCCGGGCCGGAGAGAATGGTCTCGATCGGCCGCTGGCGGGCGAACGCCGCCGACACCAGCGCACCGTCGCCGCGCACCACCATCAGGGGCGCCGCGATGCCGCGCGCCTCGAGAAAGCCTTCGGTCGCCGCCACCAGCCGGTCGATCATCGAGATCAGCCGGGCGTTGAGCAGCGTCGTCAGCGCCCGGCGCGGACCGCCTAGCTTGGCCGACAATTCATGGCTCGCGGTGACCGGCAGGCCGGTTTTCTCCCGGATCAGCTCGCGGGCGGCGATCTCGTGCGCCGGGTTGCGGGTGGCGAAATAGGCGCAGACGGCAAAGCCCGAGACCGAGCCGCCGAGTTCGGACAGCGCCGCCTCAAGGCCGGACAGGTCGAGCTTGGCGGTATTGCCGTGCACATCGTGGCCGCCGGGGCAGAACACGACCGGATCGGTGCCCAATGCCGCCTTCAGCCCATCGCGGGCAAGGTCCGCCTCGGAAAAGCCGATCATGATCAGCGCGACGCGGCCACCCTGGCCCTCGACCAGCGCGTTGGTGGCAAGCGTCGTCGACATGGAGACAAGCTTGATGGCGGCCGGATCGGTGACCGCTTTTTCCAGAACCGCGTCGACGGCGCCGGAAATGCCAACGGCGAGATCGTGCCTGGTGGTCAGAGCCTTGGCCTTGGCCAGCACCTTTCCCTTGTTCGGCCCGCTCTGCGGGCCTTCGGTTTCAGACCACAGCACGGCATCGGTGTAGGTGCCGCCGGTGTCGATGCCGAGGAAAAGAGGTTTTGGCTTGGTCTTGGTCATGTCTGATGATGGCCCGAGCAGATAGGAAAATGCTTCTCGCCCTTAACCTATAGCGGCCGGACGATAAAGCTGAGAGCGCTGGGCCACGGGAGGAGTTCGATCTCCCCCACGAGGGGGGAGATTGGCAGCTTCAATGGCAGGGTCAACCTACCCCACGAACCCAACCTTTTTATGCGACCCATCGCAATACGGCTTGTTCGCCGAATGGCCGCAGCGGCATAGGAAGGCGCGTTGCGTGCGGTCGACCGTGTGGCCGGTGCCGGTGACGATTTCCATATTGCCTTCGAGCTTGAGCGGCCCGTCTTTCGTCGGCGTAACCTTGAGTGGCCCGTCGCGCGCGTCCAGCGCCGGCGTGTCCTTCAGCGCCGGCTCGCCGGTGGCGGCAAAACCTGATTTGTTGTGGCTGCCGTCGCAGAACGGCTTGTTCTGCGACGCGCCGCAGCGGCAGAGCGTGGCGCGGTGTAACGTCTCGCCGTCGAGCATAATCTCGGCGTGGACGGCCAGCGGGCCATTTTCCCTGATGCGCACGGTGTTGACCACCGGCGGCCTTTCCTGCGGCCCGCCATCCTTCCTGACATAGGTAATGGCGCCTGACGGGCAGCTTTCGGCAATGGCGACGATCTTCTCGACGCTGGCCGCGTCGGGATGGATCCACTCTCCCGGCGCGTTCGGCACGAAGACATGCGGATCGCCCAGCACGCAATTGCGCGAATGGATGCAGCGCCGGCCGGCAAAGCCGACGTCTATCTTCTCGCCCTCGACCGGACCTGCCATCGCCTTGCTCCTGTTGCCTGACGCACGCCGCCTGGATGCGGCGTGCTTTGGGTGCTGTTCTTGCAGGCTATGCCCCAGGCAGGAAAAGCGTCAAGCTGGCAAGCCGGTCAGGGAACCAGTTCGATTTCCTCGGTCTCGCCGCCGCTGCAGGTATAGCAGCAATCGTCGCATTTTTCCTTGTCGCCGGGGCCGACGCCCCAATAGGTGCCTTCGTCGCCGTCGACCCAGGCGCCGTAGCAGATCGATTCGCCCTCGTCGCAGGAGACCGGCAATTGCCTGGTCTCGCCGTCATCGAGGTAGAAATCCTTGCCGTTGCCCGGCCACACATAGTCGCGGTCCTGGCTGTAGAGCTCGAGGCGCATGGCATTGGGATGGCTGTTCTTGATGGCGAAGGTGACGTCGCCGGCATGGGCCGACGGCACCAGCAGTATGGCAAGAGACAGCGCGGCCAGCGAGCGGCGCGCATAGGCGTAGAACATGATATCCCCCAAAAATAAACGGCCCACCCGGCCGCCTTGCGGGCATTGCACGGGGCGAGCGATCGCTAAAGGGGGCGACCGCGACAATCCCGGACTAATTTTGGGGAGATTGGCGCTACTCCACCAGGTCGACGGTCTCGGTCGAATGGTGCACGCAGATGAAACAGCAATCGTCGCAGGGCCGGTCGTTGTCCGGGCCGACGCCGGCCGAGATGGCGTCATTGCCGTTGACCCACGCGCCGTAGCAGATGCGTTCGCCCTCATTGCACGAAATCGGCACCGATTTGCGTGAGCCGGGATCGATCAGGAACACCTTGTCGTCGCCCGGCCAGACCGTTTCGCGGTCGCGGCTGAACAGTTCGACCGCAACGGCCTGCCCGCGCTGGTTCTTGACGAAGAAAGCCATGTCGGCAGCCCCAGCCGAGGTGGTGAAAACCAATGCCGCGAGTGTGGCCGAGCGAAAGAGCGTCACGATTGGACCTTTCGAATCATGCCAGCAGACTCGCATGGCCGCCGCGAACTAGGAAGCCGCCTCCGCCGCGATCTGGCGTCCCAGCCGCAGCGTTTCCCGCACCAGCAGGTGAAGATCGTCGCGCCGGGTCCGGTGGTTGGTGATCGCCACGCGCAGGCAATGCTGGCCTTGCACCGTCGTGTCCGACAGTGCCGCAATGCCTTGTTCCTGCAAACGCAGCATGATCTCCGTGTTGAACCGCTTAAGCTCCTCGCCGGACGCCCCGGCAAGCCGATGCCGGAAGCAGACGATGTTGATCGTGGTCGGCGCCATCAGCACCAGCGACGGCTCGTCCTCGATCAGTCCGGCGAGATAGGCCGCTTGCGCGATGTTCTGGTCGATCAGGCGGCCGAATTTGTCGATGCCATGCTCCTTCAGCGCCATCCATACTTTGAGCGCGCGAAAGCCGCGCGACGTCTGCAAACCGTAGTCGTGCAGCCATTCGCCGGAGGCGAGACCACGCGGCGTCGATTCCAGATATTCGGGGGTCACGGCGAAGGTACGGCGATGCGCGAGGGCGTCCCTGACCAGGGCGCAGCCGGCCTCGAACGGCGCGTGCAGCCATTTGTGCGGATCGAGCGCGATCGAATCGGCCCATTCGATGCCGGCGACGCGATGGGCGTTCTGCGGAGCGATGGCGACCAGGGCGCCGATGCAGCCATCGACATGGAACCAGAGCTCTTCCTCATGCGCCAGCTTGGCAAGCGCCCGCAGGTCGTCGATCGCTCCGGTGTTGACGGTGCCGGCATTGCCGATGACGCAGGCCGGTTTGAAGCCCGCCTGGCGGTCCTCGGCAATTGCCGCCCGCAAGGCAGCGATGTCGATGCGCAGCCCGGCATCGGTCGGTATTCGCCGCAAGGCCCGGTTGCCGAGGCCGAGCGCCTCCATGGCCTTGCGGTGACAGGAATGGAGCTGGTCCGAGCCATAATAGCGCAGGGGCTTCTCGATGGCGGCAACGCCGTGCTCGCGCACGTCGATGCCGGCCTTGACGTTGCGCGCCACCGTCAGCCCGATCATGTTTGCCATCGAACCGCCGCTGACCAGCGTGCCGCTGGCCGAGACGGGAAACCCCAGCATTTGCTTGCACCAGTTGACGACCTGGCAGTCCATCAGCCCGGCGGCATGGTTGCCGCCGCCGAGGTTGGAACCCTGGATCGCCGCCAGGAAATCGCCGAGCGCGCCGGTGAAGTTGCTCGAGCCCATGTACCAAGCCCAGAAGCGAGGATGGATGTTGCCCATCGGGTATGACATCACGGTGCGGGAGACCTCGCCATAGACGGCGGCTAGCCGCGCCGGCGTTCGCGGCAGGGGTGCGGCGAAGACCTCCCTCACGTCAGCCGGCATCTCCCGCCAGACCGGACGGTCGCGCACGTCGCGCAGATAGTCGACGGCATCGTCGATGACCCGGTGCGACAGGGCCTGCACATCGGCCCAGTCCAGGGGGTCAAGCGTCTCCTCGGCCACAGTGCCAGGGGTTTCCTGCGCGACGTCCATGACAGCCTCCCGTCAAGTCGCCGGGAACTGGCAGCCGGGCGTCGAGCGCGACAGCGCCGTCTCGTCGGCGTCCATCTCGGCATCGATGCCGTCGAACAGCGGCGTCGTCATGTAGCGTTCGCCTGTGTCGGGCAGCATGCACAGGATCACCGATCCGGCCGGCGCCTTCTCGGCGACCTGCCGCGCCACGGCGAAGGTGGCGCCGCCGGAAATGCCGGTGAAGATGCCTTCCTTCTGCGCCAACGCCTTGGCCCATTTGATGCCCTCGGGCCCGGCGATCGGCATCACCTCGTCATAGAGACCGGCATCGACCGCTTCCTGCAGCACGTTGGGGATGAAATCAGGCGTCCAGCCCTGGATCGGATGCGGCTCGAAGGCCGGGTGGCTGGCGGCGGGCGCCCCGTCGACACCGCGCTGCTGCGCCTTGCCGCTGCCGATGAGCTGGGCGTTGGCCGGCTCGGACAGGATGATACGGACATCCGGCCGCTCACGGCGCAGCACGCGCGCCACGCCGACCACGGTGCCGCCAGTGCCGTAGCCGGTGACGAAGCAATCGAGCCGCGAGCCGGCGAAATCATTGATGATCTCGCGCGCCGTCGTCGCCTCGTGGATGGCGGCGTTGGCCCTGGTTTCGAACTGTCGCGCCAGGAACCAGCCATTGGCCTCGGCCAGCTCCACGGCCTTCTTGTACATGCCGAACCCCTTTTCGGCGCGCGGCGTCAGCACCACCTTGGCACCCAGCATGCGCATCAGCTTGCGGCGCTCGACGGAAAAACTGTCGGCCATGGTGACGACCAGCGGATAGGCTTTCTGCGCGCAGGCCATGGCGAGCCCGATGCCGGTGTTGCCGCTGGTGGCCTCGACGATGGTCTGGCCCGGCTTCAACGCGCCGCTGCGCTCGCCCTCCTCGATGATGTTGAGCGCCAGCCGGTCCTTCACCGAGGCAGCCGGGTTGAAGAACTCGGCCTTGACGTAGATCGTCGCGTGGGCCGGGCCAAGATTGTTGATGCGGATGACCGGCGTGTCGCCGACCGTGTCCAAAATGCTGTCGAACAGGCGGCCGCGGCCGGCCGTGGTTCTGATTCTTGCTTGCTGCAACATGTCTGGTCTCCTCGTCTGTGTTGGTACCTTGCGGTCACGGGCCGGTTACAAACCGGCGGCTTGGGCGGCGAGGTTTCGAGACCTTGCCGCGCTAGGGTCGCTCGACGTGCCGGCAATGCGGCTGCCCGCATCCCGGCGCGCAACTCGCAACCGGGTGCGTTCAGGCCGTGTTCGGTGATAAACGAGGGCCGACCGGCCAACGTGGGAGGAAGCGTGGGAGCAAGCGTGGAAATGCACGTGGAATCCGCTCGACCGAGCCTGGATCGCGGTAAGCCCGCTCTTGCCGTGCGCCTGCTCGGGCCGTTTGCGGTCGTGCGCGATGGCGTGCGGGCCGAATTGCCGGCATCGCGCAAGCTGCGCGCGCTGCTTGCCTATCTGGCGCTGGCGCCGCATCCGGTCGGACGCGCTCGGCTGTGCGAGCTCTTGTGGGATGTTCCGAACGACCCCAGGGGCGAGTTGCGTTGGTGCCTCAGCAAGCTTCGCGCCGTCCTCGACGAGCCGGGGCACCGTCGGGTCGAGACACAGGACGACACGGTCGCATTGCGCCTCGACGGCTGTTTCGTCGACGCGCTGGAGGTTAGCGCCGCCGCCGCGCAAGGGATCGCCTCCCTCGACGCGGAGCGCCTGCGATCGCTGTCGGAGCTGTTCGCCGGCGACTTTCTCGACGGTCTGGAGCTCGACCGCAGTCCGTTTTTCGAGAGTTGGCTGATCGCGCAGCGCCGCCGCTTCCAGTCGTCTCACGCCGCCGTGCTGGAGCACCTTGTCGCGGCGGTTCCGCCCGGTTCGGAGGCGGCAGCAGCCGGTCTTGACCGATGGGTGGAGCTGGCGCCGTTCGACGGCCGCGCGCATCTGGCGCTGCTCACGCATCTGGCCGGGCGCGGCGCCATCGGCGCGGCCGAGCAGCACCTGACGGCGACGGCGCAATTGTTCCAATCGGAAGGGTTGGACTTCGGACCGGTGCGCGCGGCCTGGCAGGCGCTGCGCGACAAGCCAGCGGAAGATCGGCCAGCGGAAGATCGGCCGTCGATAGATCGGCCGGCGGTAGATCGGCCGGCTGTAGATCGGCTTGCGGCGCAGCCCGCCGGCATCGCGGCATCGCCGCCGTCGCCCGCCCCAGTGGGCGTGGAGCCCAGCCACGCCTCGCTGGCGGTGATGCCGTTCGTCGAGACTGCCGGCCCTTGCGGCACGCGCGGCGGGATCGCCGACGGCCTGACCCATGACATCATCACGCGTCTGGCCAAGCTCAGGGATTTCTTCGTCATCGCGCGCGGCTCGGTCTTCGCGCTCGCCGAGAAAAACATCGCGCCGCAGGAAGCGGGGCGGCAGCTGAATGTGGACTATGTCGCCACCGGCACGGTGGGCACCGTGGCCGGCCGCGTCATCATCGCCGTCGAGCTCATCGAGGTTCGCACGGCCAGGATCGTCTGGGCCGAGAGCTTCGAGCGCCGGGCCGACGACCTCTTCGGCGTGCTCGACGATATCGGCAACGCGATCGTCTCGTCTATCTCGGCCGAGATCGAGACGGTCGAGCGCAACCGCGCCATGCTGAAGGCGCCCAACTCGCTCAACGCCTGGGAGGCCTATCACCGCGGCCTCTGGCACATGTACCGCTTCACCCAGCCGGAAAACGAGTTGGCGCAGCATTTCTTCAGCGTGGCGACGGCGCTCGACCCGACCTTCGCCCGCGCCCATGCCGGCCTGTCCTTCACCCATTGGCAAAGCGCTTTCCAGCGCTGGGGCGACCGCGACCACGAAAGCGCGCTGGCCTACGAGACAGCGGGGCACAGTCTCCTGGTCGACGAACAGAACCCTGCCGCGCACTGGGCGATGGGCCGGGCGCTGTGGCTGCGCGGCGAACAGGACGGATCGCTCTTCGAATTGGAACGGGCAGTGGAGCTCAGCCCCAATTTCGCGCTCGGCCACTATGCGCTGTCCTTCGTCCACTCGCAGTCAGGCGATCCGCAGTCGGCGATCGGCTCCTCCGACCATTCGCGCCATCTCAGCCCTTTCGACCCGCTGCTGTTCGGCATGCTGGGCGCGCGCGCCATGTCGCATGTGCGGCTCGGCCAGTTCGAGGAAGCGGCAGAATGGGCGCTGAAGGCGGCGGCGCGGCCCAATGCCCACGCCATCATCCTGGCGATAGCAGCACACTGCCTGGCGCTGGCCGGGCGGCTCGACGAGGCACGCAATTTCGCCGCCGCCCTCCGCAAGACGCTGCCGGACTACCGCGCCGACGATTTCATCGGCACGTTCCGTTTCGAGGCGGACGCGGAGGCATTGTTCCGGCATGGCGCAAAGCGGATCGGATTGAACTGAGCCAGCGCAATTCCCGCCGGTTAACGATTTCGGAAGGGGTTGTTTAACCGTTCGTCGCTATGTCACCGCCCGGGAGGGGCATGACAGAGAGTGTATGATGAGCGACAGCCCTGACAAGCGCAATGAATGGCGCGCCATTCTTTACGTACAAGCCCGCGTGGCGGTCCTGTTCGTCCCGGTCGTCGCCAGCCTGCTGATCATCGCCGCACTTGCCGGCAACGACCGCAAATCCGTTCCCGCCGTCGACCGGACGGTGACAGGGTCCGTGCGATAAGGGCACGGTCATCGACAGCGCACGTTTCCCGGCGGGCGTGCGCATGATGTCGGGCAAATCCCCGCGGCTTTCTGTCGGCGGGAATGACCAGGCGATCGGTCGCACAGGCAACAAAAAAGCCCGGACGAGCCGGGCTTTTTCTGCGAGTCTCTGAACCGTCGAACGGTTCAGAGACGGGAATTTGGTGCCCAGAAGAGGACTCGAACCTCCACTCCTTGCGGAACACGGACCTGAACCGTGCGCGTCTACCAATTCCGCCATCTGGGCTGGTGCGGGCTCAATAAGCGGGCAAGCGGTGCGTGTCAACGCGGTTTTTTTTCGAGGGCTGCCGCGCGCCGGCTCAGTTTCGGGCGTTGGCGCCGCCCCTCACCTGCCTGCCGGCATCCTCTCCCCGTATAGTGACGGGGAGAGGGGCGCTTTCATCAACGGTTTCGCCAATCACCAGCGTTGCGGCCAGCCCTTTCTCCCCGTCACTATACGGGGAGAAATGTCCGGCAGGACAATGAGGGGCGGCGCCGACTTTGACAATTTGGTGACCGGGACGCTTGCCGGTCAGCCCTCCAGCACTTCCTTTGACGCCACGGTGGAATCGGCATTGAGCGTGTAGATGACCGGCACGCCGGTGCCGAGTTCCAGCTTGACGATCTCCTCGCCCGACTTGCCGTCCAGCGCCATGATCAGCGCGCGCAGCGAATTTCCGTGGGCGGCGACCAGCACCGTGCCGCCGCGCAGCACATGCGGCTGGAGGTCGTGCAGGTAATAAGGCCAGACGCGGGCGCCGGTGTCCTTCAGGCTTTCGCCGCCGGGGGGCGGCACGTCGTAGGAGCGGCGCCAGACATGCACCTGCTCCTCGCCCCATTTCTTGCGCGCGTCGTCCTTGTTGAGGCCGGAGAGGTCGCCATAGTCGCGCTCGTTCAGCGCCTGGTCGCGAACGGTTTTCAGGTCGCTCTGGCCGACGGCGTCGAGGATGTGCTGGCAGGTTTTTTGCGCCCGGACCAGCGCCGAGGTGAAGGCGATGTCGAACTTCAGGCCGCGTGCCTTGAGCTTCCGGCCGGCTGCCTTGGCCTCGGCGTGGCCCTGTTCGGTCAGGTCGACGTCACGCCAGCCGGTGAAGAGATTCTTCAAATTCCATTCGCTCTGGCCATGGCGCACGAGCACGAGGGTTCTCGACATTTTTGCTCCTCTGGGATCTGAGCAATTCCAGCAGAAGTGGGAAGCGGTTTTCTGTCTGGAATTGCATGGGGATGAAGATGGTCCGGGGTCGTTTCAGGCAAGCCCGAGCACGTCCCGCATCGAGTAAAGGCCGGGCTTCCTGCCATGCGCCCACAGGGCTGCCTTGACGGCGCCGCGGGCGAAGATGGTGCGGTCCTCGGCATGGTGGGCCAGCGTGATGCGTTCGCCGGTGCCGGCCAGGATGACGCTGTGGTCGCCGACCACCGAGCCGCCGCGCAGCGTTGCGAAGCCGATCGAGCCCGGCTTGCGCACGCCGGTGTGGCCGTCGCGGACGCGCACATCGTTGCCGGCAAGCGGCACGCCACGCCCCGCGGCGGCGGCTTCGCCCAGCAGCAGAGCGGTGCCGGACGGCGCGTCGACCTTGTGCCTGTGATGCATTTCGAGGATCTCGATGTCGAAATCCCCGGCGTCGAGTGCGCGCGCGGCCTGTTCGACCAGCACCGCCAGGAGATTGACGCCGAGGCTCATATTGCCCGACTTGACGATCGTCGCATGGCGCGCCGCAGCGGCGATCCTGGCATTGTCGTCGGCCGAGCAGCCGGTCGTGCCGATGACATGGACGATGCGCGCCTGCGCCGCATAGCCGGCGAATTCGACGGTCGCAGCCGGGGCGGTGAAATCGAGCACGCCGTCCGCCCCTGCGAAGGCCGGCAGCGGATCGTCCGATATCGGCACATTGATGATGCCGATGCCGGCAAGCTCGCCCGCATCCTTGCCGAGATAGGGCGATCCCTGCCGCTCGATCGCGCCGGCGACGCGTGCGCCCGGCATTGTGTGGATGGCGCGGATCAGCGTCTGGCCCATGCGGCCGGCGGCGCCCACCACCACCAGGCCCATATCGCCCGCGGGTCTGTCGGCTGTCGGCGTTTCACTCATCTCGCGCTCCCGGCGATGCCCTGCGTCTCGATAGGTTGCGTCGGCCCTGGCGCCGGAGTTTGGATCGGCGCGCCGTCATCGACAAGCCCCAGGCCCTTCCTGCCCTGCACCCGGTGGAAGCGGGAATAGACGCTGTGCGGGTCGGCCATCAGCGAGGCATGGGTGCCCTGTTCGACCAGATGACCCTGTTCCAGCACGATGATGTGGTCGGCATTGACCACCGTCGACAGCCGGTGGGCGATCACGATGGTGGTGCGCCCCTCCATGACGTGGGTCAGCGCTTCCTGGACCTTGGCTTCCGCCTCATTGTCAAGCGCCGAGGTCGCCTCGTCGAGCAGCAGGATCGGCGCCTGACGGACGATGGCGCGGGCGATCGACACACGCTGGCGCTGGCCGCCCGACAGCGACGCGCCGTTTTCGCCGACGGGCGTGTCGTAGCCGAGCGGCTGCTGGCGGATGAAGCCGTCGGCCTGGGCCAGCCGCGCGGCCTGCTCGATCTCGGCGTCGGTGGCGGAGAGCCGGCCATAGCGGATGTTGTCGCGTATGGTGCCTTCGAACAGGTAGGGCTGCTGCGAAACATAGGCGATGGAGCTGCGCAGCGACTGCTTGGTGATCTTCGAAATGTCCTGGCCGTCGATCTCGATCGTGCCCGCCTCGACGTCGTAGAAGCGCTGCAGCAGCGCCACCAGCGTCGTCTTGCCGGCGCCTGAGGCGCCGACGATGGCGGTCATCTTGCCGGCGGCGGCGACGAAGCTGAGGTCCTGCAGGACCGGTGCCTCCTCGACATAGCGGAAGCTCACATTGTTGAAGCGCACTTCGCCCGTGGTGAAATTCGCCTCGGCGGCTTCCGGCGCGTCGCCCTGCTGCGGTTCGAGATCGAGGATTTCGTAGATCATGCGCGCATTGACCAACGCGCGCTCCATGCCGACCTGCATGCGCGCCAGCCGCCTTGCCGGGTCGTAGGCCAGCATCAGCGCGGTGATGAAGGAGAAGACGGCGCCCGGCGGCTGCCCGAGGACGAGCGCACGATAGCCGGAATAGGCGATGACGCCGGTGACGGCGAGACCGGCCAGCATGTCGGAAATCGGCGACAGCCGTTCCGAAACCCGGGCGATCTTGTTGCCGCGGTGCTCGGCGCTGTTGGCGAGCTGGCCGATGCGCCGCGACAGCTCGTCCTCCATGGTGAAGGCCTTGACGATGGCGATGCCTTGCGTGGCTTCCTGCATGGCGCCGATCAGCCGCGAGTTGATCTGCACCGATTCGCGGGTGATGCGGCGCACCCGGCGCATCAGATAGACAACGGTGTAGATGAGCGGCGGCCCGATCACCAGCGAGCTGAGCGACAGGACCGGATCCTGGTAGATCATGACGCCGAGCAGCCCGAACAGCGTCACCCCGTCGCGCGCGATCGACGTCAGCGTCATCGACAGCAGGTCGCGAATGCCGTTGACGTTCTCGTTGACCTGCGCCGCCAGCCGGCCCGATCTCGTGTCGTTGAAGAACCCGACGCCGAGCTTCATCAGGTGATCGAAGATGCGGCGCTGGTAGCGCGCAACCAGATTGTTGCCGACGGTCGCCAGCGTCACCGCCTGGCCGTAGCCGGCGAAACCGCGCACGAGAAAGGCGCCCATGACGCCGGCGCAAATCCACACGATCAGATCGCCGCGCCGCTCATAGAAGATCTGGTTGACGACAGGGCTCATGATCCAGGCGGTGAAAGCGGTCGTGGCGGACACCGCTAGCAGGCAGGCGCCGGCAAAGATGTAGGACCACAAATAGTCGCGGCCGTTCTCGGCGATGATACGGCGCAGCACCGCCCAGACCTCGCCGGGAGTGGCTTTCTGCTTGTTTGGAGCTTGGAGTGTCAAATCGGGAGCGCTTCGTGGTTTCCGCTTGGCAAGACCGGGCTGCACACAGCATCCCTTCTGGCGCCCCTCTTAGCGCCAAGCGGCCGGCTTGCCTATGCCCGCGCCTGATTAACTTCGTCGCGGGGACCGAACGGACGCCTGGTCCGTCATGCGACCCAGCCTAGGCCTGCCAGCGGCGGCCCGCGGTCTGCACGCCGAACAGCGAAGGGTTCCTGGCGTAGGCGGCGAGGCCCAGAAGGGCCGCCAGCGGATGGGTGATGACATAGACGGGCATGGTGCGCATCAGTTCGCTGTGCGGGGCCTTGTCCTCGAAGGCGGCGCGGAAATTGCCCTGTTTCAGCGCCGGCACGATCTTCTGCGCGATGCCGCCGGTGAGAAAGACGCCGCCACGGCTCATGAACACCAAGGCGAGATCGCCGGCGGTGCGCCCAAGGCAGGTGACGAATATCTCCAGCGCTTCCTGCGCAACCGGATCGGTCCTGGCAAGTGCCGCTGCGGTGATCTCGGCCGGCGTGGTGAAGGGCGACGGCTTGCCGTCCGCCTTGGCCACCGCCCGGTAGACGTTGACCAGACCGCGTCCGCACAGGATCTGCTCGCCCGAAATGCGGCCCTCGATCTTCTCGATATGCGGGAAAACCTCGAAATCCCTGCTAGAACGCGGGCCGATGTCCATATGGCCGCCCTCGCCGGGCACCGGGATCCAGTGGCGCAGCGCGTGCACCAGCCCGGCGACGCCGAGCCCGGTTCCGGGACCGAGCACCACGCGGCCGGCATTGGGCTCCGGCGCGCCGCCGCCGATCTTTTCCATGTGCTCTTCGCCGAGCGCCACGACGGCCAGCGCCTGCGCCTCGAAATCGTTGAGCACGACGATGTCGCTGAGGCCGAGGCTGGCGAACATCTGCCGGGGCTTGACGATCCACGGGCAATTGGTGAGCTCGATCTCGTCGCCGTCGACCGGGCCGGCCACCGCCAGCACCGCCGAATTGGGGCGGACCGAGGAGCGGTCGAGCACCGCCGCCTGGATCGCCTCGTCTATGGTGTTGTAACTGGCGGTCTGGACGATCGCCGGCTCGCCGGCTTCCGAATTGGCGTCGAGCACGACCGAGAAGCGCGCATTGGTGCCGCCGATGTCGCCGATCAGGATCGGGAACCGCAGCGCCGTGTCGTCGTCGCCTGTGTTTGGCATGCTTTGTCGTCCGTCCCCGGCGCCCGACGGCCCATTGCCGTTCTCCCGTTGACTAGCGCATGAGTTTGAAAAGGGAAACGGTTTTCGAAACCGATGGTGCGCACGACCGATTTATGAAGCCGAACGGCCGCGACTAGGCTGCCGCTTTGTGCTCCTCGCGGGCAGCGGACCAGACCTCGCGGGCCGCATCGGCGTTCATGGCGGCAATTCCCAGGCCGACAATCAGGTCGGGCCACGCGGAATGCCAGATCACGGCGGTGAGAAGGCCCGCGGCGATTATGGCGACGTTGGCAAAGGCGTCGTTCCGCGCGGAGAGGAACGCGGCCTTTGTCAGGCTGCCGCTGTGATGGCGGAAGCGCGCCAGCATGAACGCGCAAGACAGGTTCACGGCCAAAGCCCCGACGCCCGCAAGCGACAGCGGCAGCGGCGACGGCGCGACCGGCAGGTTGAACTTGACCCAAGCCGTCCAGAGCGTTGCCAAGGCAGGCACCAGAAGAATCGCCGCCAGAGCCATGCCGCCCCTTGCGCGGCTGCGTGCGCCCCAGCCAAGGGCAACGAGAATAAGCAAATTGACCGAGGCATCTTCCAGGAAATCGACGCTGTCCGCGAACAGCGACACGGAGCCGATCGCAGATGCCACGGCGAACTCGACGATGAAGTATCCCAGGTTCAGAAGGGCCACCCACCGGACGACGCGGCGAAGGCCTATATCCTGCGTTTGCAATGTCGGCCCTCCTGCTCGCGGGGTAACGAATGAACGGCGGCGAAGCGCCGGGGCGTCAACTGACGCGGTCAGTTTCCCGGCCGTGGCCGCGGCACCGGTACGCCGATCTCGGGCGTCGCGGTGAAGGCGTTCACCATGCCCGGCAGGCCGGCCGTGCCGCTGGCCGCGGTGGCGGGCAGCGACGGCGCTTCGGGTTCGGGCGCGGCGACCGCGACCGGCACGGCGCCGCCATGGTAGGTGGCTGCCTCGACCGAGGCCGGCCCGGGCGCGTCGAGCACGGCGCGGCATTCTCTCGGCAGGTTTGCCATGGTCATCAGGTCGCGCGCCTTGGGCGCATCCGGGTTCTTGTTGGGCCGCCACGGTTCCTGCGTGAACCACCAGGCCAGCGGCTTGCCGCAGCCGTCGTCGGCCGGGGTCGCTTCCTGCGCCTTGCAGTTGGGCGAGCCCGGCTGGCAGCCGATGCGCATGTGGAAGTGATAGTCGTGGCCCCAGAACGGCCTGATCTTGCGCAGCCAGGAGCGGTCGCCCCTGACGGTGTCGCAGAGCTTCTTCTTGATGCCGGGATTGACCAGGATGCGCTCGACCTCGGGATAGCTCGCCGCGCGCTTCAAAAGCCGCGTATGCGCCGACGTCCACAGCGCGTCCTTCACCAGATGCGTCTTTTCGTCGACCATCAAGGTCGCGCTCATCGTCTCGCGCCGCGCCATCGACAACGGCCGGCTGGGCATCGGCGTCAGCCAGATGTCGGCATCGAGCCCGATCTGGTGCGAGGCATGGCCGGTCAGCATCGGGCCGCCGCGCGGCTGCGCGATGTCGCCGATCAAAAGGCCCGGCCAGCCGTCGGCGACGGCATCGCGCGACAGTTTCTCGACCAGCGCGATCATCGCCGGATGGCCCCAGCGGCGATTGCGCGACGGCCGCATCACCTGCCAGGTCGGGCCGTCCATGGGGATGGCGACGCCGCCGGCAAAGCAGCCCTTGGAGTAGAAGCCGAAGGATTGCGGGGCGGTCGCCGCCGGCAGTTTCTCGGCGCCGAAGAGGTCCTTGGCGCGTTCCTCGGCCATTGCCGGCGGCGCGGCGAGACTTGTGAGGGCGAGCAGGCCAAAAGCCGCCAGCTGTGAACGCTTGCCGAGCCGCATCGCTGTCTCCATGAACCCCCGCCGCAAACCCAAGCCCGAATCATAGCACGCAATGGACGTTGCTTCGATCGCCGGAGCGGTTCCGTTTCTCACAAACCGGTCAACCGCCCTGTTTTCTTTTCCGACGCATTCCGGCCCGAAACCGTGTCACGGAATGCGTCAGCGTTTCATCGGGCTGCGCGGCGCGCCGTCGCGCCAGTCGCCGCTTGCCCACATATGGTCGAAGGCGGCGCGGTAATCCGGGAAGCGGAACCGGTAGCCCGCCGCCTTGAGCGCCGCGTTGGCGACGCGCTTGTTCTCGCCATAGAAGGACCGCGCCATGGGCGAAAGTTGGGCGGCCTCGAAGGGAATTTCAGGCGGCGGTGTGATGCCCATCAGCGCGGCGGCATAGGCCACCACGTCCTGCGGCGGCGCCGGCTCATCGTCGGTGACGTTGAAGATGCCGCCCGTATCATCCCCGATGAGATGCCACAGCGCGCCAGCTATATCGTCGCAATGGATGCGGTTGAACACCTGGCCGGGCTTGACCAGCCGCCGCGCGGTGCCGTTTTCCAGATTGACCAAGGCGTTACGGCCGGGGCCGTAGATGCCGGAGAGCCGCAACACCGCCACCGGCCGGCCGATCTCGCGGCCAAGCCGCAGCCAGTCCTGCTCGGCCGCCATCCGCATCGCCGAGCGTTTCGACACCGGCCGGCATTGCGTCGTCTCGTCGACCCAGGCGCCGCCATGGTCGCCATAAACGCCGACGGTGGAGAGATAGCCGATCCATTCGAGCACGGGCATCCGGACGATCGCCTCGCGGGCGGCATTCAGCACGGGATCGCCGGCCTCCTCGGGCGCGATCGAGATCACCAGATGGGTTGTTGTCGCCAGCGCGTTGGTGAGTTCGCCGGTCAGCGCGCCATCGAACAGCAGCGGCGCGATGCCGGCCTGGCGGAGCGCCTCGAATTTTTCCACGGAGCGCGTCGTGCCGCCGACCGTCGTGGCGGACTCCCTGTTGGCGCGCGCAAAAGCCTTGCCCGAATAGCCGGCGCCGAAGATGAATATCCGCTTTTCACTCATGCAGGCGCCCTGGCTGGAACCGGCCGCGCCCATTCCTCACGCACGGCCGCGTCGCTCTCGGTTTCCAGGCCGGTCGCGGCGCGTTCGGCATATTCGGCCTCGGGCACCAGCCGCGCCAGCGCCCATATTGCCGCGCCCCGCACCAGCGGCGAGGCGTCGGCGAGCAAGGCGCGCACCGCGCCGGCAAGCGCGGCATCGCGAGAATTGCCGGCAGCGATCAGCACGTTGCGGACAAAGCGGTCGCGGCCGATGCGCTTGACCGGCGAACCGGAAAAGAAAGCGCGAAACGCCGTGTCGTCCAGCCGCAGGAGATCGGCCAGCGCCGGCTCGCGTAGATCGTCGCGCGCGGCGAGCTTGGCCTCGGACGCCACCTTGGCGAACTTGTTCCACGGGCAGGCGGCGAGGCAATCGTCGCAGCCATAGATGCGGTTGCCGATCGCCTCGCGGAATTCATGCGGGATCGGCTCCTTGTTCTCGATGGTGAGATAGGAGATGCAGCGCCGCGCATCGAGCCGGTAGGGCGCCGGGAAGGCATCGGTCGGGCAGGCGTCGAGGCAGGCGCGGCAGGAGCCGCAATGGTCCTCCTCCGGCAGGTCTGGAACCAGTTCGGCCGTCGTGAAGATGGTGCCGAGGAACAGCCAGGAACCATGCTGCCGGCTGACCAGATTGGTGTGCTTGCCTTGCCAGCCGAGCCCGGCGGCCTCGGCCAGCGGCTTTTCCATGACGGGCGCCGTATCGACGAAGACTTTGACGTCGCCTCCCGCCCGCGCCACGATCTTGCCGGCGATTTCCTTCAGCCGGCCCTTCATCACCTCGTGATAGTCGCGGTTTTGCGCGTAGACCGAGATCGCGCCCCGGTCGCGCCTGGCCAACAGGTCGCGGGGATCGTGGTCCGGCCCGTAATTCATCGCCAGCACGACGATCGAACGCACCTGCGGCCACAGGCTTGACGGCTCGCTGCGGCGTTGCAGCGTCTCGGCGATCCAGCCCATGGAGCCGTGGAACCCGTCTTCGACAAAGGCGGCGAGCCGGGCCGGCGCCAGCGGGATCGCATCGGGGGTGGTGACGGCGACCGCCTCGAAACCGGCGCGCCGCGCCTGCGCGTCGATCAGCGCGCGCAGTTTTGCGGCGTCAGAAGTCGAGGTCCGCATAATGCGACACCGGCGACAGGCCGCGCACCCGGTCGGTCAACAGCGGCCGGAACGAAGGCCGCGACTTGACCCGCGTGTACCATTCGCGCGCGGCGGTGTGCTCGCGCCAGTCGATCTCGCCGAGATAGTCGAGCACCGAAAGGGTGGCGGCGGCGGCGAGGTCGGCATAGGTGACCCTCGATCCGGCCAGCCAGTGGCGGGTGCCGGCCAGCCAGTTGGTGTATTTCATGTGCTGGCGGATGTTGGCCCGCGCCGCACGGATGGCGGCCGAATCGGGCGAGCCGCCGCCGGCGGTTTCCGGCATGACCGGCTTCAGCACGCGCTCGCGCACCAGATGCCGGGTGACCTCGCTCTCGGCCTTGTGGAGATACCAGTCGGTCAGCCGGCGGATCTCGGCGCGCTGCATCGGGTCCTCGGCGAACAGGCGCTTGTCGCGCTTCAGGACGCCGCGCGTCTCGTCGAGATATTCCGAGATGACCGTGGCGCCGACGATCGGCACGTCGCCCTCGGCCAAAAGGATCGGCAGCGTGCCGGCCGGGTTCAGCGCCAAGAACTCCTTGCGCCGCGTCCACGGCTTCTCCTCGATCAGCGCCAGCTCCTCGCCATACTCGCCGAAAGCGAGGCGCACGAACCGGCAGGAGGCGAACATGGGATGATGGAAAAGCGTCAGCATGGTTCCGCGATGATAAAGCGCACTGGTGGTTTGGATTTGAAGTTCCTGTCCCCTCAACGGCATCCGCGTTCAGGAACTTCAAATTCAAACCACACCAGAACTTGAAGTTGGCAGTGTGGCTCAGAATCCGGAATTCGCGCATCGCGCTCCTCCCGGGTATGGCGAATTCCGGATTGCCACACTGGCGAATCGCCGGGCGCACCGGTAAGTCTTGGCCGCCCGGTAAGCGGGCCGTCAGGGTGTTGCGACCTATAGGGGGAGTTCGGCGCCATGACAAGCAAGCCCTGTCAGCCCATCCAGCGAATGCCGAGGTAGCCAATGGAAAGCCAGACAATCGTCGAAGCCCTGCTGCTCGGTCTGCTGGAGGGATTGACCGAGTTCATTCCGGTGTCCTCGACCGGCCATATCCTGCTCGCCGGCCACTTTCTCGGCTTCCACTCGACCGGCAAGGCCTTCGAGATCCTGATCCAGCTCGGCGCCATCCTGGCCATTCTGAGCGTCTATTTCCGGCGCTTGTGGCAGATGCTGCTCGACCTTCCGCATGACCGGCTGACGCGGCATTTCGTCATCGGCATCCTCATCGCCTTCCTGCCGGCGGCCATCATCGGCGCGCTGGCGCATGATTTCATCAAGACCATCCTGTTCGAATCGCCGCGGCTGATCTGCATCATGCTGATCATCGGCGGCGTGGTGCTGCTCGCCGTCGACCGCATGAAGCTGAAGCCGATGTACCGCGACGTCGAACGCTTCCCGACGCGGCTCTATTTGCAGATCGGGCTGTTCCAGTGCCTGTCGCTGATCCCCGGCACCTCGCGCTCGGGATCGACCATCGTCGGCGCGCTGCTGCTTGGCGTCGACAAGCGGGCGGCGGCGGAATTTTCCTTCTTCCTCGCCATCCCCACCATGGTCGGCGCCTTCGCCTTCGACCTGTTCAAGAACCGCAACGTGCTGACGTCGGCCGACCTGCCGATCATCGCCGTCGGCTTCGTCGCCGCCTTCGTCACCGCGCTGCTGGTGGTGCGCCTGCTGCTCGATTACGTCTCGCGCAAAGGCTATGCGCTGTTCGGCTGGTGGCGGCTGGTGGTCGGCATCGTCGGGCTGGCCGCGCTGATGATCTGGGGGTGACCTCGTCATCCACGGGCGAAGCAAGGAGCGCAGCGACGCCGCGCAGGCCCGTGGATGACGAAGGTGAAGGCCTTCGCGGGCCCCCTTCATGCGAACCTCCTGCGGAGCAGCGCACAAGTCTTGCGGATTCCAGAACACTCCGCTGCGTAAGCTCGCCCTATCATCCCTCAGGCAATGGCGTCCGGCGAGCCGCATCCGCCCCCGCGCAGGCGGCCGGCCGGGCGCCCAACAAGAGGGAACGACGATGAAATTCATGCTGACCGACAGGAAACTGCACCCAAAAGCCAAACCCGTCGCCGAGGATTTCAGGAGCGGCGCCATCAACCGGCGCGAATATTTGGCGCTGATGGCCGGGCTCGGCGTCAGCGCCGCCGGCGCTTTTGCCCTGGGCGGGCTGGCGCCCACGCCCGCCCGCGCGGCGGAGCCCAGGAAGGGCGGCGTGCTGCGCGTCGCCATGAACGTCAAGGGTTTCAAGGATCCGCGCACCTTCGACGGCGTCGAAATGTCCAACGTCGCGCGCCATTGCAACGAATATCTGGTGCGCTGGAACACCGATTTCTCGTTCGAGCCCTGGCTGCTCGAAAAATGGGAGATGAGCGACGACGCCAAGACGCTCACGCTGCATGTGCGCAAGGGCATCACCTGGTCGAACGGCGATGCGTTCAACGCCGACGATGTCGTCCACAACCTCACCCGCTGGTGCGAGGCCGGCGTTGCCGGCAATTCGGTCGCCGCGCGCATGGGCGCGCTGGTCAATGCCGACACCAAGAAGGTGGTCGATGGCGGCATCGAGAAGGTCGACGACTACACCATCAAGCTAAACCTGCCCAAACCGGACATTTCCCTGATCGCCGGCATGGCCGATTATCCCGCTTTGATCATGCACCGCTCCTATGAGGGCGACGGCGATCCGCTGAAGGCGCTTTCGATCACCACCGGCCCTTGCGAGCTGGTGAAGTGGGATGCCGAGACGGGAGCCGAGGTGAAGCGCAAGGACAAGCCCTGGTGGAAGGGCGAATTCTACCTGGATGGCATCCAGTGGATCGACTACGGCTCCGATCCCAACGCCATGCTGTCGGCGTTCGAATCCGGCGAGATCGACACCGACCACGAGACCGCCTCCGATGCCGTCTCGCAGACCGAGCAGATGGGCCTGAAGAATTCTGAGATCGCCACCGGCTCCACCATCGTCGCCCGCTTCAACGTCGCCAACGCGCCCTATGACGACGTCAAGGTGCGCCGCGCCGCCCAGCTCGCCGTCGACAACTCGGCCGTGCTGGCGCTCGGCCTCGGCGGCCGCGGCAAGCCTGCCGACAACCACCATGTCGGCCCCATGCATCCCGAATATGCCGATATCGGCCCGGCCAAGCGCGACGTGGACGCCTCGAAGAAGCTGCTGGCCGAGTCCGGCAAGGCCGACCATGAATACGACCTCATCTCGGTCGACGTCGAATGGCAGAAGAGCACCGGCGACGCGATCGCCGCGCAGATGCGCGAGGCCGGCCTCAAGATCAAGCGCACCGTGCTGCCCGCCGCCACCTTCTGGAACGACTGGAGCAAATATCCCTTCTCCTGCACCGAGTGGCTCGGACGCCCGCTCGGCGTCCAGGTGCTGGCGCTGGCCTATAAATCGGGCGCCGCCTGGAACGAAAGCGCCTACGCCTCGAAGGAGTTCGACGAGCTGCTCGACAAGGCGCTCGCCACCCCCGACGCCGCCCAGCGCAAGGAGATCATGGCCGGCATCGAGAAGAATTTGCGCGATTCAGGCATCATCATCCAACCCTACTGGCGCTCGGTCTACCGGACCTATCGCAAGGGCATCGAAGGGTGCGAGCAGCACCAGGCGCTGGAACAGCATTTCGAGAAGGTTTGGCTGGAGGGGTGAGAGGCGGTCCGCGTCAGCGGACGAAAAGCCAATTGCTTGGCTTTTCGAGCCTCGAACGCCCTGAGCCTGCGAAGGGCTGGGGACGCCGACGCTGGTCTTCCCTTCTCCCCTTGTGGGAGAAGGTGGCCTCGCGAAGCGAGGTCGGATGAGGGGTGCTCCAGCTTGGCGCCACGTCAACAGCGAACCGAACCAGAAAATCCCAACGCCTCACTCCGCTGGAACACCCCTCAACCGTCTCGGCGCTGCGCGCCGATCCACCTTCTCCCACAAGGGGAGAAGGTCAGCGGCGTCAGCGCCCCGCCCCCATGCAGCAACGAGTGCGGTGAGCCGCATCCATAAAGTGAAGGTTTTCTGCGCGCTGATCATGACCAGCCCCGCCGCCCAAAGCGTGATGCCGCTGGCATAGGAGGGCACGCTGGCCTCCAGCCCCGCCGCGCTGCCGGCCGTCAGCCGCGTCTCGCCGGTCAGGAAGGTCAGGAAGCCCGCGGCTACGCAATCATTGCCCAGCCGTTGGTACTTCATGGTCAGCAGTGCGGCGGCCACTACTAGCGCCGCGCCGTCCATCGTCCAGAGTGTTTCGCGCAGCGGAGCGCTGGCGACGAAGGTGCCGGCAGGCCGAAGGCACCGCCGATGGCGAGACCGAGAGAGGCTACTGTGTCTGAAGTGGTGCGCATGTGGTGTCTCCCCCAAGGCGGGAGGATACGCCAGGGTAGCAAGGTCTTGAAAGCGGAAGGTTGCGTGTCGACTGCCATCCTCATTATGACGGTGACGACACGTTAATGGGATACCTCTCCACTGGAGATTGTATAAGAGAGTCTCTGGAAAAATTCGGATAAGTCGGAGCCGGATGCGCCGTAAACTAGTTCGTCTATGTGCGTGGTAAACTCGATTCCTAGTAGCGGATTTAATATTGTTACGGCCTTATATACCTGCTTACCTTCGTAATATCGCAACGCGGAGTAGGTGATCACCTGACGCAAATCATGGCTGCGAAAGTGCCTATCGACGTACTTCATCTCTACTAATGTATCAGAAAACTCAAAGTCACCCTTGCAACTTTGGATGATGCCGTGTCCCTTGTAGGATGGCACACTTACCTGGTCTAGCGTGACACCCTGTCCTCTAAAGTAGTGACGGAGCCACTGAGCCAATCTATCAACTTCCTCAGCCTCCGGCGCGCTCAATTCATCTTTTTCTGTCGTAAACTCCACGATGTTGGCTCTAAGAAAATCCAACGCGCTTGCAACTGCTGCTAATCGCAAAACCTCTACCGATTCTTTCGGCCGTTGGATGGACTCAAAGAAAAGAAAATAGCCCGCTTCGCTGATTAAATCTCGCCGCGAAGGACTGCTCGTAGGATGAGCCGGCCCACTTACCCGATTGTAGGCCAGATTCACTGACCGTGTGACAGCTTCCAAGTTCGGAAGCGCGCTACGCCAGAAGTTCGAGTACTGTGAAGCAAACAACCTTTCGCTTATCATATCGCTAACGCTGCGTTTGGCTTCTCTGATCTCCATTCTCGAACAATCATTTCAAAGGCGTCAAATCTACTTTTCGTATGGTCTCGCCAGTGAGACCCCTCATCGACCATCGAATACGATGCCAATATGAGAGCTCTGCGTTGCCAACCTGACACTGCTCCAAAATTTGCCTTGAACATGGACAACCATGAGAAATTGCCCCAGTTCGAGAAAATCATGATTATGTCACGCCGTATTAACTCAGATACCTCTCTATCGAAGCATCTATGGAGGTAATTTCGGGTTTGAATGGAGTTATGCTTACCTACAACCCGGTTTGCGTAGGCGACGTGCATGTCTAAGGCCATAACTTCGTGACCGCTATCATAAAGATTTATTATTTTGTCGCAAATGCCGGCCTTTTCTCGCTCGCCAAGATCCTCGAAGATCTGATACACAGTTTGAAATACCGTTGGCGCGATAGGATAAAGAGCATCCATATTATCGAGCATTGACAGCACCGCTCCATACTTTGCGCCAGTGCCAACCATTTTCAACGCTTCGACAATTTTTCGTGTGGTGGGAATGTGCACTCGGGTTTGCGACAGCTGCTCATTCAGGAGCGCAACGACATCAATCTCTTCCAGCTCATCTTTGAGCTCGTCGTATTGCTTAGCCGCGTTGGGTGCGTATGGATCGAATCTTAGTGTTAGAGACATAAGCCGCTGTATCGGCGATCGGGTTTCCCTATCATCACCCCCTCGTATCTGCGACAAAACGTGCTTGAATTCAGACGAAGTCAGTATCCGTGTCTTTGATTTTTGAAGGGATAGCCCCTCATTATCAAGCGCCTTGTATATCTCGACAATAATTTCATGAGCTTCCTTTTTACTAGCACAGAAAACGTGATAGTCGTCTGCATAACGGAGGAAGTGAACGCCAGAACTGAAAAGATATTGATCGGAGTTTGCGAGAGCCAGTTCTGCCAGAATTCGCGCAGCCGGACCACCGATTGGCAGACCAGCTGATCTTGTTCCCGTAAAATGCTTCAGATATTCGAGGATCGTCTTTCGAACATCCGAAAACACCCCGAGCATTCGAAGTGCGTTGTCGAGCTTGTGATGGCTTATCCTAGAATAACAATCAGCTATATCGCATATTACGACATGGCTTTTGTGTTCGCATTCAGAGATGGACCTATCGATAAAGTCCTTCCAGGAGATATCACGCCGAAAAAGATCTCCCGAGAGGTAATTGTCTTTGTTCAATCTGTAAGAGAAAACCCGATCCGGCCCAAGTCTGGCCGCCTCTATGGTTTCGGCGATTGAAAGAACATTTCCAAGCAGAAAGACGTTCCACAATGGGTCTAATTGAGACGCCCATCTAAACCCGGAATGATTTACGGCCACCAGAGAACGGATGTCATCCGGCGGTTCTTGCACAAACATTTTATCAAACTCAGAATATCGTTTTACCAATAAGCTGGCAACATCATCCCTCTTGTCGCTCATTATTCTATTTTCGATCGGAAATGGAAATATGTCAGTGTCACCGTGCTTATAGATATTATCTATAGCCGCGTAGAAAAATTTCTTCATAGAGCGCCGCCAACCCCGTGTCCCCTAGAAGTTGCAGAGTATCTAGGAATGCCGCGGGATCAAGCTGGCTGGAGCAGTATTCTCAATCGCCCATCTTCAGCGCCTGGATAAACGCCTCCTGCGGAATGTCCACCTTGCCGAACTGCCGCATCCGCTTCTTGCCCTCTTTCTGCTTGTCCAAGAGCTTGCGTTTGCGGCTCACGTCGCCGCCGTAGCACTTCGCGGTGACGTCCTTGCGCAGCGCCGAGATGGTTTCGCGGGCGATGACCTTGCCGCCGATCGCGGCCTGGATCGGGATCTTGAACAGATGGTGCGGGATCAGCTCCTTCAGCTTCTCGCACATCTGGCGGCCGCGCTTTTCCGCCGCGGTGCGGTGGACGAGCATGGAGAGCGCGTCGACCGGCTCCTCATTGACCAGGATCGACATCTTCACCAGGTCGCCCTCGCGATAGTCGGTGAGGTGATAGTCGAACGAGGCGTAGCCCTTGGAGATCGACTTCAGCCGGTCGTAGAAATCGAAGACGACTTCGTTGAGCGGCAGATCGTAGGTCAGCATGGCGCGCTTGCCGACATAGGAGAGGTCGGCCTGGATGCCGCGCCGGTCCTGGCAGAGTTTCAATATGCCGCCGAGATAGTCGTCAGGGGTGAGGATGGTGGCGCGGATCCACGGCTCCTCGATGGCCGAGATCTTGACCACGTCGGGCATGTCGGCCGGGTTGTGCAGTTCCTTCACCGAGCCGTCATTGAGCAGCAGCCGGTAGACGACCGATGGCGCGGTGGCGATCAGGTCGAGGTTGAACTCGCGCTCCAGCCGCTCCTGGATGATTTCCAGATGCAGCAAGCCGAGGAAGCCGCAGCGATAGCCGAAGCCGAGCGCCGCGCTGGTTTCCATTTCATAGGAGAAGGAGGCGTCGTTGAGGCGCAGCTTGCCGACGGCGGCGCGCAGATCCTCGAAATCGGCGGCGTCGACCGGGAACAGGCCGCAGAACACCACAGGCTGCGCCGGCTTGAAGCCGGGCAAAGCGTGCGCGGTCTGGCGCTTGTCCTCGGTGATGGTGTCGCCGACGCGGGTGTCGGCCACTTCCTTGATCGAGCCGGTGAAGAAGCCGAACTCGCCGGGGCCGAGTTCGTCGACATTGATGCGGGCGGGCGTGAACACGCCGGTGCGCTCGACCAGGTATTTGGCGCCGGTGCCCATCATGCGGATGGTCTGGCCCTTTTTCAGCACGCCGTCGATGACGCGCACCAGAACGATGACGCCGAGATAGGCGTCGTACCAGCTGTCGACCAGCATCGCCTTCAAGGGCGCGGTCGCGTCGCCCTCGCGCGGCGGCGGCAATTGGTGGACGATGGCTTCGAGCACATCGGGAATGCCAAGGCCGGTCTTGGCCGAGATCAGCACGGCGTTGGAAGCGTCGATGCCGATCACCTCCTCGACCTGCTCGCGGATGCGCTCGGGCTCGGCGGCCGGCAGGTCGACCTTGTTCAGCACCACGACGATCTCATGGTTGTTGTCGATGGCCTGGTAGACGTTGGCCAGCGTCTGGGCTTCGACGCCCTGAGAGGCGTCGACCACCAGCAGCGAGCCTTCGCAGGCGGCCAGCGAGCGCGACACTTCATAGGCGAAGTCGACATGGCCGGGCGTATCGATGAGGTTGAGGATATAGTCCTCGCCATTGTTGGCGCGGTACTTCAGCCGCACCGTCTGCGCCTTGATGGTGATGCCGCGCTCGCGCTCGATGTCCATCGAGTCCAGCACCTGCTCCTTCATGTCGCGCAGCTCCAGCCCGCCGGTGAGCTGGATCAGGCGGTCGGCAAGGGTGGATTTGCCATGGTCGATATGGGCGACGATGGAGAAATTCCTGATGTGGTCGAGGGGCGTGCTCATGCCGCGCGCTTTAGCAGGGGCGGCTTGCTGCGGCAAGGCTTGCGGCGCAAGGGGCGCCTTGGCCATCACAAAGCGGTGAGCCGGGCGGAAAAGCCCGAAACAGCGGGCGGGTGCGGCCGGATGCTTAAACTTTGAACGATCCTCTTAGACCCCGGTTTGCCGGCGCATGTTAGTTCCCCCGCAGGTAAACCGTTTTTTGGGGTAAGAAAAAATGCCAGGGCTTGCAGGAAGGTTCGCCCGCTCTCGCGGCGGCTCGATGATGCCGCTGTTCTTCATCAGCCTGGTGCCGCTGGTCACCGTGGTCGGCTTCTCGGTCGATTATACGTCGGCGGTCCAGACCCGGTCCAATATGCAGCAGGCGCTCGACGCGGCGACGCTGGCCATCACCACGCTGCCGAAGACGACGGCGCTGGCGGCCCGCCAGCAGATGCTACAGGACACCTTTGCCGCCAATGGCGGGCAAGGCACCGCCACGCTGGTGAGCTTCACCATCGCGGCCAACGGCACCGCCACGGCGCAGGCCTCGGCGAGCTTCGCCATGCCGACCGACTTCATGCAGATCGCCAGAATCGACACCGTGCCGGTCGGCGTCACCTCGGCGGTCAACAAGGCGGCGGCCCTGGTGCAGACCACCTTCAAGATCGAGAAGGCGTCGGGCTGGTGGGACAAGACGATGTATCTCTACGGCACGCGATTCGGCTCGACCACGAAGCAGAAGCTGATGCAGATCAGCTATGTCTACAACAAGGGCGGCGACCCCAAGGGCTATGGCACCACCACCGTCTCCACCGTGAGCGGCACCACGCTTACCCAGGTGCAGCAGCAGGTGTGCAACACCACGGCGGTCGCCAATTTCAACAACACGCCCTCCGGCGCCATCACCAGCACCGACGGCAACGGCGTCATGCGGCAGACCGTCTGCACCACCACGCCGGCCAACAGCACCGGCGCGGTCATCGACGTCAGCCAGATGGACCAGCTCTATCTCGAGATGGACGTGCCTTCCGCCGCGACGGCCAAACCGGCCCAGCCGACCACGCTCAGGTCGAACGACCCGAACACCTCGAACCGGCTCTATATCGGCACCAGCCCGACCGACATGCCCGAAATCGCCACGGGCCAGACCGTCGATATCTTCACCGCCGTGCCGTGCGGCCAGACAGGCTACCAGGCCTGGGAAGACGGCGGCTCCGCCGTGCCGGCGCCTGTCGTCAACGCCGACTTCTTCTACACCGTGATGGGCAAATGCGACTTCAACCAGCGCCCCTCGCAAACGGTGCTGACGCAGTGACACTGCGGCTTCTTCCTTCTCCCCTTGTGGGAGAAGGTGGCCTCGCGAAGCGAGGTCGGATGAGGGGTGTTCCAGGCAACGCCAACGCCTCACTCCGCTGGAACAGCCCTTTTGCGTCTCGGCCTCGTCCCGTCCGCCGGGGCTATAGACGGATCGCAGCGTTCGACTAGTCTGGCGCCATGCCGCATCAACCCGTCACCCCCGCCAAGCGCAACTTTGCTCGCTCACTCCGCCGTGACATGACGGAGGCGGAAGACAGGCTTTGGCAGGAACTGCGAGACCGCAGGCTGGACCGGATCAAATTCAGGCGCCAGGTTCCTTTCGGAAAATACATTGCCGATTTCGTTTGCCTCGAAGCCGGGCTGATTATCGAGATCGACGGCAGCCAACACGCGGACTCGGATGCTGACCGGATCCGCAAGGCCGAGCTGGAGGCGAGGGGTTTTCGCGTTCTGCGCTTCTGGAACGACGATGTCCTGAAAGAGATGAATGCCGTTTGCGACACGATCATCGCCTATGTGCGGGACAGAAGTCTGCAGCCCTGGAGATAGTGGCGCCGTCTTCCCTTCTCCCCTTGTGGGGTCCGAAGGACGGGGCGGGACGCGTGGCTCGCCCCCGGGCGGTGGCCTCGCGAAGCGAGGTCGGATGAGGGGTGTTCCAGGAAACGCCAACGTCTCACTCCGCTGGAACACCCCTCAACCGTCTCGGCGCTGCGCGCCGATCCACCTTCTCCCACAGGGGGAGAAGGAAGAACCCGCGCTGGCGCTCAATCACAAACCGGTGAGCGCTGTAACGAAGCGATAATTGGCGGCGAAGTGGGGACATGAGCGGCGCGTCGCGGCGCCGTCGCCCACGGAGCATTCCATGTCGCAAGCCAAACGCAGCAGGTTCCTCGCAGTGTCCAGCCTGGGCGCGCTTGCGCTCGCGGCGTCGCTCGGTGCGGCCGCGGCGCAGCCGCTTACCGTTATCGAGCTGTTCACCAGCCAGGGCTGTTCGTCCTGCCCGCCGGTCAATGCCAATCTGATCAAGGTCAAGGACCAGCCCGGCGTGCTGGCGCTGTCCTTCAATGTCACCTACTGGGACTATCTCGGCTGGAAGGACATTTTCGGCCGGCAGGAGTTCACGCAACGTCAGGTGAGCTACGAGCCGCCGCTCGGCCGTGACGGGCCGTTCACGCCGCAGGTGGTGGTCAACGGCCGTGCCGATGCGGTCGGCGCCGCGCCCGGCGAGATCGAACGGCTGATTGCGGCGAGCGGACGCATCAAGGGACCGTCGCTGTCGCTCGATGGCGGCAAGGCCAGCATCGGCGCGGGGAGCGTGCCGGGCGGCAAAGCCGACATCTGGCTGGTGCGCTATGCCAGGGGCGTCGTCGAGGTGCCCGTGGCGCGCGGCGAGAACACCGGCCGCACCTTGCCGCACGGCAATGTCGTGCATGCGCTGAAGAAGCTCGGCAGCTGGACCGGAGAGGCGACGACGCTCGACGTGCCGGCGGCCGCCGATGGCCTCAGCACCGCCGTGCTGGTGCAGTCGCCCGGCGGCGGGCCGATCCTGGCCGCCGCCGCCGATTAGCTTACCTCCGGGAACTTCCCGTTTGCGGGGAGAGACCATCAGAAATTGCGCAACGCCGCGCCTGCGGCGCCGCAACAGCCGGCCGCCGCGAGGGCGCGCCACCCAACCAAGGAGACCATCATGACCGTTCTTTCCCGCCTGACGCTGCCGGCGCTTGCGCTCGCTTTGTGCTCGACGGCATTGCTGGCCGGCGGCATCGCCCGTGCCGACGAGGCCACCAACGCCATGAAACCCGCCGCGGACGCGATGAAACCGGCAACCGATGCGATGAAGCCGGCCGACCCGATGGCCACAAATGCCATGAAGCCCGCCGCCGATGCGATGAAACCGGCGGACGCCATGAAACCGGCGACTGACGCGATGAAGCCGGCGACTGACGCGATGAAGCCTGCCAACTAGGTCAAGCCGCGGCGGAGAGTTACGCACCCGCTGGGGCCGCACGAGAATGTGAGCCTCCGCCGCAACTCGCGCATCGCACCGGCTCCGCTAATTCAATAGACTGGACCCTATGCAAGCCATGAGGAGTGCAACCATGACCGACATCAAGAACCGTTCGAGCGGCTTCGTCCGCGGCGCGCTCGCAGCTTTCGCGCTCGCCGTCGCGGGCGCCGCCTTCTGGCTCACCCCAGCGGTTTCGGCGGAAGACGCCGTGGTGATCCCGCCACCGGCGCTGGATGAAAAGGCCGCGGGCGGCAGCGAGACGGCAGTGTTCGCCGGCGGCTGCTTCTGGGGCGTGCAGGGCGTGTTCCAGCACGTCAAGGGCGTCACCAAGGCGGTCTCGGGCTATACCGGCGGCGCCAAGGACGACGCCGTCTACGAGACCGTGGGCACCGGCCGCACCGGCCATGCCGAATCCGTCGAGATCACCTACGATCCCTCCAAAGTCACCTATGGCCAGCTGCTGCAGGTGTATTTCTCGGTCGCCCACAATCCGACCCAGCTCAACTACCAGGGTCCGGACCAGGGCACGCAGTACCGCTCGACTATCTTTGCGGAGAACGAGGCGCAGAAGAAGATCGCGCAGAGCTACATCGCCCAGCTCGACCAGGCCAAGCTGTTTTCCAAGCCCATCGTCACCACGATCGAAACCGGCAAGACCTTCTACCCGGCCGAGGAGTACCACCAGGATTTCCTGACGCTCAACCCGACCTATCCCTACATCGTCTACAACGACCTGCCAAAGGTGGCGAATTTGAAGACGCTGTTCCCGAAGCTTTACAGCGACAAGCCGGTGCTGGTGCTGTCGGCCAGCAATTGAGTCTTCGCAGGGTGAGAAGAACGACAGGTCGGCGGGACGGCGCCCCCCTCTGCCCTGCCGGGCATCTCCCCCACGAGGGGGGAGATCGGCGGCCTCGCCGTCCCGCCCCGCTGTCAACGTTAGAAATTGGCGAAAGCCGTCGCGACATCCAATCTCCCCCCTCGTGGGGGAGATGGCCGGCAGGCCAGAGGGGGGCGCGAGGGATCGCGGCCTCTCCTGCGAAGAAGGCTACACCCTCTTCCGCCACGGCAGGCTCCAGCGCGCCTTCTCCAGCGAGGCCTTGGTTTCGACCGTGGCCGGGGCGGACTGGGCTTCTCGGTATTGCACCGAGCCCCGCGGCGGATAGGGCAGGCTGTCGTTGAGCTCCAGCCTGTCGAGCTGGCTGAAATCGGGGAAAGGCAGTTTTTCCTCCTCGCGCCAGGCGCTGACCCGCTTTTCCGCGGCGATGCGCTTTTCCTGGTCGAGCGGCAGGTCGGCGGCGCTGTATTCCAGCTGCGCCGGGAAGGCGAACTGGGCGCCGGCCTCGTCCATCACCGCGATCATCGACAGCAATATGTCCTCGCGGATGGCGAGAAACTCCGAGCCATCCGCGGTCGTGATGTAGGTGAAGACCTCGATGTCGAGTGAATAGGGGCCGAAGCCGACGAAGCGCACGCGGCACGGGTCGTCGATGACGCGCGGATGAGCGATCAGGAGCTTGCGCAGCGCCGCCAGCGTGTAGCGCAGCTGGTCGGGCGTCGTCTCGTAGCGCAATTGCAGCGTGGTGGCGAAGCGGGTGCGGTCGCGATGGGCGTAGTTCTCGATCTGCATGCCGGCGAAGTCGGAATTGGGCACCGAGATCACCGTGCGGTCGACCGAGCGGATGCGGGTCGAGCGCATGCCGATATGCTCGATGGTGCCGGACTGGTTGCCGAACTTGCAGAAGTCACCGACGCTGACCGGCCGGTCGGCATAGAGCGTCAGGCCGGAAAGAAAATTCTGCAGCGTTGGCTGCGCCGCCAGCGCCACCGCCAGGCCGCCAATGCCGAGGCCGGCCAGCACGCCCTGATAGGGGATCGCCAGCACCTCGGCCAGGAGCAGGAAGGCGACCACCAGGGCGGCGATGCGCGCCACGCCGGTCAGCAGCGAGATCAGCGTCTCGTGGTAGCCGGGCACGTTGAAGGTGGCGCGGTAGCGCTCGGCGATCTTGCCGATCAGGTGCCAGACGACGGGAACCGCGCCGATCAGGATCAGGCTCCAGGCCGCCGCCTTGGCGGATGCCGCGATCACCTGCGGCAAGCCGAGCGGCCGCAGCGCAAACAGCAGGAACAGGCCGAGGAAGATCGAGCGCACCGCCCATTCGACGACGCGGAAGAAGCCGGCCCGCCCCGAACTCCTGCCGCGGCGGGCGAAGAACACGACGACGGCGTTAGCAAGGAAGCCGAAGGCGATGCCGGCAAGCACGGCAATGCCGAGCCCCAGCCATTGCCAGCGTTCGATCGGCCCGGCGCGGGTCAAAAGGGCAGGGCTGATCTCGCGGGCAAGGCCCCTCGTGGCGAAGAACGGATCGTTGCTGGCGAAGGCGGTGAATTCCGGCGCCACCGGCGCATCCTCGATATCGGCATAGAGCGTGCGGATGTTGGCCAGCGTTTCCGGCGTGAATTTCCACAGCTTGCCGCCTTTCTCCGTCCCCACCGGAGCGACGACGATGTTGCCGGCCGGGTGCTCGAAATACACATAGGGCGTGTTGCTTTGGGGATCGTCGGGAATTTCCTGCCAGTAGACGTAGCCGATGCGGTCGATGACTTTCTTGAGATAGCTCTCGAGCAGAACCGCCTCGTCGGACCGCACCGCCGGATTGTAACCGCGCATGTCGAGCGCCGTTTGCGTCGAACCGCCATTCTGGTCGGCGATGCCGCCGAGCAGCATCTTGAACGTGTCGCGCGGCGAGGCGAGCTTGGCCGGATCGTCGACCATGTCGGGGGCTTCGCCACGCGCCGCCTGGAACTCGGCGAGCTTGGCCTGCAGCACGGCGAGCTGCGGCCCGACGATGAACCATTCGCCGGCCTTGCGGCGGAAGGTGACGTCGAAGAAAACCTTGCTGCCATATTGCAGCAGCCTGGCTGTCACCTCGTCGCCGGGGATCGCATCATGCGGCAGGTTCCACAGGCGCAAGGTGGCGTTGTCGATCACCGAAAACAGGAGCTTGGTGTAATCGGGCATGTTGAGGCCGCCGCGATCGGCCTCCGTGACGTCGACGAGGCCGGCCGCCAGCGCGGCAAGGCCCATGCCGCCGCCGGTGGCGCGCGGCACATTGTCGGCGCCGCTCTCGTTCATGGTCTGCAGGAATGAGCGCATCGTCGTCATCGGGCTGGTCTGGTCGACCTTGAGGGTCTCGGCGGCGTCGACGCGCACGCCCGTCCACCATTCGGCGGTGGCGGATTCGAAACGGCCCATGAAGCTGGCGCCGTCCGGCGCCATGACGAAGCTGAACTCGCCCTGGCGACTGCCCTCGAACCAGCGGCCGAACAGCTTTTCGCCTTCGGCCTTGGCTTCGATGCGGCCGTCATACAGGGGATAGACGCCCTTCACCTCGGCGCCGTCCTGCTCGAAGGTGATCTGGGCGCCGCCGCCGCGCCATTTGGTGTCCCAGACACCGGCCCAGTTGGCCGTCTGCTGGGCATAAGCGGGCTGAATGACAGGCAGCAGGCCGGCCAGCGCAAGCGCGGCGATCAGCGTGACCAGGCGGATCAGGACCAGAGCAATTCCAGGAAAGCGGCGTAGCGATTTTCCCGGGAAAACTGCGTAGCGCTGCCGCGCCTGCGGATCGTGTTCTATCGAGGCAACCGGGACACCGCGCATTGCATTGCCCTTCTTCTCGGACCGCTGCCATCAAGCCGCAGCATGTCGCGGAAGGTTATTCCGCGTGAAGATGAATATTGTCTTTCCGGCAGGCGACAGGCGGCAGGCGGAGGCGATGATTTCGCGCCGCCTGGCCCTTCAATCGTAGGTCAGGTCCCTCGCCTTGCCGCCGAACACGCGGTAGGCATAGAAGGAATAGAAGATGATGATCGGCAGCACGACCACGGTGCCGGCCAGGATGATGGCCAGGCTTTCGGGTGCGGAAGCCGCCTGCCAGATGGTCAGCCTGTCGGGCACCACGAACGGATAGAACGACCAGGCGAGCCCGGCAAAGCCCAGCGCGAAGATGGCGGCCAGGGTCAGGAACGGCGTCAGCGAATGGCGGTCGTCGGGCCTGGGCAGATGAGAGGTCTGCCGCCACAGCCCCAGGAACAGCAGCGCCGACACGATCGGCAGCGGCGACAGATAGAGCATTTCGGGCAGGACGAACCATTTGGCGAAGATGCGCGGGCTGGCGAAGGGCGTGGCCAGCGACACGGCAGCCATGCCGAGCGCGGTCAGCACCAATGTGGTGCGCAGCCAGCGCACCGCCTTCTTCTGCAAGTCGCCTTCGGCCTTGTAGATGACCCAGGCCGCCCCCATCGCGGCGTAGGCCGCCGCCAGGCAGAACGCCACCAGCACGCCGAACGCCATGCCCCCCAGGCCGAAGTCGAGGCCAAGCACATAGACGCCCAGCATATAGCCTTGCGCCAGTGAGGCGATGAGCGAGCCGAGAAAGAAGATGCGGTTCCAGCGATGCTTGCGCTCCGTCGCCACCTTGGCGCGGAAGTCGAAGGCCACGCCGCGCAGGATGAGGCCGACCAGAAGCACGAACACCGGGATATAGAGCGCGCTGAGGATGACGCCATGCGCCATCGGAAAGGCGACCAGCAGAAGGCCGACGGCCAGCACCAGCCAGGTCTCGTTGGCATCCCAGAACGGGCCGATGGCGGCGATCATGGTGTCCTGCTCGGCGTCCTCGGCCGCCGCGAACAGGATGCCGATGCCGAGATCGAAGCCGTCGAGAATGACGTAGATCAGGATGGCGAGGCCCATCAGGCCGGCGAAGATGAGGGGGAGCAGGGTCGGCCAGTCATAGGTCATTTCTCTCTCTCCTACTCGCCAGCCGCGGGCTGCGACATCGGCTTGTTGAGCACGCCCGGCAGCGGCGAGGTGTCGCCGTCCTTGGCCGCCTTCAGCGCCAGGTGGACCAGAACGCCGAGATAGGCGATCAGCAACAGCACGTAGAGAGCGAGATAGACGGCCAGCGTCAGCGCCACATGGCTGCCGGCCACCGGGCCGACGGCGTCGGCGGTCCTCAGCACGCCCGTCACCAGCCAGGGCTGGCGGCCGATCTCCGTCGTATACCAGCCGGCGAGCGTCGCCACCCAACCGGAGATGGTCATCGGCACCATGAGCAGCGCCAGCGGCCTCGGCAAGCTATGACGGCGCTTGAGGAAGAAGGCGGCCGACCAGGAGACGGCGAGCATCAACAGGCCCGTGCCGACCATGACGCGAAAACCCCAGAACACCGGGAAGACGGGCGGATGGTTGCCGGGATAATCGTTGAGCCCCGGCACCACACCGCCGGCGCTGTGCCGCAGGATCCAGCTCGCCCCGTCGGGAATGGTCACCTCGAACCTGTTTTCCCTGGCCGCTTCATCCGGAATGGCAAACAGCACCAGCGGCACGTTGGGGCCGGTGTTCCAGTTGGCCTCCATGGCGGCGATCTTCTGCGGCTGGTGCTCGAGCGTGTTCAGGCCGTGCTGGTCGCCGGCAAGGATCTGGATGGGGATGAGGATGGCGGCGGT
This sequence comes from Mesorhizobium sp. B2-6-1, assembly GCF_006440475.1. Taxonomy (NCBI): domain Bacteria; kingdom Pseudomonadati; phylum Pseudomonadota; class Alphaproteobacteria; order Hyphomicrobiales; family Phyllobacteriaceae; genus Mesorhizobium; species Mesorhizobium sp. B2-6-1. The sequence goes on from NZ_VFUH01000001.1 coordinate 362,323, forward strand.
GAAGACGCCGGTGCGCAGCGCCTTCCACATCGATTCCGAGCGGTCGCCCTTGAGATAGCGCAGCGCCGACAGGCCGGCTATGAGGAACGATACCGTAAGCCCGGAGGCGAGCAGCATATGGACGAGACGGTAGGGCATGGAGGGATTGAAGAGGATCGCCCACCAGTCGACGGCGTGGGCGACGCCGTCGCGCATCTCGAAGCCGACCGGCGTCTGCATCCACGAGTTCAGCGCGATGATCCAGAAGGCCGACACGGTGGTGCCGCCGGCCACCAGCACGGTCGCCAGCGTGTGGATGCGGTTGGAAACGCGGCGGAAGCCGAACAGCATGATGCCGAGGAAGGCCGCCTCGAGGAAGAAGGCGGTGAGGATTTCGTAGGCCAGCAGCGGCCCGGCGATGTTGCCGACCGTTTCCATGTAGCCCGGCCAGTTGGTGCCGAACTGGAAGCTCATGGTGACGCCGGAAACCACGCCCATGGCGAAGGACAGCGCGAACACCTTCACCCAGGTGAAATAGGCTCGCATCCAGGCCGAATCATTGGTCGCGTTGTAGCGCAGCTTGAAGAAAAGCAGCACCCAGCCGAGTGCGATGGTGATGGCTGGAAACAGAATATGAAACGAAATATTCGCACCGAACTGGATGCGCGAAAGGATGAGCGGGTCCATGGCGGGCTCCGGCTGCTTCTAATAAGCGGAGAATAGGCTTGTAGGGCCGGCCGGTCAAAGCGGCGTCCCGCCGCGAGGCGGAACGCCGCAGCGCCATGCGGCGGCAATGTCGAGAACTGTCAGCAACGGCATTGACTTGCGGTTGCATGCGGCGACATTCGTCCTATATCTGGGGTCCTCTTTCAAGCAGCCGTTTTCAGCCATGCAGCCTGTCATCTCCATTTCCGGGGTCACCAAGACCTACGCCACCGGCTTCAAGGCGCTGAAGGAAATCAATCTCGATATCGAGCGCGGCGAGATTTTCGCGCTGCTTGGCCCCAACGGCGCCGGCAAGACGACGCTGATCTCGATCGTCTGCGGCATCGTCAACCGTTCGTCGGGCAGCGTCACGGTGGACGGCCACGACATCACCAAGGACTATCGCGCCGCGCGCGGCCTGATCGGGCTAGTGCCGCAGGAGCTGACCATCGATGCCTTCGAGAGCGTCTGGGCGACGGTCAACTACAGCCGCGGCCTGTTCGGCAAGCCGGCAAACCATGCCTTTGTCGAGAAGGTGCTGCGCGACCTGTCGCTGTGGGACAAGAAGGACGCCAAGGCGATCACGCTTTCGGGCGGCATGAAGCGGCGGCTGATGATCGCCAAGGCGCTGTCGCATGAACCGCGCGTGCTGTTCCTCGACGAGCCGACGGCCGGCGTCGACGTCGAACTGCGCCAGGACATGTGGGCGATGGTGCGGCGGCTGCGCGAGGACGGCGTCACCATCATCCTCACCACCCACTATATCGAGGAAGCCGAGGCGATGGCCGACCGCGTCGGCGTCATCAACCGCGGCGAGATCATCCTGGTCGAGGGCAAGGCCGAACTGATGCGCAAGCTCGGCCGCAAGCGCCTGGTGATGGAACTGCGCAGCCCGCTCGGCGCCATTCCGGACGCCTTCTCGCACTACGCCCTGGAATTGTCGCCGGATGGCGGGCAGATCACCTACACCTATGACAACCAGAGCGACCGGCCCGGTGTGGCGTCGCTGATCCGCGATCTCGAGGCCGCCGACATCCAGTTCCGCGACCTGGACACGCAGAACAGTTCGCTGGAGGAGATCTTCGTCAATCTTCTGAGGCAAGAGCCATGAACCTGCGCGCGGTATGGGCGATCTACCGGGTGGAGATGGCGCGCGCGCTGCGCACCGTCTTGCAGAGCATCGTCTCACCCGTGCTGTCGACGTCGCTGTATTTCGTCGTCTTCGGCTCGGCCATCGGCTCGCGCATCACCGAGATCGACGGCATCAGCTACGGCGCCTTCATCGTGCCCGGGCTGATCATGCTGTCGCTTTTGACGCAGTCGATCTCCAACGCCTCCTTCGCCATCTACTTCCCGAAATTCGTCGGCTCGATCTACGAGCTGTTGTCGGCTCCGGTCTCCTATCTCGAGATCGTCCTCGCCTATGTCGGGGGCGCCGCCACAAAGTCGATCATCCTCGGCCTGATCATTCTGGCGACGGCCTCGCTGTTCGTGCCGCTCTCGATCCAGCATCCGTTCTGGATGCTGGCCTTCCTGGTGCTGACGGCGGTGACCTTCAGCCTGTTCGGCTTCATCATCGGAATCTGGGCCAGGAGCTTCGAGCAGTTGCAACTGGTGCCGCTGCTGATCATCACGCCGCTGACCTTCCTGGGTGGCAGCTTCTATTCCATCAACATGCTGCCGGGCGCCTGGCGCACGGTGACGCTGTTCAATCCGGTCGTCTATCTGATCAGCGGCTTCCGCTGGAGCTTTTTCGGAAAATCGGACGTTTCGGTCGGCATCAGCCTCGGCATGACCGTGGTTTTTCTGCTGATCTGCGTGGCGACCGTCGCCTGGATATTCAGGACCGGCTACCGGCTGAGGAATTGAGGGGCGAAGCCACGCTGAGCCGCGGTCAGAGCTAGATCGCCTTCACCAGCCGCAGCAGGCCCAGCATCTCGACATAGGTTCCCTTGCGGAAGGCGACGTAGACCGGCTCCTCGATGCCGTGGAAACGGCGCTTGAACGCCGCCTGCCCCTGCAGGTTGAAGCGGCGGCGGTTGACCCAGGGCGAATCATAGGCGCGCTGGAAGGCGTTGCGCCAGAAATCGCTTTCGGCGAATCCGCTGGGGCCGACGTCGACCAGCGGCGAGAGCCCGAGCGTGACGACCGAAATGCCTTCCTCGCGAAAGCGGTCGACGGCGAATTTGGTCAGGCCGACCTCGGCATGCGGCGAGGCGTCGATGTGCTTGCGCTTGAAGGCGGTGGTGTAGCCGATGACCTTGCCGCCGCGAAACAGCGGATCGAAGTCGAGCAGGGCGACCAGTTCGCCATCAGGGCCGTGCAGCACGAAGCGGCGCATGTCGACGCCCACATGATCGGCGAAGTGCCGGTTGAGGAAGCCCATTTCCCAGCGCTTGACGATGCGGTCGCCGCGCCAGTTCGCCGAAAGCCGGGAGATCTCGTCGAGAAAGATGGTCCGCTTGTCCTCGGCGAACGAAAAGCCCTTCTTCAACAGCCAGCGCTCGGAGTAGCGCACGGTTTCGTTGCGCTTGCCGGAAAAATCGTGTGCGGGCAGCGGCAGACGGGTGTCGATGCCCAGCCGGTTGACCTTGTAGCCGAGCCCGGCCAGCACCCGCGCCGACTGTTCGCCGATCTGCACGAACCAGGGGCTGCCGGCGGTCTCGACGAAGCGCCTGATATAGTCGGCCCGATGGGCCGGATCGGCGACCGGGTCGCCGAGCGCGAAATGATGCTTCATCTTGGTGCCGAAGGCGATGTAACCGTCGGCGTCGCCGAAATAGGAGAGCCTGCCTTGCACGGCGGAGGAGTAGGCGAGTGAGAAGTCGCCGTGGCGGCGCACCAGCGCCAGCCGTTCGGCATGGGTGAACGCCTGGCGCTCGACCTTTGGCGAGGCACGCTCGAGGATTTTGTCGAGATAGATCCGCAAGGAGGGCATGGGTCGAGATTCCGCGTGCATCTGCGGCGCGCACCCGGGTACGCTATACGCCGTGGCGCCTTGATTTTGCACAGGAAGCCGAAAAAAGCGTTTCGAGGACTTCGGATTCCTGTACCGGTAACAGAGATCCGCCAGCCCCCGGATCTCGAATCAATCACATTGCCGCGACCTGATTATCGCCGATCTCGCGTATATGCCATATAGGACGCAACCGCGGTGCGGCGCATGGCCTCGAAATCCGGGGCCGATCTGCTGTATGGATCATGCGCGGGAGGGCGTTCTGCCGGTGTCGGCGGAAGCGCCACAAGGGTGGAATGGGGTTCGTGAGCGAATGGCAGATACGACAATCAGACCGGCAGCGCACCAGACGGTAACTATCGAACCGGCGATCGTCATCGGCGCCGGCGCCGCCGGTCTCGCGGCAGCGCAGGCGCTGGTCAAGGCCGGCGTGGCGACGGCGATCCTGGAAAAGGAGAGCCGGTTGGCCGAGCCATGGCATCGGCGTCACCAGCAGCTGCGCCTCAATACTCACCGCGACCTTTCGGCACTTCCCGGCCTTGCCTATCCGAAGGGCACGCTCGCCTTCCCCCACAGAACCGCCGTCATCCGCTATCTGAACGATTTCAGCGAGGCGAACCGGCTGCCGGTGGAGCTCGGCGTCGCCGTCGAGGCGGTCCTGTTCAGGGGCGACCACTGGGCGATAGAGACCAGCGCCGGGATGCGCCTGGCGCGCCACGTCGTGATCGCCACCGGCCGCGACAGACAGCCGTTCATCCCCGACTGGAAAGGAATGCGGGATTTCGCCGGCCGCATCATCCATTCGGCGGATTTCGGCGACGCGAAGGACTATGCCGGCAAGAAGGTGCTGGTCGTCGGCGCCGGCAACTCGGGTATAGACGCGCTCAACCACCTGGCGCAGGCAAGCACCGCCTCGCTGTGGCTGTCGGCCCGCAACGGTCCGTCGGTCCTGCCCAAGCGCATCGGCAAGATTGCCGTGCACCGGCTGTCGCCGCTGATGGCGCGGTTGCCTTTGCGGGTCGCCGATGCGGTGATCGCCTTGACGCAGCGCCTGGTTTTCGGCGACCTGACGAAATTCGGCGTGCCGCCGGCACCGGTGGGCGGCGCCAGCCGCCTGACCACCGACTACACAGCGATCGCCGCCGACGAGGGCGCGATCGACGCCATCCGCGCGGGCAGGATCACCGTCGTGCCGGGGGTGCGAGAATTCACCCGCGACGGCGTCATCCTGGCCAATGGCAGCCTGATCGATCCCGACATCGTCATTGCCGCGACGGGCTACCGCACCGGGCTTGAGCAGATGGTCGGCAATCTCGGCGTGCTCGACGGCAAGGGCGTTCCGGTCTTCAACGGCGGCGATGCGGATCCGAAACTGCCTGGCCTCTGGTTCACCGGCATGCGGCCGAGCATCCGCGGCTGCTTCGCCAATGCCGCCATCCAGGCCAAGGCGATCGCCGAGCGGATTGCCCGGCGGATCGCCAATTCGGGCCGCTGAACCGGGCTGGAGGTTCGTTTTACGCGTCGGACGGAACCCCACTTTCCTGGAATTGCCCTCTAAATCGCGATCTTGCCGCCGCCTTGCCTGGTAATGGCGACGACCGCCGGCCGCACCGGCATGTCCGGCTTGAAATCGGGCCAGCGCGTCGACGGATCCTCATAATAGGACGGGCGGCCGAACGCCTCCCAATCCTCGCCGCCGTCGCCTGGATGCTGGACGGCGACGAAGGCGGTCTGATCGTCGGGCGCAAACAGCGGCCCGCACATTTCAGCGCCGATCGGCACGCGGAAAAACAGTTTTGACGTCGCGCGCGCCGGCCCTTCGGTGTCGACCGCCCACAGGCCGTCGGTGCGGCCGGTGGCCTTCGGGCCCTGGCCGTCGGTGGCGACCCACAGGCGCCCGGCTGAATCGACCGCGCAATTGTCGGGCATGCCGAACCAGCCATTGGCCGTGGTGGCGGTGGAGAAGGTGGCGCCGACATCGGCAACCGCCGGATCGCCGCATTTCAGGAGCACTTCCCATTTGCCCCTGGTGCCGGCGAAATCGCCGCCATCTTCCGATATCTCGATGATGTGGCCGAAAGCGTTGTCGGCGCGCGGGTTGGCGGCGTCGACCTGGTCGGCTTTGCGCTTGGAATTGTTGGTCAGCATGACATAGACCTTGCCGTTGACACGATTGGGCTGGATGTCCTCGGGACGGTCCATCTTGGTGGCGCCGAGCAGGTCGGCGGCACGCCGCGTCTCGATCAACACGTCGGCCTGGCCGGCAAAGCCGTTCTCGGCCGTCAGCGGGCCCTGGCCGAAGACGATCGGCAGCCATTCCACCGTACCGTCCGCAGCGAATTTGGCGACATGCAGCGTGCCGTCGTCGAGCAGGTTCATGTTGGCGGCGCGGTCGTCCGGATCGAAACGGCCCGCGGTGACGAATTTGTAGACGTACTCGAAGCGCTCGTCGTCGCCGAGATAGAAGACGACGCGGCCATCCTTGGCGACGATCGATTCGGCGCCTTCATGCTTGAAGCGGCCCATTGCGGTGCGCTTCCTCGGCGTGGATGTCGGATCGTTGACGTCGACCTCGACGATCCAGCCGAAACGGTTGGGCTCGTTCGGCTCCTTGGCGAGGTCGAAACGATCGTAATGCGCGCCCCATTCATAGGCGCCTTCCGGAATGCCGAGGCGCTTGTAATTGGCGGCTTCCTTATGGCCTTCCGGCAGTTCACCGGAGAAATAGCCGTGGATGTTCTCCTCGGCCATGACATAGGTGCCCCAAGGCGTGACGCCGCCGGCGCAGTTGTTGAATGTGCCGATGACCTTGGTGCCGGATGGGTCGGCATTGGTCTTGACGCGGTCATGACCGGCGACCGGGCCCGACAGCGCCATTTCGGTGTTGGAGGTGATGCGGCGGTTCAACTTGCCGTCGCGCACCACCTGCCACTTGCCGCCTTCCTTGCGGATCTCGACGATGGTGCCGCCATGTGCCGCCATCTCGACATCGACCTGCTCCTTCGAGAGCGGCGCGAGTTCGGCCGCCTTCTTGCCGTCCTTCTCGACGATCCTGACGATGCCCGGGAACATCAGATGCGGATTGGTGTATTCGTGGTTGACGACCAGCAGGCCGTGCTCGGCGGAGCCACCGATCCCGATATAGCCGACATAGTCATTGTTGTAGCCGAATTGTCTTGCCTGGGCCTCAGCCGACTGCCTGGCCGGGTCGAACTCCGGCGAATCGGCAAACAGCGGATCGCCCCAGCGCAACAGCACGTCGGCATCGTAGCCCGGCGCGACATGGTGCTTGTCGTCGATACCGGCTTCGAGTTCCTCGAACGAGAAGGCGGAGCCCTCGGCGGCACGCGCATCGTCGGCGGCCACGAGCGCCAGCGGGCTGACGGTGGCGGCGATGGCCGAGACGGCCAGCGAGCCCTTGAGGAAGGCGCGGCGGGAGAACCGCTCGGCAATGATTTCGCCCATGGTGCGGTTTTCGGTGGGGTTGGTCGCCGGACCGTCGTTTTCCTCAAGCAGGCTGGTGCGGAATCGGGCGTCGGGCGAGCGATGGTCGGTCATGGTCTGCCTCTGGCTGGATGGCTGGAGCGTGTCACGCGTTTCGACCCCTTATAGACGATCGGTCACACTTTCGTGACATTCGTGCACCCGCCAGCTTGACCGCGAACCTCGCGCCACATCCGGTTTGAAACTCGGACCAAGGTCCTAAACCGATCGGGGCGAAGGTCCGGATTGCCGCGGCATCGGTCGTGGGCCACTTACACGAACACGCCATGTCGCCGATGGTCGCGTACCTGCACGAGATGGCCTCTGAATTTTGCCGGTCCGATCAAGTGAGGGACTGATGCGCAGCTCGATCATGGCTCATTGTTGCTGGCTGGCCCTGAGAGCAGTGCCGGCACTGGCGCTGACCATAGCCCCCTATCACCTCGATTTTCACGGTTCCGCCGCAGGCATTGTCGCGTCCAGCGCCCAAGCCAAGCCTGGCGGGAACAGCGGCAATGGCGGTGGTGGCGGTAACGGCAATGGCGGCAATGGCGGCAATGGAAATAACGGCGGCGGCAACAATGGCAACGCCGGAGGCAACAATGGCAACGCTGGCGGCAACGGGAACAATGGCGCCGGCAACAACGGCAAGGGGAAGGGTGCCAACAGCTCCGGCAAGCATGTGAACGCAACAACCGGCGATCGTGTCGAAATAGACGACAACAAGATCGTGGTGCAGCACCCTAACGGCTTCGGGGAAGAGATCGAGAAGGGTCGCTTCAAAATGACCGACGCTCTGGGCCGCACGATCGTCGAGCGCCCTGCGACGGCGGCGGATATAAGCCGCCTCAAGGGGTTGTAGAGCGGGCAATAGGCATCGCCCGCTTTACGTGTCACCTCCGCCGCCCCCCGGCGGAGGTGACCTTGTCGCTCCGGCCCCGTATAGGGGCCGTCTTTTTTGCCCTGGAGCGTTCCGCTGCTGCACCGCGCTTCAGGTTTTTATTTATGCGTGTCGTTATCCCAAACCGGGGATCCCTTGCGGCCGACCAGGATTAGCTGCCGGCCCGATCCCGCGCTTCGCGCATCAGCAGCGCCGCCTCGGTGCGATTGCGGACGTTGAGCTTGGACAGCACACCGGTCATGTGATGCTTGACCGTTTTTTCCTGCAGTGCCAGCCGCAGCGCCACTTCCTTGTTGCTCAGCCCTTCCGCCACCAGCTGCAGGATCTCGGCCTCGCGTCCGGTGAGCTGACGCAGGCGATCCGTCCTGCCGTTGGCCGGCTGCAGCGATTGCAGGTCCGAAAGCAGGCGAGCCGACAGGGTCGGCGACACATAGGTCTCGCCGGCCGCGACACCATGGAGGATTTCGGCCAGCATGCGCGAGCCGACCCCCTTCAGCACATAGCCGCGCACACCGGCATTCAGCGCCCGCGCCACGTCGGCATTGGCCTCCGAGACCGTCAGCATGACGATCTTCTGTCCGGGATTGGCACCCAGTATGCCGGCCACCGACGCAAGGCCGTCACCCGGCATGCTGATGTCGAGCAGCAGTATGTCGGGCTGCAAAGTCGAGGCGATGCGTTCGGCATCCTGCGCCGTGGCGCCCTGGGCCACCATTTCGAAGCCGCCGATCTCCGACAGGCTGCGGGTAACGCCTTCGCGAAACAGAGGGTGGTCGTCGACAATGGCGACACGGATGGTACCGATCATGGTTGATCCTCGACGGCTAGCGTAATCATCAATCGTGTTCCCTGCGGCCCGGTCGTGGTCTCGAACTGGCCACCAATGCTTTCGATACGCTCCCTGATGCCGGCGAGCCCCAGGCCTTCGGCCCGCCTCGGGTCGAATCCGGGCCCGCCATCCGACACTTCAACGAAGAACTTGCCGCCTGTCATCCCGGCCTTCACCTCCTGATCCTTGCCCTGCCCATGACGGTAGGCGTTGTTCAGCCCCTCCTGGACGAAGCGATAGATGCTGATCTTCTCCGAAGCGCCCAGTTCGGGCAACTGCCTGGATAGGGTCAGCGCCACGGAACTGCGGGTCCTGCGTTGATGCTCGTCGACGGCAAGACGCAGAATGTCGCCGGTCGCGGCCGTTTCTATCTGCGGCAGGACAAGGCCGTTGCAGATGCCGCGGATTTCACGCATCGCGTCGTCCAGCGCCATGCGGATCATGGCGATCTCGGCGTTGCGGCTGTCGCTGGAGGCACCCTCGCCGGAAATGGCGGGGCTATCCACACGCAGCGCCGCCAGCGCGACGAGCTGGGCCGGCCCGTCATGAAGGTCGGCACCGATGCGACGCAGGTATCGTTCATTGAGCGCCGTGGCACGGCGCGACGCCTGCTGGACGCGCAGGCGCAGCGCCCGGTTTTGCGAAACCAGCGCCTGCAGCTCGGAGACCTGGCCCTGCAGAACGCCGCGCTGCTTGTCGATGGTGCGGCTGCCACGTATGACGATCCCCGACAACAGCAGCAGCGCCGTCAGCGTGGCGCCGGCCACGATCAGCCAGCTCGACAGCAAGGCGGAAGCCAGAGCCGCCTGGAAATCGTCGGCGATCTCGTAGAATTCGGTGACGGCGACCACCTCGCCCGACCAGGGTTCGCGGACTGGATTGTAGATTTCCAGCAGCGGCACGCCCGCGGCCCTCTCCTCCTTGTCGTCCTCGTCGCCTAGCTCGTTGAACTCGGCGACGACATTCCCGGCGAAGGCGGCACGCAGGTTGGCGCTCGGGCCGAACTGCCGGCCGATCAAGGCCGTGTCCTTCGAATACAGCACCGTGCCGTCCCGACGCCACAGCTTGAAGGAAAACAGCCGTTTGCCGAGCGCGCCTTGGCCGAGGGTCTCGTCAAGCGCCCGTTTGACGGCGTCATCGAGCTGATGGTTCGTGCGCAGATCGGGGAGCAGCGGAGCGATCACGCTGTCGACATAAAGGGCAGTCGTGGCCGCTGAATTGTGGAGCACGCTTTCGCGGATTTGCGCGGTGACCCAGAAGCCGACCACCAGCATCACCGCAAGCAGCCCGAAGCCGCCGGCAATGATGAACTGCAGCGCCAGCGTAAGCCCGTTCCAGCGCCGCGACAAGGTTTCGAGAAATCGCACGCCACGCTCCTCGCCCCCACCCGCAGGGGCAGGGTAGTGGCCGCGACTTTGGCGCTTCGGTCCTGCCGACACAAGAGCCTGGTCCCACGGCAGCTGCTTGACGTCCCGACGCGCTTGCGAAACAAGGCACGGACGACCGGCATCAATATCGAGGGCAGGGTGAGTTTTTCGGGGTTACTTCAGCTCGGTCTTTCGACCGTGATCTTTCTGCTGGCGGCGGCGGCCGCCAAGCAATGGGGGATGGCGCCCAGCCTGGGCAAGATCGTGCTGACGCTTGCGCTCTATTCGCTGGGCAACCTGATCATGCTGCGGCTGATTCGCGAGTTCGGCATGTCGGTGTCGTTCAGCCTGTCGGCCGTCATCCAGCTGGTATCGGTCAATCTGGTGGCGCTGATATTCTTCGGCGAGCGCATCAATACGCTGCAAGCGGCCGGCATCGTGCTGGCGATTGCCGCCGTGGCGCTGATCACGCTCGGGCCGTATGTGCAAGGGCGATGACCGGCAAACCATGGTTGCGAAACGAGGTTCGATGAAGACTGCGGCAAAGGCTCTGCTGAGCCGGGTCGAATTCCCGGTGCTGCTGGCCGGCCTTGTCGTCGCCGCCGGCCTGTGGGGCTTCGTGGAGTTGATGGAGGTGGCACGGGCCACCACGCCGCACGCCTTCGACGCTGAAATCATGCTTGCCTTCCGCCAGGCCGGCCAACCCGGTATCCCGATCGGCCCGCCATGGATGGAAGGGGCGATGCGCGACATCACGAGCCTCGGCAGCACCAGCGTGCTGGTGCTGATCACGGCGGCGACGATCATCTATCTGCTGTTGATCCGCAGGCCCGGGACCGCGCTTCTCATCTTCGTCGCCGTGGCGGGCGGCCAGATGCTGTCGAGCCTCCTGAAGCTCGGCGTCGACCGGCCGCGGCCCGAACTCGTCTCGCATCTGGTCAACGAGACCTCGCTTTCCTTCCCGAGCGGCCACGCGATGCTTTCGGCGGTGACCTATCTCACATTGGGCTCGCTTGCGGCGCGCTTCCTGCATGGCCGGACGACGAAGATCTATGTTCTGGCGCTCGCCGTGCTGACGACGGTGCTGGTCGGCATCAGCCGCATCTATCTCGGCGTCCACTGGCCGTCGGACGTGCTGGCCGGCTGGTGCGCGGGCTTTGCCTGGGCCATGCTGTGCTGGTTGGCGGCAAGGGTCCTGCAACGGCGCAGGGTGGTGCGTGACGACGTCTGACGACGCTCGACCGGGAAGCGGTCAGATCAGCCGGTTGATCAAGTGTCCGCAGCCCGTTAGCAGAAGGACCACCGATACCAGGCATGCCGATGTCGTCAATGTCTTGAAAATGGTCAACCACGTTATCCCCTGCCCCAGATGGAACACCATAGCTCTCAATGTTCGGGATGTATCCGAAAAACGCTCGACAGCGATGATGATCAAGGCTCAAGCGTGCATGCTGATGCTTGAAACATCATAATGATCGTATTATACATCATATCCGCAGACTCAGACGGGGATCCCGGCCGATGATCACTGCCGCGCAGATGCGCGCCGCGAGGGCGCTGGCCGGCATCGATCAGAAGACGCTCGCCGAGCGCGCCGGCGTTTCGCTTCCCACCATCCAGCGCATGGAAGCGAGCGACGGCGTGGTCAGGGGTGTGGTCGATACGCTGATGAAGGTCATCCAGGCCCTCGACGAGGCCGGGGTGGAGCTGATCGGCGAGAATCAACCCAGTGAGCGCGGCGGCCGGGGCGTGCGCCTCAAGCCTGCCGTGCCGCCCAATCCGAAAGCTGAGCCGGCATAAGTCGCGACGGCGACCGCCGACAGTCCTGCCGACGATCCCGCCGCCTTTCAGGTGCGGAAGCAGTCCATGGACGAGATCGGGCAGACACTCAACGAAACCGCGCGCAAACCGACCCATGGGCCGGCAAAGCCGACTTTTTCCGAACTGTTCACACCGAAACTGGTGACGGTCTGGCGCGAAGGCTACAGGCTCGAACATCTCAGGGCCGATGCCATTGCCGGGCTGACCGTCGCCATCGTCGCCTTGCCGCTGTCGATGGCAATCGCCATCGCATCAGGGGTGACGCCGGAGCGCGGGCTCTACACATCGATCATCGGCGGCTTCATCATCTCGGCGTTCGGCGGCAGCCGTTTCCAGATCGGCGGCCCCGCGGGCGCCTTCATCGTGCTGGTGGCGGCGACGGTCGCGCGGGTCGGCGTGGACGGGCTGTTGCTGGCGACGATGATGGCCGGCATCTTCCTCATCGCCATCGGCTATCTGCGGCTCGGCACCTACATAAAGTTCATTCCCTATCCGGTGACGGTCGGCTTTACCGCCGGTATCGCCGTCATCATCTTCTCGGGCCAGATCGTCGAACTGTTCGGGCTGAAGCTCGCCGGCAAGGAGCCAGGCCCGCTGGTGCCGAAGCTGACGGCGATCGGCGAGGCGGCCGGCACGATCAATCTCGCGGCGACCTTCGTGGCGGTGCTGACAATCGCAACCATCGCTTTCCTGAAGCGCTGGCGGCCGAAATGGCCGGCGATGTTGATCGCCATCGGTCTGGCGTCGCTCGCGGTGGCGCTGTTTGCGCTGCCGGCCGAGACGATCGGCACGCGCTTTGGCGGGATCCCGCGCAGCCTGCAATGGCCGGCGCTTCCCCCCGTCAGCCTCGACAGGATGATCGACGTGCTGCCGGACGCCATCGCCTTCGCGTTGCTAGGCGCCATCGAATCCTTGCTGTCGGCCGTCGTCGCCGACGGCATGACCGGCCGCCGGCACCGTTCCAACTGCGAACTGGTGGCGCAAGGCTTCGCCAACATCGCCTCGGCCCTGTTCGGCGGCATCTGCACCACCGGCACCATTGCCCGTACCGCCACCAATGTGCGGGCCGGCGCGCACGGGCCGGTTTCGGGCATGATCCACTCCATGATCCTGCTCGTCCTGATGCTGGCGGCAGCGCCGCTCGCCAGCTACATCCCGCTCTCCGCCCTCGCCGGCGTGCTGGCGGTGGTGTGCTGGAACATGTTCGAGAAGCAGGCTTTCGCCACGCTGCTGCGCGCCTCGCGCGGCGATGCGCTGGTGCTGATGGCCACCTTCCTGATCGTGGTCTTCCGCGACTTGACCGAAGGCATCGTTGTCGGCTTCGCGCTGGGCTCGATCCTGTTCATCGACCGCATGGCGAAATCCATCGCCGTCGAGGCCGACCAGACGCTGGTGCCTGAGGACGTCGCCGACCGCGAGAGCGTCTATGATTCCAGGGACGCGACCGACGCCGACACCGTCGTCTACCGCATCACCGGCGCATTCTTCTTCGGCGCCGCTTCGACCGTCGGCGCGGTGCTCGACCGCATCGCCGACCAGCGCAAGAACTTCATCCTCGACTGCTCGGCGGTGCCGTTCTTCGATTCGACCGCGGCCAATGTCATTGAGGGTGCGGCGCACAAGGCCAGGCGCGCCGGCGTGCGCTTTGTCATATCTGGCGCTTCGCCGCAGACAAGACGCACGCTGATCAACCACGGCCTCAAGCGCCCGCTGGTGACCTACGCCGCCTCGATCCGGGCAGCGCAGGCGCAGTTGGAGGGGAAGAGGGCAGCGCAGTAGCTTGCATTCTGCTTTCTTCCAACGCGCCGGGAAGCACCTCTCATGGATTGAGCGATCGTGAACCGCTGACAAACGGACTTCCCCGGACGTAAAATCGCAGCAGGCGGTCGGCATCCTTCGAAATGCCGATCCGAACGCTCTGCCCGATTTCGCCGGGGTCGCGGCCATCGCTTGCAAGCCATAGAGGGCCTTCCCGGCAAAGATCGAGCCCGTCGAGCGAACGGTCGATCCGCAACGCCATGGCGAGCCTTCCCGGTCCTCGCGCCAGGTCACGCAGGCGCTCGATGCCGCGATTGAGCCGCATGATCGAAATGCCGTCGAGCGGCTCGAGTGCCCTGATCAGGACGCCGGTTCCGATGCCGGGCATCTCGCTCGAGACATTCAGCATGTATGAGATGCCGTAGGCGAGATAGACATAGGCATGCCCGCACTCGAGGAACAGCGAGCGATTGCGCGGGGTCATTCCCCTGAAGCCGTGCCCGGCAGCATCGCCGGCGACATACGCCTCGGTCTCGACGATGCGGCCGCTGGCAATGCCTTCGGGCAATTCCCGGACCACGATCTTGCCGATGAGATAGCGCGCGAGAGCGGCCGTATCGTGCGGCAGTTCCGAGCGGGCGAGCGGGCGGCGGACGACCATCCTCATGGCGGCTGGTTTTAGATCCGCCCGGCCCATGTGGCAAAGACTCTCGTGAGTCCGCTCGGGATATCTGGCTTCTCAATCGAGCTTCAGCGCCGCGACTTCGCCCTCGTTCATCAGGGGGGCATAGAGGATCGACTTGCCGTCGGTGCGGATGCCGGTGCGCGAATGGAGGGCCAGCCCCTGCCCGCGAGCCATCCAAGGCGAATGACCGCATGACCGGCGATTAATGCCCTCGCGTCACCTCGCCGCCAATTCCTCCGCGGGCGGAGCGCCGGCAAGATCGTCGCGCGCCTTGCGGGCCAGCTTCTTCGTCGAGCGCCTGGGACTGTCGCCGAACAGTTCGGCCGCCTCGGCAAGGCAGGATTTCCTCAGGCTCTTTTCGGAATGCTTCAGGAGTTTGCCAAGGAGTTTCGTATCCCCGGGCGGTCCAAGCGGCTCGCCGCCGGCCTCCAGCATCGCCCGCATGACGAAGACGTCGTGCAGTTCGCCGAGTTGCTCTGCGAGCTTGTCGACCGCCTTGCGACGAGCCTTGATTGGCGTCGGCCACAGGCGGCCGAGCAGCGACAGATGCATGCTGTGGGTCTTGGCCGCCTTGCGCAGGTCGTGGAAATCCTCGGCCCCGCCGCTCGAGGCCGCCTTGTCCAGTGCTTTGCGCGCGCGCCGCAATGTGGCGCGGGCGCCCTCGGCCAGAATGTCGGCGGCCCGCTCCGGCTGGTCCGGCAAGGACAGGCTGTCGACGCGTTCGAGGCCCTCCTGGCAGGCGGCGATGGCAGCTTTTATGGCCGCATCGAGACCGGCGCCGGCATGAAGCGCGTGCTGGCGCATCACCAGGCGATCGCGGGCGGGGCCGAGGCCGTGACCGGCGCTTTGCCCCGGAAAGGCGTCGGCCAGGCGGTCGATCGTCTCGATCAAGGCGGTCGCCTCGCGCGGTCCGGCGAGCAGTGCCGAGACCTGCTTGTAGCACTCGTTCTCCGTACGGCAGAATGTTTCGTCACCGGAACGAACGAGCTGTAACAAGGCGCGCACGCTCTTCAGTCGTTTGCGGGATTTGTGCAGTCCCTGCTCCGGCTTGTGACGCGCCGTGTCGAGATGAGCAAGCGCCTTGCCGATTTCCTCGGCCAGGATACGCCTGACCTCGCCGGTCAGCGGCAGGCGCGGATCAATGCGAAAGCTCATG
Organism: Mesorhizobium sp. B2-6-1; assembly: GCF_006440475.1. Lineage (NCBI taxonomy): Bacteria > Pseudomonadati > Pseudomonadota > Alphaproteobacteria > Hyphomicrobiales > Phyllobacteriaceae > Mesorhizobium > Mesorhizobium sp. B2-6-1. The sequence continues at coordinate 377,963 of NZ_VFUH01000001.1, forward strand.
CGGCGATCTCCGGAATCCCCCCGAGGGCGAGCGACGCGTTGTAGAACTTCTGTTCGCCAGTCACTTCGCGGCCGAGCCAGTCTGGCAGCAGTTCATCCGGAACATCGTCCGGCGTCTCGAGTTCGGCCATCACAAGCCCCGCCAGCGCGCCGCCGAAGACATCGACTTCGTAGAGATAGCCGCCATGCCTAACATGATGACGTGTCTTCTCGATGACACGCCCGATGGCGAAGCCGAGCATCTCCACGGCGTCGGCCAGCGGAATGGGATATTCGAATTCGTCGCGCTCCCGCGCCGTGCTGCCGAATTTGAGCGTCAACCTGGCCGAGGCGCCGTTGCTGATGCGCACGCGCACCGTGCGTCCTGGCGCGGCGGCGAGATAGAACTGGAGGATGCGGACGTCCGTCTCGACCAGATCCCGCCATGCCGTGCCGGAGACCAGGAACTTGCGCTCGACTTCCTTGCCCATGGCCGCGCACTAAAGCCCGCGCGGGCCGGCATGGCAAGCCATGTCCGGGATCGGATTTGACTTTAATCAATCGATTGATTAAAGTGTGCCGCATGATCAAGCCGCCCGAAGCCCGAACTCCTCGCCGCGAGCCGCCCGCCGCGGAGATGACACGTGAAGCCCTGGTCCGCGCGGCGCTCAAGCTGTTCGGACGACAAGGCTTCGACGGCACCTCCACGCGCGAGATCGCGGCGGAAGCCAAGGCCAATATCGGTTCCATCGCCTATCACTTCGGCAGCAAGGAGGGGCTGCGCCTCGCCGCCGCCGACCATATCGTGGAGACTATACAGTCGGTCGCCGGCCAGGCACTCGGCGAGGCGCGGGCGCCGGCAATCGCGAACCCCGAGACGGCGCGGGCACAGCTGTTCGCGGCGCTGGAGCGGATGGTGGCATTCGTCGTGGCCCAGCCGCAAGCCGGTGAGATCGTGCAGTTCGTGCTGCGCGAGCTCTCGCATCCGACCGCGGCGCTCGACCGCATCTATGACGGCGTGTTCGAGCCGACGCATCGGCGCCTGTGCCTGCTCTGGGAACAGGCGACCGGCGAGGCGGCCGAGAGCGAGGCGACCCGGCTCACCGTGTTCACGCTGATCGGACAGGTCATCTATTTCCGCATCGGCCGCGAGGCGGTCATGCGCCGCATGGGCTGGCGCGAGATCGGCGCCGCCGAGGCCGCCAAGGTGGCGGCCGTCACATCGGACAACCTCAGCGCCATACTGGCCGCCCGGAAGGGATCGAGACGATGAGCTTTCTTTGTTCGCTGCCGCTTGCCGCTCAACTCTTCGGCGCCTGCGCACCGGCTTCTCCGCTGGCCGTCGGCTATGTCGAAGGCGACTATGTGCTGCTGGCGCCGATCGAGGTGGCGCAGGTCGAGACCGTCGCGGTCAAGCGCGGCGATCGCGTCACATCGGGCACCACGATCGTGACGCTGGAAAACGCCGACGCGAAAATCGCGGTCGCACAGGCCACGGCAAGTCTCGCCCAGGCGCAGGCGCAGCTTGCCGATCTGCAGGTAGGCAAGCGGCCGGAAGAAATCGCCGCCCTCAAGGCCCAGGTCGACATGGCCAAGGCGCAGGCTGACGATGCCAGACGCAAATACGACCGCGCTGCCGACCTCTTCAAGCGCGGCACCGGCACGCAGGCCGACTACGACACCGCCTCGGCCACGCTGGAGACGGCCAACGCGCAGGTCGGACAGGCGCAGGCCAATCTCGCCGCGGGCGGCCTGCCGGCGCGTCCCGAGACGATCAAGGCCGCCGAAAGTCAGGTCAAGCAGGCACAGGCCGCGCTCGACCAAGCGGCGTGGCGGCTATCCAAGCGCACCCTGGCGGCCCCTTCTCCGGGCCGCGTCAGCGACGTCATTCGCAATCCGGGCGACACCGCAGGTCCGACCGCGCCCGTCATCTCCGTGCTGCCCGACGGCGCGGTGAAGCTCAGCGTCTATATACCGGAAGCCGCCTTCTCCTCGGTCAAGGTCGGCACCTTGCTCCGCGTCCATTGCGACGGCTGCGGCCCGGATGTGAAGGCGCGCGTCAGCTATGTCTCGCCCGATCCGGAATTCACCCCGCCGGTGATCTATTCGCTGGAGAACCGGCAGAAGCTGGTCTACCTCGTCGAGGCGCGGCCGGAGGGCAGCGCCGGCGCCTTGCAGCCGGGCCAGATCGTCGACGTCGAGCTGGCGGTTTCAGGGAAATGAACGTCATCGACGTGCACGGCCTGGTCAAGCGCTTCGGCGACAAGACCGTCGTCGACCATGTCACGATGACGGTGGCGGAAGGCGAGATCGTCGGCTTCCTCGGCCCCAACGGCTCGGGCAAGACCACCACCATCCGCATCATGTGCGGCCTGCTGACCCCGGACGAGGGCGAAGGCACGGTGCTGGGTTTCGACATCCTCACCGACAGCCTGCGCATCAAGCGCGAGGTCGGCTACATGACGCAGAAATTCTCGTTCTACGAGGATCTGACGATCGGCGAGAACCTCGAATTCGTGGCGCGGCTCTACCGGTTGAAGCCGGTCGAGGAGCATGTCGCCAGGACCTTGGAGGAACTCGGCCTGACGACACGCCGCAACCAGCTCGCCGGGACGCTGTCGGGCGGCTGGAAGCAGCGGCTGGCGCTGGCCGCTTGCATCATGCACAAGCCCAAGCTGCTTCTGCTCGACGAGCCGACGGCCGGCGTCGACCCCAAGGCGCGGCGCGAGTTCTGGGACGAGATCCACCGGCTGGCGAGCGGCGGGCTGACCGTGCTGGTCTCCACCCACTACATGGACGAGGCCGAGCGGTGCCATCGCATCAGCTATATCTCCTACGGCAAGATGCTGGCGACGGGCACCGTCGCCGAGGTGGTCAGGAATGCCGGCCTGACCACTTTCGTCCTGCAGGGCCCGCGCCTCGACCAGGTGGCGCAAGCGCTCGAAGGCCGGCCGGGCGTCGACCAGGTGGCGCCGTTCGGCGCGACGCTGCATGTCGTGGGAGCCGACAAGAAGAAGCTGGAGGCGGCGCTGGCCGATGTCGAGAAGGAGCACAAGGGCGTGACGGTGGCGCCGGGCGAAACCAGCCTCGAGGACGTCTTCATCCAGTTCATGTCCGGCTCGAAGGACAACATGGCATGAACGCGGTCTTCTCCTTCGCCCGGCTCGGCGCGCTGCTGATCAAGGAGTTCATCCAGATGCGCCGCGACCGCATCACCTTCGCCATGATGCTGGGCGTGCCGCTGATCCAGCTGGTGCTGTTCGGCTACGCCATCAACAACGACCCGAAGAGCCTGCCGGCGGCACTCGTGGCGACGAGCAGCGATCCCTATACGCGCGCCATGGTCTCGGCGCTGCAGACCACCGGCTACTACCGTTTCGACCATGTGGCGCAAAGTGCCGAGGAGGCCGAATTCCTGATGGCGCGCGGCGACGTCGCCTTCGTCGTCACCATTCCGGCCGATTTCGCGCGGCGGGTGGAGCGCGGCGACAATCCGCAGATCCTGATCGAGGCCGACGCCACCGACCCGGCGGTTGCCAGCGGCGCCATCTCGACGCTCAGCACCGTCGCCGGCCAGGCGCTGCTCAGAGCGCAAGGCATGCAGGAGGCCGCCGCCGAGGCCGCCCGGGGCCAGCTCGATGTGGTCGTGCACCGGCGCTACAATCCGGAGGGCATCTCGCAATACAACATCGTCCCCGGCCTGCTCGGCGTCATCCTGCAGATGACGATGGTGATGATGACCTCGATCGCGCTGACACGCGAGACAGAGCGCGGCACGATGGAGAACCTGCTCGCCATGCCGTCGAGCCCGCTCGAGATCATGCTGGGCAAGGTGCTGCCCTATCTGGCGGTCGGCGCGGTGCAGGTCGTGGTGGTGCTGGCGGCGTCGAAGCTTCTGTTCGCCATTCCCTTCACCGGATCGATGACGCTGCTCTTGTCGGCGGTGCTGGTGTTCGTGCTGTCCCTGGTGCTGCTCGGCTACACGATTTCGACCGTCGCGCGCACGCAGATGCAGGCCTTGCAGCTCACCTTCTTCTTCTTCCTGCCGTCGATCATGCTTTCAGGCTTCATGTTTCCCTATCGCGGCATGCCGGGCTGGGCGCAGATCTTCGGCGAGATCTTTCCCCTGACGCATTTCCTGCGCATCACCCGTGCCGTCATGCTGAAGGGCGCGCAGCTGCCGGCGGTGGCCGTGGAGATCGGCTGGCTGGTGGTGTTCGTGGCGCTGTTTGCCGGCGTCGCCCTGGTCCGCTTCCGCCGCACGCTGGACTGAAAAACAGCCCCTGAGAGGGTCCAGGGTTCCATCGAGCCCTGGACCCTCCCGTTGGAACCATGCTTCTGCCCCGGCGTTGTCGATCAGCCTCGCCGCTGCCACTTGCGGGCCAAGACGGCCCCCTCAGTGCAAGCGAAGCCCTTGGCATCTCGAGTCCGGCCGGATCATCTGGCGGGATGCGGAATGCCATCAAAACAACGGGATAGAGCGCAGACTTGCAAGTGTATTGCGCTCTATCGACCAGCAATGGAGGCAATGATGAGACTGTATCTTTCCGCCACCGCGGCCGGGCTTCTGCTAGCCGCCGGCATCGGTGCCGCCGCTGCTCAGGACGTGATCATCGAGCCGCAGCAGGAGACCGTTATCCGCGAATATGTGCACAAGAAGCCGATCGCCTCGGTCGACCTGCTGGGCGTCCAGCTGGCCATCGGCTCGACCTTGCCGGACACTGTTGAGCTGCATGCGATCGATGTTCCTGATGTGCAGTACCGCTATGTCGTCGTCAACGGTCAGACCGTCCTCGTCGATCCCGGAACCCGTCGCATCGTGAAAGTCATCGACTGACGGCACCGTCATCAGCTGACGGGCACTGGGCAATTCCAGGAAAAGTGCGCAGCGGTTTCCATCCGGAATTGCGAAACAACAAGGCTGCCCGCCCTGCCATGCAGGGCGGGCGTCAAGCGGCAGCAGCCATGATCTTGGCATAGGCGTCGAAATCGACATTGCCGCCAGACAGCACCACGGCCACGCATTTGCCGGCCAAGTCGATCCTGCCCGACGAGAGCGCGGCGAGCCCGACGCAGCCGCCGGGCTCCACGACGAGCTTGAGATGGGCCATGGCGTCGCGCATGGCCTGCTTCGTCGCCTCCTCCGAGACGGCAATCCCGCCGGCCAGCGTCCTGCGATTGATCTCGAAAGTGAGCGCGCCCGGCTCGGCGACGAGAAGTGAATCGCAGATCGAGGTGTGGCCGGGCTCATTCGCTACCCTGGTGCCCTTGGCCAGCGACCGGCTGGTGTCGTCGAAAAATTCCGGCTCTGCCGCCCAGACGGCGGTGGCGGGCGAACCGTCCTTGACCGCGATCGAAATCCCGCTGCTCAGCCCGCCGCCGCCACAGGGAACGATGACGGCGTCGAGGCTCACGCCAAGCGCCTTGGCCTGACGCAGCAGTTCGAGGCCGATCGTGCCCTGGCCGGCGATGATGGCGGGATCGTCATAGGGCGGCACCAGGACCATGCCCTTCTCCACGTAAGGCCGCACCACGGCCACGCGGTCTTCGCGGACGCGATCGAAGGCGACCACTTCGGCGCCCATCTTGCGGACATTGCCGATCTTCATGGCCGGTGCGTCCGACGGCATGGCGATGACCGCCCTGACGCCGAACATGGCGGCGGAAGCGGCAACGCCTTGCGCATGATTGCCCGAGGAAAAGGCGACCACGCCGCGGCCACGCTCCTCGGCTGATAGCGAGGACAGCTTGTTGTAGGCGCCGCGGAACTTGAACGAGCCGGTACGCTGCAGCGTTTCCGGCTTGAACAGGATGCGGCCGCCGAAGCGGCTGTTGAGCTCGGGCGATTCGATCAGCGGCGTCTCGACGATAAGGCCGGAGAGCCGGGCGGCGGCGGCGTGGATATCGGCGATGCCGGGAGGCGTGGTCATGGCGGGTCCTGTAAGATGTGGTCCGGCCATGGTGCACGCAAAGGGCCGCGCGAGGCCAACAAAAAAATGTAACCCTCACAAGGTTTGAGATCACGACGGCCGGCAGTGCTGGCAGTCACCTGCCTGCCGGTCCGTCCAGTTCAACCCTCACCCCAACAACGTCCGCTGCCGCTTGTTGCCGCCGGCCTTGCGCCAGGCGTTGAAGCGATGGGTGGCGGCGGCAAAGGAAATCTTCATCTGCTGGGAGACCGAATAGCGCGACTTGCCTTCGTCGAACATGCGGTAGCAGCACTCGACGCCTTCCTCGGTCAGCTTGCCGTCGAGGGTCTTGTTGTGCGGGTTGGCGGGATCGAACTTCTCGATCTGCTGCTCGACCAGACCTTTCAGGCGCTGCAGATCGGCCTCGATGCTGGCTATGAGGTCGAGGACGGGTTTCGGGTCGAAGTGATGGGCGTCCGGCTTTGCAGTCATCGGCGGCTTCCTCGGTTGTTGGCTTGAGTTTGGTCATATAAGTGAACATTTGCCGATAATGAAGAGGCGGCGCCGAATGGCGGCTTCAACAAATCTTGACCACTGCCCAGGCGCACGATTGACCGATGCGGCAGCAAACTTTAGTTTAGAACAATTCTAAACTAGGGTGATTTCCTCATGCTTTCCCGTGTTTTCGGCTTCGGCCGCCGCTCCTTCGATTCGCTCTCCGAACAGGAGATCCTGGCGCTTGCCATCTCGTCGGAAGAAGACGACGGGCGCATCTATCGCGCCTATGCGGATGGGCTGGCGGAGGATTTTCCGCAATCGGCCAAGATGTTCGAGGACATGGCCGAGGAGGAGGACGGTCATCGCGACGCGCTGATCGAGCTTTTCCGCAGGCGTTTCGGGGAGCGCATTCCGCTGATCCGGCGCGAGCATGTGAAGGGCTATTACGAGCGCAAGCCCGACTGGCTGGTCAAGCCGCTCGGCATCGAGCAGGTACGCCGCCAGGCCGAGGCGATGGAGCGGCAGGCCTATCTGTTCTATGTCGAGGCGGCCAGGCGCACCACCGATGCCTCGACCAGAAAGCTGCTCGACGAACTGGCGGCGGCGGAACAGAGCCATGAGAGCATGGCGCAGCGGCTGGAGCAGCAGCACGTGCCGGGCACCGTGAAGGTCGAGGAGGCGACGGCCGAGCAGCGCCAGTTCATCCTCACCTATGTGCAGCCGGGACTGGCCGGACTGATGGACGGCTCGGTATCGACGCTGGCGCCGATCTTCGCCGCCGCCTTTGCCACGCATGACACGTGGCAGACGCTTCTCGTCGGCCTCGCCGCCTCGATCGGCGCCGGCATCTCGATGGGCTTCACCGAGGTCGCCTCCGACGACGGCAAGCTGTCGGGTCGGGGTTCGCCGGTCAAGCGCGGCCTGACCGTGGGCATCATGACGACGCTCGGCGGCCTCGGCCATGCGCTGCCCTACCTGATCCCGCATTTCTGGACGGCGACAGCGGTTGCCGCCGTGGTGGTGTTCTTCGAACTCTGGGCCATCGCCTTCGTCCAGAACCGCTACATGCAGACACCCTTCCTGCGCGCCGCCTTCCAGGTGGTGCTCGGCGGCGCGCTGGTGTTCGCGGCGGGCGTGCTGATCGGGAACGCATAGGGTTCATCCTTCTCCCCTTGTGGAGAAGGATGAACCTGCCGATTAGCCGTTCACGGCCCGGCTATCCACCGGCGCCTGTTGCCTTTCACTCAAGCCATAATCGCGCACGACGTGCGCGATGCGCAGGCGGTAGTCGGCAAAGATGCCGCCGCGCCCGGCCTGCTGCGCCTGCCGGTGTTCTTGCGTGTTGCGCCAGGCCTTCACCGCATCCTCGTCGCGCCAGAACGATAGTGACAGGATGCGGTCCGGATTGGCGAGGCTCTGGAAGCGCTCGACCGAGATGAAGCCATCGATGCCTTCAAGCAGCGGCCGCAACTGGGCGGCGATGCCCAGATAGGCGTCGCGCCTGCCCGCGGCCGGCTCGACCTCGAAGATGACGGCGATCACGGCAGCACCAGCTTCGCGTGCGGGCCGGACGCCAGTTTCAGGAACATGCGGTCCTCCTTGAGGATGAATTTTTCACGGCGGGCGAATTCGTAGTTTGCCTTGCCGGCCGGGTCGGCGGCAAGCCGGGCCCTATAGGCTTCATAGGCGGCCAGGCTTTCTATGTTGTAGGCCGCATAGGCGGTCGTGGCCGAGCCTTCATGCGGCGCGTAGTAGCCGATCAGGTCGGCGCCGCAGCGCGGAATGGCCTGGCCCCAGTTGCGGGCATATTCCTCGAACGCGGCCTTGCCGAACGGATCGATCTCGTAGCGGATGAAGCAGGTGATGGTCATTCCGGTCTCCCTGGATTTGTCGCATCGATAATTCGATCTCTGTCGAAACGGCGCCCACGCCGGTGTGCTAAGCAGTTTCCTGTCAGGAGCATCATCAGCGCTCCTTGAGCTCAGCGAAGGATAGTGATTATCTGGCGAGAATGCTTCGATAGGGATGAAACTATGCGCGAAGGACCCGACATTGCCCGCATCGCCAGCCTGATCGGCGACCCGGCCCGCGCCAACATGCTCAACGCACTGATGGGCGGCACGGCGCTGACGGCAAGCGAACTGGCGCTCGAGGCCGGCGTCTCGATGCCGACCGCCTCCTCGCATCTGTCGAAACTGATGGAAGGCGGGCTGCTGACCGTGGCAAGCCAGGGCCGGCATCGCTATTACGGGCTCGCCGGGCCGCAGGTGGCTGAAATGATCGAAGCCATCGCCGGCGTCGCCGAAACCATCGGCCCCAGGCGCGTGCGGCCGGGCCCGCGCGACGGGGCGATGCGCGTGGCGCGCGTCTGCTACGATCATCTTGCCGGCGAGCAGGCGGTGGCGATGCTCGACCGCCTCATCGACCGGAGACTGCTGCTGCGAGACCACGGCGAAATCCGCTTGGCGCCTTCGGCCGCCTCGCATTTCGCGGCGCTAGGGATCGATGTGGAGGCGAAGGCCCGGCGGCCGGTGTGCCGCGCCTGCCTCGACTGGAGCGTACGGCGCTCGCATCTCGCCGGTACGCTGGGCGCCGCCATCCTCGACAAGATCCTCACCGAGAAATGGGCGCGCCGGGAGAAGGACAGCCGCGCCGTGATTTTTTCGCCGCCCGGCAAACAGGCGTTCGAGAAGGTGTTTTTGGCTTGAGCTATCGGCGCTGTTGCCAGCATCGATTCGTCGGCGGGACAGGCGCGAAGGATCGCCGCGCTGCAAATGCGGGCAGGATTACCCCCGCTTCAACACCTTCCCCTTCTTGAAGAAATCCTTCCACGGATCGGCTTCCGCGAGTTGCTTCAGCGTCGTCTTGTCGCCGATGGGGAATGCGTTCGGCGGCAGGCCGGCCTCGATCTCGGCCCAGGTCACCGGCATCGACACCGTGGCACCCTTCTTGGCCCGCGACGAGTAGGGCGCCACCGTGGTCGCGCCGCTGCCATTGCGCAGATAGTCGACGAATATCTTGCCGGTGCGCGCCTTCTTCGACAGCGTCGCGGTGTAGCGGTCGGGCGCGCCCTGTTCCAGCGCGCGCGCGAAATCATGGGCGAAGCCTTTCACCTCCTCCCAGTTGGCCGACGGTTTCAGCGGCACGACGACATGAAAGCCCTTGCCACCCGACGTCTTGACGAAATTGGGCAGCGACAGCTCGTCTAGCTTGCCTCTTATGTCGAGTGCCGCCGCCCGCACCGCCTTCACATCGACGCCTTCATCGGGGTCGAGATCGAAGACGATCTGGTCGGGACGTTCGAGCTCGTCGATGGTGCAACCCCAGATGTGGATCTCGACCACGCCGAGCTGGACAAGTGCCGCGACGCCGTCGAAGTCACGGATAAACAGGATTTCCTCGCCATCCGTGGGATCCCTCGTTTTCTCGATCTTGTCATGCATGCCTGGCGAGGCATGCTTCTGGAAGAAGCGCTGGCCGCCGACACCGTCGGGGGCCCTGACCAGGCTGAGCGGGCGGTTGACCACGAATTGTTTCATGCGCGGCCACACCAGCGCGTAGTGGTCGAGCAGCCCCTGCTTGGATATCTTTTCGTCGGGCCATAGGAGCTTGTCCGGATGGGACAGCTTCACCGTGGTTGTTGCCGTCCTTGCCGGCGTCGCGCCGCTTGGCGCCGGCTTGGCTCGGGCCGTGCTTTTACCTGTCGGTGCCTTCGGCTTTTCCTGCACGACTTCCTCCGCCGGCTTGTCTTCGCGCAGCCCCTGGAACGAGGCGTGGCGTACTATACGGTCGGAGGTCCAACTGCGGAACTCCACTTCGCCGACAAGCTCGGGCTTAACCCAGACCAGGCCCTTGCCTCTCGGCACGGCCTTGTCGAAGGGCGACGACTTCGTTTGCAGCGCATCGAGCTTCTTCTTCAGGGCATTGGCGCCGCCGGTCGAGAAGCCGGTGCCGACGCGGCCGGCATAGTGCAGCTTGCCGGCCTCGAAATAGCCGAGCAGCAGCGAGCGCAGCCCGCGCCCGGTCTTGTCGGACGGCAGGTAGCCGGCGATGACGAACTCCTGTCGCAGCGTGCATTTCGACTTCACCCAGGACGGCCCGCGCCCGCTGCGGTAGACCGCGTCGGCGCGCTTGGAGACGACGCCTTCCAGTCCCATGCGGCAGGCATGCTCGAGCATCACCTTGCCGGGCTCGGCGAAATGGTCGCTGAAGCGGACCGCCGAATCCTCCGGCTGGCTGGCCAGCAATTCCTGCAAGGCCTGCTTGCGCTCGACCAGCGGCTCGCGACGCAGGTCCCGCCCATTCAGCCGCATCAGGTCGAAGACGTAGTAGATGAAGCGGTCCGTGCGCTTCGCCGACAGGTCGGCCTGCAAAAGCGCGAAGGAAGAGACGCCGCTGTCGGCCAGCACCACGATCTCGCCGTCGATGATGGCGTCGCTGCATTTCAATCCGGCGAGCTCGGCGACGATCGCGTCGCCGAATTTCTTCGTCCAGTCGAGGCCGGTGCGGGTGAGCAGCCGCACGTCCGTGCCGGCGATCTGCGTCTGCATGCGATAGCCGTCGAACTTCACCTCATGCAGCCAGTCCTCGCCCGGCGGCGCTTCCCGCTCGAGCGTGGCCAGTTGCGGCTCGATGAAGTCGAGGCGCTTTGCGTGTCCGGCCTTGGCTTGGGCGGCGGCCGGTTTGTTGGAGTGCCAGACCTTCGCCTTCTCCCCTTTCGCGGCCTTGCCCGCCCCGACCTCCTCGATCGTCAGGCCCGACTTCACCGATTTCGGCGCTTCCTCCAGAATATCCTCGCCTGGCCGGGCCGCGCCATCGTCCGACTTGATCAGCAGCCAGTTGTCGCGCTTCTCTCCGGGGCGCGGTCTCAGCCGCACCAGGTGCCAGCGGCCGTGCAGCTTGTGGCCGTTGAGCTCGAAGTTGATATGGCCCTTCTTCATCGCCTTGGCCGGATCGCCCTCGGGCACCCATGTGCCCTCGTCCCAGACGATGACCGAGCCGGCGCCATATTCGCCCTTGGGAATGGTGCCCTCGAACGGCGCATAGTCGATCGGATGGTCCTCGACATGCACGGCGAGCCGTTTCTCGTGCGGATCGAGGCTGGGCCCGCGCGTCACCGCCCAGCTCCACAGCACACCGGCATGTTCGAGGCGCAGGTCGTAATGCAGCCTGGTCGCGGCGTGCTTGTGGATGACGAAGATGCCGCCTGCCTCGCTCTTCTTGCCGCGGGCGACCTTGCCGGAGGGTTCGGCGGTTTTCCTGAAATCGCGCTTGGCGTGATATTGTTCGAGGCTGGCCATCGCTACGTGTCCTCACGCCGATTTGCGCTTGGGCGCGGCTTCTTTCGGCTTGCCGCGTTTGACCGCCGGCTTGGCTTTCGCGGAGGCCTTGCCGCGGCGTTCGCCCGATCCGCCGTCCGACGAAAGGCTCTTCTTCAGAGCGTCGAAAAGATTGACGACGTTGGACGGCTTGGGCGCCGCCTTGGCCTTCGGCGCCTTGCGGCCCGCCTTCTTGGCGCGGATCAGTTCGAGCAGCGCATCCTCGTACTTGTCCTCGAATTTCGAGGGATCGAACTTCGCTTTCTTCTTGTCGATGATGAGCTCGGCCAGATCGGTCATCTCCTGATCCGTCTTCACCGATTCGATGTCGCCGAAGACGGTGTCCGGCTGGCGCATCGTGTTGTCGTAGCGCAACGTCGTCAGCACCATGCCCTTGCCGAGCGGTTCGATGACCACGGGACGTTCGCGCCGATAGAGCACGATGCGCGCCAGGCCCGCCATCTTCTTGCCGGCCATCGCGTCCCGGATGACGGCGAAAGCGTCCTGCGAGACCTTGTCGGCCGGCGCGACGTAATAGGGCGTATCGAGATAGATCTGCTCGATGGAGGATTTGTCGACGAAGCCGTCGAGGCTCATCGTGTGCGAGGACTCGATCTGGATGGCCTCGATCTCGTCCTCTTCGATGTGGATGAACTTGCCATCGTCGTCCTCGTAGCCCTTTATCTCGTCGCCATCCTCAAGCGGCTTGCCGGTTTCGGCGTCGACATAGATCCGCTTCACCGTGTTGCCGGTCTCGCGGTTGAGGATGCGAAAAGAGACCTTCTCGGCATGGGTGACGACATTGGTCAGTTCGATGGCGCAGGTGACCAGCGAAAGCTTCAGATAGCCTCTCCAGGCGGGACGCGGCGCCATGATGATTTCCTGTAGAGAAAGACCTGGCTGGAACGGACGACGACCCCAACGGTTCCAATCCGGTCGAGCCAAGGCCGGCGCGATTGCCACCGGCCCCGGCTCTTTCAGCCCCTATTCGGCGGCCTGCAGGTTGATCTTGCTTTCCGCTATTTCGGTCAGCTTGCGATCCGTCGCCTGCTCTTCCTTGAGGTTCTTGGCCAGAACGTTGGCGCAGTCGCTGCGGCCAAGCTGCTTGGCCCAGGCGATCAAGGTGCCATAGCGGGTCATCTCATAGTGCTCGACCGCTTGCGCCGAGGCGATCAGCGCCGCATCCAGCACCTCCTTGTCGTCGACGTCGCCGCTGACGTCGTCGGCTTCCTCGAGGATGCCGTCTATGGCCGGGCAGTTGACCTCCTTGGCCTTGACGCCGTGCAGTTCGAACACCTGCTCGACGCGCTCGACATGGCCCTTGGTCTGCTCGAGATGTTTCTCGAAGCCGGCCTTCAGCTGAGGATCCGTCGCCTTGTCGATCATCTTCGGCAATGCCTTCTCGATCTGCTTTTCGGCATAATAGATGTCGCGCAGCGTGTGCACGAAGAGGTCGTCCAGGGTTTTGATGTCCTTCGAAAAGAAGCCCATGATTGCGGCCCTTCCTTTGCTCTTGCGGTTGCGGGTTAGCGTGGGGCCGCAGGTCGGCGGCCCCATGGGCCGGCCATGCCGGCTCGAAGAATCAACGTCTCGTCCCAGGCCGGGTTCCGGACTTGCGGCGGCGAGCAAGGAAAATTCTCCCGCCAGGGCGAAAGCTGAAACGCAACCGCACCCAGGCGACATCCAAACGAAACATATGTGATGCAAAAGTCACACACGCCGAAATGGCGACAAAAGGCGTGGAAAGACCCCGAATCAGCCGCATTCCGGCCATGAAGCGACGGGTTTTCGACCAGAAATTAACATCGCGTTCACCGACTATTCACGCCTCGACGCTATGATTTCCGCAATTCGGAAGGGACACCCGAAAGTCGGACAGGGACAGGTAAAATGAACTTCCTCACGCACCTCATCGGCTATGCCGCAGCCATCCGCGAATTCGTCGCGCCGACCTATCGGCCCGAGCGCTACTACATGCGCGGGCCGGGCCCGGCCTGCGCTCGTCGCGGCACCTCGCTGGGCGCGCACTGACCATGACTTTCGAGAGCCGACACAACAGCCGCATCTGCAGGCCTGACGCCGAGTCGCGCGCCACCACCTATCGCGCCGAGCGCCCGACCTTCGCCGATCGGCGGCGTGCGACATCGCCGCGGCTTTGAGACCGCCTTCGCCGGCTTAATGTCTCAAGACACAGGCCGTCGAGGCCTGCGTGAGCGACCTTCTCCAGTCCAGTCGGCCCCAGTCCAGTCGGCCCCAGTCCAGTCGGCCCCAGTCCAGTCGGGTCCAGTCCAAGCCGTCCTTCTGAATACCCTTCGATGCAACCCAGCCGCTGACCGTCTTCGACGGCGTCGGCTCCAGCCGGGATGATCGTGCGCTACCGCGGCCGGCTCGTGCCGTCCGGAGCACACGGCTCCAGCACAATCGTGCCGCCGGCCACCTTGCCGAGTTCTCGGCAACCCTGATCTGTGCACAGTGTCCAACCATCACCGGTCGCGCCGGAGGCGGCGAGCATAAGGCTTCGCTGCGGCCCGGCCTTCGGCGCATAGGCCCACCAGCCGTCTCGCAGCACCGCGCCCTCGGGTGGTTCCATGCCGGCGCCCGAGCCCTTTATGCGCGCCTCGGTGACTTGCAGGCCGGAAGGCATCACCTTCCAGTGCTCCTCCCAGCGCGTGCGCTCCACCGAGTGCGTCCAGGACAGGGTGAAGGCGGCGGCCGCGAGCGTCACCGTCTTGCCGGCGGCAAGGATACACAGGCTCATGCTTGGGCCGCCGCCCGCCGCGCGCGCCAGAAGTGCCAGCCGATCCAGGCAAACGACAATGCCCAGCCCGTCTCGTCGGTGAGCGGGATCGCCGCGACCAGCAGCACGCCGGCACAGAAGGCGACGAGCCGTTCCCACCACGCCATGCGCCTGGCAAGGAAGCCGACGGCGGCGGCGCCCCACAGCACGATGCCCATGCACGCCTTGACGACGATGTAGGCGACCTCGACGGGGTAGCCGAACTGGGCGGCGATCGGGCCTGGATCCTGCAGCATGAGCGCCGGCGTGTAGACCGCCATGAACGGCACGACGAAACCGGCAATGGCAAGCTTGGTCGCCTGGATACCGATCTTGAGGCCGCTTTCCCTGGCCATCGGGGCGGCCGCGAAGGCGGCCAGCGCCACCGGCGGCGTGAGATCGGCCATGATGCCGAAGTAGAAGACGAACATGTGGCTGACCACCAGCGGCACGCCGAGCGACAGCAGCGCCGGGCCGGCCAGCGAGGAGGTGATGATGTAGTTGGGAATGGTCGGGATGCCCATGCCAAGCACCAGGCAGGTGAGCATGGTCAGCACCAGGGACAGGAACAGATTGTCCTGGCCGATGGAGATGATCCAGCCGATGAAAGTGGAGGCGATGCCGGTGAGCGTCAGCGTGCCGATGACGATGCCGACGATGGCGCAGGCGATGCCGACCGGCAGCGCGTTCTTAGCCCCTTCGGCAAGTGAATCCACGCAGATCCGCAGCGTTTCGCGCCCGCCCTTGAAGGCGAAGCAGGCGACGACGAGAGCGGCGATGACGAGGCCGAGTATGTTGACGCCGAAGCGCATGAACGAGGCGGCGGCAAGCCCGAGCGCCAGCCAGAAGACGACGCGGAAGGCGAGCGGTCCGATCAGGGCCGCCAGTGGGGTGCCGAGGATGAGCACGATGGTCAGCGCCAGCCCCATCGTGCCGGCGAAGATCGGTGTGTAGCCGGCAAACAGGAGATAGATGAGGGCCGCCAGCGGCAGCACCAGCGGCCAGTGCTGGCGCACGGCATCCCAGGGATTGGGCAGTTCGGCCTTGGCCATGCCGTGCAGGCCGGCCTTGCCGGCTTCCAGATGCACCTGCCAGAAACAGGCGCCGAAATAGAGCAGCGCCGGGATGATCGCCGCCTTGACCACTTCGGCATAGGGGATGTTCAGCGTCTCGGCCATGATGAAGGCGACCGCGCCCATCACCGGCGGCATGATCTGGCCGCCCATCGAGGAGGTCGCCTCGACGGCGCCGGCGAAGGCCGAGCGGAAGCCGAAGCGCTTCATCAGCGGGATGGTGAACTGGCCGCTGGCCACGACATTGGCAACGCCGGAGCCGGAGATGGTGCCCATCAGCGCCGAGGACAAAACGCAGACCTGCGCCGGGCCGCCGCGCCACGAGCCGACCAGGCCGAGCGCGAAATCGTTGAACAGCGCGATCATGCCGGCGCGTTCGAGGAAGGCGGCGAAGACGACGAAGATGAAGATATAGGCGGCCGAGACATAGACCGGCGTGCCGTATATGCCTTCGGTGCCGTAGGCGAAAGTGTCGACGAGCTGGGCGAAATCGTAGCCGCGATGGATGAAGGGCGGCGGCAGATGGTTGCCGACGAAACAATAGGCGAGAAAGATGAAAGCGATGATCGCCAGCGGCAGTCCCATCAGCCGCCGGGCCGCCTCGAAGACCAGCACCACCAGCACCGCGCCGACGACAAGATCCGGCGTGGTGAGGAAACCGGAGCGGCGGATGAGGTCGGTGTAGAACACCCAATTGTAGAGGCCGGTGCCGAAGCCGAGCACGCCGAACGCCCAGAACACGGCCTTGGCCGGCAGGCTTCGGGCGCGCAGGTTGGCGATCAGGCCAAAGCCGAGCAGCAGCAGGAAACCGACATGCATGGCCCGCACGACCTGGCTCGGGATGCTGCCATAGGCGGCGACGTAGATCTGGAACACGGAAAAGGCGACGGCGATGAGGAAGGCAGCCTTGCCGGCGATGCCGTCGCCAAAGCCCGGCGGCAAGCCTTCGACCTGCTCTTCGGCGACGGGGAGACGGAAGGTGGAGGATCTGCCGTCGGCTGCTTCGCTCATCCGACGCACTCCAAAATGAGCGAATGACAGTGCGAGGCGCCCCCCTCTGCCCTGCCGGGCATCTCCCCCTCAAGGGGGGAGATCGGCAGTATCGGTGTCGGCGTTCTTTCAGCAACGTCAGCAGTTGGCGAAGGAGGTGACGACGGCCAATCTCCCCCCTTGAGGGGGAGATGTCCGGCAGGACAGAGGGGGGCGCGTCGCGAAGACATCTCAGATAGTCCTCGCCTACTTCAGCAACCCCTTCTCCTTGTAGTACCGCTCAGCGCCCGGATGCAGCGGCACCGGCATGCCGTCGAGCGCCTTGGCAGGGTCGATCGCCTTGGCGGCGGCGTGGGCGGCTGCGAGCTGGTCGAGATGCTCGAACAGCAGCTTGGTCATCTGGTAGGCCGTCTCGTCGGAGACATCGGCGCGGGTGACGAGGAAATTGCCGACGGCGGCGGTCGCGACGTCCTCAGCCTGGCCCTCATAGGTGCCCTTCGGGATGACGACCGACAGATAGGGCGCGCCGATCTTGGCGACATCCTCGGCCGGCACGGCGACGACGTTGATCGGCACCGAGGTGGCGAGGTCGCGGATCGAGGCGACCCCAAGGCCGGCCGACTGCAGCGTGGCATCGAGCTGGCGGTTCTTGATCAGCTCGACCGATTCGGCGAAGGGCAGGTATTCGACCCGGCCGAGATCCTCGTATTTCAGGCCGGCGGCGGCAAAGATGGCACGCGCGTTGAGCTCGGTGCCGGAGGCCGGCGCGCCGACCGACAGGCTCTTGCCCTTGAGGTCGGCCAGCGTCTTGATGCCGGATTCCTGGCTGGCGACGATCTGGATATAGTTGGGGTAGATGGCGGCGATGCCGCGCAATTTGTCGAGCTTGCCGGGGAAGCCGGCCTCGGCATTGCCTTCGGCGGCCATCTTGACGGAATCGCCGAGCGCGAAGGCGATCTCGCCCTTGCCCTGCTGCAGCAGGTTGAGGTTCTCGACCGAAGCCTTGGTGGCCTGCACCTGGGTGCGGGCGCCTGCGATGCCCTTGCTGTAGATTTCCGACAGCGCCACGCCGAGCGGGTAGTAGACGCCCGACGTGCCGCCGGTCAGCACGTTGATGAATTCCTGTGCCCTGGCCGAGGCAATGCCGAGCCCAAGCGAAAGCGCCATTGCGCCGGCTGCAACGAACTTCGTTCTGAAATGGAACATCCGGTTTCCTCCCTGAAAATATTGGCTGCCGCACCACCTCCTCGATGCGAACCGGCCGAGTTTAGACGGCGGGCCGCAAATGCCAACCCGCAATTGCATTCATTAGACGAACGGTTGAATGGATGCGGAAACAGCTCCGGCTTGCGCGGGACGCGACCGTGGCCGAAAGATTTTTTCCGGCACCTGTCGAAATCGGCCCTTGCCGCGCGACATATGTCCGGCTCGCAAGGACGCGGCCTACGAAACCACGGGAGAAGACCCATGCGATACATGCTTTTGATCAACAACGACGAAGCCGCACTGGCGAACACGCCGATCGAGAAGGCCCAACAGATGAGCGCGGCCTATGGCGCCTATACCGAAGCGTTGAAGAAATCCGGCGCGTGGCTGGCCGGAGAAAGGCTGCGCCCGACTCAGGCAACCACCTCGGTGCGGATCACCGACGGCAAGACCAACGTGATCGACGGCCCCTATGCGGACACCAAGGAGCAGCTTGCCGGCTTCTACATGATCGAAGCGGCCGACATCGATACCGCCATCGAATGGGCCGCGCGCTGCCCGGCGGCCAGCACAGGCACGGTCGAGTTGCGGCCGATTTGGGAAATGGCCGAATACATGCCCAAGAAATGACGATGTGATGGACAGCAGCGCGCAGACTGCCCGGGCAGCCGCCGAGGCCGCCGCCCGGCAAAGCTACGGCAAGCTGGTCGCCTGGCTCGCGGCGCGCACGCGCGACGTGGCCGCCGCCGAGGACGCGCTGGCCGACGCCTTTGCCGCGGCGCTCGAACGCTGGCCGGAGACCGGCGTGCCGGAAAAGCCGGAAGCCTGGCTGCTTGCCGTGGCAAGGCGGCGGCGTGTCGACGCGGTGCGGCGGCGGCTCACCAGCGAAGCCGGCCGCGACCATCTCAAGCTGATTGCCGAGGAGGCGGAGGCGTGCATGACCGACCAGGACCTGCCCGACGAACGGCTGCGGCTGATGTTCGCCTGCGCGCATCCGGCGATCGAACCTGGCGTGCGCGCGCCGCTGATCCTGCAGGCCGTGCTTGGTTTCGACGCCGCGACGATCGCCTCCGCCTTCCTGGTTCCGCCGGCGACAATGGGCCAGCGCCTGGTGCGGGCCAAGGCCCGCATCCGTGAAGCCGGCATTCCGTTCCGCGTACCGGAGCGGGCCGAACTCGGCGAGCGCCTGGATACCGTGCTGGAGGCCATATACGCGACCTTCGCCGAGGGCTGGTCCGACCCGGCGGGCACAGAGACGCGGCGCCGGAACCTGGCCACCGAAGGGATCTGGCTCGGCAGGCTGGTGGCCTCGCTGCTGCCGGACGAACCGGAGGCGCTGGGCCTGCTTGCGCTGATGCTGTTCGCCGAGGCGCGCCGTACCGCGCGCCGCGATGGGTCCGGAGATTATGTGCCGCTCGCCGAGCAGGATCATGCGCTTTGGGATCATGCCTTGATCGACGAGGCGGAAACCCTGCTCGGCCGCGCCGCCTCCATGGGCGTGATCGGCCGCTACCAGCTCGAGGCGGCCGTGCAGTCCGTTCACGCGGCGCGGCGGCTGAGCGGCGAGACCGACTGGGTGGCGATCCGCGAATTCTACGACGCGTTGCTTTCGATCGCACGATCGCCCGTGGTGGCGATCAACCGCGCGGTGGCGATCGCCGAAGCCGAGGGCGCCGTGGCGGGGCTGGCGGCGCTGTACGTGCTTGGCGACGACAAGCGGCTCAATGATTACCAGCCCTATTGGGCAGCGCGCGCCGGCCTTCTGGCCAGGCTCGGCCAGGTGCCGCAGGCGGTCGAAGCCTATGACCGTGCGATCGGCCTTGAAAGCGATCCGGCGGTACGCCGCTTCCTGCAGGGAAAACGCGCGACGCTCAGGCATTGAAATGCCTGAGCGCGGTGCTTTGCCGATGAATTGTTCAGCCCGGCCACATTTCGTGCGATGCGTTGAGCGTCTTCATCAGCGGGTGCTCGCGAAGCCTGGCCCACAGGCGTTCGATGTCGGGCCAGGCAGTGCGTGCCTTGCCGCTGTCGGGATGCCAGGCCACCAGCATGGCCAAATAGATATCGGCCACCGACATCGCCTCGCCTGCCAGCCAGTCGCGGCCGTGCAAGGCGGCATCGACGACGGCAAAGCCGCGGTCCATCTCGGCCACGGCCGCCTGCTTGACGGCCTTGGCGCCGTCGGCGTCGGCCGTGTAGCGCGGCGCGTAGTAGAAACGCAGCACCGCCGGATAGAGGGCGGACGACATGAACGCCATCCAGCGCAGGAAGTCGGCGCGGGCCGGTTCATCGGCCGCCGGCGCCAGCCCGGCCCGCGGATGGCGTTCGGCGAGCAGGATGCAGATGGCCGCCGATTCGGTCAGCGAGCGGCCGTCCGGCAAGGTCAGCACCGGCACCTGGTTCAGCGGGCTGATGTGGAGGAAAGCGGGATCGGGCCGATCGGATTTCGGTACGTCGATCTGCTCGAACGGCGCCTTGGCCAGCGCCAGGGCCGCCTCGACAACGAAGCCGCCGCTGCCGGGACGGGTGTAGAGCTTGTACATGAGGTCCTCCGCCGGCCCTGCGGGGGCCGGGGGCGATATGAACCGGAAGCAGGGCGCTGCTCAAGCCCGTGGCATCCGCCACGGCGGGTTTTTTCAGCGGGCCAGGCTAAGCACCTTTGTGTTAGGCGCTCGGCAGGGGGCGTGTCGAAACTTGACAGGCGACGCGTCGTATCGCTTCGCCCAACGAAGACCCTAAGCGCCCAGCCCTTCGAACAGGATCGTCGACAAATAGCGCTCGGCGAAGGACGGGATGATCACCACCAGGTTCTTGCCCTTGTTCTCCGGCCGCGAGCCGACGACGATCGCCGCCTGCAAAGCGGCGCCCGAGGAGATGCCGACCGGCACGCCTTCCAGCCGGGCGACGAGGCGGGCATTGGCGACCGAATCCTCGTTCGAGACCGTGACGATTTCGTCATAGATGGTGGTGTCGAGGATTTTTGGCGCGAAGCCGGCGCCGATGCCCTGGATCTTGTGCGGGCCAGGCTGGCCGCCCGACAGCACCGGCGAGGTTTCCGGTTCGACCGCGACGACATGCAGCGAAGGCTTGCGCTTCTTCAGCACCTGGCCGACGCCGGTGATGGTGCCGCCGGTGCCGATGCCGGAGACGATGATGTCGACCTCGCCATGGGTGTCGTTCCAGATCTCCTCGGCAGTCGTCGTGCGATGGATCTCGGGATTGGCCGGGTTCTCGAACTGCTGCGGGATGATGGCGTTGGGGATGGTGGCCGCCAGTTCGTCGGCCTTGGCGATGGCGCCCTTCATGCCTTTCGGCCCTTCGGTCAGCACCAGTTCGGCGCCGAGCAGCGCCAGCATCTTGCGGCGCTCGACCGACATGGTCTCGGGCATGGTGAGGATCAGCTTGTAGCCCTTGGCGGCGGCAGCGAAGGCAAGCGCTATGCCGGTATTGCCCGAAGTCGGCTCGATCAGCGTCGTCTTGCCGGGAGCGATCTTGCCCGATGCCTCGAGCGCCTCGATCATCGCCACGCCGATACGGTCCTTGACCGAGGCGATCGGGTTGAAGAATTCGAGCTTGGCAAGGAGATGGGCAACGATGCCCTTCTCCTTGGCGAATTTGTCGAGCCGCACCAGTGGCGTGTCGCCGATCGTATCGGTGATGGAATTGTAGATGCGGCCACGGCCGGGAACACGAGCGGAGGCGGCGAACTTGTTCATTGGTTTGGCTCCCAGAATGTCAGGCGGATGGAACTGATCTCAGACGGATGGCCGCCAAGATAGGCCTTCCACGGACGCAAGATAGACCGTCGCCCGAAAATATCCGAGTGGGGCCCGTGTCTAAAACGCCTCGGCCTCGGAAAAGCGTTCCCGCAAAAGCCAGTCCGGCGGAATGCCTTGGCAAAAATGGCCCTATTGGCGGGCGGCGATCGCCGCCGCCGCGCCGACCATGAAACCGGCCGCGGTGCGGTTCAGCGCCTTCAGGGCGCGCGGCGAGCGCAGGAACCAGCGCGCCTTGGCCGCCAGCGCCAGATAAGGCACCAGCACCACGAACAGGACGAGGACGGTGAGTGCGGCGAGGATGCCGTAGTCGGCCAGCGTGATGGTCTTGAGGTCGACGATGGTCGGCGTGATGGCGAGATAGAAGATCATCGTCTTCGGATTGCCGAGCGTCACCGTCAGGCCGGCGAGGAAGCTCGACGCTAGCCCGCCCTTGCCTTTCCTGGCCTCGACCGTCTCGGGCGTGATGCCGGCGGTCCAGAAGCGCCAGCCGAGGAAGGCGAGATAGGCGACGCCGGCCCATTTGACGGCGAGGAACACCAGGCCGAAGGTCTGCGCGACAAAGGCAAGCCCAAGCACCACGGCGGTGAGATAAAGGAGGTCGCCGAGCATCAGGCCGAAGGACATGGCCAGCGACGAGCGGAAGCCGGAACCGAGCGCGCGCGTCACAAGCGCGGTGATGCCGGGGCCGGGAATGGCCGCGGCCAAGCCGAGGGCGGCGCTGTAGGCGAGAAAGCCGGTGAGGGTCATGGATCGAGCCTTGCGTCCGCGAAACTGCTGGGACGGCGCCTTGTCGCACAGAGTTTCGCGGGCGGGAATTGCCTGGAGCCGGATTTGGTTGCACCAGGCATGCCCCGTGCTCGAGGCCTCCCAGCGGATCAGGACCGGCCGTCGCCGTAGGTCACGCGCCAGATGGTGCCGTTGCCGTCCTCGGTGACGATCAGCGCGCCGTCGCTCGCCACCGCCACGCCGACCGGCCGGCCCCAGACCTCGCCGCCGGAGGTGACGAAGCCGGTCATGAAATCCTCATATTCGCCGGTCGGCTTGCCGTCCTTGAACTTGAGCCGCACCACCTTGTAGCCAGTCCTGTTGCCGCGATTCCACGAACCGTGCAGGGCGACGAAGGCGTCGCCCCTGTATTCGGCCGGAAAACCGGATCCTGCGCGGACATTCCTGCCGTCGTAGAAGGCGATGTTGAGCGGCGCCGAATGCGCCTGCATCAGAATGTCGGGGACGGTGACCTTGCCGGCAAGGTCGGGACGCGCGCCCTTGTGGCGCGGATCCTCATTGTCGCCGATATAGTACCAGGGCCAGCCGTAGAAGGCGCCTTCCTTCACTTCGGTCGCATATTCGAACGGCACGTTGTCGCCGAGCGCGTCGCGCTCGTTGACCACGCACCACAGCGCGCCCGCCGCCGGCTGGATGGCCATGCCCGAACAATTGCGCAGGCCGGTGGCGACGATGCGCCCATTCCTACCGTCCGGGTCGAAAGCCCTGACGTCGGCGCGGCCTTCCTCCGCGCCCCAGGTGGCGCCGAGCGGCTTCGACCTGGCCCAGGCGTCGAGCCCGCCCCGCGGTTTCCTTGCCATGTCCTGGGCGGCGTTCGAGCCGGAGCCGACCGAGAGATACAGCGTCTTGCCGTCCGGCGAGAAGGCGATGTCGCGGGTCCAGTGATGAGTGGCCGGAATATCGCGGACGATGGTTTCCGGCTCGCCGGAGGCCTCCAGGTCGCCATCGCGGTAGGGAAAGCGCACGATGCTGTCGCTGTTGGCGACATAGACCCATTGCGGGTTGTCCCCTGGCGGGTAGAAGGCGATGCCGTAGGGCTGGTTGAGATTGCGGGCGAAGATGCCGTCCCTGACAGGTTTCGCGCTGCCCTCGCCCAGACGGTAGACGCGGATCTGGTTGGCCTCGCTGTCGGCGACGAACAGGTCGCCATTGGGCGCGACGCGCACGACGCGCGGATTGTCGATGCCCGAAGCGATCAGTTCCGCCGAAAAGCCCGCCGGCAGCCGCGGCTCGGCGCCTTGCGGCCTTTGCACCGGACCGGCGCCGTTCGAGGCGGATCTGGTGACATAGGGCCTGGGCTGGTCTTGCGGGCTGATCAACCGGCGCACGCCCGGCGCATCGGCCCGCCAGTCACCGAATGCGGCCGCGCCCTTCAGCACCGGCTCTTCCTGCTGGGCCAATGCCGTCGCGGCGAAGAGCAAGGCAGCAGCGATTACCACGGCGCCGGCAAGTCGGATCATCCCAGTCTCGCTTCTTCATGCATGTCGTTGTCCCAAGACCGAAGTCACATGCATCAAGGGAACGGGCGGGCTCGGCAGTCGTTCCGGACGACACGGGGAGTTGAAGGAATTCGGGTCAGGTATCCGCGTCGAGATCGAGATCGGCGTCGAGGTTCTTTTCCAGTTCGACGAGGTCGGCCGGAAGCGGCATGCCCATGGCGCGGATTTCGCGCAGCTTCTCGCGCAATTGCTCCTGCACTTCGCGCACATCCTCAGGCTGGTTGACCATCTCCTCCAGCAGGAGGCTGATCTGGGCCTTGAACGATTCCAGCGCCATCTTTTCTCTCCTCGGCCGGCTGGATCGATCCCAGCTCTCAGCGCAGCATGCGCGATATCAGCTGCGCCGTATAGTCGACCATCGGGACAATGCGGGCATAGTTGAGCCGGGTCGGGCCGATGACTCCGAGCGCGCCGACGACGCGGGCGTCCTTGTCGCGGTAAGGCGCCACGACCAGCGACGAGCCGGAGAGCGAGAAAAGCTTGTTTTCCGAGCCGATGAAGATGCGCACGCCCGGTCCCGCCTCGGCGAGGTCGAGCAGTTGGATCAGCCCGTCCTGCGTCTCCATGTCCTCGAACAGGTGGCGCAGGAGTTCGATGTCGGCCTGGGCGGTGACGTTTTCGAGCAGATTGGCGCGGCCGCGCACGATCAGGCGCGCCGGCAGGCCGCTTTCCGCGCCGGCCCACACCGCCAGCCCTTTCTCCACCAGGTCCTGCGACAGCGTGTCGAGCGCTGCCCTTGTCTCTTCCTTGATACGCTCGACCTCCGCCCGCGCCTCGGCCAGCGTACGGCCGCGAATATGGGCGTTGAGGAAATTCGAGGCCTCGTGCAATTGCGAGACGGTGATGCCGGCCGGCAGATCGATGACCCGGTTCTCGACGTCGCCGTTCTGCGACACCATCACGGTCAGCGCCTTGGTGGGCTCGAGCTGGATGAACTCGATGTGCTTGAGCGCCACCTCGTTCTTGGCGGCCAGCACTAGGCCGGCGCCGCGCGACATGCCAGACAGCATCTGGCTGGCCTCGGTCAGCATGTGTTCCAGCGTGGCGCCCGAGCCGGAGGCGCGCACCTGCGCCTCGATGCTGCGCCGCTCCTCGTCGGAGAGGTCGCCCAGTTCCATGAAGGCGTCGACGAAGAAGCGCAGGCCGGCCTGCGTCGGCAGGCGACCGGCCGAGATGTGCGGCGCGTAGATCAGGCCGAGATGTTCGAGATCGCTCATCACGTTGCGGATGGTGGCGGGCGACAGCGAGGACGGCAGGATGCGCGACAGGCTGCGCGATCCCACGGGCTCGCCGTCCCTCAGATAGGAATCGACGATACGCCGGAAGATGTCGCGCGAACGCATGTCGAGCGCCTGAAGTGCGGGCGCCTGAAGTGCCGGCGCGTGAAGAGCGAGCGACTGCGAAGCGGGATCGACTGCCTTGGTCATTGCGGCCATAACCTCCGGTTCAAGGATATAGACTTCGCGGCGCTGCGCGCAACCCGGTGTCGCGTTGCGCGATCAGCCGGTGTCGCACTTGCGATCACCCCGGTGTCGTGTTGCGCGATCGCCCCGGTGTCGCCGCGTTTGCGGCCGCCGGTCCATTTTCCTTTACGCCGTGCCCCGCATGCGTCTAAAAGCCGGCCAAGATTCAAAAAAGCTGACAAGAAAGCAGGCCGAATGCGCCCCTCCAAACGCCAGTTCGACGAAATGCGCGCCATCTCCTTCGAGCGCGGTGTCTCCAAACATGCCGAAGGCTCGTGCCTGGTGAAGTTCGGCGACACGCATGTGCTGTGCACGGCAAGCCTGGAGGAAAAGGTGCCCGGCTGGATGCGCAATTCCGGGAAGGGCTGGGTGACGGCCGAATACGGCATGCTGCCGCGCTCGACAGGCGAGCGCATGCGCCGCGAGGCCTCCGCCGGCAAGCAGGGCGGGCGCACGCTGGAGATCCAGCGGCTGATCGGCCGCTCGCTGCGCGCCGTGGTCGACCTGCAGGCGCTGGGCGAGCAGCAGATCACCGTCGACTGCGACGTCATCCAGGCCGATGGCGGCACCCGCACCGCCTCCATCACCGGCGGCTGGGTGGCGCTCTACGATTGCCTGCGCTGGATGGAAGCGCGGCAGATGGTGAGCGTCGCCAAGGTGCTGAAGGACCATGTCGCGGCGATTTCCTGCGGCATCCATGACGGCCAGCCGGTCATCGACCTCGACTATCTCGAGGATTCCTCGGCCGGCACCGACGCCAATTTCGTCATGACCGGCAAGGGCGGCATCGTCGAGATCCAGGGCACGGCCGAGGGCGAGCCCTTTTCGGAAGGGCAGTTCGCCGAGCTGATGGGCCTGGCCAAGAAAGGCATCCAGAGGCTGGTGAGTTTGCAGCAGATGGCGGTGGCGTAGTTTATTCATGCGGAGCCTGGGCACCCCCCTCTGCCCTGCCAGGCATCTCCCCCGCAAGGGGGGAGATCGGCTGTTGTCTCGAGCTTCGCCAGTAATCAGCATAGAATACCATGAGCGGGCGCTCACGCTGCCAATCTCCCCCCTTGCGGGGGAGATGGCCGGCAGGCCAGAGGGGGGTGCCTCGTGATCCCCTCTGCCATTCTTGAATCCGCTCTTTACGTCACCGACCTCGCCGCTGCCGAAGCCTTCTACACCGACATCCTCGGCCTCACTCCTCTCGGCAAGGTCGAGGGCCGCCATCTCTTCTTCCGTTGCGGAGCCGGCGTGCTGCTGATCTTCAACGCGGAGGCGACCAAGGTCCCGCCCGCGCCCGACGCGAGGCTGAAAGTGCCGCCACACGGCACATCGGGCGAAGGCCATCTCTGCTTTGCGGCGACCGCCGATGAAATCAGCCGCTGGAAATCCCATCTGAAGGCGAAGAACATCGCTGTCGAAAGCGAATTCGAATGGCCGCAAGGCGGCCGCTCGCTTTATATCCGCGATCCCTCCGGCAATTCGATCGAATTCGCCGAGCCGAGAATCTGGGGACTTTGATGCATTCTCTCGACGGAAAAAAGATCGTCGTCGCCAGCCACAATGAAGGCAAGCTGCGCGAATTCGCCGATCTGATGGCGCCATTCGGATTCGAGGCGAAATCGGCGAAGGACTATGGCTTGCCCGAACCCGACGAGACCGGCACCACCTTCGAGGAGAACGCCTATATCAAGGCCTTCGCCGCGGCCAAGGCGACGGGCCTGCCGGCGCTGTCGGACGATTCGGGCCTGTGCGTCGACGCGCTCGACGGCGCGCCCGGCGTCTACACCGCCAACTGGGCCGAAACGCCTGATGGCAGCAGGGATTTCGGCATCGCCATGCAGCGCACCGAAGTGGCGCTGCAGGAAGTCGGCGCCGCCACGCCCGCGCAGCGCACGGGACGCTTCGTCGCCGTCATCTGCCTCGCCTTTCCCGACGGCGAGGCCGAATATTACCGCGGCGAGGCCGAAGGCACGCTGGTCTGGCCGCCGCGCGGCGAGCTCGGATTCGGCTACGACCCGGTGTTCCTGCCCGACGGTTTCGAAAAGACCTTCGGCGAGATGAGTGCCGAGGAAAAACACGGCTGGAAACCCGGCCAGGCCACGGCTCTGTCGCACCGCGCCCGCGCCTTTCAGAAATTCGCCCAAGCTCGATTGGGTCTGGCCAGGTTAGGCTCGGCATGATCAGGCCCGGCGCCACCATGCCGCTCGACCGCAGCCCCGGTTTCGGCGTCTATGTGCATTGGCCGTTCTGCGCGGCCAAATGCCCCTATTGCGACTTCAACAGCCATGTCCGCCACCAGCCGGTCGACCAGGAGCGCTTTGCCGCCGCCTTCGAGGCGGAACTGGCGACGATGCGCCAGCGCACCGGCCCACGCGAGGTGACCAGCATCTTTCTCGGCGGCGGCACGCCGTCGTTGATGAAGCCGGAAACGGTGGCCAGGGTCCTGGACGCCGTGGCGAAGAACTGGACGGTGCCCGACGGCATCGAGGTGACGCTGGAGGCCAATCCCTCCTCGGTCGAAGCCGAACGCTTTCGCGGCTATCGCGCTGCGGGCGTCAACCGGGTCTCGCTCGGCGTGCAGGCGCTGAACGACAAGGATTTGCGCTTCCTTGGCCGGCTGCACAATGTGGACGAGGCGCTGCACGCGATCGGGCTCGCGCGGGAGATATTCCCAAGGCTCTCCTTCGACCTGATCTACGCACGGCCAGGCCAGACGCCGGAGGCCTGGGCATCGGAGCTCGAACAGGCCATCGGCCACGCCGCCGACCATCTGTCGCTCTATCAGCTGACCATCGAGGAAGGCACGCCGTTCCACGCGCTGCACGCGGCGAAGAAATTCATCATCCCCGACAACGACCACGCCGCCGACCTTTATGCGCTGACGCAAGAGGTGACATCAGCCCATGGTTTGCCGGCATATGAGATCTCAAACCACGCCCGGCCGGGTGCCGAAAGCCGGCACAATCTGACCTACTGGCGCTATGGCGAATATGTCGGCGTCGGCCCCGGCGCGCATGGCCGCTTCGTCGAGAACGGCCACCGCGTCGTGACCATCGCGGAGAGGATGCCGGAAACCTGGGCCAACCTGGTCGAGGCCAAGGGCCATGGCGTCACCGGCGGCGAGACCCTGACGCGCTCCGAAGAGGCTGACGAGTTCCTGCTGATGGGACTGAGGCTGGCGGAAGGCATCGACCTGTCGCGCTACGAAGCGTTTTCCGGGCGCGGCCTGTCGAGCGCACGGCTGTCGGTGCTGCAAGGCGAAGGGCTGGTGGCGCCGATCGGCAACGCCCGCCTGCGCGCCACGCCCGCCGGCATGATCGTGCTCGACGCCGTGGTGGCCGATCTGGCGCGGTAGGCGGGGATGCTGCTCCCAATCTCGAAGCCAAGATTACGCTTCTGGAGGCAGCTGTTTCGCGGTATCTGAGTTGAGACCCGACCGGTGAGGCTATCCGAATGAACCTGACGCTTTCCTGGCAATTCTGGGCGCTGTTGTCGGCGACTTTCGCGGCACTGACGGCGATCTTTGCCAAGGTCGGCATCGAGACCATCAATTCCGATTTCGCCACCCTCATCCGGACAGCCATCATCCTGGTCGTGCTTGCGGCGATCCTCGCCGCCAGCGGCCAATTCCAATCGTGGGCCTCGATCTCCGGGAAGACCTGGCTTTTCCTTAGCCTGTCGGGACTGGCGACCGGAGCCTCGTGGCTCTGCTATTTCCGCGCGCTGAAAATCGGCAATGCGGCGCAGGTGGCGCCCATCGACAAGCTAAGCGTCGTGCTTGTGGCGGTGTTTGGCACGGTCTTTCTCGGCGAGCGGCTCACCGGTGCGAACTGGCTTGGCGTCGCCCTTATCGCGGCGGGCGCGGTGCTGGTCGCTTATCGAGGGTAGTGCTGCGCCGTGGCGGGCGTTCTTGGTTTCGAGACGGGTGATGAAAATATCGAAGCGATTGGGCATCGTCCGGTCAGTGCTCCGTCGTGCTGTCGGGTTCGTTGTCGGGTAGCTTGATCTCTGGTGGCGGGCGGCGCGCGGGCCCCTGCTTGCCGTCTGTGGTGGCGGGCGGCTTCCCGTCTCCTTGCGCGGCAAAGCGCTTGCGGCCTGCATAGTAAGGCTCGAAAGCGTCCTGTATGGTCAGTCTGTCCATCCTGTCCTCCCCGGGGGAATCAGGGGCTAAATCTGCGAAAGACGGTTTCGTTCCCTACTGTGGCGAAGGAATGGCGCTCGCCTTGCATTACAGCGGCTTTTGCAACCCGGCGCGGGCCGTGCCAAACAGGGCGGATGATTTCGGAACGTCCTTCGCGGCTCCATCTGGACGCGGGCGCGCCGCTGACGGAGAAGGCACCGGTGACTGGCGAGACGGGAAAGCGCAGCTATGTGATCGGGCAGACCGAGATCGCGGCCCGGCCGCTCGAACCCGCGCTCTATCTGGTGGCGACGCCGATCGGCAATCTCGCCGACATCACGCTGCGCGCGCTTGAGACGCTGGCCGCCGCCGACATGGTCGCCTGCGAGGACACGCGCGTGTCGCGCGTGCTGCTCGACCGCTACGGCATCCGCCGCCGCACCACGGCCTATCACGAGCACAATGCCGGCGAGGCCGGGCCAAAATTGATAGCGGCGCTCCAGTCGGGGCAGAGCGTGGCGCTGATCTCGGATGCCGGCACGCCGCTGGTTTCCGATCCCGGCTACCGGCTGGTCGGCGAAGCGCTCGACCAAGGCATTCGCGTCGTGCCCATCCCCGGTCCGTCCGCGCCGCTTGCCGCGCTCACCGCATCCGGCTTGCCTTCGGATGCCTTCCTGTTCTCCGGCTTCCTGCCGGTCAAGGCGGGGCAGCGGCTGGCGCGGCTGGACGCGCTTAAAGCGGTGCCGGCGACGCTGATCTTCTTCGAATCGCCGCGCCGGCTGGCCGAGTCTCTCGGCGCGATGGCCGAAGCGCTTGGCGGCGAGCGCAAAGCAGCGATCGGCAGGGAATTGACCAAGACCTTCGAGGAGATGCGCACCGGCACGCTGCGGGCGCTGGCCGACCACTATGCGGCGGCCGATACGCCGAAGGGCGAGATCGTGGTGTGCGTCGGTCCGGCCGAAGCCAGGGCGGACGAGCCGGCCGATATCGACCGGATGCTGTTGTCGCTCGCCGCCGAAATGCCGGCTTCGAAGGCGGCGGCGGAAGCGGCGAAGATGACCGGCGGCCAGAAGCAGGCGCTTTACCGGCGGCTGCTGGAACTCAGGGATGCCTCTGGAGAGGACCGTGGCTAGGCTCACGAGCGCCAGCCGTCAAAAGGCCTACCGGCGCGGCCATCGCGGCGAATGGCTGGCGGCGGCGGCGCTGGTGCTGAAGGGCTACCGGATCCTGGCGCGCCGCCATCGCACCCGTTTCGGCGAGATCGACCTGATCGCGCGGCGCGGCGACCTGGTGCTGTTCGTCGAGGTCAAGGCGCGCCGCACGCTGATGGAAGCGATGGAGGCGATCGCCCATGAATCGGAGCGCCGCATCGAAGGCGCCGCCGACATCTGGCTGTCGCGCCAGCCGGATTACGGCAGGCTGTCGATGCGGTTCGACATGATCGCCGTGCTGCCATGGCGCTGGCCGGTGCATGTCCCGAACGCGTTTTACGGGCGCAATTGAGGGCTGCGTCGCTCGGGTTCAGTGTTCGACGGGCCATTCGCCCGCGCCAAGTGCCGCGATCGCCGCGATTATGCGCCGGAACGCCTCGGCGGCAGCCGGCACGGTGGTGCGGGCGCGCAGGAAACTGTGCACGAGGCGCTTCTCCTCGTGCCAGCTCGCTTTGCCGCCGGCGGCCAGGATGCGGTCGCGATAGGCCTCGCCGTCCGACGACAGCGGGTCGCATTCGGCGGTAACGACAATGGTGGGCGGCAGGCCGGAGAAGTCGGCGGCGCGCAGCGGCGAGAAGGTCGGATCGTCCGGCGCCTGTCTCTTGGCCGAGCGGACGTGGCGGTAGAAAGCGACGTCGCCGGTCGACAGAAGCGGCGCCTCGGCATGCTCGATGTAGGAGCGGGCAGTCTCGTCGCCGCCGAGGCCGGGATAGATCAGCACCTGGCCGGTCGGCCTCTTCGCGCGAGCGCGCGTCGCGTGACTGACCGCCGCCGCCAGATTGCCCCCGGCGCTCTCGCCGGACAGCAGCAGTGGCCCGTTCGCTCTAGCCGCCGCCCATTCGAAGGCGGCCAGAGCGTCGTCGAAGGCGGCGGGGTGGAGATGTTCGGGCGCCAGCCGATAGTCGACCGAGAGCACGGCAAAGCCGGTGCCGGCGCAGATCTCGGCGCAGATGTCGTCATGGCTGTCGAGCCCGCCCAGGATGAAGCCGCCGCCATGGTAATAAAGCACCGTGGCCCGCGCGGCCGTGCCTGCCATCCCATAGTGCCGCACCGCGATGTTCCGGCCGGGGGCGGCGATGAGGTCGTCGCTCGCCGTCACCCCCGGCGGATAGGGCTGGCGAAGCGCCCGGCACATCCTGTCATAGATCGCACGCTGCTTGGCGATCGGCAGGTCGATCGTCTCGGGCGGATACCAGGCGTTGATGCCGTCTATATAGGCCCACAGCGCAGGGTCGAGCCGCGTCGCGTATTTGCTGCGACCGGTCATTTCAGTGCTGCCCACGGTTTCGGAAGGCATTGCCTCAAAGCTCGCTGTAAAGCCTGGCCGCGTTTTCAAAGCTGAAGCGCAGCGGCACCGAGCCCTCGACCTGCCAGACGGCGACGCTCTCGCCAGCCAGCAGCAGGCAGGCGCCGTCGGTGTCGGTGACGGCGCCGCCATAGAGCCGGTTGGCGAGGTTGAGGATTGCGGTCTGGTGCATGGCGGCACTGCCGCTGCCGCAGGCGTCCTTGACCAGCAGCACGCGAAAGCCGCGCGCCACGGCGTCCTTCACGGTGGCATCGATGCAGGCCTCGGTCCACACGCCAGATATGACCAGCCATTCGACGCCGGAAGCCTTGAGCCGATCGGCGGCCGGTCCCGCGCGGAAGGCGCTGGCCTCGGCCTTGATCAGCAGCGCCTCGCCATCAGCAGGCGCCACCTCACGGCAGATCTCGGTCAGCGGATCGCTCTTGTCGGAGAAGGCCGACTTGCCGTCGGTTCCAACAGGGTGAAAGGGCCGCTCCTGCTTGTCGAGATCGACAATGTAGGCCCAGTGATAGAGCGGCACATTGTTCTGCCGCGCCGCCGCCTGCAGCCGCTGGACGTTGGCGAGAATCTTGTCAAAACCCTCGACCAGGTAGCGCGGGTCCTGCCGGTGCTCTTCCTGCAGGTCGATGAAGACAGCGGCCACGGTGCCGCGCTTGACGGAGATAGGGCTTTTCATGCGGATGCGCCTGGCCCCCAAGATACTTCCAAACGCTGGAGGGACAGAGGGGGGCGCCAAGGAATGAGGCGCTCGTTCTTCAGCTGCGATGCGTCGCCGAGGCGGGCAGTGGATGTCAAACCTGTTTCTCCAGAAACTCATCCTCATAGGGGAAGCGCGACAGGAGCTCGGTGCCGGTCTCGGTGATCAGGATTTCATCCTCCAGCTTGACGCCCTCGCGGCCGCCCTTCTCGCCAATATAGCTTTCCACGCTCACCACCATGCCTGGCACGATATGGCCGTCGCGGCCATAGGTCTCGTAGTCCATGGCGTGCGCGATGAAGGGCGTCTCGCCATGCATGCCGACGCCGTGCATGACCGAGGTGTAGCGCTGGTCGACGAAGCGGTCGGGGATCTTCCACGCCTTTTGGGCGATCTCGCGGAAAGCCATGCCCGGCTTCACGATCGAGATATTGTGCTGAACCTGGTCGTGCGCCATGCGGTAGAGCGATTTCTGATAGGGGGTCGGCTTGCCGGGCCCGCAGCGGAAGGTGCGCGAGAAATCCGAATAATAGCCATAGCAGCCGATCGTGTCGGTATCGAGCGCCAGCAACTCGCCTGGCCGGATTTTTCGCCCGCTGGCCTCGTTGAACCAGGGATTGGTGCGCTGGCCGGACGTCAACAGCCGCGTCTCGATGAACTCGCCGCCCTGGCGGATGACCTCGCCATACATGATGGCGAACAGCTCGTTCTCGGAAACGCCGGGCTTGATCGCCTCGCGCACCGCATAGACGGCGGCTTCCGCGCCGGCCATCGACACCTGCAGGCATTTGACTTCCTCCGGCGTCTTGACCGCGCGCACCGCCAGGATCTCGCCCTGGCAATCCCGGACCTCGCAGCCGCGCTTCTCCAGCGCCAGCGCCTGCAAGTGGCTGCAGCGGTCGAGCCCGAGTTTCATCGAGCCGCCGCCATGCTGCTTCAGGAGTTCGGCGATCTCGTCGGCGAAGGGACCGGCGGTCTCGTCGTCGCGGCCCGATACCGACGACCAGACGAGCTTGGAAGGACGCGCCTCGTTGATCGTGTCGAGCACCATCGAGACATGGTAGCTCTGCGGATATTCGAACAGCACGATCGGCCCTTCGGTCGGAATGAAGAAATAACGGGTCGAGTTGCGCAGAAAATAGCCGAACATGTTGCGCGAGCCGGTGGCGTAGCGCTGGTTGTAGGGGTCGAACAGCACCACGCCGCCATAGCCGGCCTCGCGCATCCAACCGCGCAGCTTGGCCAGCCGGCCTTTACGAAGGGCGTCGGCATCGATGAAGGACGGCTCGGTGTCGGACAGCCACATGCCGCCCGCCGGATCGGCCGCCGCGGGGTGGCGCATGCGGTCCTTGAAGTCGACGTCTTCAGTGCTGTCGGGGTCGAATACGACGATGCTCATGGGGGCTGACCTTGGGTGGTTTGCAAGATCAGACCATGGCGCAGGAGATAACGAGGGATTGTGCGGAAAACCGCGCTTGTTGTGCGAGATGCCGCTGGGGTAATAAGAGATGCAGGTGCCAAGCGCCCCCCTTCTGCCCTGCCGGGCATCTCCCCCTCAAGTGGGGAGATTGGCAGCTTTGACCTCGTCGCTTCTTCGGTGAAAATTGGCGAAAGCTGTTGTGACGTTCAATCTCCCCCCTTGAGGGACCCTCGTATGGGAGATGGCCGGCAGGACAGAGGGGGGCGACGTCTCTCAGCGCCAGCAAGACCTCTAATGCCGTCGCGCCAGCTTCGGAGGATGGCCGTGCTCCTCGCGAAAGGCGCGCGCGAAGCTCGACATCGAGGCAAAGCCGCAGGCGAGCGCCACGTCGCGCACGGCGAGCGTCGAGTGCGCCAGGAGATCGGCGGCGCGTTTCAGCCTGAGCCGCCGATAGTAGCCATTGGGCGAGATGGCGAGTTCGGAGCGGAAGGAGCGTTCGAGCTTATCGGAGGAGACGCCGAGCCTGGCCGTCAGCTCCGCCATGCCGAGCCGCTCCTCCACAGCGTCCTCCATGATGGCGATGGCCGACAGCACCAGCTCGTTCCGCACGCCGGTACGGAGGCGCAGCGGCATCAGCTTGCGGTCGACGCTGGAGCGCAGCTGGCTGTGCACGAACCATTCGGCGACGCCGGCCGCAAGCTCGGCGCCGTAGTCGCGGGTGATGATCTCCAGCATCATGTCGAGGCTGCCGACGCCGCCCGCCGAGGTGAAACGCTTGCGGTCGATGACATAGAGGTCGCGCCTCAGCTCGACATTGGGAAAGGCCTCGGTGAAGGCCGCCTGGCTGGTCCAGTGCAAGGTGCAGGCATGGCCGTCGAGCAGGCCGGCGCGGGCGAGGAAGAAGGCGGCGTCCGCCACCGCGCCGATATGGGCGCCACTGCGCAAGCTGCGGCGGATCCAGCTTGCCGCATCCTCGGCGACGAGATGATCGGCATCGCCGCCTGAGCAGACGACGATGCGGTCGACCTTCGGCGCATCCCCGGCATAGAAGCGCGGCTGGATGACGACGCCGTTCGAGGCCTCGACCGCGCCTTGGGTAGCGCCGACGATGATCCAGCGATAGCATTCCCGCTTCGCCAGCACATTGGTCGCGCGCAGCGGCTCGATGACCGAGCTGAACGCCATCATCGGAAAGCCGGGGAAGACCAGCACCGCGAAAGTGAGGGGAGCGTCTGGAGATGTGTCGCGCGTGGCCATAGGCTCTACATCTCGGGCAGATGGGATTTGGGGTCAACGGGGTTGTGGCTGGCTTTCTGCGAAGTTGGCGCTGCCCCTCATCCGCCTGCCGGCACCTTCTCTCCGTATAGTGACGGGGAGAAGGGAGATACCGCAACCCCGGCTCCCTCTTGCCGCCGTTGATAATTGGCGCAAATCGAGACACAGCGCCCCTCTCCCCGTCACTATACGGGAGGATGCCGGCAGGCAGGTAAGGGGCAGCGCTGGCTTGGAGACTGGCTCGTCTCAGCGGGAGCGCCGCCGCTCAGCCCCCCAGCGCCTGCTCCAGATCGGCGATCAGATCGTCGCCATCCTCGATGCCCGCCGACAGCCGCACCAGCGAATCCGATATGCCGATCTCTTCGCGCTTCTCCGCCGGGATCGATCCATGCGTCATAAGCGCCGGGTGTTCGATCAAACTCTCCACGCCGCCGAGGCTTTCGGCCAGCGTGAACAATTGCGTGCGTTCGAGGAAGCGTTTCGTGCCGGCGAGGTCGCGGTCGAGCACGGCTGATATCATGCCGCCGAACGCATGCATCTGCTGGACGGCGACGGCATGCTGCGGATGGCTGGCCAGACCGGGATAGATGACCCGGCGCACATCCTTGCGGGCTTCCAGCCACTGCGCGATCTTGAGGCCGTTCGACGAGTGCCGCTCCATCCTCAGCGCCAATGTCTTGAGGCCGCGCAGGGCGAGAAAACTGTCGAACGGGCCCGAAATGGCGCCGATGGCGTTCTGCAGGAATTTCAGGCGATCGGCCAGATCCTTGTTATCGCCGACAACAGCCACGCCGCCGACCATGTCGGAATGGCCGTTGAGGTACTTCGTCGTCGAATGCACCACGACGTCGATGCCGAGCTCCAGCGGCCGCTGCAAATAGGGGCTGCAGAATGTGTTGTCGGCGACCGAGAGGATGCCCTTGCGCCTTGCAAGGGCTGCGACGCCTTCGAGATCGACGATGCGCAGCAGCGGGTTGGTCGGCGTCTCGACCCAGAGCATTTTCGTCTCCGGGCGGATTGCCGCCTCTATAACCGCAAGGTCGCTGCAGTCGACGAAGCTCACCTTGAGATCGGCGGAGCGCTTGCGCACACGCTCCATCAGGCGGAAGGAGCCGCCATAGATGTCGTCGGTGGCGACGATGTGGGCGCCGGAATCGAGCAGTTCCAGCACGGTGGCGATCGCCGCCAGCCCGGAGGCGAAGGCGAAGGCAGCCGAGCCGCTTTCGAGATCGGCCACCGCGCGCTCGAAGGCAAAGCGCGTCGGATTCTGGCTCCGGGCATATTCAAAGCCCTTGTGCACGCCGGGCGACTGCTGGCCATAGGTCGAGGTGGCGTAAATCGGCACCATCACCGCTCCGGTCAGGGGATCGTGGCTCTGGCCGCCATGGATGGTGCGGGTGGAGAAGGCCAGGCGGTTCTTTCCGGATGCGGTCATCGTGCACGGCGCCTCAAATGGTTGATCAGGTCGATGCGGGTTATCAGGCCGACGAACTCGTCGCCGTCGAAGATGATGGCGACCTCGTTGCGGTCGAATACCGGCAGCAGCGCGTCCAGCGTCTGGCTGGCCTGCAAAGTATGCAGATTGGAGGTCATCGCCGTGCGTACCGGCGCGTTGAAGCGCTCCCAGCGACCCTCATAGGGGCCGTCGACCTTGGCCAGAATGTCGCTTTCGTCGACGATGCCGACCAGCTTGCCGTCGTCGAGCACCGGCAGCTGCGAGACATCGGAGCGGCGCATGCGGCCATAGGCGTTGAGCAGGCTCTCGTCCGGACCGACATAGACGGTGTCGCCGGTGCGGTGCGTGCGCATCACCAGGTCGCGCAGGTCGCCATGCTGCTCGTGCTCGGCCAGCCCCTGCTCGGCCAGCCAGAAATCGTCGAAGACTTTCGACAGATATTTGTTGCCGCTGTCGCAGACGAAGGTGACGACGCGCTTGGGCGACGTCTGCTCGCGGCAATAGCGCAAGGCGGCCGACAGCAGCGTGCCCGAAGACGAGCCGGCCAGGATGCCTTCCCGGGACAGGAGATCGCGCACCGCCAGCATGCTCTGCTTGTCCGATATGGAATAGGCCTTCTTGACCAGCGACAGCTCGGCATTGGGCGGCACGAAGTCCTCGCCGATGCCTTCCACAGTCCAGCTGCCGGCCTCCACCATCTTGCCGGTCTTGATCAGCGGCGCCAGCACCGAGCCGACCGGATCGGCCAGCACCATTTCCGTCTTCGGCGATGCCTTGGCGAAGAACCGGCCAAGGCCGGTCAGCGTGCCGCCGGAGCCGACGCCGACCACCACCGCGTCGACATCGCCGTCGAGCTGCGAAAAGATTTCCGGACCGGTGGTGGTTTCGTGCGCCTCAGGGTTGGCCGGATTGGCGAACTGGTTGGCGTAGAAAGCGCCGGGCAGCTCGGCCGCGATTTTTTCGGCCATGTCCTGATAATATTCGGGGTGGCCCTTGCCGACATCGGAGCGCGTCATGCGCACTTCCGCGCCCAGTGCGCGCAGGTGCTGGATCTTCTCGCGCGACATCTTGTCGGGCACGACCAGGATGATGCGGTAGCCCTTGGGGATGCCGACCTGGGCCAGCCCCAGGCCCGTATTGCCGGCCGTCGCCTCGACAATCGTGCCGCCTGGCTTCAGCCTGCCCTCCTTCTCGGCCGCCGCGATCATCGACAGCGCGATACGGTCCTTGATCGAGCCGCCGGGATTCTGGCTTTCGAGCTTGATGAACAGCCGGCACTTGCCGGTGTCGAATTGGGTCAGCTCGACCACGGGGGTCTGGCCGATCAGGTCGAGCACCGATCCGTAAGGCGGCCGCAGGCGCGACGTTGCGTTTTCCGAAGCGGCGCTTTCCAAAGGGGCGCTATCCGAGGGCGCAATCTTGTGCCTGCTCATATCGATGCTCCATGATCAAGCGGCCGCCTCGTGCAGGGCGGCAGCGTATCCTCTTTTCCAGCCCTTTGCAGTGGGAAAGAAGATAGATCGTGCCAATCGACCGGCTAGATGGAGAATGAAATTCCGGGTTGCGACGCGCAACGGCTGCAGGACTGTGCGGCACGTCCCCCCCTCTGGCCTGCCGTAGAGCGCCGACGTCAACACTTTACCCCAGCAGCTGCTTGCTCAGCCTCGCACACTGGACGCGAATATCCGGAATGGCGTCGATCTCGAAGAAGGTGCCTCTGGTCAGCGGGCCGACGGCGAGGATTTTCCTGGACACCGTGCCGTCGCCGGCGATGATCTCGCAATTGGCCGTCACGTCGAGGCCGATGCGCAGCGGATCCGGCCGCGCCAGCCCGCGGTCGACCAGCGAGCGCACCACGCTGTTCGACGAGGCCGAGATGTCCCTGACGATACCGGAGCAATCATAGATGCGGGCGACCTCGAACCTCTCCAGCCGCTTGGTGTGGCGCGACTGGACCTGGACCGTGAACTCGCCGCCCGCCGCGATGTCGACGACACGGCCGGCGACGAGGCGGATGCGGCCGGACTGCACGGCTTGCGTGACGCGGGCATGGACCTCGGGCGCCATGCGGTGGCGGTGGATGTCCCACCACGCCTTGGTGTGCTCGACGAAACGACGCTTGGCGGAGGCCGGCCAGTTCTGCCAGATCTTCTGGTTGAACGGGCGAAGGCCGTCGACGACGTCGCGCCAGTCGATGCCGGCCTTCTGGTTTTCCCGGATCAAATCGCGGAACCAGCCGACGAAATAGGAAAGCTGGGTGCCGAGCGGGATATCGGCGACGTCGAGCTTGATCGGATTGCCCTTGCGGTGCGGCGAGGGCAGCAGGCCGCGCCGCGACACCGCGACGATCTCGGCGCGGTGGCCGCGCTGTTCGAGGGCGAGGAACGCGTCGACCATGCTGAGGCCCGTTCCCAGCACCATGACGCTCCGGTCGGGATCGAGCGCGGTGTCGGCCTCAGACCCCATCCGAACCGCATGGCCTTGCCCCATGGCCGGCACCTCGTCATGGCCGGTGGCGAGCACCGCCAGATGGGCGACGACGCTGGTGCCGTTGGCGAGCGCCACTTCCACCCCCGAGGCCGTGGGCGAGATCGACAGGCTTTCCTCATGGATCAGCCGGAGGCGTCCGGTCTCCCTCTCGCGCGCCTCGAGATCGTCCAGCAATTCGCCGAGATAGCGGGCATAGATGCTGCGCGGCGCGTAGACCGGCGCCTGCTCGGGCGTTGCCAGGTCGCGTTCCAGCAGCCAGCGCCAGAAATTGCCGGGATCGTCGGCATAGGCGCTCATACCGGCGGCGCTGACGTTCAGCACATGCGCGGAGAGCAATGTGGAATAGGCGATGCCCTGGCCGAAATGCGGGCGCTTCTCGACCAGCGTGACGCGAAGGTCGGGATTGGGCTGTCTCAGCAGATGCGCGGCGAGCACGACCCCGCTGGCGCCGCCCCCGACGATGATGATCGAGTTGCCGCGGCCGCTCATGCCAGCCCCGTGCGACGCGCCGGCGTCAGGCCTTCACCGCAACCGGCAGATCGTCGCTCGCGACCGAGAGGTCGTCGAGGCCCCTTGCGACCCCAAGGTCGTCGAGGCCGATGTCGCGCATCTCGGCGAGGCTGCGCTGGTCGAGCACCTCGGCGATCGCTTGCCGGACTTCCAGCATCAGATGTCGAACCTGGCATGTCGCCTCGTTACAGTCTTCGCAGCGCTGGTATTGGGTACGGCTGGCGCAAGGGATCGGCGCCAGCGGGCCGTCGAGCACACGCACGACATGGCCGACCCTGATTTCCTCCGGTGGCCGCGCCAGGCGATAGCCGCCATCCTTGCCTTTGCGGCTCTGCACGAAACCGGCATTGCGCAGTTCGCCCAGGATGGCGTCGAGAAACTTCTTCGGGATGTTGTTGCCGGTCGCGATGTCGTTGACGAAGGCAAGCTGCCCGGCCGGCATCCGCGCCAGATGGACGAGCGCCTTGAGGCCGTACTTGCCTTTCTTGGTGAGCATGATCCGAACGTTTCTCTGTCATGCGATGGCTCGAGGCCATCCGTTGCGAAACGCCTGGCGTGCCTCCCGCCGCGCTCAAGCATCCATGACATAAATTCTACCGACATGATATACAAGCCAATCGCGATTGATCTTGCTTGATTTTCAAGCCATTGCGGCGATTTTGGACCTGACTTGTGATGCCGGGGACACAAACCGTGGCGCGACGGCCCGAGACCGGTGCCACCGGCGATCGCCGCGATACGGATGGGTATGACCTCTCATCGTCGCCTCCAAGTCTCTATGTCGATAAGTTTACTATACTTAAACGCGAACAGGCGGAACACGTTTTTAAATTCCAATCCATCTGAAGCATGGATTTGCCTTTCAAGCGGCTGCAACGTGAATTCTCGTTCGCGATCGGAGGCCGT
The DNA here is from genome assembly GCF_006440475.1 of Mesorhizobium sp. B2-6-1. NCBI lineage: Bacteria > Pseudomonadati > Pseudomonadota > Alphaproteobacteria > Hyphomicrobiales > Phyllobacteriaceae > Mesorhizobium > Mesorhizobium sp. B2-6-1. The sequence continues at coordinate 418,617 of NZ_VFUH01000001.1, forward strand.
AGCGGTGGCTGGAGCTTCCCGAACGTGATGATCTCGCCACTCTTGAAGCGCCATAGCCGCCAAATCCGCCTGGGGACCTCGGCACCGGCAGCTTTTTCCAACAAATCCAGCCCCGCTAGAAGAATCTAACTCTACAAGAACCATAGAATTAGCGGACTATCATGAAGCAATCCGGTTTTCCCCTGTTTCATGGAGCCCTTGATGTCCACCACCATTTCGCGACGCATCCTTCTCCTGTCTACGGCCGCACTTGCCGGCGCCGCCTTCCTCGGCCCGGCTTTTGCCGACGACCTCAAGATCACCATCGGCTACCAGACGGTGGTCGAACCCTCCAAGGTGCCGCAGGCCGATGGTGCCTATGAAAAGGCTACCAACGCCGCCATCGACTGGCGCAAATTCGATTCCGGCGCCGATGTCATCGCCGCGGTCGCATCCGGCTCGGTAGACATCGGCTATGTCGGTTCGAGCCCGCTGGCGGCGGCGGCGAGCCGCGAATTGCCGGTCCAGACCATCTTCGTCGTCGGCCTGATCGGGCCATCCGAGGCGTTGGTCGCACGCAACGGCGCCGGCATAGAGAAGGTCGCCGACCTCGCCGGCAAGAAGGTGGCCGTGCCCTTCGTCTCGACGACGCATTACAGCCTGCTTGCCGCGCTGAAACATGAGAATGTCGACCCGAAATCGGTCGAGATCCTCAATCTCAGGCCGCCGGAAATCGCCGCTGCCTTTTCGCGCGGCGATATCGATGCGGCCTATGTCTGGGATCCGGCGCTCGGCCAGGTCAAGACATCAGGCAAGGTGGTGCTGGATTCCTCCCAGGTCGCCGCCTGGGGCGCGCCGACCTTCGACGCCTGGATCGTGCGCACCGACTTTGCCGAAAAGAACCCGGAAGCGGTGCGCGACTTCGTCAAGGTGACGGGTGCGGCCTATGCCGAGTACCTGGCTCAGCCCGACGCCTGGTCGGCAGCGTCGCCGCAGGCGGCCGAGATCGCCAAGCTGACCGGCGCCAAGGTCGAGGAAGTGCCTGAACTGCTCAAGGGCTACGTCTTCCCGACACTCGAAGAACAGGCCTCCGACAAGTTCCTCGGCGGCGGCACTGTCAAGGCGATCGCGGCCGCGTCCGCCTTCCTCAAGGAGCAGGGCAAGGTAGACGCCGTGCTGCCGGACTATTCGAAATATGTGACATCGAAATACGTCACCGAGGCGCTGGCCTCGAACTGACCCGAGCGTTGGAGCGCCCCATGCCACGACGGGCAGGTGGCGCCCCGATGAGACGCGCGCGGCTTTCCTGACGCCGCGTGTCGTCTGTCCCGGAGCCGCTGACGAGGCGCGGCTTCGGGCAGGCGGACTTCAACGAACTCCTGCGAGGGCTCATGTCGCATCTCGTGCTCGACAGAATCTCGATCCACTATGACGGCCAGCCCGCACCCGCCGTCGAGCGGGTATCGATCGACGTCGCCAGCGATGACTTCGTCGTCCTTGTCGGCCGTTCCGGCTGCGGCAAGACCTCGCTGCTCAATGTAGCCGCCGGCTTTGTCGCGCCGGCACGCGGCACGGCCGCGATCGACGGCCGGCCGATCGCAGCACCCGGTTCGGACCGTGCGGTGGTGTTCCAGAACGACGCGCTGTTTCCTTGGCTGACGGCGCGCGAGAACGTCGCCTTCGCGCTCAGGCTGCGCGGTGTCGGGCCATCCGAGCGGGCGCGCCGCGCCGACGAATTGCTCGGCCTGGTCAAGCTCACCGATGCCGGCGACAAGCGCATCTGGGAGCTGTCCGGCGGCATGCGCCAGCGCGTCGGCCTTGCCCGGGCGCTGGCTGCCGAGCCGCAATTCCTGCTGCTCGACGAGCCGCTCGGCGCGCTCGATGCGCTGACGCGCGAGCGCATGCAGACGACGCTGCTCGACCTGTGGACGGCAAGCAAGGTCGGCGTGCTTATGGTCACGCACGGCATCGACGAGGCGCTGGTGCTCTCCACCCGCATCGTGGTGCTGGCGCCCGGGCCGGGCCGGGTGGTGCGGACCTTGGAGCCGGGCTTCTCCAGGCGCTACGCAGCGGGCGAGGCCATCCGCGCCATCAAGGCCGATCCTGGCTTCGCCGCGGCGCGCGGCGAACTGACCGACGCGATCTTCGAGGGAGAGGCGGCATGACCATTTCCTCCTACACCGAACGCTCCGGCCCCAGGACCGAAGAGGCCGACGGCCTGTCGGTGCCATGGTCGCGCCCGGTCCCGAAGCGCAAGGGCGTTTCGGCGCGCATGGTCAGCGCGGCCACCATTCTTCTGGTGCTGGCGCTGTGGACGCTGTCGGCCCGCCTGCAACTGGTGTCGCCGGTATTCCTGCCCTCGCCTGTCGCGGTGTGGAACAAATTCATCATCGTCGCCCGCGACGGCTTTGTCGACGCAACGCTCGTCCAGCATATCGCCGCCAGCCTGGGGCGAGTGTTCGCCGCGCTCATCGCGGCGCTCCTCGTCGGCGTGCCGGTTGGCCTCGCCATCGGCATCAGCACCGTCGGCCGCGGCATTTTCGATCCGCTGCTGGAATTCCTGCGGCCGATCCCGCCGCTCGCCTATCTGCCGCTGGTCATCATCTGGTTCGGCATCGGCGAGCCGTCCAAGGTCCTGGTGATAGCCATCGCCATGCTGGCGCCGGTGGCCTTGTCGACCGCGTCCGGCGTCCGCGGCGTCTCGCAGGAGCGCATCAACGCCGCGCGTTCGCTTGGCGCGACGAGGCGCCAGGTGGTCCGCCACGTGATCCTGCCCAGCGCGCTGCCGTCGATCCTGACCGGACTGCGCATCGCTCTCGGCGCCGGGTGGTCCACGCTGGTCGCCGCCGAACTGGTGGCGGCGACGCGCGGGCTTGGCTTCATGATCCAGTCGGCGGCGCAGTTCCTGGTCACCGACGTGGTGGTCATGGGCATTTTGGTGATCGCGGCCATCGCCTTCGTGCTCGAATTCGCCATCCGCAGGATCGAGCGCGCGCTCGTGCCGTGGGCGGGACGCGAATGATCGGGAAACGGAGATGACGATGACCCATTCCACCGCCATGCTGTTCGCCCATTTCGGCACCTGGCTGCTGGGCCTGACATCCGATGGCAAGGCGATAGAGGAGGACAAGGCGACAAGGGAGGACGGTCCGCGCTCGCCGGCGCCCGTCCGACTCCCGGCCGGGCGTGACCGCCTGCCGCCGCGAGACGAAAGCTTCTACTGGGCCTGGCAGTACTGGTCGCAGTGAGAGCGGCTCAACCGCGCGAACGGTTCGCCCACACGAGCCCGGCGAGACCGACCAGCATGACGATGATGCCGATGGTGAGCCATTGCGACTGGCCGGTCATGAAGCTGCCGCCGATCGCGCCGATGCCTTGCAGCGACCACAGCGCGCCGACGGCCAGCACAATCAACGCCAGCAGATTTTTGATCAGTCTCATTGCCGGATTCTCCCTTCCGAAGTTGATCGGTCGCGTCTTCGCCGTCGCGATGAAAGAGGCAAAGGAATCGGTTCGGCAGCAGCATCTTCTACTTGGATGTTGCCGCTCGATCTTGTCAAACAAGACATGGATATCCGCTGGAACATCATCGTGAGTTGATCGCTGACCGCCGGGAAATCACTGACAGACTGTTACCGGGCGACTCCAAACGTGTGCCGGCGCCATGGAACCGCCAGATGATCGCCGCATTTCGTGCCTTATTGTCTCCGTAACGGCTGGGGCCTGTCAAAAACGGAGCCTTCCCCCAAATATGAATAACAACAACCGGACCGCGCTTGCCGCGGTGACGATCGCTGCTGGCCTGATGGTCGGCGCCTCCGCCACTCCAGCCGCCTCCGCCGCCGGCCAATGCGGCCGCGCTTCCTGGTACGCCCTGCACTCCAGGACCGCGTCGGGCGAACGGATGAACCCTTCGGCCTTGACCGCCGCACACCGCACGCTGCCTTTCGGCACCAAGCTGCGGGTCACCAACCAGAACAATGGCCGCAGCGTCGTGGTGCGCATCAACGATCGCGGACCGTTCATCAGGGGACGCGTGCTCGACCTGTCGAAGGGTGCCGCCGGCCAGCTCGGCTTCATCGGTTCGGGCCACACCGCGGTCTGCATGGCGCGCGTCTGACCACCACTGCCCGGCCCGAGGGCCGGGCCGCTGGCGGGCCTTCGCACCTGCACAATGAGCCGGCTTGTACCGTCCAAGGCTGATTTCCAACGCTTTGGACCAAGAATGCGTATAGATCACGCCACGTGACGTATTGCATCGCAGCAATTAGTTGTTAACTTCCCCGCGAGACAGTTAGGGCCAGGCACTGCTCGCCGCCCCTTCGGTCGCAGGCCGCAGCGGGGTAAACGGATGTTCTACCAGCTCTATGAAATGAACCACGCCGCCCTGCAGCCGGCCCGTCTCTATGCCGATGCGGTGCGGCTGTTCTATTCCAACCCGCTCAATCCGTTCTCGCACACGTCCTGGGGCCGCTCGATCGCGGCGGGCGCCGAGTTATTCGAGCGCACCACGCGCCGCTACGGCAAGCCGCAATTCGGCCTCGACAAGACGGTGGTCGACTGGAAGAGCGTGGCAGTGACCGAGAAGATCGTCTGGTCACGACCGTTCTGCAACCTGGTGCGTTTCGAGCGCGCCGTGCCCGCCGGGCGGCGGCGCGATCCGAAGCTTCTGATCGTGGCGCCGATGTCGGGCCACTATGCGACGCTGCTGCGCGGCACGGTCGAAGCCATGCTGCCCCATGCCGACGTGCACATCACCGACTGGATCGACGCCCGCATGGTGCCGACGGCCGACGGCCAATTCGATCTCGACGACTATATCGACTATGTCGTCGACATGCTGCATGTGCTGGGCCCCGACACGCATGTGATGGCTGTTTGCCAGCCTTCCGTGCCGGTGCTGGCGGCCGTGGCGCTGATGGAAACGCGCGGCGACCCCTTCGTTCCTGCGACGATGACCCTGATGGGCGGGCCGATCGACACGCGCCGCAACCCGACCGCGGTCAACCTTCTGGCCGAGGAGAAGGGCATAGACTGGTTCCGCGACAATGTCGTGATGCGCGCGCCCTGGCCGGTGCCGGGCTTCGGCCGCGAGGTCTATCCCGGCTTCCTGCAGCTTTCGGGCTTCATGAGCATGAACCTCGACCGCCACATCATCGCCCACAAGGACTTCTTCATGCACCTTGTGAAGCATGACGGCGACAGCGCCGAGAAGCACCGCGACTTCTACGACGAATATCTGGCGGTGATGGACCTGACGGCTGAGTTCTACCTGCAGACGGTCGACACGGTGTTTGTCCGGCATGCCTTGCCCAAGGGCGAGATGACGCATCGCGGCACGCCCATCGATCCCTCGGCCATCCGCAATGTCGCGCTGTTCACGGTGGAGGGCGAGAACGACGACATTTCCGGCCTCGGCCAGACGCGGGCGGCGCACGATCTGTGCGTCAACATTCCCGCCGACAGGAAGGCGCATTACATGCAGCCCGCGGTCGGGCACTACGGCGTCTTCAACGGGTCGCGCTTCCGCGCCGAGATCGTGCCGCGCATCGTCGACTTCATCACCAGCTATGGCCGCCAGAACCGGGTCGCCGTGAAACCGAAGCTGGTCCGCACCGCCAAAAGATAGGCAGCCTGCATTGCCGGCCCGATAGCGCCGGACAGGCCGGGCAGGCTTGTCGCACGGGTGCCGCTGCCATGCGTCTCGCGGGTAACCATGTCGCAAATCACCCAATCGTGGTAATTGACACGGACTGTAGATCGCCCTTAACCTTTCATTAATAACAAGGGCGAGCGGGGACAATGAATTCCTCACCAATGGCGCGAGCGCTTCGTGCGTGCGCAGTAGCCGGACTGGCGACAATGATGGGAGGCTGGGTGGCACCGGCCCTGGCGGCCGGAGCGATGACGACCGGCGGCGTCGCGTCGCAACCGATCGGCCATTATGATTTCTGCAGGCTCAATGCCCGCGAATGCGCAATCCGTCCCGGCAATCTGGCGCCGGCCGCGATGACGGACAGGTTGTGGCGTAAGCTGGCCAAGGTCACCGCCAGGGTGAATGCCGCCGTCAAGCCGATGAGCGACATGGACATCTACGGCAAGGACGAGGTCTGGGCCTATCCCGCAAAGGGCGTCGGCGACTGCGAGGACTACGTGCTGGAAAAGCGGCGCCTGCTGTCCCGGATGGGCATATCGCTTGCCGATCTTCTCATCACCGTGGTGCGCAAACCCGACGGCGAAGGGCACTCGGTGCTGACGGTGCGCACCGACAGAGGCGACTATGTGCTCGACAATCTGACCGACAAGGTCAAGGCCTGGGACGACACCGGCTACCATTTCCTCAAGCGCCAGGCGATCGACAACACCGGCCGCTGGGTCTCGATCCGTGGCGGCCAGCAGGTGCTGGTCGGGTCCGTGGAGTAGGGACTGCGGCGGGCGGCGCGCCCAACCGCCGGATGTCGGCCCCGCCCCTCATTGCCCTGCCGGGCATTTCTCCCCGTATAGTGACGGGGAGAAAGACGCTGTCATCGACGATTTCCCCAATTGCCGACGTCGCAAGAAATACGCCAAGGGCGCGGCTGTCTCCCTTCTCCCCGTCCTATACGGGGAGAAGGTGCCGGCAGGCGGATGAGGGGCGGCGCCGACGTTGCAGTCACGCGCCTCGCGCACTCCCCAAAAAAATTCCCACACCCTCCATGAACCATTTCGGCCCGGCCGGCGACACACAGCCGTGAACCGAAACCAACCATGGAGACTTCAAATGACTGCTTTCCTGCGTAACACCCTTCTCGCCGCCGTGGCGGTGTCGGGCATGGCCGGATCCGCTCTGGCCGATCAGACCATTCGAAGCTGCGCCAACACCAATCTCAACGACCTGTGGAGCGGCCGCTGTTGCGGCGCCGCCGGCGCATCGGACTGCCTTGGCGGCGGCAATGGTGGCCGCGGCCATGGTGATCACGGCCGCGGTGGCAATGGCGGCAGCACGGCCGGCAAGAACTGATCTCATCACGGCGGCCCGCCGGCTGCTGCTGGCGGGCCGCCGTTTCGCGATCGGGAGCTCAGCCGCCGCGAGAGCCGGGCAAACCCGGCCTACCGCCGTCGCCCCAGCGCCGCTCGGATAGAGAAGGTTATGCCGCGCAGTTCCTCCTCGTCGAGCTTTTCGATGTTCTCGGCCAGGAGGTTGGCAAGCTCGGTCGCGGCCGGGCTCAGGCCCGACGTGTCGAGCCTGACGCGCGGATGCGAGCCTTCGGCCAGTCGCGCCAGTTCCTCCGCGTCGTCCCAGATGATGTTGAAATAGCCGATGATCTTCTGGATCAGCGTCCAGGTCGGCGCGCCGCGCCTTCCATGCTCGAGCGCCGACAGATAGGCGGCGCTGACGCCGATGGCGGCGGCCATGTCCTTCTGGGTGACGCCGCGCTCGGCCCTCAGCGCCCGCAGCCTCTCGCCGAACGGGGTCACGACCCCATCCTCACGACCGGACCCGCCGCAGCCTGACATAGAGCGCGCCCGAGCCGCCGTGGTTGCGCGCGGCGTGGTCGTGACTGGAGACCAGCGGCCGGAACGCCGGCGTCGACAGCCAGGCCGGCACCGCGCGGCGCAGCACGCCGTCGCCGCCCGACGAAGAGCCCTTGCCGGTGATGACCAGGACATAGCGGATGCCGCCGGCATGCGCGCGGTGCAGGAAGGAGAACAGCAGCGAATAGGCTTCGTCCTGCGTCATGCCGTGCAGGTCGACCCGGCCTTCGATGGGCAGCCGGCCTTTCGACAATTTGTCCAGCGTCGGCTCGTCGAGTGCATGGGAGACATGCTGGGCCTTCGGCTTAGGCGCGCCGGCCGGACCGGCAACGGGCCGGGCTTGTTGCGTCGGCGCCGGCTTCGCCTCGATGCCGAAATCCGGGACAGGCACGGCGGCCTTGCCCTTCAGCGGCTTGGCCGTGCGCGCCACCAGGTTCCACAGCACCCGGTCGTCCTCGCTCAACCTGTCGCTGCGGCGGGTCATGGCTTCGACCCCGAGACGAGCGGGCGCGGCACCAGTGCGTAGAAATCGGCCGGATTGCGCACCACGCCGGCGATCTCGCCGGCGGCGTCGCCCGAGCCGGCGAAGAGATCTCCGCGCGCCGGCCCGGTGATGGCGGAGCCGGTGTCCTGCGCGATCATCAGGCGCCGGAACGGTTTTGCCTCGAAGGCCGTCAGCGATGGCGCGTCGATGTAGAAGGGCGTGCCGAATGTGTGCAGCAGCCGGTCGACGGCGATCGAGCGGCCCGGCGTCAACGGCACCTTGGCGGCGGCGATCGGCCCGAGCGTTGCGTCCTCGACCGCGGCCTCGCGGAAGAAGATATAGGAACGGTTCTGCCACAGGATCTCGTCGACGCGGCCGGGATGCGCCCTGAACCAGGCGCGGATCGACTGCATCGTCACGTTTTCCAGCGGGATCTCGCCGAGCTCGCTCAACACCTTGCCGGGCCCGGTGAAGCGCTGGCCGGACTTGGCCGCATAGGTGACGCGGCACAGCCGGCCGTCGGTCATGAGAAGCCGCGCCGCGCCCTGCACATGGATGAAGAATGCATCGACCCTGTCGGCCAGCCAGGCGATCTCCAGTCCCTTGCCGGCGAGCGCGCCGCGCTCGATCGCGCCGCGGTCGAAATATTCGGCCGGCCCGTCCGGCGTCCGGCGCGCGAAAGCGAGATAGGGGTCCATTCCGTCGGGCCGGTTGGCGTCGTCGACATCGACGAGATCGGCGGGACGCGACAGAAGCGGCACGGCAAAACGCTCCGTGCGCACCGGCGAGGCCTCGACCTCCGGTTCGTAGAAGCCGGTGACGAGGCCGGCGCCGGTCTCTGGACTCACCAGCATGGGGACGAAATGACGCTCGAAGAAGGCGCGGGCCTCCGACCGGCTGGCAGGAGGGGCCGCGCGCGCCTCGGCATAGGCACCGGCAAAGGCGTCGAAGTCGACGCCGAGCGCGCCGCTGCGATAGGGCTTGGCCAGGACATGGAAGGCAGAGCGGCGAAAGGCCTCCAAGGCCGCCAGATGGTCGTCGTCATCCCAGCCGGGCAGAGCGCCGAAGGATCTTTCGCTGAATGCCTGATGGAAGGACACGACAGGCCCGCCGCGGTCAGGGATTCAATCTTCTTCTTCGGTGGCGACGAGCTTCCAGTTCGGGTCGCGCGAGCGCGTGTCGCGGGCGAAGGTCCAGACGTCCTTGACCTCGGCGACGGTTTCGGGGTCGCCGTCGATGACCGCACCGGCCTTGTCGCGCGTCGCCGAAATCAGCTCGCTGATGATGCGCAGCGTGACATGCGCCTCGCCGCCCTTCATCTCGGCCGAGACGATGTCGGCCTTGTCGATGCCGACGAAGGAAGACTGGATCTTTTCCGACCGCGCCTCGCGCTCGCCGATCGCGGCGACGAAACCGTCATAGACATCGCGCGACAGAAGGTTCTTCAGCGTTTTGCGATCGCCGTCGGCATAGGCCATGACGATCATCTCGTAAGCCATCTTGGCGCCGTCGACGAAACCCTTCGGGTCGAAGGACGGATCGTTGTCCTTGATGGTGCGCAGGCCCTTGTTGAGGTCGGTTCCGGGCTTGGCAAAGGCGTCGATGGCCGCATAGACCTCGCCGGCCGGCTCGCCGGGCTGGCGCTTGCGCGGCAGCGACACGACATTCTCTGATTTCTGCGCATCCTTGTCGCCGGTGCGGGCGGCGGTATAGGGATCGAAAGGCGGCCGTTCGCTGCCGGTACGACGGCCCAGCACATTGCGCAGCTGGAAAAAGATCACAACTGCCGCAATCAGAAAGAAAATCGTGCCGAAGTCGAAGAAACCCATATCTTCCGCCAATCAATCCTGCCCTCGGCCGGACCGCCCGGCCAACAGGGCAGCGGTCGCATAGCGTTCAACATGCAAACCATATAGAACGCAAGGCGCAATCATTCAAATCAAAGGCAGCCATACCTATCTAACAGCCTCGGCGCCAGCGGCCGGCGGCCGCTGGCAGGCAAAGCAGACCAACGCCAGAACGATCGGAAGGATCGGCAAGACTTGCGCATTTCGTTATTTCCCGTTTTTCTTCTGGCGCTTCCGCTGCTGGAGATCGCCGGCTTCGTCATCGTCGGGCGCCAGATCGGCGCGCTGGCGACGGTCGGCCTGGTGCTCGCGTCGAGCATCGCCGGGGCGCTGCTGCTCAGGCATCAGGGTTTTGGCGTCATGAGCCGCATCAGCACCGAGATGGGCGCCGGCCGCGATCCGAGCCGTCAGCTCGCGCACGGCGCCATGATCGTGCTCGCCGCGATCCTGCTGATCATCCCGGGCTTCATATCGGACATTTTCGGCATTCTCTTGTTCCTGCCGCCGGTGCGCGATCTTGCCTGGCGCAGGCTCAAGGGCCGCATCGTGGTAGCGACGAATTTCTCGGCCGGCGGCTTCCGCGGCCGGCCGCGCGACAGGGTCATCGACCTCGACGACGGCGATTATTCGCGCGAAGACGATTTCAAGCGCGGGCCGGACCACAATTCGCCATGGCGCCGCCTGAAGGACGACTGAGGCTATATTGATGTTCAGGTGATGCCGGCCTGACCTGAATCTCGACACAGTCTGGATCCCCTCCGGTCGCAAGGCGGCAAACCTTGTCTTGTCATGCCGGCCATGGTAGCGAACGCCCGATTTCAATTCGGTCAGCAATGCTGCCCAGGCAAAAGGACACAAGGCTCATGGCCAGCAAAGATGACGCGCCGGTCGGCGCCAACGGAAACGGCAATACGGCGCAGCCCTCGCTCAACGTCCTTGCCCAGTATGTGAAGGACCTTTCCTTCGAAAGTCCCGGCGCGCCGAACTCGCTGCGCGGCCGCGACAAGGCGCCCGGCATCGCCATCAACGTCAACGTCAACGCCAATCCGCTCTCCGACAAGCAATTCGACGTCAACCTGACGCTGAACGCCAAGGCCTCCTTCGACCAGGAAGTGCTGTTCAACGTCGAGCTGGTCTATGGCGGCGTTTTCGCCATCAGTGGCTTCCCGCAGGAACACATGCTGCCGATCCTGTTCATCGAATGCCCGCGGCTGCTGTTCCCGTTCGCCCGGCAGATCATCGCCGAGGCAACGCGCAATGGCGGCTTCCCGCCGCTGATGCTCGACCCGATCGATTTCGCGCAGATGTTCCAGCAGAAGCTGGCCGAGGACCAGGCGGCGTCGAAGGTCCAGGTGAGCTGAGTCCGGCTCGTACGGATATTGCAGAAAGACCCGGCCTCGCGCCGGGTTTTTCGTTTTCGAGGCCGGTTTGGCCGCGAAGCCCCCCGACTTCGAGGAGAACGGCGCGCTTAGGCGCCCATCACCTTCAGCCACAGCGCCTTCTCACCCAGCGTGGCGACCATGCCGGCATGCGCCGCGCGCTCGGCTTCGCTCAGGCGCGGGGGGAGGGCGATCGGCCGCGCACCGACCGAGATGTCGATGTCTGCCACTTCGCCCGCGCCGTTCATCTGCACTGAAACGGTGTCCAGGATCAGAGCCGTCTGTTTGCCGCCGATCAGCTCGATATAGACTTCGGCCAGCAGCTCCGAATCCAGCAAGGCGCCGTGCTTGGTGCGCCGCGCATTGTCGATGCCATAGCGCCGGCAGAGCGCATCGAGCGAATTGGGACCCATCGGATGCCTGCGCCGCGCCAGCGCCAGCGTGTCGACGACGCGCCCGATGTCGACGGCCGGATGGCCGAGCCGGCCGAACTCGACATTGAGGAAGCCGATGTCGAAGGTGGCATTGTGGGCGACCAGCTTGGCGCCGTCGGTGAAGGCGATCCACTCCTCGACGATCTCGGCGAAGGACGGCTTGCCTTGCAGGTCCGCCATGCTGATGCCGTGCACGGCCTGCGCCTCGGCGTGGATCGAGCGGCCCTGCGGGTTGATGTAGTGGTGGAAGGTCTTGCCGGTTGGAAAGCGGTTGACCAGCTCGACGCCGCCAAGCTCGATGATGCGGTCGTCGCGCATGTCGAGGCCGGTGGTTTCCGTATCGAAAATGATCTCACGCATCGAATCAGTCGCTCCTGGCAAGCAGAATCGTGAGAGCGGAACAAAATGGCAATGGGCAATGACTTTTTTCCTTCTCCCCTGTGGGAGAAGGAAAAGAGGCGCCGATCTAACCTCTCAAATCCGCGATGATAGCTTTGACCTCAGCCCGCGCGGCATCCAGGCCCTGGCTGGTATCGATGACGAAGTCGGCCTGGCGGCGCTTTTGCGCATCCGGCACCTGGCTGGCCAGGATGGAGGCGAGTTTCTCTTCGCTCATGCCGGGCCGCGCCAGCACGCGCTGGCGCTGGACTTCGGCCGGCGCGGTGACGACGACGACCTTGTCGACGCGGTCGCGGCCGCCGGTCTCGAACAGGAGCGGAATGTCGAGAACGGCAAGCGGCTCGCCGGCGGCGCGGTTGCGCGCCAGGAACGCGTCGGCGTCGGCGCGCACCAGCGGATGGATGATCGCTTCCAGCCTTTTCAGCGCGGCCGCATCGCCAAGCACCCGAGCGCCGAGCTTTGCCCGGTCGACGCCTCCGGCGCCGGTGGTTCCTGGAAACGCGGCCTCGACCAGGGGGGCTGCGTTGCCGGCATAGAGGCGATGCACCGTCTCGTCGGAATCGTGGACCGGGATGCCGGCCTCGGCAAACATTTTCGCGGTGGTCGACTTGCCCATGCCGATCGAACCGGTGAGGCCGAGCACGATCATGGTTTTGGCGCCAGATCGGCTTCGACGAGCGCGCGCAATTCGGGTGTGACCTGGGGCCGCACGCCGAACCAGCGCTCGAAACCCGGCACCGCCTGGTTGAGCAGCATGCCGAGGCCGTCCACCGTCTTCAGCTTGCGCGCGCTTGCCGCCGCAAGCAGCGGCGTCTCGAGCGGCACATAGACGATGTCGGTGACGATGGCGTGGTCCGGCAAAAGGGCCGGGTCGGCGGCGAGACCCTCATTGCCTTGCATGCCGAGCGCCGTGGTGTTGATGAGCAGGCCGGCATCGGCAAGCAGTTCACCGGTCGCCGCCATGCCGTGCGCGGAAACACCGGCGCCGAACCGGTCGCGCAACTCCGCCGCCCGGGCAAGCGTGCGATTGACGATGCGGATATCGTGGATGCCCCGCTGCTTCAGCGCGTGGATGACGGCGCGTGAGGCGCCGCCGGCGCCGAGCACCACCGCCGGGCCATTGGATGCCCAGCCCGGCGCGTGATCGTCGAGATTGGCGGCGAAGCCATGGCTGTCGGTGTTGCCGCCCCACAATTGGCCGTCCTCCAGCCACAGCGTGTTGACCGCGCCGATCTGCTGGGCCGCCTCGTCAAGGTGCTCGACGAGGGCGAAGGCCGCCTCCTTGTGCGGGATGGTGACGTTGCCGCCGAGATAACCGCTCGCTTGCAATGTCTTCAGGAATTCGGCGAAATCCTGCGGCGCCACGTCGATCGCCTGGTAGCTGCCGTCGATGCCGTATCTGGCCAGCCAGTGGCCGTGGATCTTAGGCGAGCGCGAATGCTTGATCGGGTGACCGGTGACGAAGGCCTTTTTGGTCGCCTCAGCCATCGATCGCTCCCAGCGTGCGCAGTTCGGCCAGCAGCGGCAGCAGCGGCAGGCCGACGATTGTGAAGTGATCGCCCTCGATCTTCTCGAAGAGCTGGATGCCTTCGCCTTCGACCTGGTAGGCGCCGACGCTCGACAGCGCTCTTGAGCCGACGCGCGCCAGATGGCGGCCGATGAAGGCCGGATCGAGCTTGCGCATGGTGAGGCTGGCGATGCCGACATGGCGCCACAGCACCTCGCCGTCGCGGACCAGGACCGCGGCGCTGTTGAGCTGATGGGTCCTTCCCGACAGCGCCAGCAGATGGCGGCGCGCACCTTCCATGTCGGCCGGCTTGTGGAACACCTCGTCGCCCAGCGACAGCGTCTGGTCGCAACCGAGCACCAACGCGCCGGGCCTGCGCTCGCTTACTTCGGTGGCCTTGGCCTCGGCCAGCACCAGCGCGACATCCTCGGGCGAGGCGCCGCTGCCTTGCAGGGGTGCCTCGAGCGCGCGCTCGTCGACCTCAGGCGCGACCGCCTCGACGTCGACGCCGGCATCGAGCAGCATCGCCTTGCGGAACGGACTGCCGGAGGCGAGGATGATTTTTTCGGTCATGCTGGTTCACCCAGGATTGGCGTTCCGTCGCGCACCCCTCACTTCTCTCACCTGCACCTACCGCGTCTTCCCCCGCAGGGCAACGATTGCCGCCGCCGTTTCCTCGATCGAGCGACGGCTGACGTCGATCATCGGCCAGCCATGGCGGGTGCAGATCTGGCGGGCATAGGCGAGCTCCTCGTTGATGGCGGCGCGGTCGACATAGTCGCCTGGCACATAGGCGCTGCTGTTGCCGAGGATGCGGTTCTGGCGGACATGCGAGATGCGTTCGGCGGTGGCGACAAGGCCGACGATCAGCGGCGTCCTGGCGTTGACCAGACTTTCGGGCACCGGCACGCCGAGCACGATCGGGATGTTGGCGGTCTTGATGCCCCTGTTGGCGAGATAGATGCTGGTCGGCGTCTTGGACGTGCGCGAAATGCCGACCAGCACGATGTCGGCATCGTCCATATTGGCCGGCAACTGGCCGTCATCATGTTCCATGGTGAAGTTGAGTGCGTCGATGCGGCGGAAATATTCGGCATCGAGGACGTGCTGGGCGCCGACGCGGCGGCCGGCCGGCGTGCCCAGATAGGACTGGAAGACGGTGAGCACCGGCTCCAGCACGGAGACGCAGGGCAGGCCCATGGCGGCGCAGCGCTCGTCGATGCCGCGCGCCAGCTTCTGGTCGACGACGGTGTAGAGGATGATGCCCGGCTCCTCCTCGATGTCCTCGAACACTTTGGCCACCTGTTTTTCGGTCCGGATGAGCGGGTAGATGTGCTCGATGGCGCGCGCATCCTTGTATTGCGCCGAAGCCGCGCGGCCGGCCGCGAGTAGCGTTTCGCCGGTGGCGTCGGAGATCAGGTGCAGGTGGAAGAAGCTCTGGGGTTTGTTCACAGGGTTTTACCTAGGGCTGTGGGCGGATGTGGATAAAGCAGGGTTCGGAAAACCCGCCGGCCGGAGCGACTGTATCAGATGCCGGTTTGTCCACAATTCGATGCGCTGTAGGCTTCGTCGGGCGGCTGGGGACAAGTCCGTGGACGAAGATTTCTGCCTTTTGTCTGTCCACAGGACGTACCTGCAGGATCGCTGCTCTAGCGTGTTGAGTCCAATGGAAGATTCCGGCTCGTCCCCAGAACCATGCAAGGGGCGATTGGAAATGCGCGACAATATGCTTGCTGGTGTTTTGACGGCCAAAGCGGGACAGGTGACAACCACCACAACCAACAGACTCTTAGAATCAGAAGATTCTTTAAAATAAGATATTTGATTAAAGGGAAGCCGGGAGAGGCGAGCGCTCTATGCCTGCAAGACGGATCATGCTGGACGTGCTGAAGGGTGAGACGGTGTTTCCGCCGCCGCTCTGGATGATGCGCCAGGCCGGGCGCTATCTACCGGAATACCGCGAGACGCGCCGACGCGCAGGTTCATTCCTCGACCTCTGCTATGATCCCGACCTTGCCTTCGAGGTGACCATGCAGCCGATCGAGCGCTTCGGCTTCGACGCCTCGATCCTGTTCTCCGACATCCTTGTCGTTCCGCATGCGCTTGGCCGCGACGTACGCTTCGAAGAGGGGCGAGGGCCGCTGCTGACGCCGATCACGGCGGCTGAAATCGCGGCCCTGGACAGCACGGTGTTTCACGTGAATCTCGAACCGGTCTACGAGACGGTTCGCCGGTTGCGGGCGAAACTGCCCGATGAAACCGCCCTGATCGGCTTCTGCGGCGCGCCGTGGACGGTGGCGACCTACATGATCGCCGGGCACGGCACGCCGGACCAGGCGCCGGCGCGGCTGTTCGCCTATCGGGAGCCGGCGGCGTTTCGTCGGCTGCTCAAGGTGCTGGCCGATCATTCGGCCGCCTATCTCATCAGGCAGATCGAGGCCGGCGCCGATGTGGTGCAGATATTCGATTCCTGGTCCGGCGTGCTCGACGATGCTTGTTTCGAGCTGTTCTGCGTCGAGCCGGTGGCCGAGATCGTGAGGCAGGTTCGAGCGGTCCATCCCGATGTGCCGATCATCGGTTTTCCCAAGGGCGCCGGCGCGCGCTACCGGAGCTATCGCGAGAAGACCGGCGTCACGGGGCTGGGGATCGACTGGACGGTGCCGCTGGAGACAGCGAAGGCGTTGCAGCGGGAAGGGGCCGTCCAGGGCAATCTCGATCCGCTGCGGCTGGTCGCCGGCGGCAAGGCGCTGGCCGACGGCGTCAGCGCGATCCTGGAGAGCCTGGGAAGCGGACCGTTGATCTTCAATCTTGGCCACGGCATTACCCCGGAAACGCCGATTGCGCATGTCGAGGCGATGGTGAAACTGGTGAGGAGCGCGACACGCTGATGGCCGGGATGAGCAACACCAACAGCACGGGCCAGGCGATGATGCGGATGGTGATCGGCATCGCGGCCCTGGTCGTGCTCACCGCGCTGCTGTTTCTGGCGGCCCCAGACGGCTTCTATCTCTGGGCCAAGGCGATCCACGTTCTTGCCGTCATTTCGTGGATGGCGGGCATGCTCTATCTGCCGCGGCTGCTGGTCTATCACGCCGATGCCGAGAAGGGTTCGGTGCAGTCGGAGACTTTCAAGGTGATGGAGCGCCGGCTTCTGCGCGGCATCATCAACCCGGCGATGATCGTCACCTGGGTGTTCGGCCTGTGGCTGGCCTGGAAAGGTTTTGGTTTCCAGGGTGGCTGGTTGCACGGCAAGATCGCGCTGGTGCTGGTTCTGTCAGGCATCCACGGCTATCTGGCCGGCGCTGTGCGAAAATTCGCCGAGGACCGCAATGAAAAGCCCGCGAGGCACTGGCGGATCGTCAACGAGATCCCCACATTGCTGATGATCGCTATCGTGATCCTGGTCGTCGTCAAGCCGTTCTGAACCTTCGGACCTCTCTCACGACCTGCTAAAAGGCGGCTTGCTCTTTCAGCCGGCCGACGATAAAAGACGGGTCTTCCTTCCCGTCATGCGCCGCCCTTCATTGCTTTTGGCCGCGCCCGGCATTTATCGCATCCCGCCGATTTCCTCCCAAAAGCCTACCCAGAGTCTATCCTAATGCAAGAAATGAAACTCACCGAGTTCAAGAACAAGAAACCGCCAGAGCTGATCGCCTATGCCGAATCGCTCGAGGTGGAGAACGCCAGCGTCATGCGCAAGCAGGAGCTGATGTTCGCAATCCTCAAGAAGCTGGCCGCCCAGGACATCGAAATCATCGGCGACGGCGTGGTCGAAGTGCTCCAGGACGGTTTCGGTTTCCTGCGCTCGGCCAACGCCAATTATCTGCCGGGTCCCGACGACATCTATATTTCGCCCTCGCAGATCCGACGCTTTTCACTCAAGACCGGCGATACGGTCGAGGGGCCGATCCGCAGTCCGAAAGAGGGCGAGCGCTATTTCGCGCTGCTCAAGGTCAACACGATCAATTTCGACGATCCCGAAAAGATCCGCCACAAGATCCACTTCGACAATCTGACGCCGCTCTATCCGACCAAGCGGCTGAAGATGGAGATCGACAACCCGACCTCCAAAGATATCTCGCCGCGCGTGATCGACCTGGTGGCGCCGATCGGCAAGGGCCAACGCGCGTTGATCAACGCGCAGCCGCGTACCGGCAAGACGGTTCTCATGCAGAACATCGCCCACTCGATCACCGCCAACCATCCGGAATGCTACCTGATCGTGCTTCTGATCGACGAGCGGCCGGAGGAAGTGACAGACATGCAGCGCTCGGTGAAGGGCGAGGTGATCTCCTCGACCTTCGACGAGCCGGCGGTGCGCCACGTGCAGGTCGCCGAGATGGTCATCGAGAAAGCCAAGCGGCTGGTCGAGCATGGCCGCGACGTCGTCATCCTGCTCGATTCGATCACCCGCCTCGGCCGCGCCTACAACACCGTGGTGCCGTCTTCCGGCAAGGTGCTGACCGGCGGCGTCGACGCCAATGCGCTGCAGCGGCCGAAGCGTTTCTTCGGCGCCGCCCGCAACATCGAGGAAGGCGGTTCGCTGACCATCATCGCCACCGCGCTGATCGACACCGGCAGCCGCATGGACGAAGTCATCTTCGAAGAGTTCAAGGGCACCGGCAACTGCGAAATCCAGCTCGACCGCAAGGTCGCCGACAAGCGCATCTACCCGGCCATGGACATTCTGAAGTCGGGTACCCGCAAGGAAGACCTGCTGGTGCCGCGCGCTGACCTGCAGAAGATCTTCGTGCTGCGCCGCATCCTGGCGCCGATGGGAACAACCGACGCGATCGAGTTCCTCATCGACAAGCTGAAGCAGACCAAGACCAACGCGGACTTCTTCGATTCGATGAATACGTAGTTCGCAGAGCGAGCTCCACTTCTTCGTCATCCTCGGGCTTGACCCGAGGATCCATGCCATGACCTCTGCCAAAGAGCGCGGCGGACTGGATCTTCCACCTGTTGCAGCGCTCGAAAGTCACGGCATGGATCCTAGGTCTCCGCGACGGAGCTTCGCCCTAGGATGACGAACTCTATGGTCTTCGTCGCAACAACCCTTCCAATTCATCCGGATCGTCCACCACCGGCAAACACACCTGCCCCGTGCACAGCCACGCGCCCGGCCTGTCGGAGGGAGGCAGGATCCCACCCGGCAACAGCGGTCGATTCGCCTGCGTGCCGAGCGCCACCACAATATCCACCCGGCGCGGATCGGGATTGCGATTCGCTACCGGAACGAGCGTTGGATTTGTCAAATCGTCCACAAGCACCAGCTTTAGCGGCTCTATGGCGAGCGCCGAGGCGTTGACGATGCCGGCCTGGCCATAGGCCTGGTGCGCCGCGCGGCCGGCGGCATGTTCGGCGACTTTCGTCGCTTTCTCCTGCAGGTCGAGATCGCCGGTCAGCGCGGCGAGCCGGACGAGCGCCTCGATGACCTGACCGGTGGCCGACGCAATAGCCTCGTCGACATCGCCCCTGATGCGGATCGGCACGTCGGTGCTGTCGGATGCCGTGAGATAATAGCCGGTGCCGTCGGCATCGGCGTGCCAGCGGTCGAGCTGCTCGACGAATTGCCGGGCCCGATCGGCGTAGCTCCAGTCGCCGGTGGCTTCGAACAGGGCGATCGCCGCATTGGTCATCGACGCATAGTCGCTCGACAGCGCCGGGAACAGTTTCTTGGCGCCGAGCATGGAATGCGGCAGCCGTCCGCCCTCGGCGGAGGAGGCGATATGGTCGAATGCGGCCATGGCCGCGTCGATCCAGTCTTGCCGCGCCAGCGAGCGGCCGGCCTCGGCGAGTGCCGAGATCATCTGGCCGTTCCAGTCGGCGAGGACCTTGCCGTCGCGGCCGGGCCTGACGCGCCGTTCACGGACCGCCAGCAGCCTTGCCTTGAGAGCGGTCAGAAGCGGTTGCTCGGCAATGCCTTGCCCCTGCTGGGCCGGCGTCCGGTGGATGACAGGCTTGCCTTCCCAACCGGGTGGGCTGGAGAGCATGAAGCGGTTGAAAAACAACGGAGAATCGTCGCCGAGCGCGGCCTCGATCTCTTCCCGGCTCCAGGTGTAGAAAAGGCCCTCCTCGCCCTCGCTGTCGGCATCCAGACTGGCGGCGAAGGCGCCCCCATCGACGCGCATCTCACGCAGCAGCCAGTCGACGGTCTCCTCGATTCGGACCCGGAACAAATCCTTTCCGCCCGCGGCGTAGGCCCAGTTGCAAAAACGGATGAGTTGCGCGTTGTCGTAGAGCATCTTTTCGAAATGCGGCACCAGCCATTGCGCGTCCGTGGAATAGCGGCTGAGACCGCCGCCGACGTGATCGTAGATGCCGCCGGCCAGCATCCGTTCGAGGCTCAGGAGGACATCGTCGCGGTGACCGGCATTGCCGTCGCGCAGCCACGACAGCCACAGTGTCTGCATGAATGGCGCATTGGGGAATTTCGGCGCGCCGCGCAGGCCGCCGAGATCCTTGTCGATCATGCCGTCTATGCCTCTGGCGAGCGCGGCAAGCGTGTCGCGGTCGAGCGCGGTGCGGGCATGCGCGCCGGCGAGCCGGGTCTCGACATGTGTGGTCAGTCCGTCGGCGCTCTGGTTCAGGCTGCCTCTTTTCTCGCGCCAGGCCTTGTCGATCGCCTCCATGACCTGGATGAAGCCCGGGCGGCCATAGCGCGGCTCGCGCGGGAAATAGGTGCCGCCCCAGAAAGGCTTGCCGTCCGGGGTCAGGAACATGGTCAGCGGCCAGCCGCCCTGCTCGCCCATCGAGGACAGCGCCGCCATGTAGATCTGGTCGATGTCGGGTCGCTCCTCGCGGTCGACCTTGATATTGACGAACAGACGGTTCATGACGGCGGCGACGTCGTCATTCTCGAAGCTTTCATGGGCCATGACGTGGCACCAGTGGCAGGCGGCATAGCCGATCGACAGCAGGATCGGCCGATCCAGCGCCCTCGCCTCGTCAAGCGACGCCGGCGACCAGGCCCGCCAATGCACCGGATTGCCGCTGTGCTGCTGCAAATAGGGGCTGGCTTCGTCGGCAAGCAGATTTTGCGCAGGCAGTGTCACGATGAGCGGTCCGGCGAAACAGGGGTTGGATAGTGAAGCTAGGGCGGTCCAACAAGGCGGGCAAATGATTTCGGCCGACACCATCGTCGCGCTTTCCAGCGGCCGCCTGCCCGCCGGCGTCGCCGTCATCCGCATTTCGGGGCCAAAGACTCGATTCGTTGTCGAAACGATCGCCGGCGGTATGGTTAAGGGCCGCGTGGCCAGCCTGCGCAAGCTGCGGGCGCCCGATGGCGGCGTGCTCGACAGTGGCCTGGTGATCTTTTTCCCCGGCCCCGGCAGCTTCACCGGCGAGGACGTGGCGGAATTCCAGGTGCATGGCGGCCGCGCCGTGGTGGCGAGGCTGTTGGAGACGATCGCCGGTTTCGAAGGCGTCAGGCACGCCGAAGCGGGCGAGTTCACGCGCCGGGCCTTCCTCAATGGCAAGGTCGATCTGGTAAGGACGGAAGCGCTGGCCGATCTGGTCAACGCCGAGACCGAGGGGCAGCGGCGCTTCGCGGTGCAGAATGCCGAGGGCGCGCAGGCCGAGCTTTATCTGAGCTGGCGGCGGCGGCTGATCCATGCGCGCGCCATGATCGAGGCCGAGATCGACTTTGCCGACGAAGACGACATTCCCGGTTCCGTTTCGGATACGGTCTGGTCTGATGTTTCGGCGATGATCGGGGAGATCGAGCGCCACATTGCCGGGTTTCGTGCCGGCGAAATCATCCGCGACGGGTTCGAGGTTGTTATCCTCGGCGCCCCGAATGCCGGCAAGTCGAGCCTGTTCAACGCCTTGGCGCGGCGCGATGCAGCTATTGTAACGGATGAGCCAGGCACGACGCGGGACCTGCTCGAGATCGTACTTGACCTCGAAGGCCTGCGGGTCAGGCTGACCGACACCGCAGGCCTGCGCGATGCGGCCGGCAAGGTGGAAGCGATCGGCATCGAGAAGGCGCGAGCCAAGGCGCATGGCGCCGACCTCTTGCTCATCCTCGTGGATATGGCCGACCCGCATCCCGTTGCTCTTCAACGCGAGGGGATCGCGACCCTGCGCGTGGGCACCAAGCTCGATCTGGTGCACGGGCAAGCCGCTGCCGGGGGCTATGATCGCGCCATCTCGACGAAGGACGGGACCGGCGTGGCGGAGCTGTTGACCGAGATCGCCAGGCTCGCGGCCGCGCAGGTCGGCGAAGCGGGCGACATCCTGCCCTCACGGCTTCGCCACGTTGAATTGCTAGGCGAAGCCAACCGCTTCCTGCTGCGCGCGGCCGAGAGCCCGTACGCCGGGCAGGAACTGCGCGCCGAGGATCTGCGGCTGGCCGCCGACCGGCTCGGCCGGATCGTCGGCGCGGTCGATGTCGAGGACATGCTGGATGTGATTTTCTCGCAGTTCTGCATCGGGAAATGATTCACGTGGAACATTGTCGGGGCGCGGACGCCGTCGAGCCTCCCTTCTCCCCGTCACTATACGGGGAGAAGGTGCCGGCAGGCGTATGAGGGGCAGCGCTGACCTCGGCTTTTATCACGACGGGCCCGGCCAATGACTCACGTGAAACAGAAGGGCTCTCCGACCCGACGTTGTTTCACGTGAAACGGCTGCGCCGGGCCAATCGCCAGCGTCGGCGCCGCCCCTCACCTGCCTGCCGGCGTCCTCTCCCCGTAAAGTGACGGGGAGAGGGGTGCTGTCATCGCCGGCTTGGCCAATCGCTAACGTTGCAAGAATGGGCGCCGGCGTTGCGGCCGATTCCCTTCTCCCCGTCCCTATATGGAGAAAAGGTGCCGGCAGGCGGATGAGGGTCGGCGCCGACCTAGCACTTGACTCACGTGAAACACGCAACGAGGCTCGCCGTCCTGTTTCACGTGAAACTCCCGCAAAGTTTCTTGACACCGTCCCGCTGCGGGGACATCTGTCCACCAAACTTCGAATCCAGGGCGTTTGAAATGACCGATCACTATGATGTGGTTGTGGTGGGTGGCGGCCATGCGGGCAGCGAGGCGGCCAGCGCGGCTGCGCGTGCGGGCGCCAGGACAGCGCTGGTGACGCTGCGTTTCGACACGATCGGCGTGATGTCCTGCAATCCGGCCATTGGCGGGCTCGGCAAGGGCCATCTGGTGCGCGAGATCGACGCCATGGACGGACTGATGGGCCGGGTGGCGGATGCCGCCGGCATCCAGTTTCGCCTGCTCAACCGACGCAAGGGGCCAGCCGTGCGCGGCCCGCGCACCCAGGCCGACCGGAAACTTTACCGGCTCGCCATGCAAGAGGCGGTCAGGCAGCAGGGCGGTCTCGATGTGATCGAGGGCGAGGTGCTCGACTTCGACATCGACGATTCGGGGTGCCTGCGCGCCGTTCTCCTGGCCGACGGCCGGCGCCTTGCCTGCGGCGCGGTGGTCCTGACCGCCGGAACTTTCCTGCGCGGGTTGATCCATATCGGCGAGAAGAAGATCGTCGCCGGCCGCATGAACGAACAGGCGAGCCTTGGCCTGTCGGCGACGATGAGCCGCGCGGGCTTCAAGCTCAGCCGCCTGAAGACCGGCACGCCGCCGCGCCTCGACGGGCGCACCATCGACTGGGCGTCGCTGGAAAGCCAGGCGGCGGATGACGAACCGGTGCCGTTCTCGCTGCTGACCGACCGCATCGAGACGCCCCAGATCGAATGCGGCATCACGCGCACGACCGCGGCCACGCATGAACTGATCCGCGCCAATCTCGGGCGCTCGGCCATGTATTCGGGTTCGATCGAAGGCGTCGGGCCGCGCTACTGTCCGTCGATCGAAGACAAGATCGTCAAGTTCGGCGACCGCGAAGGCCACCAGATTTTTCTCGAGCCGGAAGGCCTGGACGACGACACGGTCTATCCCAACGGCATCTCGACCTCGCTGCCGGAGGAGGTTCAGCTCGAAATCTTGAAGACCATCCCGGGGCTGGACCGAGCGGTGATGCTGCAGCCCGGTTATGCCATCGAATATGACCATGTCGACCCGCGCGAGCTCCATCCGACGCTGGAGACAAAGCGCGTCGGCGGCCTGTTCCTCGCCGGGCAGATCAACGGCACGACCGGCTATGAGGAGGCCGCCGCGCAAGGCCTGCTCGCGGGCCTCAATGCCGCAAGGCGGGCGTCGGGCAGCGAGCAAGTCGTGCTCAGCCGCACCGAAGCCTATATCGGCGTCATGGTCGACGATCTGACCAGCCGCGGCATCAGTGAGCCTTACCGCATGTTCACCTCGCGCGCCGAATTCCGGCTTTCGCTGCGCGCCGACAATGCCGACGAGCGGCTAACGCCGCTGGCTGCAAGGCTGGGTATAGCGTCAGCCCGGCGGATGCAGCGGTTCGGCGAGGTGGAGCAGCGCCTCGCGGAAGCGCGCCGGCTGGCGCTCGGCGTAAAGCTGACACCCAACGAGGCGGCGCGCCACGGGCTGGAGGTCAATCGCGACGGCGTGCGCAGATCCGCCTATGAGCTGCTCGCCTATCCCGGCGTCGACGTGGCTTGGCTGGCCCGAATCGATGGGAATTTCGGGACGATCGACGCCAGGACGGCGGAGCGCCTCGAAACGGAAGCGAAATATTCGGTTTATCTCGATCGCCAGAAGAGCGACGTCGCCCAGATCCGGCACGAGGAAAGCCGGCTCATCCCCGAGTCGCTCGACTTCGCCGAGGTGCCGGGACTATCGAACGAGCTGAAGCAGAAGATGCATGCGCGGCGACCGCGTTCGGTTGCCGACGCGCAGCGCATGGAAGGGATGACGCCAGCGGCGCTGGCCATCATCGTCGCTCATGTCAAGCATTCCGAGAGCGCGCAAAGGGACGTCGCGTGAGCGCTGCCTCCTGGGAGAGCCTGCGCAACGCCGCCGGTCCGGTTTCACGTGAAACATTCGATCGCCTGATGGCGTTCGAAGAGATGTTCCAGAAATGGAATCGCAGCATCAATCTTGTCGCGCAGTCGACAGCAGGCGATGTCTGGCAACGCCACATACTGGACAGCGCGCAGCTCTGGCGAATCGAGGACAAAGCGCGGCGATGGGTCGATATCGGCTCGGGCGGCGGATTTCCGGGACTGGTGCTGGCGTTCCTGCTTGCCGAGCGTGACGGCGCCAGCATCGACCTGGTCGAAAGCAATCGCAAGAAAGCGGGATTCCTGCAAGCCGTCGTCGGCCAGTTCGGCCTGCCGGCGCGTGTCGTGGCGCGCCGCATCGACGAGAGCCATGCGCTTGTCGCGGCACCGGAAATCGTCACGGCGCGGGCGCTCGCGCCGCTTTCGACCTTGCTTGAGCTGGCGGGGCCGTGGCTGACATCAGGCGCGCGCGGGCTGTTCCACAAAGGCCGGGATTACCGCGCCGAAGTGCAAGAAAGCGTTAACCGCTGGAGCTTCGATCTGGTAGAACATCCAAGCATGACCGACCCTGGCGGCGTCATCCTTGAACTGTCCAATGTGCGACCTGTCTGAACAAAGACCTGTCCGAATCCGTGTTGGCGACCCAAAATGAATTCCTGGCATAGACCCATGATGAAGAACGGCCCTCGAATCATCACCGTAGCCAACCAGAAGGGCGGTGTCGGCAAGACCACCACTGCCATCAACCTGGCCACCGCGCTGGCGGCGATCGGCGAGAAGGTGCTGATCGTCGACCTCGACCCGCAAGGCAATGCCAGCACCGGGCTCGGCATCGACCGCAAGGACCGCACGGTGTCGTCCTATGACGTGCTGACCGGCGAGCTGGAGCTTGAGGAGGCGGCGATCCCGACGGCGGTGCCGGGCCTGTCGATCGTGCCGTCGACCCTCGACCTGCTCGGCATCGAGATGGAGATCGCCTCGGCGCCGGACCGGGTGCTGCGGCTGCGCAACGCCCTGCGCGCCGCATCAGCGCGTTCGGCCGGGTTTGGCTATGTGCTGATCGACTGTCCGCCGTCGCTCAATCTCTTGACCTTGAATTCGATGGCGGCGGCCGATTCCGTCCTGGTGCCGCTGCAATGCGAGTTCTTCGCGCTGGAAGGTCTCAGCCAGCTGCTCGAAACCGTCGAGCAGGTGCGCCGCTCGATCAACCCGGATCTCACCATCCAGGGCATCGTGCTGACCATGTATGACGGCCGCAACAACCTCGCCAACCAGGTGGTGCAGGACGTGCGCGAGCATATGGGGGACAAGGTCTACGAGACCATCATTCCGCGCAATGTGCGGGTGTCGGAAGCGCCGTCCTACGGCAAGCCGGCGATCCTCTACGACCTCAAATGCTCCGGCAGCCAGGCTTATCTGCAGCTTGCGTCGGAAGTGATCCGCCGCGAGCGTAAATTGCGCGCCGCTTAACAAGCGGCCACGCATGGAGCAAAGCCGATTCGACACCGAAACAATCTGGAACCGAAATGAGCGAAGACCTTTCGAGAAAGAGACTGGGCCGCGGGCTGGCGGCGCTGATCGGCGAGATCGACCGTCCGAGCGCGCCGGAGAAGCCTGGGATGAGTGCCGACGGCAAGGTGCCGATCGAGTTCCTGACGCCCAATCCGAAAAACCCGCGCCGGCATTTCGGCGACGCCGAGCTGACCGACCTGGCGCAATCGATCCGCGAGCACGGCGTGGTGCAGCCGGTGGTGGCGCGGCCTTCGCCGTCGCAGGCCGGGCGCTACGAGATCATCGCCGGCGAGCGGCGCTGGCGTGCCGCGCAACGCGCCGGATTGACCGAGATCCCGGTCATCGTGCGCGAGGTCAACGACCGCACGGCGCTGGAACTGGCAATCATCGAGAACGTCCAGCGCGCCGATCTCAACCCGGTCGAGGAAGCGCTCGGCTATCAGCAGCTCATCGACGATCACGGCTACACCCAGGCCGATCTCGGCCAGGTCATCGGCAAAAGCCGCAGCCATGTCGCCAACACGCTGCGGCTGCTGAAGCTGCCCGACGTGATCCGCGACATGCTGGTCGACGGGGCGTTGTCGGCGGGCCATGCCCGCACGCTGGTGACGGCGGAGGACCCGGCGGGGCTTGCCAAGCGCATCGTCGAGGAAGGGCTCTCGGTGCGCCAGGCCGAAGCGCTGGCGCAGATGCCGGCCGGTCCAACCCCGGCGAAGCCGAAGCAGGCGAAAAGCGCGCCGGAAAAAGACGCCGACACGCTGGCGCTGGAAAAGCTGATGACCGGCACGCTCGGCATGATCGTGACCATCGACCACACGAACAAAGGCGGCGAGATTCGCGTGGCGTACCGGACGCTGGAGCAGCTTGACGAGCTGTGTCGGAGATTGAAACAAGAGCGGTAGTTAGCCGGCGAACTTCAACAAAGCGGAAGCTACAACGCAGGGAAAACGAGGGCTGGCTGTCCGCCAGCCCTTTCGTTTGAAGCGCTGGCGATTGGCGAAAAAGCAGCGCCATCGGCATCCGTCGCCAGCCGCGCTCGCGGCTTGACAGTGCCCGGCAACGGCGTAACCTCTATTAGACAAGGCTTAAATTAATTGCCCTAGCGTGCCGGTCAGTCGCGGCGAGGGCTATCTGCCATTCCTGCAACAGGCGTGAAATGGCACCGCCTCGCCAAAGCAATATGCCGACGCGCGCCTGACGCAAATGGGAGGTGCAAATGGCAGTCCGTTGGCAATTGTCCGGAAGTTACTTCGAAAACTGTAGCTGCGATGTCGTGTGTCCTTGCCTGCTGTCCACCAACGCGCAGCTGACATCAAGGCCGACGAAAGGCTTTTGCGACGTCGGTCTGGTCTTTCATATCGATACGGGCAGTTACGGCGACGTTCGGTTGGATGGGCTCAGCGTCGCCATGGTTGCCCACACGCCGGGTCCGATGGCAGACGGCAATTGGACGGCCGCCGCCTATATCGACGAACGGGCCGATGACAGGCAGACAGAGGCGCTAGGCGCCATCTTCACTGGCGTCGCGGGCGGCCCCATGGCGGTGCTGGCACCCTTGATCGGCACGAATCTCGGCGCCAAGAAGGTGCCGATAAGCTACCGGATAGACGGCAAGAAGCGGTCGGCGGAGATTGTCGGCGTCATGCGGATGGCGGTCGAGCCGCTGCCGACGATGCGCGAGGACGGGCAGATGTGGGCGGCCACCGGCCATCCCGTCAATCCCGACTGGCTCGCCTTGGCGATGGGGGCGGAAGGCAGTACATTCAGCGACCATGGCATGAGCTGGGACAATTCCCGCCGAAACGGACACTACGCCCCGATCAACTGGTCTGGCCAGCAGTAGCCGTTGGCCGCATGGTACGGGACGTACTTCGTCCATGGTGCAGACGTTGCAGCGATACATCATTCTCGCGCTGCTGATCGCTATCGCGGCGGCGGCATGGACCTTGCTCATCCGGCAGCAGGCGGGCATGGGCGCGGACATGCGCATGGAAATGTACTCGCTCACCATGGGCATGAAGGCGCCGCTGTTTCTTGCCGTCTGGATGATCATGATGATTGCCATGATGTTTC
The DNA here is from genome assembly GCF_006440475.1 of Mesorhizobium sp. B2-6-1. NCBI lineage: Bacteria > Pseudomonadati > Pseudomonadota > Alphaproteobacteria > Hyphomicrobiales > Phyllobacteriaceae > Mesorhizobium > Mesorhizobium sp. B2-6-1. Next base: position 446,616 of record NZ_VFUH01000001.1, read on the forward strand.
CGACGGCCGCACCCATGATCCTGACATTTCACCGGGTCCAGGCGGGCAAACGGGGCCGGGGCGAGACCTTTGTCTCGAGCTGGGTGTTCGTGGCCGGGTACATGCTGGTCTGGGGCGTGATGGGCGTTATCGCCTTTGCCGGCGCGGCGGGTGCGGAGATGCTCGCCGGGCATGTGGGATTGTCCACGGCGACGGCCGCGCGTTTCGGCGGCGCGCTGCTGATGCTTGGGGGCGTCTACCAACTTTCCCCACTGAAGGATCTGTGTCTGGCCAAATACCGCACGCCGATCGGCTTCATCCTGACCTCATGGCGCGATGGTTACTGGGGCGCGGTTCGCATGGGTCTGGAGCATGGACTTTTCTGCCTGGGCTGCTGCTGGCTTCTGTTTCTCGCCCTCTTTCCTCTCGGGATCATGAACGTTGCCGCAATGGCCGCGGTCACCTTGCTGATATTCGCGGAAAAGACCCTGCCGTCTGGAAATGGGATCGCGAAGCTGTCGGGGATCGCTCTGCTGCTCTATGGCGCGGCGGTGCTGGTCTTTCCGCAGGCGCTGCCGACCTTTGAGCCGGTAGGCGCCATGACAATGAATTGACCAACGGAAGGAATTGACCAACGGAGGCAGGCGCCCGGTGCCGAAAGGGCCTAACGTTGCGCCAATCTCGCGCTCTCCACCGCGATCCCGAGCAGCGCCTGCCTTGCCAGCGCCACCGACAGGTCCGGCCTTCGCCGCGTCTGCAGCACGGCGGTCTGCAGCCGGGTCAGCGCGCGGCCGAGCGCCTCGACGCTCCAGCGTTCCAGCGCCTTCTCCACCAGCTTGCGGCGCGAGAAGAAAACCGGCGGGCGCGCCGCCGCCACCACCGACGCGGCATTGCGGCCGCCGGCCTCCATCTGGCCGCGCATGGACTGCATCGCCTGAAACTGCCGCATCGCCGAGGACAGCACCAGGAAGGGTTGGCCGCCTGCCTGGCAATGGCGGGTGAAGGCGGTGTCGAACTCGCCGACCTTGCCTTCGAGAAGCGCGTCGACGGCATCGTCGAAGGACGCGCCGGAAACGTCGCCGGACATCGCCCTGACGTCGTCGAGGCCGATTTCCTTCTGGCCATGGACATAAAGCAGCAGCTTGTCGATCTCGCCGCGCGAGGCCAGCCGGTCGCCGCCGAGATTGCGGCGCAGCGCCTGTCTTGCCTCAAGCGTCATCGTCGCGCCGGTCTTGCGCAGCTCATCGTCGATAACGGCATCGATGTCCCTGGCCTCGTCGGCATAGCAGGGCAGCGCCATGGCGTTGTCGGCCGCCTCGACGACGGCGCGCAGCCCGACGCCCTTCTTGAGATCGCCGGCCTCGATGAGGATGATCGCGTCCCGCACGGGCTCCGCCGTCAGCGCCTTGACGTCGTCGGCCAGCGCCTTCTGGCCGCCGGCATTGCGCACCCACAGCAGGCGGCGGTCGGAAAACATCGGCACGGTGCGCGCCTCGTCGAGCAGCCGGCCCTCGTCGCGCTCGACTTCGGAGCCGTCGAGCCTGACCACCGAGAAGGGGTCGTCGAGCGGCAGGCCGGTCGCGGCGGCAAAAGCCTTGGCGCGCTCCGAGACAAGGCCGCGATCGGGGCCATAAAGCAGGACGATCGCCATGCGCGGGTCCGGCTTCGCGAGCCAGGAATCCACCTCGTATGCTTTCTTCTGTGCCATCGAGGGTGGTTAGCATGATGTTGGGGCGGAGTGAACGTCTTCCAGTTCAACTCCGAAGGACTGCTTCGAGGGAAGATCGACCCCCACTCCGTCGAGCTGCGCTCGACACCTCTCCCCCGATCGACGGGGGAGAGGAGGGGCGCGGGTTCGCCAAGGTTGACGCCTTTCCTCTCCCTCCGGAGGGGGGAGAGGTGGCCCGGCGCAGCCGGGACGAGTGGGGGAAGCCGTTTGCCAAACGCGCCGCCGCCGCGAGACACGCGCAACCCCGGCGAGGAAGAAAACTCGGGCAATCAGGCGGAGCCAAACGCGCCGCCGCTCCAAGACATGCGCAATGACCGGCGAGGAAGAAAACCGGGTAATCAAGCGGAACCAATGCTTCGATAGGAGGTCGACCCCCACTCCGTCGAGCTGCGCTCGACACCTCTCCCCCGATCGACGGGGGAGAGGAAGGGCGCCACGGTTGGCGGACCCTCGATTCTCCTCTCCTTCCGCAGGCGTGAAAGTGGGCGCGGCAGCCAAGCTTGCCAAACAATCACCTTATCTGGCGACAAACCTCACGCGACCTTGCGCCTAATTGCGCGGCGCCGCCCAACATCGACAAGAAATTTCGCCGACATATCTTCATCTTGGTGCGCGGCAGGCTGTATCGGCCGGCTTGGCCGGCCCGATGCCCGGAGGCTTGCCCGGTGAATTCGCACTGGCGGCGCGGATATGCAAATATCGGTGCCGGGCGACATGGAGGACGAAGGTCATGGCCGATGCTGGGATGTTGCGCTTCCATGTTCCGGAGCCCGAGGTGCGGCCGGGCGGCACGCCTGATTTCTCCAACGTGACCATTGCCGCGGCCGGCTCGGTGCCGCGCCCCGAAATCGATGTCGATCCGCGCATCATCCGCGACATGGCCTTCTCGATCATCCGCGTGCTGAACCGCGCCGGCGAGGCGGTGGGGCCGTGGGCGGGGCTGCTCTCCGACGAGGAACTGCTCGAAGGCCTGCGCCACATGATGACGCTGAGGACCTTCGATGCGCGCATGCAGATGGCGCAGCGGCAGGGCAAGACCTCCTTCTACATGCAGCATCTGGGCGAAGAGGCGGTGAGCTGCGCCTTCCGCAAGGCGCTCGCCCCCGGCGACATGAATTTCCCGACCTATCGGCAGGCCGGGCTGCTCATCGCCGACGGCTACCCGATGGTCACGATGATGAACCAGATCTATTCCAACGAGGCCGACCCGCTGAAGGGCCGGCAATTGCCCATCATGTATTCGTCGAAGGAGCACGGCTTCTTCTCGATCTCGGGCAATCTGGCGACGCAGTATATCCAGGCGGTCGGCTGGGCTATGGCCTCGGCGATCTCGAACGACTCAAGGATCGCCGCGGCCTGGATCGGCGACGGCTCGACGGCGGAATCCGACTTCCATTCGGCGCTGGTGTTCGCCTCGACCTACAAGGCGCCCGTGGTGCTCAACGTCGTCAACAACCAGTGGGCGATCTCTACCTTTCAAGGCATAGCGCGCGGCGGTTCAGGCACTTTCGCGGCTCGAGGCCTCGGCTTCGGCATCCCGGCGCTGCGCGTCGACGGCAACGACTATCTCGCCGTCCATGCGGTGGCGAAATGGGCGGCCGAGCGCGCGCGCAGCAACCTGGGGCCGACGCTGGTCGAATATGTCACCTACCGCGCCGGCGCCCATTCGAGCTCGGACGATCCCTCGGCCTACCGGCCGAAGACCGAATCCGATGCCTGGCCGCTCGGCGACCCGGTGGTGCGGCTGAAGAACCATCTCATCCGGCTCGGCGTCTGGTCGGAGGAGCGGCACAAGCAGGCCGAAGCGGAAATCCTCGATACGGTGATCGCGGCGCAGAAGGAGGCCGAAAGCCACGGCACGCTGCACGCCGGCGGCAAGCCGTCGACGCGCGACATGTTCGAGGGGCTCTATGCCGAGATGCCGCCGCATCTCAGGCGCCAGCGCCAGCAGGCGGGGGTCTGAGCCATGCCGAGGCGGACCATGATCGAGGCCATTCGCGACGCCATGGACGTGTCGATGGAGCGCGACGAGAAAGTGGTGGTGTTCGGCGAGGATGTCGGCTTTTTCGGCGGCGTGTTCCGCTGCACGCAAGGCCTGCAGGCGAAATACGGCAAGAGCCGCTGCTTCGACGCACCGATCAACGAATCCGGCATTGTCGGCTCGGCCATCGGCATGGCCGCCTATGGGCTGAAGCCGTGCGTGGAGATCCAGTTTGCCGACTACATGTACCCGGCTTACGACCAGCTGACCCAGGAAGCCGCGAGGCTGCGCTATCGCTCGAACGGCGACTTCACCTGCCCGATCGTGGTGCGCATGCCGACCGGCGGCGGCATATTCGGCGGCCAGACGCACAGCCAGAGCCCGGAAGCGTTGTTCACCCATGTGTCGGGGCTGAAGACCGTCGTGCCCTCGAACCCGCATGACGCCAAGGGACTGCTGATCGCGGCGATCGAAGATCCCGACCCGGTCATCTTCCTCGAGCCGAAGCGGCTCTACAACGGTCCGTTCGACGGCCATCACGAACGTCCGGTGACGCCGTGGTCGAAGCACGAGCTGGGCGAGGTCGCCGACGGCCACTACACCGTGCCGCTCGGCAAGGCCGCGATCCGCCGGGCCGGCTCCGCCGTCACGGTGCTGGCGTACGGCACAATGGTCTATGTGGCGCAGGCGGCGGCCGAGGAGACCGGCATTGATGCCGAGATCATCGATCTCAGGACGCTGTTGCCGCTCGACCTCGACACCATCGTGGCGTCGGTGAAGAAGACCGGACGCTGCGTCGTGGTGCACGAGGCGACGCTGACCTCCGGCTTCGGAGCGGAGCTGGTCGCGCTTGTGCAGGAAAACTGCTTCTACCATCTGGAGGCGCCGGTGGCCCGCGTCGCCGGCTGGGACACGCCCTATCCGCATGCGCAGGAATGGGACTATTTCCCCGGTCCGGCCCGCGTGGGCCGGGCGCTTACGGAAACACTGGAAGCCTAGAACGGGGAGGCCCGACATGGGCGAACACATCATCAAGCTGCCCGATGTCGGCGAGGGCGTCGCCGAGGCGGAACTCGTCGAATGGCATGTCAAGGTCGGCGACATCGTGCGCGAGGACATGATGCTTGCCGCCGTGATGACCGACAAGGCCACGGTCGAGATCCCTTCCCCCGTCGACGGCGAGATCCTGTGGCTGGGCGCCGATATCGGCGACACGGTGGCGATCGGCTCGCCCATCGTGCGGCTGAAGGTGGCCGGCGAGGGCAATGTCGTTGGCGGTGCGATGCCGGCGGAAGTGACGGCTGAAAGTATCTCCGATGATACGGGGGCTCGCCCGGTCTCGGACCTGGAGCCGTCATCGCCCAATCTGTCGCCGTCATCCTCGGGCTTGTCCCGAGGATCCGCCGTCCCACAGGGATATGACGCGACCAGTTCCGGAAGGTCGGTAGATCCTCGGGACAAGCCCGAGGATGACGGCGCCAGGTCCAAGGTCAACAGCGCGCCGCGTGCGCAAGGTGAAAGGCCGCTGGCCTCGCCGGCCGTGCGGCTGCGTGCGAAGGAAGCGGGCATCGACCTCAGGCAGGTCCAGGGAAGCGGCCCGGCCGGCCGCATCGGCCATGAGGACATCGAGGCGTTCCTGGCGCGCGGGCCGCACATGGCAAAGGCATCCGGCCTCGCCCGCAACGATGCCGTCGAGGACATCAAGGTGGTGGGCCTGCGGCGCAAGATCGCCGAGAAGATGACGCTGGCGACGTCGCGCATCCCGCACATCACCTATGTCGAGGAGATCGACGTCACCGCGCTCGAGGATCTGCGCGCCGCGCTCAACAAGGAGAAGCGGGCGGCCAAGGGGACGGAAAGGCCCAAGCTGACGCTGCTGCCGTTCCTGATGCGAGCGATGGTCAAGGCGATTGCGGACCAGCCCAACCTCAATGCGCTGTTCGACGACGAGGCCGGCATCATCCACCAGCATGGCGGCGTCCATATCGGCATCGCCGCGCAGACGCCGTCGGGACTGGTGGTGCCCGTCGTCAAGCACGCCGAAGCGCTGGACATCTGGGAATGCGGCGCGGAGGTCGCCAGGTTGGCCGAGGCGGCCAAGTCGGGAACCGCGACGCGCGACGAGCTCTCCGGTTCGACCATAACCATCACCTCGCTCGGCGCCATGGGCGGCGTGGCGACGACGCCGGTCATCAACCACCCGGAAGTGGCGATCCTCGGCGTCAACAAGATGATGGTGCGGCCGGTATGGGACGGCACCCAGTTCATCCCGCGCAAGATGATGAACCTGTCGTCGAGCTTCGACCATCGCGTCATCGACGGCTGGGACGCGGCGGTGTTCATCCAGCGCATCAAGACGCTCCTGGAAACGCCGGCGCTGATTTTCGTGGATTGAGGGTGGATCATTCGAGATGATGGCGGGAGAGCGCCCCCCTCTGCCTTGCCAGGCATCTCCCGCACAAGGGGGGAGATCAGATGTCACGCCGGCTTTCGCCAATCACCAGCGCTGCGGGATTGAGCGAGGCGCCGAAGCCTCCAATCTCCCCCCTCGTGGGGGAAATGTCCGGCAGGACAGAGGGGGGCGCGAAGAATCTCGACGGAGCGTTTCCTCGGATCGAAGGGTCACGTCATGAAAGAAATCTCCTGCAAGCTGCTGGTCATCGGCGCCGGGCCGGGCGGCTATGTCTGCGCTATTCGTGCCGGGCAGCTCGGCGTCGATACCGTCATCGTCGAGGCCGGCAAGCCGGGCGGCACCTGTCTCAATGTCGGCTGCATTCCCTCCAAGGCGCTGATCCATGCAGCGGAGGAGTTCGAGAAGGTCGCGCAGATGGCGGGCGGCAACAGCCCGCTCGGCATTTCGTTGGCCGCTCCGGCGCTGGATCTGGGCAAGACGGTCGCCTGGAAGGACGGCATCGTTAGTCGGCTTAACAGCGGTGTCGCCGGCCTGCTCAAGAAGGCCGGGGTGAAGACCGTGCAGGGCTGGGCGACGTTTCGAGACGGCAAGACCGTCGCGGTCGAGACCGAGACGGGAAGCCAGGTGATCCGCGCCGAAGCGGTGGTGATCGCCACCGGCTCGGCGCCGGTCGAATTGCCGTTCCTGCCGTTCGGCGGGCCGGTGATCTCGTCGACGGAAGCGCTGGCGCTGAAGGAGGTGCCGCAGCGGCTGGCGGTGGTCGGCGGCGGCTATATCGGCCTGGAGCTCGGCACTGTCTTCGCCAAGATGGGCGCGGCGGTGACCGTGGTCGAGGCCTTGCCGCGCGTGCTGGCGCAGTATGACGCCGAACTGACGCGGCCGGTGGTCAAGCGGCTGGCGGCGCTCGGCATCGAAATGATGCCAGGCGCCAAGGCCAAGGGCCTGTCGACGAAAGGCGATGCGCTGCTGGTCGAGACCCCGGACGGCAAGGATGCCAGGATCGCCGCCGACAAGATCCTGGTCACGGTCGGCCGCAAGCCGGTGACGGAAGGGTGGGGGCTCGACCAGATCGACCTCGACATGGCGGGGCGATTCATCCGCATCGACGAGCAGTGCCGCACCTCCATGCGCGGCATCTTCGCCATTGGCGACGTCACCGGCGAGCCGATGCTGGCGCACCGGGCGATGGCGCAAGGCGAGATGGTCGCCGAAATCGTCGCCGGCCATAAGCGCAGCTGGGACAAGCGGGCTATCCCGGCCGTCTGCTTCACCGATCCGGAGCTGGTCACCGTCGGCCTGTCGCCCGAAGAGGCCAAGGCGCTCGGCGGCGAAATCAAGATCGGGATGTTTCCCTTCGCCGCCAATGGCCGCGCGATGACCAGGCTTGGCGAGGATGGCTTTGTCCGCGTCGTCGCCCGCGCGGACAATCATCTTGTGCTGGGCATCCAGGCGGTCGGGCAAAGCGTGTCGGAACTGTCGACGGCCTTCGGCCTGGCGCTCGAAATGGGCGCGCGGCTGGAGGACATCGCCGGCACCATCCATGCCCATCCGACACAGGGCGAAGGCTTCCAGGAAGCGGCCCTGAAGGCGCTGGGACACGCGCTGCATATCTAATTCGGGACGGCGGAAAGCACCCCCCTCTGTCCTGCCGGACATCTCCCCCTCAAGGGGGGAGATTGGCAGCTTAGGAGCCCCGCACATCCCGCCTACGGTGCGCAATTCGGAGTTAATTCGCCGCGCTCATCGCCTTGTCGAGCGCTGCCTTCACGTCCGCCGGCCAGGTCTTCACCGGGGGCTTGGCGTCCGGCTGGCCGTTCTCGCCGCGGCGGGCGAAATAGAGCTTGTGCTGGCCCGGGTCGACCGCCATGAAGCCGTCATTGCCGCCGCAATCATGCGGCACGCAGCCGCTGGCGTAGAAGGCGCCGGACGCGGTCTTCTCGGTGCCGCCGCCGACCAGCAGGCTGGTCGCCATGTCGGGCATGTCCTTGCCGAGCAGCGCCTCGGCCGCCTTATAGACGGCCTCATTGTGGAAGGCGTCGATGATGTTGTCATATTTCGACGGATCGATGTCCTTCCAGTCGGTGCCGGGTTCGGGCATGTAGGTCAGATTGCCGGAGATCGTCAGACCCGATGTCGGCGACCACTGCAATGCCGGCTTCGAATCGCCGGGAAGGAGATAAGGCACGAAATAGATGGCGCTGTCGGAGACGGCCGTGGGCGGCGCGCCGCACTCGTCCTGCTCGACGGTGGTGCTCTGGATCTCCGCGCCTTCCGGTTTCCAGACGATCACCGTCGCCGGCCCGCACTGGTTGCCGCCGTCGCCGACGTCGAACAGCGCCACCTTGACGCCGCCGACCTCGACGATCTTGTCGAAGAAGACGTCGTAATTGCCGGCCAGCTGCTTGCCGTCATAGGCAAGCACCTTCTCGCCATACTGTTCCTGCTGGGTGATGGTGAACTGGCCGCCCTCGAACGGGACCGGCGCCTGTTTGTCGTCGTCGGAAACGTCGGCGGCTCCCTCATCCGTAGCCGGCGTCTCGCTTGCCGCCGGTGGCTGCGCCTCTGGCGTCTCGGCCTGCGCATGCGCGCCGGCCATCGTCGCCACGGTCATGGCCAGGGCGCAGGCGCTGGCAAGAAGCGGGCGTGTCATGACTGTTCCTCCTTCAGCCGCCGCAAGCCCGGCCAGCGACGGCCGGGCCGATGTCGTCAGCCGCGCCGTTCAGGCCCAGGGGCGCAGCTCGGCGTTCTTCTTCTCGAACGAAGCGATGGCGCCGGCCTTCTCCATCGTCAGGCCGATATCGTCGAGGCCGTTCAGCAGGCAATGACGCTTGAAGTCATCGAGGTCGAACTTGACCACGCCGCCGTCGGGCCCGCGGATCTCCTTGGCCTCGAGGTCGATCGACAGAGTGGCGTTGGAGCCGCGCGAAGCGTCGTCCATCAGCTTGTCGAGATCCTCGGGGCTGACGGTGATGGGCAGCACGCCGTTCTTGAAGCAGTTGTTATAGAAGATGTCGGCGAAGGAGGTCGAGATGACGCAGCGTATGCCGAAATCGAGCAGCGCCCACGGCGCGTGCTCGCGCGAGGAGCCGCAGCCGAAATTATCGCCGGCGACGAGGATCTGCGCCTTGCGGTAGGCCGGCTTGTTGAGCACGAAATCCGGATTCTCCGAACCGTCGTCCTTGTAGCGCATCTCGGCGAACAGGCCGCTGCCGAGCCCGGTGCGCTTGATCGTCTTGAGATAATCCTTGGGGATGATCATGTCGGTGTCGACATTGACGATCGGCATGGGCGCGGCGACGCCGGTGAGCTTGGTGAATTTTTCCATGGTCTTGCCCGTCTTCCTGGCATTGCGGGGGATTGCTGGCGCCCGGTTTACACAAAGCCGGCGACAAATAAAAGGCAGGTGTTCGCGCGCGTCGGCACGGGTGCCGCACAAACGGCTTCGAATTCGCGGCCCGATGGTGCAGTCTGGATGTGATGGCTGAAAAAATCCTCTATGCCCGCGAACCCGCGCTCAATGTCGCCGAATTCCGCCGCGTGCTGGTGGACTCCGGCCTTGGCGAGATCCGTCCCGTCGATGATGCCGACAGGCTGCGGGCGATGCTGTCGGGCGCCAATCTGGTGCTGACCGCGCGGCTGGATACCGAAGGCAAGCCGCTGGTCGGCGTCATCAGGGCCGTGACGGACTTCTCCTGGGTCTGCTACATCTCCGATCTCGCCGTTTCCGGATCGGCGCAGGGGCTCGGCATCGGCAAGGGACTGATGGACGAGGCGCGGCGGCAGCTCGGCCCGTCCGTCGCCATCAGCCTGGTTTCCGTGCCCGACGCCGCCGGCTTCTACGAACGCATCGGCATGATGCGCATGGCCGACGCCTTCTGGTTCTCCCGCACGCGCTGACATTTTTCTCCTGTGGCCGGATCCAGCAGCCGTTGGCATGACATGTCGCCTTGACATGCAACCAAATGGTTGCATATTAGAGCCATGAGCATGGACGCCGTCTTTCGCGCTTTGGCCGACCCGACCCGCCGGCAATTGCTGGACAGCCTTCATGACAGGAACGGGCAGACGCTGAACGGGCTGTGCGCTGAGATGGATATGACCCGCCAGGCGGTGACCAAGCACCTGGCGATCCTCGAGGAGGCGAACCTTGTCACCACAATCCGCAAGGGGCGCGAGAAGGAGCACTACCTCAACCCGGTTCCGATCAACGAGATCGCCGAGCGCTGGATCGGCAAATTCGAGCGGGGGCGGCTCTCCGCCCTCGGCGATCTGAAGAGACGCCTCGAAAGGGAAGACTGATGAGCAACGCCTTCGTTTATGTGACCTACATCCGCACCACGCCCGACAAGCTTTGGCAGGCGCTGACCGAACCGGAATTCCACGAGCAATATTTTCTCGGCGCCCATATGCAGAGCGATTGGAGAAAGGGCTCGGCGTGGAAGATGGTCTATGCCGACGGCCGGGTGACCGACAGCGGCGAGATCCTCGAAGTCGATCCGCCAAGGCGCCTGGTGATCAAATGGCGCAACGAGTTCATGCCGGACGTGAAGGCCGATGGCTACACCACCTGCACCTTCGTCATCGAGCAGGAGGGCGACATGATGAAGCTTGCCGTCACCCATGCGGCCGACGGCCCGCACAAGCTGCTGGAGCATGTCGGCAAGGGCTGGCCGCTCGTCCTGTCGAGCCTGAAAAGCCTGCTCGAAACCGGGCAGGGCCTGTCGCGGCCGGCGTCGAAAGGCTGAAATCATCGTTTCCGAGCGAAACAATCATCCGGAGGCATCGATGATGCATGTTCCAGTGCCAACATCAGCCGTGCAGAGCATGACCAATGGCGAGACCGTCATGGCCCAGGCCGAGATCGGCGCGCCGGCCGAGCGCGTCTTCCGCGCGCTGATCTCCGACGAGGTCGAACAATGGTGGGGGTCCGCCGACACCTACCGGATGGTGAAATGGTCGGCAGACCCTCGCGCCGGCGGCCGATGGGCCGTCACGGTCCGTGGAGCCGACGGCAGCGAGCTGCCGGCCAACGGGGAATTCCTCGATATCGAGGTGCCGCGCCGGATCGTGCAGACAAGGGCCTATGCCTGGGACCATCCGACGCTTGGCCGCCGGCAAACGACGGTCGCCTGGCTGCTGGAACCAACCGCCGCGGGCACGCGCCTCACCATCTGCCATGGCGGCTTCGCCGGGCTGGCCGAAGCGGCGGCCGAACATGCCGAGGGCTGGGGACGCGTGCTGGGCTGGCTACAGGCGTATTTGGGTGCGGGAAGCCGAGTGGCGGCTTAGCCGACTGGTGGCGGTGCAGACCGTTTTGATGTCAGCGTCAAAGAGGGACCTTGACTCGGCTCAAATCACATTCAACTCGCGGAACGCCCGCCCTTCGGCAACGCGTTCGTAGCCAAAGGGGGAGCAATCGATCGTGCGGTAGCCACCATGCACGATCAGCTCGGCCAGCGCCTTGCCCACGGCGGGCGCCTGCTGCAGGCCGTGGCCGGAAAAGCCGTTGGCGAAGAGGAAATTGCCGACTTCGGGATGCGGGCCGATCACCGCGTTCTGGTCGAGCGTGTTGTAGTCGTAATGACCGGCCCAGGCGCGCGTCGGCTTGATCGCCTCGAAGGCCGGGATGCGGGTCGCCAGCACCGGCCAGATCACCTCTTCGAACAGCGGCCAGTCGACGTCGAAATCGGCGGGATCGGCCGGGCCGTCGCCCTCCTCCGGCTCGGCGCCGCCGGTGAGATAGACCGAGCCTTCCGGCCTGACATAGATGCCGGACGGGTCGACCAGCAGCGGCATGTCGGCATATTTCTCGCGCGCCTCGAAGACGAAGACGTTGCGCTTGCGCGGCTCGACCGGCAGCGCCAGCCCGGCGAGTGCGGCGACCTTGCCGGCGTTCGGCCCTGCGGCATTGATGAGGATGCCGGCCTCGAGCCGTTCGCCATTGTCGAGGCTGACGCCGGTAACGCGGTCACCCTGCCGCTCGATGCCGGTGACCGAAGCATTGATGAAGTCGATCTTCTTCTCACGCAACGCCTTGCGGAACAGCATCAGCATCGCATGCGCGTCGAACCAGCCCTCGCCGCTGCGGCCATAGGCGCCGGCGGTGATGCCCTCGGCCGACAGCCATGGAAAACGGCGCACGAGCTGTTCGGCGTCCTCCAGCAAAATGTCGGCGCCTTCGGCAAGCTGTGCCTCGTGGTTGGCCCTGAGGATCGGCAGCCCGGCCTCGCCGGCGAGAATAAGATAGCCGCCCTCGCGAAAACCGATGTCGGCGTCCGTGCCGAATTCTTCCTTCAGCCGCCGGAACAGTTTCAGCGTGAATTGCGACAGGCGGATATTTTCCGGAATGGAGAATTGCTGGCGGATCGAGGCCATGGATAGCGTCGTCGCCGCGTGGGAAAATTGCGGGTCGCGCTCGACCAGCGCGATCGAGCCGGAAAAGCCCTCCTCGCGCAGATAATAGGCGATCGAGGAGCCGACGATGGCTCCGCCGATGATGATGATGTCGTAGCGCACTTTTTTCTCCGATCGCTGCCGGCGTCCTTACGCGACCGGCAAAACAATCTCGAAGCGCGTGCCGCGCTCGGAGTCAACCAGCCTGATCGTGCCATCCTGCGCTTTCAGGAGGGCCAGCACGATGCCGAGCCCCATGCCGGTGCCCCCGGTAGAGCACCGCGCGAGGCCGCCTGCTCCCTTGCCTCAACCCGCGGCAGGCGGCATAGATTTGGCATGACGACCGATCCCTACCGCCCGCGCCGCTCGGTGCTCTATGTCCCGGCCTCGAACGACAAGGCGCTGGCCAAGATGGCGCAGCTTGCCTGCGATACCGTCATCATCGACCTGGAGGATGCCGTCGCCCCGGCCGAGAAGGTCGCGGCGCGCGAAAAACTGGCCGGCATCTTCAGCAATCGTCCTGATACCAACCATAGTGGCCGGCGCTGCGAGATGGTGGTGCGCATCAATGCGCTCTCGAGCGAATGGGGCGGCGCCGACCTGCTGGCGGCGGCCAAGGCGGAGCCGGACGGCATCCTGCTGGCCAAGGTCGACACGCCCCGCGACGTGCTCGAGGCGGGTGACGTGCTCGACGACAATTCCGCCCCCGACAGCGTGAAACTATGGGCGATGATCGAGACGCCGAAGGCCGTGCTCAATGTCGGCGCCATCGCCGAACTTGGCCGCGATCCTGCCTCGCGGCTTGATTGTTTCGTTGCCGGAACGAATGACCTGACCAAGGACACCGGCATTATGGCGACGTCGGACCGGCGTTATCTCCTGCCGTGGCTGATGCAGATGGTGCTGGCGGCGCGTGCCGGCGATCTCGATATCGTCGACGGCGTCTTCAACGATTTTCGCGCGCTCGATGCTTTCAGCCGCGAATGCACGGAAGCGGCCGCCATGGGCTTCGACGGTAAGACGCTCATCCATCCCGCCCAGATCGAGGCGGCGAACCGTGCCTTTGCGCCATCGGCGGAGGCGGTGGCCAAGGCCCGCGCGGTGAAGGAGGCCTTTGCGCTTCCGGAAAATGCCGGCAAGAACGTGATTGCGCTGGAGGGAAGGATGGTCGAACGGCTGCACCTTGCGCAGGCCGAAAAACTGCTGGCGAAGGCGGCGGCCGTCGGCGCATGATGTGCCGTGTTGGATTGCCGATCGCGGGCGATGGACTGACGACAGGAATTGAATGATGAAACTCTACCGCTTTCTCACCGCTCCGGACGACGCCAGCTTCTGTCACAAGGTGACGGCGGCGCTGAACAAGGGCTGGCACCTGTTCGGCTCCCCCACCTACGCCTACGACAAGAAGACCAAGACCATGCGCTGCGGCCAGGCCGTGGTGAAGGATGTCGAGGGCCAGGAATACGGGCCGGACACCAAGCTCAGCGACTGGTAGCCCCTCGCATCCACAGCCACGCCGCCAGCCAGGCGATCGATGCCGCAAGCATCGCCAAGCCCAGGTCAAGAGCCAGCTCCGGAACGAACGCACGAAGCGCGATCGGCACCGCGCCAATGAGATAAAGAGCGAGAGGAATGCGCGGCACGCCTCTTGCAACGGCGAGAGAGATTACAAACGCGAGCGTTCCAACCAGAAAAAGAACCGAACTGGCGACCAGAGCCAGACCGAGCGGTCCGGCTCGCAGCTCGACGATGGTTGTGAGCGGAAGCTTCGAAAATACCAGATTGATCACTGCTTCCACGCCTACCAAACTTGCCAACGCAACGAAGTTGATGACAAACGCGATAGTGCCGAACAGCCCCGCGCGCCGGCCAAACGCAAGAAACAGGCCTACGACGAGGCCAAGTGCCAATATCTCGGCGACTGGTGCGAGAAGTTGCGTCAGATCGGTGGTCGCGATGAGCGAGCTGCGTTTAGCCGCGTTGACCAGAAGAATAAGCGCGCTTCCCATCCCGGCGACGGCGGCAAGCCGATAAAGCGTGAGGCTGGGCACAGTCGCGCTCGACTGAACAATCGCGAAATTCTCCTGCTGAAGTTCTTCGGCTGGACTCTGATGCGAAATGACCGATTGCGGGCGGGGTGGGGCTGTTCTGGCGAGCATGTTCGTCTCCTCAGCTGGGAGTTCGGGAGCCGCGAAGACCGTAGGCCTGTTCCGATCCCATCAGTAATCACTGCTTACATCCTCTGGCCGGGATTGTAAACGGCGATTACATAAATCGCGGAATCATGCTACAGAGGCGGGAAGCTGCTCCACGGAACGAAGGGAAAGAGATGGCAAAAGCCAAGGCGCCTCATCGCACTGGTTACCACCATGGCAATTTGCGGGAGGTCCTGATCGATGCCGCGGTTCAACTGGTCGAGGAAGGCGGCCCCGACAATGTGAGCGTGCGCGAAGCCGCAAAACGTGCCGGGGTTTCCCCCGGCGCGCCATTCCGTCACTTCAGCAACAAGACCGCGTTGATGACGGCTGTCGCGGAGCAGGCAATGAGCCGATTCCGCTCGGAGATCACGAATGCGGTCGAGAAGGTTGCGACGGACGATCCGATCGAACGCTTTGCCGCTGTTGGAATCGCCTATTTGCGCTGGGCAATTCGAAACCCCACCCACTTCCAGATCATCTCGACACGCAATCTTATTGATTGGGATGCTTCGGAGTCGCTGCGTCACGATAATGAAGCGGTGCGTTCGCTGATGGAAGCGTCAATGGCAGAAGCACAGCGGCGAAACATGCTCCGGTCGGACGACATGGCAGAGACCCAGATAGCCGCGAGGGCGCTCGTCTACGGGCTCGCACGCATGTACATTGATGGACATTTTGCGCAATGGGCAGTGGCAGGACATACCGGGGAGCAGACTGTGCAGAACGTATTAAAACATTTCATCACACTCATTGTGAAATGACGGCCTGACGTAGAACCGGTCACTCGGCTGCCTCTTCGATCTTCTCCATATCGTCGTCCGACAGGCCGAAATGGTGGCCGATCTCGTGGATCAGCACATGGGTGACGATGTCGCCCAAAGTCTCCTCGTTCTCGGCCCAGTAGTCGAGGATGGCGCGGCGATAGAGCGTGATGCGGTTCGGGCCTTCGCCGGTCTGCGGGTTCCAGCGCTCGGCAATGCCGCGTCCCTCGAATAGGCCGAGCAGGTCGAAGGGCGTTTCCAGCGACAGGTCGTCCATGATCTCGTCGGTCGGGAACTCGGCGATCTGGATGACGATCTCGCCGGTCAGCTTGCGAAAATCCTCGGGCAGATGGGCGTAGGCCTCCAGCGCCAGGAACTCGATCTCGTCCATCGACGGCGAAAGCTGGTCGTGCCAAATGCGGGTCTTGTAGATGCGGGCCATGCTTTGTCCTTTGATCCCGGCATATAGGCTTTTGGGCCACAATCGGCAAATGACGCGGCGGCCAACCCCAGGATTGCTTACGGCACCGGGAGCCGTTTCGCATGGCTTGAGGCGCGGCCGGCTGTCCGACCAATGTTGGCCCTCTTATCGGAGAGGAATAAATTCCCCATGAGTCTGCTTGACTCTTTGGGTCGCCTCTGGAATCTATAAGAACATAACAGGAACAATTGTGAGTGGACACTGACCGTCATGGCGATGAGCGCCGTGGCGCGGGAGACTGTTTTTGCCCTGCGCCGCCAGATCGCGAAGATCGAAGGAACGCTGCCCGAGCGCCTGCAGGCGCCGGCCGGCGCGGTTTCCGACGCCGGCATGGCCGCCGCGGACCGCACCGTGGTCCGGCGCGGCATCGCCGTGGCCAGGCCGGATGCTTTCCTGCGCACCGGCATCGGCCGGCTCGATGCCGCCCTCGGTGGCGATTGGGGCGGCGATTTGGGCGGCGGCCTGCCGAAAGCGGCCTTGAGCGAAATCCATGGCGTCGAGACCCGCGATGCCGGAGCGGTCGCCGGCTTCGCCCTGTCGCTCGCCAGCCTGATCCTCAAGCCCAGCCTGATCCTCAAGCAAGGGCCGCGATTGCCGGTGCTGTGGATCGGCACCCAGGAGGTTTTTCGCGAGGCGGGCTTTCCCTATGCCCGGGGCCTTCACGCCGCCTTCGGCATCGAGCCGGAGCAATTGCTGTTTTCCGAGGCGCCAAGGCTCGCCGATGCGCTGTGGGTCGCCGAGGAGGCGGCCCGCATGACGGCGCTCGCCGCCGTCATCCTTGAAGTCCGCGGCAATCCGCAGCGGCTGGACCTGACCGCGACGCGCCGGCTGCACGCCCGCGCGCAGAGCGCCGGCCGGCCGGTCTTCCTGCTGCGGCAGGCGGCCGAACCCGAACCGACGGCGGCGCCCGTCCGCCTCATCGTCTCGCCGGCGCCGGCAGGGCCGCGCGACACGGTCGCCGGGCCGCTTGCCGGCTCGATCGGCCGCCCCGCCTTCACCATCAGCATCGGCAAGAGCCGCACGGCCCTGCCAGGACAATTCATATTGGAGTGGAACCCCGATGAACGCATATTCGATGAAAGACGGATTGGGGAAGAACGAGCAAAGAATCCTGTCCCTGTGGTTTCCCTATCTCGCGGCCGAACGGATCCTGCGGCAGCGCCTGGGGCGGTCCTGGCGTTCCCGGCCATCGGATCACCGGCCGCTGGTGATCAGCCATCGCGACAGCAACGCGCAGCGCATCTTAGCCCTCGACGAGCGGGCTGAGGCGCTGCATCTGAAGCCCGGCATGGGCATCGCCGATGCGCGCGCCATGCATCCGTCGATCGACATAATGGAGGCCGATGCCGAAGCCGACCGGCGCCTGCTCGAAGGCCTTGCGGACTGGTGCGACCGCTATACCCCGCTGGTGGCGCTCGACGGGACCGACGGCCTGTTCCTCGACGTCACCGGCTGCACCCATCTTTTCGGCGGCGAACGCGCCATGCTGGACGAGATCCTGTCGCGCTTCTTCCATCAGGGCTTCGACGTCCGTGCCGGCCTTGCCGCGACACCCGGCGCCGCCTGGGCGGCGGCGCGGTTCTGCGGCGACCGCATCGTTGCCGGCGGCGAGGAGGAAGCGCTCCTGGCGCCCTTGCCGCTGGCGGCGCTACGCATCGCGCCGGAAACCCGCGCCAGCCTGGAAAGTGTTGGCCTGCGCACGGCGGGCGCGGTGATGGCCGCGCCGCGCGCGCCGCTCGCCCGCCGCTTCGGTGCCTCCCTGCTCTTGCGCCTCGACCAGGCGCTCGGCCGTCTCGACGAGGCGGTGTCGCCGCGCCTGCCCGTCGCGCCGCTTTCGGTCGAACGCCATTTGGCCGAGCCCGTCACGCTGACAGAGGACATAGAACGGCTGGTGGGCATGCTGGCGACGACCCTGAAGATCGACCTCGAGCGGCGCGGCGAAGGCGCGAGAAGCCTGGCGCTGCTCTTGTTCCGCGTCGACGGCGCCGTCAGCCGCATCGCGCTCGGCACGTCGCGACCGATGCGCGAACCCCGGCTGATCCAGAAATTGTTCCATGAGCGGCTGGCCGCCCTCGAGCAGCATATCGATGCCGGCTATGGCTTCGACCTGGTGCGGCTTTCGGTGCTGGCGGCGGCGGCCTTCGACATGCCGCAGGCCGACCTGACAGGCAAAACGACCGACGACGGCGCCGATATCGCGCTGTTCGCCGACCGCATCCGCGCCCGGCTCGGCGAGGGCGCGGTTCTCAAGCCGGTCGTCGTGGAAAGCCATCTGCCCGAGCGTGCCGTCGCCACCATCCCCTTCACGGAAACCCCGCGCCGCATCACGCCGCCGAAGAAACCGGACAGGATGCAGGCGCCGATGACCATCTTCCCGCCGGAGCGGCCGATCCGGCTTTTCCGCTCGCCCGAGCCGATTGAGGTGCCGGCCACCGAAATGCCCGAGGGACCGCCGCTGAATTTCCGCTGGCGGCGTGCGCTCTACAGGGTCGCCCGCGCCGAAGGCCCTGAACGCATCGCGCCGGAATGGTGGCGTGAATTTTCGAGCGACGAAGCGGCGTCGACACGCGACTATTTCCGCATCGAGGATGCCGACGGCCGCCGCTACTGGCTCTACCGGCAAGGTCTCTATGGCGGCTCTGAAATCCCGCCGCGCTGGTTCCTGCACGGGGTCTTCGCATGAACGCGCTGACCGCCATTCCCTATGCGGAATTCGGCATCCAGTCGAATTTCTCGTTCCTGCGCGGCGCCTCCAAGCCGGAGGAGCTGGTGGTCGCGGCCAAGCTCATGGGGTTCTCCGCGATCGGGCTCGCCGACCGCAACACGGTGGCGGGCGTGGTGCGCGCCTGGCAGCAGGCCAAGGTCGAGACGCTTGCCTACCACCCCGGCAGCCGGCTGGTTTTTTGCGACGGCACGCCTGATATTCTCGCCTATCCGCGGAACCGCAAGGGCTGGGGACATCTGTGCCGCATGCTCACGCAAGCCAATCTGCGCGAGGAGAACGAAAAGGGCGCGACCCTTCTGCGGCGCGACGACCTTCTCGAATGGGGCGAACTGATGTCGCTGGCGGTCCTGCCCGCTCTGGCGACAGGCGCGCAAGACAGCCTTGCCCTGCTTCGCCAGCTCAAGGACCATTTCGGCGGGGCCCTGCGGCTCGGTGTCTCGCCCGACTACGCGGGAAACGACCGCTTCAGGATCGAGCAGGCGGCGGCGATGGCGGATCTGGCCGGCCTGCCCTTGATGGCGACCAACGACGTCCTCTACCACACGGCCGAACGCCGCCCGCTGCAGGACGTGCTGACCGCGATCCGTCTCAACATTCCCGTTTCGGAGGTCGGGCTGGAACTCACGGCGAATGCCGAGCGCCATCTGAAACCGCCGCTGGAGATGGCGCGCCTGTTCCGCAGGCACCCGGAGGCACTGGCCGAAACGCTGCGCTTCGCGCAGGAGCTGACCTTCTCGCTCAGCGACCTTCAGTACAATTACCCCGACGAGCCGACGCAATCAGGGCTCGGCCCGCAGGCGGAGCTGGAAAGGTTGGCGCGGGAGGGGGCGGCCAGGCGCTATCCCTCGGGCGTGCCGCAATCGGTGACGAGGCGCATCGAGGAAGAGCTCGCCCTTATTGAGCGCCTGAACTATGCCCGTTATTTCCTGACCGTCCACGACATCGTCAAATTCGCCCGCAGCCAGGATATTCTCTGCCAGGGGCGCGGTTCGGCCGCCAATTCGGTCGTCTGCTTCTGCCTCGGCATCACCGAGGTCGGGCCGGAGCGAATCGACACGCTGTTCGAACGCTTCATTTCCGAGGAGAGGAACGAACCGCCCGACATCGACGTCGATTTCGAGCATGAGAAGCGCGAGACGGTCATCCAATATATCTACGAGAAATACAGTTCCAAGCGCACCGCGCTGGCCGCCGCCGTCATCAGCTATCGCGGCCGCTCGGCGCTGCGCGAAGTGTCGAAGGCGATGGGCCTGTCCGAGGATGTCAGGGCATCGCTCTCCGGCTCGATCTGGGGCTGGTCGACCTCCGAGCTCGGCGAGAAGGAAGCCCGGGCCGGCGGCCTCGATCGCGCCGACCCCATATCGCGGCACGTGATGGAGCGTGCCAACGAGATCATGGGCTTTCCCCGTCACCTCTCCCAGCATGTCGGCGGCTTCGTCATCACCAGGGACCGGCTCGACGAGATCGTGCCCATCGTCAAGACGGCGATGGAGGAACGCAAGATGGTCGAATGGGACAAGGACGATCTCGACGCGGTCAAGATCCTCAAGGTCGACGTGCTGGCGCTCGGCATGCTGACTTGTCTCAAACGCGCCTTCACTCTGCTGACGGACCATTATCCGCAGGCGCGAGACCCTTACGGGCAGCCCTATGTCCTTGCCACCCTGCCGGAAGAGGCGAAGCCGGTCTATAAGATGATCGGTCGCGCCGACACGATCGGCGTCTTCCAGATCGAATCGCGCGCGCAGATGTCGATGCTGCCGCGTCTCAAGCCAAAAGAATTCTATGACCTTGTCATCGAGGTGGCGATCGTGCGGCCCGGCCCGATCCAGGGCGACATGGTCCACCCCTATCTGCGCCGCCGGCAAGGCAAGGAGCAGCCCGAGTATCAGAAACCGGAGCTGGAGGCGATCCTCCACAAGACGCTGGGCGTTCCTCTGTTCCAGGAACAGGCGATGAACATCGCCATCGTGGCCGGTGGCTTCAAGCCTGGCGAGGCCGACGAGTTGCGCCGCGCCATGGCCACCTTCAAGCGCACCGGCACGATCGGCAATTACCGCCGGCGCATGATCGACGGCATGGTCGGCAAGGGCTACACCCGGGATTTCGCCGAACGCTGTTTCAAGCAGATCGAGGGTTTTGGCGAATACGGCTTTCCCGAAAGCCATGCCGCCTCCTTCGCGCTGCTGGTCTATGCCTCCTGCTGGTTCAAGACCTTCTATCCCGACGTGTTCTGCGCCGCGATCCTGAATTCACAGCCCATGGGGTTTTACCAGCCGGCCCAGCTTGTTCGTGATGCACGCGATCATGGCGTCGACATCCGCGAGGTCGACGTCAATTTCTCCGTCTGGGACTGCACGCTGGAACAGGCGACTTTCGACCCGGCCCGCATCCTGCCGCGCCATGCCGACATGCGCGGCGTCATCGCGACGCAGCACGCGGTGCGGCTCGGCTTCAGGCAGATCAAGGGACTTTCCAAGGAGCGCATGGACGCCTTCGTCGAGCGGCGCGGTTCAGGCTACGCATCCGTGCGGGATGTCTGGCTGCGCTCCGGCCTCGATGTCGCCGAGATCGAAAGACTGGCGCAGGCCGATGCCTTCCGCTCGCTCGGCCTCGACCGCCGCGCCGCACTTTGGGCGGTGCGCGCCCTCGACGGCAAGAATGCCGCCGAAAAGCTGCCGCTTTTCGATCAGCCGGCGCTGCGGCTACGCGAGCTGGAGCCGGAGACGAAGCTGCCGAAAATGCCGCTCGGCGAGCATGTCATCCACGATTACCGCTCGCTCGGCCTGTCCTTGAAGGCGCACCCGGTCGCCTTCCTGCGCGAGCGGCTCGACCGGGCCGGCGTCACGCCCAATGCCAGGCTGTGCTCGGTGCGGGACGGACGGCGCGTCTCGGTCGCCGGGCTCGTTCTGGTGCGGCAGCGCCCCGGCAAGGGCAATGCGGTCTTCCTGACGCTGGAGGATGACGAAGCCGTCGCCAACGTCATTTTCTGGCAGCGGACCTTCGACCGCTTCCGTCCCATCGTCATGGGCGCGCGCTTCGTCAAGGTCACCGGCAAATTGCAGTCGGAATCGGATGTCGTCCACATCGTCGCCGAGAAGATCGAGGATCTGACGCCTTGGCTGACGGTGCTGCTGGAGAAGGTCGACCAGGCCAGTTTGCCGGGCGCCGGTTCTCAGGGGCACGCCTCGAGGGAGGATCCGGATCGTCCCGGCCGGCCCGCGATGCGGAACCCACCGGCCGGGCAGGATTTGGCAACACTGTCGGAAGAAGCGGAAAGCGTCATGCCCAGGGGCCGCAATTTTCAGTAGGCACATCAGTGCCTTCGTCATCCACGGGCGGAGCAAGGAGCGAAGCGACGCGGCGCGAGGATTCATGCCGCGACGTCTCCGCACCGCAGCGGTGCGAAACTTGACGCTGGCGGGCGAGCCCCCCTCTGGCCTGCCGGACCCGGCCCTTCGCTGTCGCTTCGGGCGCTCCTCGTTCGCAAAGCCAAGCAATTGGCTTTGCGTCCACTTCATGGACCACTCCTCGCCCCCACAAGTGGGGAGATTGGCAGTTTCAACGCTCCGCCCATTCCTGCAACAATGGAGATTGGCGAAGGCGGAGATGACATTCGATCTCCCCCCTTGAGGGGGAGATGCCCGGCAGGGCAGAGGGGGCGCCGTAGAACGCCGCCCGATAACTTTCACGTCGAGCCGGCCGGTCCGCCCAGCCGCGGCGGCAGCACGTCTTCCGCCGAGATGCTCCGTGCCTCCGAAGGCAGCATGATCGGGATGCCGTCGCGCACGGGATAGGCGAGCTTGGCGACCCGCGAGATCAGTTCGCCGCGCTCGGGATCCCAGGCCAGCGGTCCCTTGGTCAGCGGGCAAGCCAGCAGCTCCAGCATCCTGGGGTCGACATTCGCTCTCTTTCCGTCACGCCCATCCGCCGCCATCGTGCCCTCTCTCAACATCCTACTGCAGGCTCGAGCCAAAATCCTCGTTCTCGCGCGCCAGCGCCATTTCGGTGATGGCGATCAGCGTTTCGGCGCGGGTCTTGAGATCGGCCGCTTCGAGCAGCGCCTGCTTCTCGGCCGGTCCATAGGGCGCCATCATCGACAGCGCGTTGACCAGCATGGCGTTTTCGGCCCGGCTGACGCTTTCCCAGTCGGCCTCCAGGTCGTTGGCCTGAAGATAGGAGCGGAACGCCCGCAGCAGCGCCGGCCGGTCGACCTCGGCGGCCGCCTGGTCGTCGTCGAGATCGGCGAGAAAGGGGGCGATCTTGCCTTGGCGGAACGGCGTCTTGACCGTCAGCTCATGGGTGACACGGAACCGGCACACACCCTGCAGCGAAATCAGGTAGCGGCCGTCGCCGGTCTCGGAAAGCGCTATGATGCGGCCGGCGCAGCCGACATTGCAGAGTTCCGGCTCGCCATCGTCGCGCAAGGCGCCGTCGAGGCTGGGCTGGATGACGCCGATCAGCCGTGAGCCGGCGATCGCCTCGTCGACCATCTGCAGGTAGCGCGGCTCGAAGATGTTGAGCGGCATGCGGCCGCCCGGCAGCAGAAGCGCGCCCTCGAGCGGAAAGACCGGGATGGTCGACGGCAGATCCCTGGCGAGCCGGTAGTGAGCGTTTCCCGCTTGCACCTCGTTCCTCCGATCGCTTCGCCTGGGAAGCGCCTCCATGCCGCGATCCGCCTGTCGCTGCCCGGGGTTGTTGGCTTCCCGAGGGAAAGGCGGGCCGGATTCGTCCTATCTGGCGCGGCCGGCGCCGGGTGCAAGCCCCGCGCGACCATTCGGCCGCGCCGGCTCAGGAAAACAGCAGCGACGACAATTTGCGCCGCGCGGCAAGCGTCGCCTCGTCGGTCATGCCCCAGGCCTCGAAGAAGCGCAGCAATTGCGCCTTGGCGCCGTCCTCGTTCCAGCCGCGGTCAGCCTTGATGATGGCCAGGAGATTGTCGGCGGCCGCATCGCGCTCGCCCCTGGCGTTCTGGACCATGGCCAGATCGAAGCGGGCCTGATGGTCGCCGGGATTCTCAGCCAGCCGGCGCTCGAACTCCGCCGGGTTGCCGAGTTCGGACGCTTGCGCGGCCAAGGTCATCCTGGCGCGCAGCGCGGTCAGCGGCGGCGCATCGGCCTTGGCCTGCGGCGCCCGCGCCAGCATCGCCTCGGCGCCTTCGGTATCACCGGCCTCGAACAGCAATTCGCCTAGCCCCGCTATCGCCTCGATCGTCTCCGGCGCCTGCTCGAGCACGGCGTCATAGATGTCGGCCGCCGTCTGCACGTCGCCGGCAGCGCGCGCCTCGGCCGCCGCCGCCAGCACCTCGGTTACATCAGCCGCACCATTGCCCTTGCCGCCGACCTTGTCGATGAACTGGGTGATCTGGCTCTCGGGGATGGCGCCCATGAAGCCGTCGACCGGCTGGCCGTCCTTGAAGGCGATGACCGCGGGAATGGACTGGATGCCGAGCTGGCCGGCGATCGAGGGATGGTCGTCGATGTTCATCTTGACCAGCTTGACCTTGCCGCCGGCGGCACGGACCGCCTTTTCCAGTTGCGGCGTCAGCTGCTTGCACGGCCCGCACCACGGCGCCCAGAAATCCACCAGCACCGGCTGGCGGCGCGATTCCTGGATGACATCGGCGGCAAAGGCCGCGGTGGTCGTATCCTTGATGACGTCGCCGGCGGGGGCGGCGCCGGCCGCAGGTTTCTGCGGTTCCGCGCCGCCGCCATACTGCACCGTCGTGGCATACTGGCCGCCGCTATTGCCAAAGGAGCCGCCAAACGGATTGTTGTCACTCATGTCGTCGCCCTTTCGGTGGCGCCAGCGGATCGGCGCACTGTCCTTGGTTGGAAACCGGTTTCGCCATCCATGTGGCGATCATGCCGAGACTTTCAAGATAGCAGCATCGTGCCCGGTTGCCTCGACGAATCTGACGAGGTCGCCCGATGCGATCGACGTCGTCGCCTCATTGGTCAGCGGATGCGCGTTGATCACCGCATGCCGCATCAGCGCCTCGTCGAGCACGACCTTGACCCTGTGCTGCGTGTCGTTGATCAGGCCAAACACCGTGACTGCGCCCGGCGCGACCCCCAGAAGCTCCATCAGCATCTCCGGCTTGCCGAAGGAAACGCGGCCGGCGGCGCCGATCACATGATGGATCTGCTTCAGGTCGACGACAGCGTCCTCGCCGACCGTGACCAGGAAGAAGGCGTCCTTCTTGTCCTTCAGGAACAGGTTCTTGGTGTGGCCGCCGGCGATTTCGCCGCGCAGCGCCTGCGAATCGGCGACCGTATAGAGCGGCGGATGGCGTTTCGTCGAAACGGCGATGCCGAGTTCGGCAAGAAAGGCAAAGAGCTCGGCTTCGGTCCTGGGCATGGGGTTCTCGTCTTCGGCTGGTTTCCAGCCATGCCGTTTACGGCCAATGACATGGTCGAGACAAGACCGCCGCGCGACGCGGCGCCGAATCCTTCCGCCTCCCGCCGGCGGCCCGCCGGCCTCGTCCGGCGCATTGAAAAAAGCCTGCGATTTCCCTGTTGCAATCGCCGCGCTCTTCAGCCATATAGGCCCGGCTTGCGGCCCAAAGCCGCGCGAGCGGGTGTAGCTCAGGGGTAGAGCACAACCTTGCCAAGGTTGGGGTCGAGCGTTCGAATCGCTTCACCCGCTCCAGTTTCCTCCTTGGGGAATCAAGCAATTAGAAGAAAGCGCCGCCCAGTGCGGCGCTTCTTTTTTGCCCGTAGGTCATTGATATCTCCCATGACTTGGCGAGCCAGGGCACGATCTTTGTCGGCTCGCCATAGCTCTGGTCTGTTAGCGAATCGACAAGCTGACAAACGTCAACCGATCCATACCCGTGGCTGCTTTGCTGCGGATCGATGCAATCCGCCTGACTCGGACTGTCGCACCATCTCCGCTACGCACTGCCCAGAGCGATCGCGATACCCTGTCCGACACCGATGCACATCGTGGCCAGGGCCAGTCGTGCTTTTCGGGACCGCAACTCGAGCGCGGCAGTGCCGGTGATGCGAATGCCCGACATCCCAAGCGGGTGCCCGAGCGCGATCGCTCCGCCGTTCGGGTTCACATGCTCCGCGTCCTCGGGGATCCCGAGTTCGCGGAGCACGGCGATGCTTTGGGAGGCAAATGCTTCATTCAGCTCGATGATATCGAAGTCCGAAGGCGCGATGCCGAGGCGCGCGCAAAGCTTGCGTGTCGCCGGAGCCGGGCCGATCCCCATGATCCGTGGGGCAACCCCGGCCGTCGCGACGCCCAGAATCCGGGCGATCGGTGTGAGCCCGAATGCCTTGACGGAGGCTTCGGACGCGATGATCAGCGCTGCCGCTCCGTCGTTCACGCCAGAAGCGTTGCCCGCTGTGACGGTGCCACCTTCCTTTTTGAACGGCGCTGGAAGCTTGGCGAGCGACTCGGTTGTCGTTCCGGTGCGTGGATGTTCGTCGCGATCGACCACGATAGCATCGCCTTTGCGCTGGGGTACGGTCACCGGAGTGATCTCCAGCGCCAGCCGGCCATTTTCCTGAGCGGCGGCGGTCCTGGCCTGGCTGCGTGCGGCGAAGCTATCCTGATCGGCGCGGCTGACCTTGAAGGCTTCCGCAATGTTTTCGCCCGTCTCCGGCATCGAATCGACGCCATACTGCTTCTTCATCAATGGATTGACGAAGCGCCAACCGATCGTGGTGTCGTAAATCTCGGCATTGCGCGAAAACGCCTCGCCCGCCTTCGGAAGCACGAACGGCGCGCGGCTCATGGATTCGACGCCACCGGCGATGATCAGGTCGGCTTCGCCGGCCTTGATGGCCCGTGCAGCGATGCCCACGGCGTCCATTCCAGAACCGCACAGGCGGTTGACCGTGCTGCCGGGGACTTCGATCGGCAGTCCCGCCAACAGCGATGACATGCGCGCGACATTGCGGTTGTCCTCGCCTGCCTGGTTGGCGCAGCCAAAGATGACCTCATCCACCGCGGACCAGTCCAGGCCTGGATTGCGGTGCCGCAGCGCTCGCAGCGGCACCGCGCCGAGATCGTCGGTCCGGACCGAGGACAGCGAACCGCCAACCCTGCCGATCGGGGTGCGGATGTAGTCGCAGATGAAGGCCTCGGTCATTCAGAGCTCCGGTGCCGTCAAGGATTTGATTTCGCCATCGACCTTAAGCTCTGCGCCGGTCAGCGCCTTCAATTCATCGAAGCTCATCGCAAGCAGCTTCTCGCGCAGCACGAAACGACAATCGATGATGTCTATGACCGCAAGGCTCGTGTAGACCCTCGTCACGCAGCGCACGCCGGTCAGGGGAAGGCTGCAGGCTTTCACCAGTTTCGGACGACCGTCCTTGGTGACGTGATCGGTGATGACGGCCACGCGTTTTGCTCCGTGCACCAGATCCATCGCACCACCGACCGCTGGTATGCCCTTGGGTCCTGTGCTCCAGTTCGCAAGGTCACCGGTCTCGGCCACCTCGTAGGCGCCGAGAATGGCAACGTCGAGATGTTCGCCACGCACCATCGCGAAGCTGTCGGCATGGTGGAAGAACGAAGCGCCCGGATTGAGCGTGACCGCCTTCTTGCCCGCATTGATCAGATCCCAGTCCTCGTCGCCTGCCGCCGGGGCTTCGCCAAAATTGAGGATGCCGTTTTCGGTGTGGAAGATCGCCCGGCGCCCAGGCGGCTGAAAGCTCGCCACCATCTCGGGAAAGCCTATGCCGAGGTTCACATAAGCGCCGTCCTCAATGTCCTGCGCGGCGCGCCATGCAATCTGCGCGTTGGTCAGCTTGACTGTCATGCGTATGCGACCCCTTGGCGGATAAGCGTCTCTTCCTGCATCGGGTTCGAGACCTCGATCACCTGGTCCACGAAGATCCCGGGCGTCACGACCAGCTCAGGATCAATCGCACCGGGCTGGACGATCCGGCGCGCCTGAACGACGGTCGTGCGTGCGGCCATCGCCATCAGCGGCGAGAAGTTGCGTGCCGCCTTCCTGTAGGTGAGGTTACCATGAGGGTCGGCAAGTTCCGCCTTGATGAGGGCCACATCCGCCTTCAGCCAACGTTCCTGCACGTAGTGGCGCCCGTCGAACTCGGCCACAGGCTTGCCGGCCGCGAGATCGGTCCCGTAGCTCGTCGGCGTGTAGAAAGCCGGAATACCCGCGCCACCGGCGCGGATTCGTTCGGCCAAGGTCCCCTGTGGAACCAGTTCGAGCGCGATTTTCCCGGCAAGGTACCGCTCGGTGAATGCCCGCGGATCGGACGAGCGCGGGAACGAGCAGATCATCTTGGCAACCATGCCATTGTCGATCATGGCGGCGATGCCGATCCGACCGTTCCCTGCATTGTTGTTGACGATCGTAAGGTTTTTCGGGGCGCCGGTAGCGCGAAAACGGTCAATCAGGGCGTGGATCAGCTCTATCGGAGCACCTGCGCCGCCGAAGCCGCCGATCATGACGGTCATGCCGTCTTCGACGATTGCCACTGCTTCCGCGAGGCTCGCGATTGTCTTGTCCACGTAACCAGCCTTTCCCGGCACCAAGATCGATTTCGCCGCCACACGTATCGGCAGACGAGATCTTTCGGCAAGCCGGCTTGTGCGATATCATTCGTTTGTTGACATATCGCACAAGGTGAATGGATGCCCATTTCCGAACGGGACACGATGGGTGGCTTGGCCAAGGGATTGTCTGTCATAGAGACGTTCACGGTGGAACGGCCACGGCAGTCGATCACGGACGTCGCGACTGCATCCGGTCTCGACAGGGCGACAGCCAGACGCTGTCTCCTTACGCTTTCCCATCTCGGCTACGCAGACTACGACGGAAAGTTCTTCACGCTCACGCCGCGCGTGTTGAGGCTCGGGACAGCCTGTCTGGCAACCATGCCGCTGCCGCATCTGGTGCAGCCTTTGCTGGATGGCCTTTCGGAGCGGCTCGGCGAAAGCTCGTCCGTCTCGATTCTAGACGGCACCGACGTCGTCTATGTCGCGCGCGCGGCGCAGCGAAAGGTGATGTCGATCGCGCTGATGCCCGGCTCGCGGCTTCCGGCATACTGCACTTCCATGGGGCGCGTGCTCCTGGCAGCCATGCCTCCGGAACGCGCTGCACATCTTCTATCTTCCCATGCCCTGCCGGCGCGGACTGCTCATACCTTGACCGACCCCGACACCATCCTTGCGGAGTTAGGGCGGGTGCGGACGCAAGGGTTCGCGTTGATCGATCAGGAGGTCGAGCTCGGATTGCGCTCGATCGCCGTGCCGTTGATGACCGTGCGCGGGACGGTGATCGCAGCCGTGAACGTCGGCGTTGCGGCGACACATGTGAGTGTCAGCAATCTCGTTGCGCTCTACTTGGAGCCGTTGCGTGCACTTCAAGCTGAGCTGCGGGCAGTGCTGCGTTAGGGCGCTGCCATGGAGGGAATTAGCGTCCAAGTCGCTTGAGATAGGAGAGCATGTTCCCACCCATGATCTTGTCGACGGAAGATCAAGGTCGCGGATCGGAGGGGTGGCCGGACATTCGCCGCCGTCGAGACGGAGATCGCGAAACTACATTCTCGGTCAAAGCGCGACGTTTCTTCGCGCAAGTGACCGGCCTCTCACGCACCGCCCTGTCGCTGATCCGCTGCGGCATTCTTTGCGGCCATAGCCGATCCGTTGTAGGCGTGCATCTGCGCCAGCTTCGCCATGCGCTGGGCGGCCTCCGCGAGCGCCGCGCAATGCTGCTTGAAGTTTTGCTCTATGATCTGACCGTAGGGCCCCGTAAGTCCCACCGCGTATATCACCTCACCGCTCGTCGGCCTTATCGGAAATGCGATCGAGCCAAGGCCCGGAACATGCTCGGCCAGGTCCATGGCGTAACCCTGCTCCCGAACCTCGGCCAATTCCCTGGTCAACTCCGCGATCTTCGTTTTCGTCCGATCGGTATAGCTGCGCAGCTCCGTCGCCAGGATCCTCTTCACGGTCTCCTGCGGATGAAACGCAAGGATCGCCTTGGCCGAAGCGGTCGCATTTACAGGCATGGCCATGCCCGGCATGACATAGGTCCGGACCGGAGTGTCGGGCGCGACGCAGGTGACCGAGCGCACTTCGGTACCGTCGAACTTCGACAGGAACGCCGACTGGCCGGTGCGGTCGGCCAAATCCTGAAGCGGTCGCTGCGCGAGCGTCGTCAGCCAGCCGCTGTCCGGAGACATCTGTAGCAGCTGCAACAGGCGATCGCCGAGACGGTATGTCCGATTGCGAACGCTCTCGGCGGTGATCATCCCGCTTTCGATCAAGGCATGCAGCAGCCTGTTGATCGTGGTTTTGGGCAATCCAAGCGTCGTTTCGAGTTCGATCGCCGTCAGGCCGTGCTCGAACGGCGCGACCGTCTCCATGATCGAGATGTAGCGCTCGAGGGGGCTGTCCTTGGCGCTCGGCTTCTTCGACTTCGTATTCAAGGGCACCTACGCCGATCTGACAATTGCAACTGCAAGAAGGTTATCGTTCAAAACAGACATGAGGGGCAAGGTCGGTCCCTTGTTATTCCGCCGCGCCTTGAGCCCGGGGTCTCCGTAGAATAGCCGAACGGCCGCACGCCCTCGATCAATCGGGCTCCGTTAGTACCCGAATCCGGAAATGTCCTCGCAAATTCCGAAATTCGGTATTATCCCCATTTTATGGTCCCCTCGATTGACTCGCAAGCCAAATCCTGATTATCGGACTAAATACCGATTTTCGGAGGAACTTGAAATGGCTGAACTCCCGCGTGTGACCTACTCGAACATCGGAGTGGATTTTTCCCCGGTTCACGCTCACCTCGACGCAATGATCCCGGATTTCGAGAAGAACACACTGGGTCGCGAGTGGTCGACGCCGTTTGCGACTGGCGCTCGGAAAGAGATCCTGAGCCCGATCGACAAGAAGATCTCTCTCGGCAAGTTCCCGGCTTCAACCCCGTCAGACGTCAAGTCGGCGATCCAGGCTGCCCGAGCCGGCGCGAAGGCCTGGAACCGTTCGACGCTGGACGATCGCCTTGCATTCGGCGCCCGCTGGCGAGAGGCGCTGGCGGAGCGGAAGTATGACCTTGGTTTGGCGGCGCTATACGAGATCGGAAAGTCCCGCCTCGAGGCAGTCGGCGAAGCCGAGGAATGCCTCGACATGGTCGAGTACTACGCATCGGAGATGAAGGCGAACAACGGGTTCGTCCGGCCGATGAACATGTTGGTCGAAAACGAGACCGCTACCAGCGTCATGAAGCCCTATGGCGTCTTCGCGGTCATCGCTCCTTTCAACTTTCCGCTCGCCTTGTCGATCGGCATGGTCTCGGGTGCGCTGTTGACAGGCAATGCGGTGGTCTACAAGCCGTCGCCGGGTTGCGCGCTGACCGGACTGCTGATTGCCGAAACGCTTCGCAAGGCGGGATTGCCCGAAGGTGTTTTCAACATCGTGCTTGGCGATGGAGAGGTGGGGCGCCTTCTTGCCACCGACAACGGCATCGACGGCGTTGCATTCACGGGCTCCCATAAGACCGGCATGAGCATCTTCCGTCACATGGCAACGCTGCCCCACATGAAGCCCGTCATCGCCGAAATGGGTGGCAAGAACCCTGCCTACGTGACCAGCAAGGCCGATCTCGACCGTGCGGCGCAGGGAGTGGCGCGCTCCGCTTTCGGCCTGCAAGGGCAGAAGTGCTCCGCATGCTCGGTCGTGTATGTCGACGAGAAGGTCAAGGCGGAATTCATCGAGAAGCTGGTAGCATTCGCCGCAAAGCTGGTGGTCGGAGATCCTCGCAAGGCCGAGACCTTTATGGGCCCTGTCTATGGCGACGCCACAGTCGCCCTTTTCCAGGCCGCACTGTCGGAAGTCGAGGGCAAAGGCAAGGTGCATTTTGGGGGCGCCGCCCTGGGCCAGGGCTTTGCGGACAACTACGTCCTGCCGACGGTCGTCGAACTTGATGGTCCGGGCCGGCTGACCCGCGACGAACTCTTCATGCCTTTCGTGGTCGTCCGCGGTTTCGATAGTCTCGATGCCGCGATCGAAGAGGGCAACGACATCGCCTACGGACTATCCGCCGGCATCTTTACCAACGACCAGGAAGAGTTGCGTCACTTCCTCGACACCGCCGAAGCAGGGGTTCTCTACGCCAACCGTGCGAGCGGCGCGACGACGGGTGCATGGCCAGGCGCGCAGCCATTCTGCGGCTGGAAGGGCACCGGGGTCAGCGGCAAGGGCGGTCTCGGCTCGTGGTTCCTGCCACAGTACCTGCGCGAGCAGAGCCACACGATCATGACCAGGTGATCGAAAGAGGTCGCGCTCTTCGCCGCGGCCATCCAAGGCTGTCTCCTTCATCGGTTTACAAGATTATGCGCCACTATCCAGATTCAATGTCGAAATCCCGCGAGATGTTCGAACGGGCCCGCAAGGTCATGCCGGGAGGGAACACCCGGACAACGGTCTTCATCGACCCGTTTCCGATCTATGCCCAGCGCGGCGAGGGCTGCCGCGTCTGGGACGTCGATGGAAACGTCTACTACGACTGCATCAACAATTTCACGGCCATGATCCATGGCTACGGCCATCCCGCCGTCACGGCGGCGGTGGTGGACCAGATGCCCCGGGGATCGGCTTTCGGAGCGCCCACCGAGAGCGAACTTGATCTTGCTGAACTGTTGGTGGAGCGCCTCCCGTCGGTCGAGCAGGTTCGCTTCGCCAACTCCGGCACGGAAGGCGTCATGATGGCGATCAAGGCGGCTCGGGCGTTCACCGAACGGCCGAAGATCGTCAAGATCGAAGGTGCCTACCATGGCTCCTACGACTTCGCGGAAGTCAGCCTGGACAGCTCGCCCGCCAACTGGGGCGACATGCCTGCCTCGACGGCATACGCGAAAGGCACGCCGAAGGGAGTTCTCGACGACGTCATCGCGGTGCCGTTCAACGATACGGAGGCGCTGCGTGCCGTCTTCGACGCGCATGGAGACTCGATAGCGGGTGTTCTGATCGACCCGATGCCGAACCGCGCCGGACTTATTCCCGCGCGGAAGGATTATCTCGACGCGATGGTCGAGATCGCTCATGCCGCCGGCTCGCTGGTGATCTTCGACGAGGTGATCTCGCTCCGCCTTGGCTATTCGGGGGCGCAGGGCCTGTGGAGCATCACGCCCGATCTGACGGCTCTCGGCAAGATCATCGGCGGAGGGTTCCCGGTCGGCGCCGTCGGCGGCCGCGCCGACGTGATGGCGGTGTTCGATCCAACGCGAGGCAAGCCTGCATTGCCGCATGGCGGCACCTTCACCGCGAACCCGGTGACGATGCGAGCCGGTCTGGCGGCGATGCGCGCGTTGACCCCGGCCAGCTTCGCGCATCTGGACGCTATCGGCAGCCTGCTTCGCGACGGCATCACGGCCTCGCTTGCCCGCCATGGCCTCAACGGGCAGTGCGTCGGTCTCGGCTCGCTCTTCAAAGTCCATTTCACGGCGTTGCCGATCACGGACTATCGGTCGGTCTATCCGGGTGCGTCCGAACGCGCGAAGCTCGACCTGTTCCACAAGGGTCTGCTCGACCGCGGCGTGCTTTCGGCGAGTTACGGACTCTTCGCGCTTTCCACCTCGATGACCGAGGAAGACGCACGCGAGATCCTTTCCGCAATCGACGGCGCCCTCGCAGCAATCGCAAAGCAATGACGTAGCGCGTCCGGCGCCGGATCCATCCGGCACGGGACGACGCAGCAACAGATGGAAGTCACATGACAGCTTCTCCTCACGTCGTCGTCATCGGTGCGGGCACACTCGGCATGTGCTCTGCGCACGCGCTCGCGGAACAGGGCGCTCGCGTCACCGTCATCGACGCACAATCCATTGCGTCAGGATCCAGCGGCCGCTCGGTCGGGGTCGTTGGTACACAGCTGACGGATCCGTTCGAGATCCAGCTGCGCATGCAATCCGTGCACCGCATCCGCCGGTGGCAGGAGCGCCTCGGTCTCGGCTTCAGCCCTATCGGCTATCTGCGTCTGGCGCGCACCTCCGAGCAGATGGAACTGTTCGCCCGCTCGGTGGAGATCCAGCGCAATGCCGGCTTCAGATCCAGGGTCTACCAGGCGAACGAGCTCCAGCAGCTCGTGCCGCACTTGAGTTCAGATGGGCTCGAAGGCGGCATCTTCGGGCCGGACGACGGCTTCCTCGATCCCCACGAAATGTGCACGTTGCTGGCGCAAGAGGTGAAGAAGCTCGGCTCCGAGGTTTTCCAGTTCCGCAAGCTGCTTGGTGTCGCGCGGACATCCGGTGGCTATCGGTTGGACACCAGCAAGGGTCCGATCGGCTGCGACTTCGTCGTGAATGCGGCAGGCGCCTGGGCGCCACGCGTTGCCGAGATGCTTGGACAGACGCTTCACATCCGCCCCGAGCGCCACGAGGCGCTGACAATCCACCTGGACGCGCCGCTTCCCTACACAATGCCGATGGTCATGGATCTGGTGAACGGGCAGGGCACCGGACTCAACTTTCGGCACGAGAAAGCGAGCGAGCTCATCGCCGAGATACACAAGGTAAGCTCGCCCTCGCCCGAGGATCCGGACAATTACAACGAGCAGTGCGAGGAAGGGTCCAAGGTCATGCTGGCCGAGATGCTGATCGAGCGCGTGCCTGATCTGCCGGGCGCCCGGCTCGGCCGGGGCTGGGCAGGCCTCTACCCTGTCACCGCCGACCACCGTCCCTATGTCGGACCAG
Organism: Mesorhizobium sp. B2-6-1; assembly: GCF_006440475.1. NCBI lineage: Bacteria > Pseudomonadati > Pseudomonadota > Alphaproteobacteria > Hyphomicrobiales > Phyllobacteriaceae > Mesorhizobium > Mesorhizobium sp. B2-6-1. Next base: position 480,956 of record NZ_VFUH01000001.1, read on the forward strand.
TCGATCAGTCCGAGCCCGGTCTGATCACTGCGGCCGGTGCGGGCGGCTACGGGATACAGCTCGCGCCGGTGATAGGCCTGATCGTCGCGGACTGGGTGCTCAAGGGCTCTCCCGCATCGATCCCAGGCACCGAGAGTCTCGCTCCAACTCCGGAAAGAAACGTCCCCGCCGTACATACCGCGGCGGCTTGACCAGTAGGACACCGGCGTTAGCGCAAGGACAAAGAAGCCATGCCCGAGGCAGAAAACATCGTCCGCATCAAGAACATCAACGTGATCTATGGCGGCCATCACGCCGTGAAAAACGTCTCGCTCGACATTACGCGCGGCGAGGTCGTGGCGATCGTCGGACCCAGCGGCGCGGGGAAGAGCACGCTGCTGCGTGCGATCAACATGCTCGAACAGCCGTCATCCGGTACCCTCGAAGTGGGCGCCATCCGGTTTTCGGTCGACCGCAATCTGTCCGCCGGAGAGCTGTTGAGGCTCCGACGTTCCACCGGGATGGTTTTCCAGTCCTTCAACCTGTTTCCGCACATGACCGTGCAGCGCAACATTTCGCTGCCGCAGATGCGGGTTCTGGGGCGCACCAGGGAGCAGGCGGACGCGCGCACCGCCCAATTGCTCGAACGCGTACACCTTACGGACAAGGCGCACTCCTACCCGGCGCGCCTGTCGGGTGGCCAGCAGCAGCGTATCGCGATCGCACGCGCCCTGGCTCTTGACCCCAAGGTGATGCTCTTCGACGAACCCACGAGCGCCCTGGATCCCGAACTCGGGCTTGAGGTGTTGGCCGTGATGCGCGAGCTCGCCCAGGAAGGCATGACAATGATCATCGTCACGCACGAGATCGCCTTTGCCGCAGACGTCGCCGACCGCGTGATCGTCATGGCCAATGGAGAGATCATCGAGCAGGGTCCGCCTGATGCCGTGATCCGCAACCCGTCGTCGCCGCGCACGCGGCAGTTCTTCCGTGCCGTGGTCGATCGCAGATGATCGACCTGCTGGTTTCACTGCTCAGAGGCGTTCCGGCCACGCTGCTGGTGACCTTCGGCGCTTTCGCAGTCGGGGCCATCGCAGCCGTGCCGCTGGTGCTGATGCGACGGTCCCGGTGGCTCCTTCTAAGCATGCCGGCGCGCATATACATCGACGTTGTCCGGGGAATCCCGCCGATCGTCTGGCTGTTCATTATCTTCTTCGGATTGGGCAGCGGAGTGATCGTTCTCAGTTCCTATCAGGCTGCCATCCTGGGTATGGGGCTGGTATCAACGGCCTATCTCGCTGAAATCTACAGGGGTGGCTTCCTGGCCCTCTCGAAGGGCCAGCGGGAGGCGTCCACGGCGCTCGGTATGACGCGCCTGGATACGCTGCGCTACATCCTGGCGCCGCAGGTCCTGCGCGTCTCGGTTCCGCCCATGGCGACCTTTCTTGTCAGCCTGCTCAAAGACACGACCGTGGCCTCCACGATCGGTGTCCGCGACGTGATGATGTACGCATCGCAGCAGGCTCAAGGCGGAGGCGGCAGCTTCATGCCGTTCATTTTCGCGGCGCTTCTCTACATCGCGCTGTCGATACCCGTTGTCGTGTTGGCACGCGCCGTGGACGAGCGGCTGCGCTCAAGGGGGCAAGCGAAATGAGCGAGATGCTGGCCAACTGGCTGGACTGGTCCCCCCAGCTTTTCCAAGGAGTTCTTGTCAGTCTCCAGTTGGCGGGCCTGGCGCTGCTGTTCGGATTGCCTATCGGTCTCGTTCTTGCGCTTGCCTCCTCCTCTGGAAACAGGCTCGTCCGCTATTTCGCGGTGGTACTTGTCGAGATCGGGCGCGGCGCGCCCGCACTCGTCGTCCTGCAGATGGTCTACTATGGATTGCCTGCTTCGGGGATGACCGTAAGTGCCTTCACCTCTGGCGTGATTGCGTTGGCGCTAACGACGGGCGCCTACACCAGCGAGATCCTTCGGGCCGGTCTGAACGCGGTTCCGCATTGTGAGATCGAGGCGGGCTTGGCGCTCGGCATGACCCGCCGGGACATCCTGCGCTTCGTGGTGATCCCCCAGGGAATCCTGTTCGCAATACCCGCGCTGATGGGCTTTGCCATTCTCATCTTCCAGGCGACGGCCCTTACATACACGATCGCCATCCCCGAACTTCTGGCGCGCGCCTATCGCGTGGGTGCGGCCACCTACCTCTACCTCGATGTCCTGATCCTGGCGGGCCTGTTCTATCTCGCCATCACCGTCCCGTTCGGGTGGCTGGTCTCGTACACCGAACGTAGGCTGGGCAGCCATCTCGGCTGACCTGCAATCAAAAACCATCAATGTCAGAGGAGAGCAAAGTGAAAAATTGGAGTAAGATCATCTCGGCCGCAGCCATTGCCACGGCCATGGGTGCCAGCGTCGCGTCCGCACAGGATTGCAAGCCGGAGCATGCTTTCGAAACCGTGTCGGCGGGCAAACTCACCGTCGCGCTCACCAACACCGCCCCGTATTCGCTCGAAAAAGACGGCGGCATCGCGGGTATCGACGGCGATCTCGTGAAGCGTTTTGCCAAGGAGAATTGCCTCGAGATCACGTATGAGATCTTCACATATCCAGGCGCGGTTTCCGCAGTTCAGTCGCGGCGCGCGGACATTGCGCTTGGCGGCTTCTATCGTACCGCCGCCCGCGCGAAGGTCGTCGCTCTGTCCACGCCGGTCTATCTCGACCAACTGTCCGTCACCTCGACCGACGGCATTGATACCGTCGACGGTCTGCTGGGCAAGAAGGTCGGCACCGTGGAAGGATATCTGTGGGTCCAGGACATGGAGAAGCTCTACGAAGGCTCCAAGACCTATCCATCGTCGCTGAACCTCGCCCAGGATCTTCATGCCGGTCGTATTGAGGCGGCGCTCGACGGCTTCGGCTCCGCTGTCATTCAGAACGAAGGGCAGAACTACAAGGTGCATGTCCTGAAGCCGGATCCGCGCATCGATGCGACCATGAACCCGTCGCAGACCGCCTTCCTGCTGGACAAGAGCAATGAGGGCTTCGTTAAGGCGGTCGACGCTTCGCTCGATGTCTACCGCAAGAACGGCGCTATCGCCGAAGCGCTCAAGGCTTACGGGCTGGATCCGTCGGCCGCAGATGTCGGTGAAGCCCGCGTCATCGAGTAAGCCGCTGGCATGAAGGGCCGCCTGCCTGCCCCCGCTTCTAGGAAGAAAACCGGATGCGGCGGGCGGCCTGTACGTTTGCTGCGCGGCTGCGATCCGCGAGCAGAATTTCGTAGTGCACCCCGAGTCTGAGACACGAAAAGGGTAACAGTCCTTCACTAAGGAGAGCTGATGAGGAAAGGAGACCCGTGGTGCAGTACAGCGCACCACAGATCCCTCCGGTCACATAAGGTTACAGCGAGGAACGGTACCGGTTCAGGCTCGTTAGCCCTGCATCCAATCCAATCATGGAGAAAAACGATGCAGGATATTTCCGGCAAGCGCGTCGCCATCCTTGCGACGAATGGTTTTGAACAGTCCGAGCTTGAGGTGCCGCTGAACAAGCTGCGCCAGGCCGGCGCCGAGGTCGAAATCGTGTCGCTCGAAAGCGGCAAGATCAAGGGCTGGGACCACAGGGATTGGGGCCGCGAAGTTCCGGTCGACAAGACCTTGGACGAGGCCCGTGCCGATGCCTACGATGCGATCGTTCTGCCCGGCGGCGTCATCAATCCCGACCTCTTGCGGGTCGAGCGCAAGGCGCTGGATTTCATCAGTTCGTTCTGGTCGGCCAACAAGGTCGTCGGCGCGATCTGCCATGCGCCCTGGCTTCTGGTCGAGACCGGGATCATCAAAGCCCGCCGCGTCACATCCTACAAGTCGATCAAGACCGACGTGATCAATGCCGGCGGCCTGTGGCAAGACAGCGAGGTCGTCACCGACCAGGGGCTGGTCACCAGTCGCAATCCCGGCGATCTCGACGCCTTCTGCGACAAGCTCACGGAAGAGATCAGGGAAGGGCGGCACGACAGGCGGGCCGCGGCTTAGCGCCGAACCTTGTTCACCAGCCGCGCCGCGAAGGATCTCGGCATGGGTTGTTCAGGCGCTCTTCGCCCCCTCCGCCTTGCGCAGCGACGCCTGATGCACCAGCGACGTCCAGCTGTTGGTCGAGGCAAGGTGGCAGTAGAGCAGGCTGAGCGCGCCTGACTTTCTCAGGTCGAGGAAGGCCTCGTCGCTCAATCTGTTGAAGGCGGCCTCGTCTACCACCTGGAAATCGGTGAGGTTCAGCACCTCGCCTCCTTCCAGCGTCACCTTGCTCTGGCGCGGCGCGAACAGGGCATGCGCGTCGATCTTGTCGACCATCTCGCGGGTCGCCCTGAAGTCGATCTGGAACTGGTTGCAGAAGGCGAGCGCCTGCTTCGTCGCCTCGGTCGCCTCGTTACCGCTGAAGAAGGGCAGCACCTTGTCGTCGCGGAACGGCGCCAGCAGCTGGTCGATGACGCGCTCGCTCGCCCGGTCGACGCACAGCGTAAGCCGGCCGGGCTGCTTGGGATCGTCGGCGAGAATGAAGGGATAGCGGCGGACATAGGCGGGGATGTAGTGCGGCCCGGCCCAGTTGCCGTCGGGTTCGACGAACAGGTTCTCGTCCTGGCGCAGGCCGGTGATGATGACGGGCGCCTTGGCGGGGCCGATGAAAACGATCGGGTAGGAGCGCATCGCCGCCGGCATTTCCGAGGCCACCACCGGGATGGCATGCGCCGAGCGGGCGAAGGAGAAATCGCTGCGCGCCGTCAGGCCGAGCGAACCGTGCCGCGCCGGATTGAGCGCCGCGGGCCTGGAATAGAACAGCGGCAAGGTCTCGCCCGCCGTTTCCGTCTTCGCACCGCTGTCAGCCATGTGTCCGTTTTCCTCCTCGCGCCGGCCAACCGGGCCAGCCCGTCCAGCATTGAATTCCCAAAGCGGGATCTGTTCTTGTCGCGCCGGCCTTGCTTCGAAGCAATTCCGCGCAGGGACAAAGTACTACAGCGTCGCCGGCGCGCATAAAAGGACACGCGCTGCTGTATTTTGGCGTTTGCGCCCTAATCGCCTTGCGAGACGCCCGCAACCATGCCGGCCTATGGACAGCCTGCCGCGAAGCGGCGACAGTGGCATCACATGGCAAAATTCCGGGAAGCCGTGGGAGTCTTCCGTCCGGGATTGCAAGGATACGAGGAGCCGATGTCGCTTCAGCCATCCGGAGAGAACCATGACCGGCTTTGTCGACCGCCAGCGCGCGATGCAACTGATGCAACGCGCCGGCCTGCAGGCGCTGGTGCTCTCAGCGCCCGAGGCCTTCCACTATGCGACCGGCGCGTCGATCGGACCGGCGGGACTGTTCCGGCGTGCCGGCGCCGGCTTCGTTGTCATCCCGGCCCGGCAGGACCTGCCGATCGGCGTCGTCGTCGCGGATTTCAGTGCGGGACAGTTGCGGATCGCCGCGCCCGAAGCAGTTGTGCGTTCGCACCCGATCTGGATCGAATTCGCGCCGGTCGAGACGGGAACCCGCGGCCCGTTGGCGGAGCGTATCGAGGCTGGCCTTGTCTCGCTTGGCCGCGCGCCGGATTTCGCGCGCCCGGCCACCTTCGATCTCGCCGGCTCGGTGCGCCAGCTGCAAGCCTTGCTTGCCGAATTCGGACTGGAGCGCGCAACGCTGGGCATCGATCTCGGCTTTGTTCCAGCCGCCGATTTTTCCGCCATGCAGGCGCTGCTGCCGCAGTGCCGGATGATCGACGGCTCGCCGGTGCTGGATCGGCTGCGGGCGATCAAGTCGCAACGCGAGATCGAGCTCTTGCAGCAAGGCATTATCCTGTCTGAAGCAGGGCTGGAGCGGCTGCAGGTCGATGCGATGGCAGGCATGCGCCAGGCCGATCTCGTCGCGCTCTACCGGCAAGGCGTGGCCGCGGCGGCGGCGGGCCTCTCCCATCCGGTCGCGACGGCGGAATATGTGACGCTCGGCGCCCGGGCCAAGGGTGCCGATGCCAAGGCAATGCCCGGCGATCCGCTGAAATGCGACATGGTCTGCACGGTCGGCGGGTATGCGTCCGACATGTCGCGCAACTTCACTTTCGGTCCCGCTTCCGCCGACCAGGTCGAACTGCACGCGATCGCCGAGCGCGCTTTCGAGGACGGGCTGGCGGCACTCGTGCCGGGAAATTCGCTCGGCCATGTGCACCGCGCCGCCACCGACAGCCTGACGCGGCAAGGCCTGCGCTCCTACCGCCGTGGGCATTTCGGCCACGGTGTCGGGCAGTCTGTGTTTTCGGAGCAATGGCCGTTCATCGCGGCCGAGAGCGATGTCGTGGTCGAAGCCGGCATGGTGCTGGCCTTCGAGATCCCGCTCTACATCGACGGCCTCGCCAGCTTCAACTTGGAGGACCAGTTCCTGATCACGCCGGACGGGCCCGTCGCCATGAACCGGCTGCCGAGGCGGTTGGAGAGGATAGGATAGCGAGGGCGGGATCGTGACGGTGTCACTGTCAGCGCCCTACGGCGCCCCCCTCTGCCCTGCCGGGCATCTCCCCCTCAAGGGGGGAGATCGATTATCGCTCCCGCTTTCGCCAATTTTCAACGTTGCAAGAACAAGATGAGCCGGCGCCGAAACTTCCAATCTCCCCCCTTGAGGGGGAGATGTCCGGCAGGACAGAGGGGGGCGCCACAGAACTCGGCGATGGGTGCCCTGCCGCGAGCGATTAACCGCTCACCGGCGGCCGCCTGTCCCTCCACGGCATTTCCCGCTCGAGCTGCGCCGACGCGGCCAGCACCGTCGCCTCGTCGCCGTAGCGGCCGACAAGCTGCACCCCGATCGGTACGCCGTCTTTCGACCAGCCGAGCGGCAGCGAGATGGCCGGCTGGCCTGAGATGTTGAAGGGGAAGGCGAACGCCGCATCCGTCCATTTGGCGTTGTAGCGGTCGATGTCGGTCTCCGACATGTCGTAATAGCCGAACGGGCGTGGCAGCTGCGTCAGCGTCGGGGTGATGAAGAGGTCGTAGGGCGAAAGGTCGCCGACGATGTCGCGGCCGACCTGCCTGAGCTGCTCGACATCGGAAATGTGCCTGGTGCCGCTGGTCGCACGGCCGCGTTCGATGATCGCCCAGGTCACCGGTTCGACATCATCAGGCGTCACCGGCCGGCCGATCACCGTTTCATGATAGTCGAAGGTCGCCGCCGTCTGTACGCAGGTCATGTTGGTGTAGGTGGCCCACATGGCATCGGCATCGAGCGGCATGTCGTGTTCCTCGACGTCATGTCCCAGCCGCTCCAGCGCCGCCACGGTGGCCAGCACGGCCGCCTTCACTTCCGCATCGATGGCCGTGCCGTTGGGCGGGGTGACGGTGAAGCCGATGCGCAGCTTCTTCGGCGCCAGTGACGACAGGCTGAGCCAGGAGGCGTCGGGGACCGGCGGCGTATAGGGGTCGCCCGGCAAGGCGCCGGCCAGCGCGTCGAGATAGGCCGCGGTGTCGCGCACGCTGCGCGAGCAGCACAGGAAATAGGCGCCGCCATACCAATAGTCGCCGAACGGTGCCAGGCTGACGCGGCCGCGCGACGGCTTCAGCCCGACGATGCCGCAGCAGGAGGCCGGAATGCGGATCGAACCGGCGCCGTCGCTGGCCTCGGCGATCGGCACCATGCGCGAAGCAACGGCCGCCGCCGCGCCTCCGCTCGAGCCACCTGGCGTGATGCCTTCCTTCCACGGGTTCCTGGTCACGCCGTAGAGTTTTGGCTCGGTCGTGATCGACCAGCCATTCTCCGGCGCGTTCGACTTGCCGACCAGCACCAGCCCCGCCGCCTTCATGCGGCGCACGACTTCGGTGTCGAAATCGGCGACGACATCTTTCAGGTAGAGGCAAGAGTTGGTGTTCGGGGCGCCGGTCCAGGACGAGGCCAGTTCCTTGAGCAGGAACGGCACGCCGGCGAAAGGTGCTGATCTGTCGACCGTCTGCGCCTGGGCACGCGCCATGTCGTAGAGGCGATGGATGACCGCGTTCAGCGCCGGGTTGAGCTGCTCGACCAGCGTGATCGCCGCCTCGACCAGTTCCGCAGGTGAAACCTCGCCCCGATGCACCAAGTCGGCAAGGTCCAGCGCATCGGAGTTCGCATAGGTTTTCAGCAGGCTGTCGGTGACCATGTCTCTCCTCCCAATCTTTGCCTCGCGCCGCGCCCGAGCTATCGCTTCGGGCCGACGTTGGCGCCGCCCCTCATCCGCCTGCCGACACCTTCTCCCCCGTCATGACGGGGAGAAGGAAAGCGCTCTGATGCTGGCGACCGCCTCCCGTTCTTCTCGGGAGAGGGCTGAGTGAGGGGCACCGACCTGAAACTGCTGCCCCCAGCAGCGCGCTTGTCTCACGCCAGCTCGACGGTGCGCCCCAATTCGATGCTCTGTTCCGCGGCGAGCACGATGCGCAGGCTGTTGACGGCGGCGTCCATCTGCTCGGTCAAATCGAGATCCTCGCGGATGGCGCGCAGGAAGAAGGCCTGCTCGCGGTCGCAGAGCTCCTGGTGGCCGGGCTCGTCTTCCATGCTGACGATCTCGTCGGGTTTCGAAAAGTTCTTGTCGGCGTCGACCGCCGCATAATGGATCTTCAGCGCGTCGGTCTTGGTGTGGCGGTCGATGTCGGCCGAGTTCGACACCTCCGCCGCTTCCGCTGCGCTGCTCGTCTGCTGGCCGGCGACGATCGACACCGCGCCCTTCGGCCCCACCACGTCCTTCACGAAATAGGCCGTCTCGCTCATCATCGGGCCCCAGCCTGCCTCGTACCAGCCGACCGAACCGTCATCGAAGGTGACGTGGAGATGGCCGTAATTCTGCTTGTCGGCTTCCGCCCAGAGCTTCGCGCCGATGCCGTGCACGCGCACGGGCCTGGCGCCGGTGAGCTGGCACATGACGTCGACATAGTGCACGCCGCAATCCACGATCGGGATCAGCGAGTCGATCAGGTTCTTGTGCCAGTGCCAGGCGCTGCCGCTGCTCTGCTGGTTGAGGTTGAGGCGCATCACCAGCGGCTTGCCCAGCGTCTTGCCGACCTCGATGAATTTTATCCAGGACGGGTGGACGCGCAGGATATAGCCAAGCACCAGCTTGCGGTTCTTCGCCCGCGCTGCCGCGACGACCTTCTCGGCATCCTCGATGTTGGTGGCGAGCGGCTTTTCCATGAACACGTGGCAGTTGGCCGCTATCGCCTTCAGCGCGTATTCGGCATGGGTGTTGGGCCAGCTGTTGATCGACACGGCGTCCGGCCTGGTCTCCGCAAGCGCCTGATCGAAATCCTCGTAAAGCGGATAGCCGGACAATTCGGCTGGGATCTTCTTGTTGCTCTTGATCGAGCGGCTCATGATGCCGACGATCTCGAAGCCGTCGGAGCGGTGATAGGCGCTGGCGTGCGAGGCGCCCATATTGCCGAGGCCCACCACCAGCACTTTTATTTTGTCGGCCAATTCAGCCTCCCAATTTTTTGATAGGACCTGGCGAGCTGCTGCCGCGCCTGGGCATCCAGAACAATCACTTCAGGTTGGCGCCGCCCCTCATCCGCCTGCCCTTTCCTCTCCCCCGTCGATCGGGGGAGAGGTGTCGAGCGAAGCTCGACGGAGTGGGGGTCGACCTTCGCCGTGCGCCTGAGGTTGCTCGCCAGATTGTGCCTGCCTTGCGGCGATTACGCATTTGGCGAGCGCCTTCCCCCACTCCGTCACCGCTTCGCGGCGGGAGAGGAAAGGAGCCAAGACAGGGCAATGAACGACATGACCTCTTTTGCAACCCTTACTTCACCGCCGAATCGAACAGATGCGCCTTGATCTTCTCGACATCGAGCGCGGCAAAGCCCTCCGTCAGCTTGACGCCGTCGGCATCGGCCTTGACCTTGGCCTTGTCGAAGTCGTTGGCGGCCGGAATCAGCTCGTTGGTGCAGACATCCTCGGCCTTCACCGGATTGGTGATCTGGCCGATCTTGTGGATCTCGTCGAAGAAGCCTTGCCAGCTCGCCATGTCGTGCGAGCCCCAGCCGCCGCGCTTGTCCATGTCGCCGCGGAAAACGTTGATCTGCTGCAGGATCGAGGTGGTGCCGAGCTCGGGCCCAAGGTTCTTGGCAAGCGTGGGGAACTGCTCGAACACCGCTTCGACCGCCGCGCGCGGGTTCTGGTAGCCGAACTCCAGCCCCATCGCCCAGCCGCGCAGATATTTTTCCAGGAACGCCTTCTTGTCGGGATCTTCGAGATCGGCGGCGCGCACGACGAAGGTGTTGGCCGGCAGCTTGGAATTCTTCACGCCGAGCCAGTATTCGAAGTCGAGCCCCTTGGCGATCCATTCGGCGCGCAGCCCCTCCCACGACAAGGCAGCGTCGCCCTGGCCGCCGGCGAGCGCGGTGCCCCACGTCGGCCAGCCGGCCTCGACATACTTGACCTTCTTGATGTCGACGCCTTGCGCGGCGAGCAGCGGATCGGTGATCGACTGCCAGGCGGCGGAGCCGAGCAGGATGGTCTTGCCTTCCAGCTTCTTCAAGTCGTTCGTACCCTCGCCCTTGCGGAAGGCGATGGAGAACGTGTCGCGCGCGCCCATGTGGAACACCGACTTCAGCTTCATGCCGTTCTGGATGGCGAAGGAGAACACGCCGGGCGAGGGAAAGCCCATATCGGCCTGGCCGACATCGACGAACTTCACCGTCGCCGTGCCGTCTGACGGGCCTGGCTGCATGTCGGTGCTGAGCCCATCGAAATAGCCTGCCTTCTTGGCTGCCCAATAAGGATAGTCGTCGAGCACTTCGAGCGTGCCGCGCGGCGAGATCCAGGTGAATTTCTCATAGGCCGCCGCCCTGGCCTTCAAGCCCGATGCACCGAGCGCGGTGGCGGTCACGACGCCGGCTGCCGTCACCTGCAGGAAGGTGCGGCGGCTGATGCCCGTTCTTGTCGCCGTCTGGAATGAGTTCTGGTCGGTCATGGCATTCCCCTTTTGTTGATTGACCTTCTTGTTGATCGATGGCTTTCGCCCGCTCCTCGCCCACTCCGGGGCGTTCATGATCTCGTGCTCAAGCCTCCCAGCTCGCCCATTTCTTGCCGATCAGGAAGAACAGCACGTAGATCAGGATGCCGAGCGTCGACAGGATCAGCACCACGGCGAAGAATTGCGGCATCTGGATCATCGACGAATAGGTGGTGAGCCGGTTGCCGAGGCCGAAGCCGCCGCCGACCATCTCCGCGCCGACTGCGGTCAGCAGGCCGAAGATGGCGCCGATCATCAGCCCGACCAGGATCATAGGCAGCGCCATCGGCGCGCGGATCTTCCAGAATATCTGCAAGGTGCTGGCGCCGTAGGAGCGCGCCAGCGCGATCTTGGCGCTGTCGACGCGGCGAAAGCCGGTGGCTGCGTTTATCATCACCATCGGCCCGGCGGCCAGCGCCACCGCGATGATGCGCGGCGTGTAGCCGAAACCAAAGCGAAGGATCAAAAGCGGCACCAGCGCCAGCATCGGCGTGGTGACGAGAAGCAGGATGTAGGGCGCGACGATCTTTTCGGCGAAGGGAAACTGGGTGATGACGGCGGCCAGCACCAGGCCGACGACGGCTCCGATGGCGAAGCCGGAAACCAGCTCGACCAGCGTATAGCCGAGATGCGGCGCAATAAGCGGGAACTCGTCGAACAGCGCATAGGCGATCGAGCTTGGCGGCGGCATGATATAGAGCGGCACATGGAACAGGCGCAGCGCCAATTCGATGCCGCCGATTATGATTACGGCGACAGCTATGATCGCCGCCACCTCCTTGCCCGACTTGATGCCGGGGCCGCTGGCGAAGGCCGAGAGATTGGTCAGGCTGACGTCCTGCCCATCGCCGGACTTGGCACCCGATTTGGATTTGGAGAATTCCGGGATGGCGTCGCTCACGGCCTGATCCTCACGATCTCGGCGCTGGCGCGTTCCTGTTCCGGTGCCTTCGGCCTGGCGCGCTCGCCGACGATGTCCATCTTGATCCGGTTGGTGAGGTCGAAAACCTCTTTCGTCGCCATGATCTCCAGCGAGCGCGGCCGCGCGAACGGCACGCGGTATTCCCTGGCGACGCGGCCGGGGCGCGCGCTCAGCACCACCACGCGGTCGGAGAGGAAAATCGCTTCCTCGATGCTGTGGGTGATGAAGACGATGGTGGTCTTGGTGTCGAGCCAGATCTCCTCGACGAGACGGTTCATCTCCTCGCGGGTAAAACTGTCGAGCGCGCCGAACGGCTCGTCCATCAAAAGCACGGAGGGTTTTGGCGCCAGCGCCCGCACGATCGCGGCGCGCTGCTGCATGCCGCCCGAAAGCTCGCGCGGGAACTTGCCGCCGAAACCGTCGAGCCCGACGCGGTGGAGCAGATGCGCGATCCAAGCGCGGTCTGGTTTCTCGCCCTTGATCTCGAAGGGAAAGCGGATGTTGGCATCGAGATTGCGCCAAGGCAGCAGGTTCGCTTCCTGGAACACGATGCCGATGTCGGGATGCGGCCCGGTGATCTTGACGCCGTCGAGCCGAATCTCGCCGCCGGTCAGGCTGTGCAAGCCCGACATCGACCACAAAAGCGTGGTCTTGCCGCAGCCGGACGGGCCGACGATCGAAACGATTTCATTGGCGTGGATGTCGAGGCTGCAGCGGTCCAGCGCCAGGAGGTCGCCGGATGCGGTGTGATAGATCTTGGTCGCTGCCTGCACACCAAGCTTCGGCGCTGTTGTTTCGCCCGCGTTCATCCGCCCCTCGGAGAGTGCGTCCAATCGACTGCCAAAGTCAGTGTGTAACTATCCTACTTTGGTGTCAAGCGAAGAGCGCGATCGTTCCGTCGTTGAGAGCCGCCTATTCCCCTATATGTCTGCTTTCATTGTCTTTTCTTTATCTTGAAATGCGTGTTGCTTTCCTACATACTCGGGAAAAGTGGCACAACAAGGCGGGCGTTGCAGATGGGCAAAGCCGGGTGACATGCCGCAACGGCACGCAGCAGTTGCAGCGGGGCCGTGCACATGGAACGACAGCGTGCAAGCATGGTAAGAGGTCGACAAGGGACCAGGGAAGGCCACTTCATGACCGAAGCTGACAGCCGGGAAAACCTGATGACGGATGGCGAGGCGGACGGGGGTGAGCCTGTGCGGCGCATTCCCGACATCATCTCGCTGGTCAAGGATACCTATGCCGAGCTGCGTCCGGCCGAGCGCCGCGTCGCCGATGTCGTGCTCGACGACGTCAAATACGCGGTCGATGCCTCCAACGCCGCCCTTGCCCAGCGTGCCGGCGTCAGCGAACCGACGGTGACCCGCTTCTGCCGCGCCATCGGCTGCGAGGGCGTGCGTGATTTCAAGCTGAAGCTGGCGCAGAGCCTCGTCGTCGGCGCGCTCTATCTGGACACTTCGCCAGCCAGGGAGAACGACACCGGCATGCCGTTCTGGAACGCGGTGTTCGGCGAAGCGCGGCGGGCGCTGCAGGAGGCCGAGCGGCAGCTCGATCCGGTCCAGCTGCAGAAGGCCGCCGAGCTGATCGCCAAGGCGCGCCAGGTTACGGTGTTCGGACTGGGCGGCAGTTCCTCGGCGCTGGCGCAGGAAACGCAGTACCGGCTGTTTCGCTACGGCATATCGATCAGCGCGCAATGCGACCCTTATCTCATGCGCATGACCGCCTCGACCTTGAAGCCCGGCGACCTGGTGATCGCCATTTCGGCGACGGGGCGCACGCGCGAGGTGATCGAGGCGGTCGAACTCGCCAAGCACTACCGCGCCAATGCCATCTGCGTGACGGCGCCCGACACCGAGCTCGCGCGCGTCGGCGACGTCAGGCTGACCGTAGCGGTGCCGGAATATCCCGATACGCTGAAGCCGACGGCATCGCGCTTCGCCTTTTTGGCCATGATCGACCTCATGGCGGTGGCTGCCGCCTACAAGCTCGACGGCTCGGCCCGCGAGACGGTCCGCCGCATCAAATACAATGCCCAGATCCACCGCACCGGCAACGAGATGGAGCCGCTCGGGGATTAGGACGTTTTTTCCTTCTCCCCTTGTGGGAGAAGGTGGATCGGCGCGCAGCGCCGAGACGGTTGAGGGGTGGGTGACGGAGTGCCGGCCGTGCCGAGCTGGAGCACCCCTCATCCGACCTCGCTCCGCGAGGCCACCTTCTCCCACAAGGGGAGAAGGGAACACCGGACAGCGCCAACGCGAAAAAGAGGGAAACAAATGCTCGAAATAGCACCATCGCAACAGGCAGCCGCATGGCTCGGCGCTTTCGACAAGGCGCTCGAAGCCGGTGACATAGCGGCCGCGGCCAACCTGTTCGTCGACGATTGCTACTGGCGTGACCTCCTGACCTTCACCTGGAACGTCACCACGATGGAAGGGCGCGAGGCGATCGCCGACATGCTGAAGGCGACGCTGGCAGCGACGCGGCCGGCAAGATGGCAGCTCACCGGCGAAGCCACCTCGGACGAGGGGATAATCGAGGCCTGGTTCACCTTCGAGACCGCCGTGGCCTCGGGCCAGGGCATCATGCGCCTGCGCGACGGCCGCTGCCGGACATTGTTCACGGCAATGACCGACCTGAAAGGATTCGAGGAGCGCAAGGGCGCGACGCGGCCGCTGGGCGTGCGCCACAAGGCCGACCCGGAGCGCGAGACCTGGTCGGAGGCGCGCGCGCGCGAGACCCGCGAGCTTGGCGCTTCCGAGCAGCCCTATTGCCTGGTCATCGGCGGCGGCCAGGGCGGCATCATGCTGGGCGCGCGGCTCAGGCAGCTCGGCGTGCCCTCGATCGTCATCGAGAAGAATGCCCGGCCGGGCGATTCCTGGCGCAAGCGCTACCGCACGCTCGTGCTGCACGATCCGGTCTGGTACGACCATCTGCCTTACATTCCGTTTCCCGACAATTGGCCGGTCTTCACGCCCAAGGACAAGATGGGCGACTGGCTGGAAATGTACACGCGCGTCATGGAGCTCAACTATTGGGTCGCCACCAGATGCGTCAGCGCCAGCTATGACGAGGCCGAGAAGGTCTGGACCGTGGTCGTGGACCGCGTCGGCCAGCACATCACGCTGAAGCCCAAGCACATCGTCTTCGCCACCGGCGCCTACGGTCCGGCGCGGCCGATCGACCTGCCGGGCGCCGGTGACTTTAAGGGCGAGCTGCTGCATTCCAGCCAGTATTCCAGCGGCGAGAAGCTCCGCGGCAAAAAGACCGCGGTCATCGGCGCGGCGAGCTCCGGGCATGACGTCTGCGTCGATCTCTGGGAAAGCGGCGCCGAGGTCACCATGATCCAGCGTTCGCCGACGACCGTGGTCAAATCGGACACGCTGATGGAAGTCGGTTTCGAGATCTTTTCGGAGAACGCGCTGGCGCGCGGCATCACCACCGAAAAGGCCGACATGATCGTCGCCTCGACGCCCTTCGCGCTGGTGCCCAAGGGCCAGCGGGCGCTCTACGACGTCATCCGCGCACGCGACGCGGCTTTTTACGAGCGGCTTCGCGCCGCCGGGTTCGCCCTCGACTTCGGCGACGACGAGACGGGCCTGCTGATGAAGGCCTACCGCACCGGCTCCGGCTACTACATCGATGTCGGCGCCTCGGACCTGATCATCGACGGCAAGATCGGCATCCGCAGCGGCGTGGCGATCAAGTCGCTGACCGCGAAAGGCATTCTCTTCGAGGACGGCAGCGAGCTTGAAGCCGACGCCATCATCGCCTGCACCGGCTATCAGTCGATGAACGAAACCGTGGCGCAAATCGTCTCGCGCGAGGTCGCCGACAGGGTCGGCCCGTGCTGGGGCCTCGGCTCCGGCGTCAAGGGCGACCCCGGGCCATGGCAGGGCGAACTGCGCAACATGTGGAAACCGACGGCACAGGAAGCGCTGTGGTTCCACGGCGGCAATCTGGCGCTCTCGCGCTTCTATTCGAAATATGTGGCGCTGCAGATCAAGGCGCGGATGGAGGGGATTGATACGCCGGTTTATGGGGCGGTCAGCAACGCGCGACGGTGAAGCGGAAGCGTTGCTTCAAGGGAAGGTCGCCCCCACTCCGTCGAGCTTCGCTCGACACCTCTCCCCCGATCGACGGGGGAGAGGAAGGGCGCGAGCTTATGCCGGGAGGCTCCCTTCCTCTCCCTCCGGAGGGGGAGAAGTGGCGCTGCGGAGCAGCGACGGAGTGGGGGAAGCCATTCGCCAAACGCGCAGCCGCGGCAAGACAGGCGGCGCAGTGCTACCGAGATCAATCAATCATGCCGGTGCCCAAAATGCCTGGCCGCGACCTCGACATGCGTATGCCCCACATGCGCCTCGAAACGCTCGGTGTCGCCGACATCGTTCATCGTCTCGTTCGGCCACCAGGCGCCGCCGATGGCGATGCCTTCGCAGACCAGCCGCTGGTCGGCGACCAGCGAGGCGCCGACCGCGTCGACAAAGGTGAAGCGGCCGGAGTGCTGCCGCAGCAGCGCGACGTCGCCGGCGGTTCCGACCTTGAGCGTGCCCAGATCAGGCCGCGCGATCGCCTGCGCCGGCGCTTGGGTGGCGGCGCGCAACACCTCGACCAGCGGCATGCCGAGCGCCAGCAGCTTCGACATGCACACCAGTATGTCGAAGGCCGGACCGTCGACGCAGTAGAGATGCACGTCGCTCGAGATGACGTCGGGCGCCAGCCCTTCGGCCAGCATGGCGCGAGCGACCTCGAAGTCGAACGAGCCCATGCCGTGGCCGAGATCGAAGATGACGCCACGCTCGCGCGCCAGCCGCATGTCGGGCCGCACGGCGCCGGAGGCGAAGACCGGCGCGTTCGGAAACGGTCGGAAGCAGTGGGTGAGAATGTCGCCCCTGCGCAGGCGCGGCAGCACTTCCGAGCGCCCGGGCGGCGGTTCGTCTATGTGCGCCATCAGCGGCAGACCGGATTTGTCGGCCGCCTCCAGCGCCAGATCGACCGGCGCGATGCCGCTGGTGCCGCCGGCATGCTTGCCGGAGCGGACCTTGACGCCGACGACGACGTCCGCGTGCTCGCGCACCGCCGCCACCACCTCACGCGGTTCGCAGAGCCTGAGATCGCTGCACTCGCCGACCGAGACGGTCTGCGAGAAGCCGAAAATGCCGGCGAAGGAGATGTTGACATAGGCCAGGATGCGCACCTTCGAGCGCTCCATGACATGGCGGCGGAAGCCGAGGAAATTGCCGGCGCCGGCACTGCCGGCATCAATGAAGGTGGTGGTGCCGCTCTTGGCCGCCAGCCGGTCGGCATCGACGCCGAGCGAGGTGCCGCCCCAATAGACGTGGCTGTGCAGGTCGACGAGGCCGGGCGCCACGATGCAGCCCTTGGCATCGATAACGCTGGCCGCCCGGTCGGCGGGAATGTCGGCGTCGACGGCGGCGATGCGGCCATTGGCGATGGCAAGATCGCGCGGCGCGTCGAGCCCGGCCGCCGGATCGATCAGCCGCCCGCCCTTGAACAGAAGATCAAATTGCATCGGGCGCGCCTCTCCGCTTCGTTCCATCCTCGCCGACGGCCGTCAGAGCGGCCGGTAGGCGACGGCTTCCACTTCGATCTTGATGTCGATCATCAGCCGCGATTCGACCGTGGTGCGGGCCGGCGGGTTCTTCGGGAAATGCCTGGCATAGACGGCGTTGAAGGCGCCGAAGTCGCGCGCGTCCTCCAGCCAGACGGTGGTCTTGACCACATCGTCCATGGTGCAGCCGGCCAGCGCGAGCGCCGCTTTGACGTTGGAAAGCACCTGCTCCGTCTGTTCGGATATGCCGCCCCTGACCACGATGCCGTCGCCGCCGACCGGCACCTGGCCCGAGATATAGACGAAGTCGCCGGCCCGCACCGCGGGTGACAGCGGGACATGCGACGTTCCAAAACATTGCTTGGGCAAGAGCGGACCTCCTCTGATGCTATGACGGGACACGATGGGAGCGCCCGCTTCGGCCGAGATTTACCCCGATCGAGGCGATCCCGATAGAGGTCTTGTTGGAAAGCAACATTCCTGGAAATCCATGTTGCTTTATTACAGAAGCGCTTGCATCGTGCGCGCTCGCCGGCCGGGCCTGAAACGGACGGGCGCATTTCCAGAGCGGAGAACCGAGAATGACCTTCGACAAGAACCCGTTTCCATCAGGTGATGCCGACCGCCACGCCCTCTGGGAGATGCTGGTGCGGCGCGACATCGATGCCTTCATCGGTCAGGACTGGTCCATGGTCGAGGACGATTTCATCGCCGAAAGCTTCTTCGGCATGCATGCGCATTTTCTTGCCAACGCCGACGCCTGGCGGCTGCAGTTCCCGCGGCTGGAGATCTATCGCGACGAGTGGCTGCGCCAGGCCAAGGAAACGGCGGCGACCAAATTCGCCGAGCCGCTGCGCGAGGCGCTGTTCCGCGTCACCAATCTGCGCGACATTGATGTCGACGGCGACCGCGCCGTGCTGCACAAGAAATTCGACGGCACCGTCGCCAAGGCGGATGGCGGCGTCGATCGGCTGAAATGGCAGACGCTGTATTTCTGCAGGAAAGTCGGCGGCAGCTGGAAGATCGCGGGCTTCGTCGGCTACATGCCCTATCCGCTGGGAGGCTGATAGCGCCTGTTGTCGAGGGCGGGTCGGTTTTTGCAACCGATCCGACGATCAGTAGAGCGTCACGAAGGGCGGGAACAGCAGCCCGCTCTCCCGGAGATATTCGATCAGCTCGATGGCCGGGAAAATGGCCAGGAAATAGAGCCCGTCATAGAAGGTGCGCTTCAGCGCGCGCGTCGAGAATTGCAACTCGTCATTGTCGCGGTAAAGCAGCGGGTTCGGCCAGAAGCGCGGCGTGGCCTTGGTGTAGGCGAGATAGGCCGGGCCGAATTTGCCCAGGAGGTATTCGGCTTCCTTGCGCGCCGTGACGCGGAAGATGAGGAAGCTGGCAGCGCCCAGCGCCACGGCCGCCAGAACCGAGCCGTAGAGCAGTCCGATACCGACAGCGCCCACCGTCGAGAAGAAATAGAGTGGGTTCTGACTTATCGAGAACGGTCCGATCGAGACCAGTTCCTCGTTTTTCTTGCCGCCGACATAGAGGATGCTCCAGAGCCGGCCGGCGACGCAGGCGAGCACCAGACAGAAGCCGAGGAATTCGAGCGTCTCGTGGCCTTGCGAGCCCTCGTTGAGCCCAGGCTTGGTGAGGAACAGAAGCAGGACCGCGAGCACCGCCGCCACTCGCACGAAAATCAGCCGTTTGCGCTGGACGAAGGCCTCTGAGACCGGCTTGAGGGAAGCGTAGGTCATTCGTGTTTTCCTGGGGCGCTGGCGAGGCCCGCGTGCACTCGGGCACGCCATTGATGGCGGATACAAGGCAATCGCTTTCTATCAAAGCAGCGCACGACGTTCGTAAAGCCTTTTTGCGCCAACCAGGTCCAACCTTACGAATTTGTATGCCGGCGGACAGGCTGGAGTGAAGTCGCTTCCATATCATTGCGATGCCGGTCCGCCATGGGCCGACATCAACTATGGCCGCCGGACCACCGGCATCGGACAGGGACTGGTTTCATGAGAAGATTTGCACTTGCCATTGCGGTGGGCAGCCTCGCTGTCTCGGCTTCGATCTCGCCCGTTTTCGCCGCCACCGCACCTTGCGAGGACACACTGAAGGCTCTTCGCGCGGCGGAGGCTACGGTTAAGCTCGGCGCCTCCGACAAGGCGAAGGTCTCGGAACTGGAGAGCCAGGGCATCGAACGCTGCAATGCCGACGATGATAAGCGCGCCGACGACTTCTTCGCCCAGGCCATGAAGGTCATAGGCAAGTAAGTCCGCGAATCACAAACCGCAGGACATCCGCCATGCTCACTTCCAACGCGCAAAAGCCCGCCGGATCGACCCACAACAGGGTCCCGGACGTCACCGCCGATTTCTGGCTGATCAAGCTGATGGCGGTGACCATGGGCGAGACGGCGGCTGACTATCTCGCCGTCAACCTTGGCCTTGGGCTGACCGCCACGTCGTTGATCATGACCGGCGTCCTAGTCGTTGCCCTTGCCCTCCAGTTCGCCCAGAAACGCTACGTGCCCTGGGCTTACTGGCTGGCGGTGGTGCTGATCAGCGTCGTCGGCACGCTGATATCAGACAATCTGGTCGACAATTTCGGCGTGCGTCTCGAAACGACCACGATCGCCTTCACCGTCATGCTCGCCGCCACATTCGCTGTTTGGTATGCAAGCGAGCGGACGCTGTCGATCCACACCATCTTCACCACCCGGCGCGAGATCTTCTACTGGCTGGCGATCCTGTTCACCTTCTCGCTCGGCACCGCCGCCGGCGATCTCGTCGCCGAGAGCTTCGACATGGGCTACCTGACGACCGGCCTGCTGTTCGGCGGCGTAATCGCGGTCATCGCGGGTGCCTATTACCTGCTTCATCTGGACGGCATTCTCGCCTTCTGGCTCGCCTATATCCTGACGCGGCCACTTGGCGCCTCCTTCGGCGATCTGCTGTCGCAGCCAGTCGAATATGGCGGCCTCGGTTTCGGCACCACCTTCACCAGCCTGATCTTCCTCGGCTGCATCATTGCCCTGGTTCTCTACATGACGCTGAAGAAGACCGCAGACGATGCCGACGAGATCTTGCTGGAATCGGACTGACGCCGGACAAGCGCAGCCGAGCTTACCGGCCACGTGCCATCCTAGGAACGGACCCACGCCGGTGCTAGCCTGTTCCCAACATCGGCAATCAACCGGAACAGCGATGCGACTTCTTCTTGTCGAGGATGACCACAGGACGGCTGACTACATCGTCAGGGGCCTGACCGAGGCCGGCCATGTCTGCGACCTATTGCGCAACGGGCACGACGCGCTCTTCGCCGCGACCAGCGGCGGCTATGACGTGATCGTGGCCGACCGGATGATCCCAGGCCTCGACGGCCTGTCGATGGTTAAGGCGGTCCGTGCGGCGGGCGTGCGCACGCCGGCGATCTTTCTCACGTCCGTCGGCGGCATCGACGACCGTGTCGAGGGCCTCGAGGCTGGCGGCGACGACTATCTGGTCAAGCCTTTCGCCTTTTCCGAATTGCTTGCCCGCATCAATGCGCTCGGCCGCAGGCCGGCCGCACTGGAGCAGAAGACCGTTCTGCGGGTAGCCGACCTCGAAATGGACCTGATCATGCGCCGCGTTGCCAGGCAGGGCCAGCCGATCGACCTGCAACCGCGTGAGTTCAGCCTGTTGGAAGTGCTGATGCGCGGCGAGGGCCGGGTGATCACCCGCACCATGCTCCTGGAGCGCGTCTGGGATTTCCATTTCGATCCCAGGACCAGCGTCGTCGAGACCCATATCAGCCGCTTGCGGGCCAAGATCGACAGGCCTTTCGAAACCCAGCTCATCCATACGGTCCGCAATACCGGCTACAGCCTGCACGCACCGCTTTCACCATGACCGCGACATGGTCCCGGCTGCCGCGCAGCACGCCGTTCCGGCTCGCCTTGACGTTCGCCTTCCTGTTCATGCTGGCTTTCGTGCTGTCCGGCGCCATCGTCTACCGGATGATGAGCGCCGATCTTGCGGGACGGCTCGACGAAACCATCAGGGAAACCTACTCGGTCGTCGCCGCAACGTATACCGAGAGCGACCTCGAGGACCTGATCGCCACGGTCGAGAGTCATTCGCAGCTCAGCTCCAAGAAGGAACAGCTCTTTTCGCTGACCGACGCGGCCGGCAACCGTCTGGCCGGCAACTTCACCGCGGCTGGAGTTCCCGACGGCTTCTCGATGCTCGACGCAAAAATGCCCGGTGTGCCGGCCGGTGCCCAATACCGTGCCTATTCCGGCTCGATTGGCGGCAACGATCTGACGATCGCCTTCAGCCTGTCCGAGACGGAGGAACTGGAAACTATTATACTGATGAGCTTCGGCTGGGCGACGCTGATCATCGCCGGGCTGGCGGTGGCCGGCGGCGCCTTGCTCGCCTCGCGCGTTCAGCGCCGGCTCGACGGCATTGCCGCCACTATGGTGGATGTCTCGCATGGCCGGCTGGATACCCGCATTCCACTGACCGGCAATGGCGACGACATCGACGTCGTGTCCAATCAGGTCAATGCGGCTCTTGATCGTCTGTCGGCGCTGGTCGAAGGCATGAAGCAGGTCAGCGCCGACATTGCGCACGATCTGAAGACGCCGCTCAATCGGCTGCAGATGATTCTGGAGGGCGCGGCCGACAAGGCGGCGCAGGATCAGGATGTCTCCGGCGACCTGGCCGACGCGCGCGCGGAGGGTCACCAGATCAACGAGACCTTTGACGCGCTGCTTAGAATTGCACAGATCGAGGCTGGCGCGCGCAAGGCGCGCTTTACCGATGTCGATCTCGGCGAGATTCTGCAAACCATCGCCGAGATCTACACCGAGGTGGCAGAGGACGACTGCAAGTCGCTGTCGTCGCAGCGGCTGGACGGGACGACGGACCAGATCCATGGCGATCGCGAGCTGCTGATGCAGATGTTCGCCAACCTGGTCGAGAATGCGCTGCGCCATTGCCCGCCCGGCACCGCGATCAAATTGTCGGCCGAACGCCGGGACGAGCATATCCTGGCCAGAGTCGCCGACAACGGTCCTGGCATCCCGGCGTACGAGCGTGAAAAAGTGTTCCAGCGGCTCTACCGGCTGGACCACAGCCGCTCGACGCCAGGCAGCGGCCTCGGCCTCAGCCTCGTTAGGGCCATCGCCGACCTGCACGGCGCATCGATCACGCTTGAGGACTGCCGGCCGGGTCTCGCCGTGATGGTGAGTTTCCCGCTGGCGTCGGGTTAGCCGGCGATAGACCTGGATCCTCTGTCCGTCATCCCGGTCTTACGGATCCGTAAGGCGCCGGCCAGCTGCCCGACAACTCGCCTCGCTAGGATCGACCGATCTTCTCTCGATCCGGGGGAAGCGGGGCGGCAACTGTAATCGTTCCGACCCCTCGATGCCGAACCACTTCGGCACCACAACAAGCGTTAGGAGAAAAGACCATGAGGAAATTCGTCATCGCCGCCGCGACAGTGCTGGCGGCCGCATCCTCGACGGCAGCCCTTGCAAGGACGGTTACCAGCACCATCGTCAATGTCGATGCAAAGGGCGACGCCATCACGCTGGCCGACGGCAAGACGCTGAACCTGCCGGAGGGCATAGAGGTCGAGACGCTGAAGCCCGGCAAGAAGGTGATCGTCACCTATTCGACGAAATCCGGCAAATCGCTGGTCTCGAACATCCAGCCTGCCAAGTAAAGGCGGCACGACCGGGCCGCCTGCGGCCCGGTTTTTCACCGGTGATCACCGATCGATCCGCGTCGACAGGATGATCGACGACGATGTCCGTTCGACGCCTTCGAGGGCGCCGATCTGGTCGAGCAGCGTGTCCAGGTCCTTGATCGACGGCGCGTCGGCGATGACGATCATGTCGAAATTGCCGCTCACCGAATGCAGCGTCCTGACCGGCGCCAGGGCGCGCAGGCTGCGCACCACCTTGTCGGCGAGCTTGGGCGTCACGGTGAGCAGCACATGCGCCCGCACCAGTCCCTGTTCATAATCGGGCGCAAGCTTGACGCCGTAGCCGGCGATGATGCCGCGCTGCTCCAGCCGTTCGATGCGGCTCTGCACCGTGGTGCGCGACACGCCGAGCCGGCGCGCCAGAGCGGCGGTCGAGGCGCGGGCGTTCTCGCGCAACAGGGCAAGCAGGGCCTGGTCGGCATCACTGAGCATTTCAACGAACCTGGTCGGCATATCGACAAAAAGGGTACTTCATTTCGTACAATTCCACGCTTCCTTTCGTCCGGCAAGCCGCGATTGTAGCGGGACAAATCAACTGTCGGGCGAGGGAACCGGGTCATGAAGAAAATTGTTGTCGTTGGCGCCGGCAAGATCGGCTCGACCATTGCCGAGATGCTGTTTTCAACCGGGGACTATCACGTCACTCTCGTTGACCGCTCGGCCGCGCAGCTTGCCGCGGCCGAATTGCCTGACGGGGTCGAGACGCTGGAACTCGACATCGCGGCCGCGGGCACGCTGGAAGCTGCGCTCGCCGGAAAATTCGCGGTGCTCAGCGCCGCTCCCTTCCATCTGACCACGCGCATCGCCGAAGCCGCCGCAAGCGCCGACGTGCATTATCTCGACCTCACCGAGGACGTCGTCTCGACCCGGCGCGTGAAGGAACTGGCGCGTTCGGCCAACAGCGCCTTCATTCCGCAATGCGGGCTGGCGCCGGGCTTCATCTCGATCGTCGCCAACGACCTCGCCAGCCGTTTCGATACGCTGGAGAGCGTGCGCATGCGGGTCGGCGCGCTGCCGCAATATCCTTCGAACGCGCTGAACTACAATCTGACCTGGAGCACCGACGGCGTCATCAACGAATATTGCGAGCCCTGCGAGGCGATCGTCGAGGGCGAGCTGGTCGAGGTGCCGCCGCTGGAGGAGCGTGAGGAATTCTCGCTCGACGGGGTGACCTACGAGGCCTTCAACACCTCCGGCGGGCTCGGCACGCTGGCCGAGACGCTGAAGGGCAAGGTGCGCACGCTCAACTATCGCACCATCCGCTATCCCGGCCACGCCGCCATCATGAAGGCGCTGCTCAACGACCTCGGCCTGCGCCACCGCCGCGAGGTGCTGAAGGACATTTTCGAAAGCGCGCTGCCAGCGACGCTGCAGGACGTGGTCATCGTCTTCGTCACCGTCTCGGGGCGCAAGAACGGCCGCCTGCTGCAGGAGACCTACGCCAACAAGATCTATTCGAAGCGGGTCGGCCAGACGGTGCGCAGCGCCATCCAGATCACCACGGCATCGGGAATCTGCGCCGTGCTCGACATACTGGCCGACGGCACCTTGCCGGCGACCGGCTTCGTCAAGCAGGAGGACATCGCGCTCGACGCCTTCCTCGCCAACCGCTTCGGCCGTGCCTACGCCCAGCACGAGATGGTCAGCCGGCTGGCGAGCTGACGCGCCCCAGCGGACGGCCAAGGCCCTCGGGACAACGGCCAGCTCCGTCTGGCCTATGGCCGTGCGAGGCCTTTGCCCGCAAAGTGGTTGCGAACACCCCTTGCGAGGATGCCATGCGAAAGCTGATCTCCACCGGTTCGCCCTTCGAGAAGACCGCCGGCTATTCGCGCGCCGTGGTGCAGGGCGACTGGTGTTTCGTGTCCGGAACGACCGGCTATGACTATGCCTCGATGACGATGCCGGAAACGGTCGAGGCGCAGACGCGCAATTGCCTGGCAACCATCGCCAGTGCCTTGCGGGACGGCGGCTTCGACATGGAAGATGTGGTGCGCGCGCATTACTATATCACCGACCAGGCCTTCGTCGACGTGGTGTTCCCCATTCTCGGCGAAGCGTTCGGCGAGATCAGGCCGGCGGCAACGATGATCGTGTGCCAGCTCAACAGACCGGAGATGAAGATCGAAATCGAGGTGACGGCGCTTCGGCGCACAGACTGAGGAGGCCAATGCCATGGCAGTGCGGCGTATCGTAGCCAATATCGAAACAAAGGACGCGGCATCGGCGAGGCGCTTCTACCATGACGTGCTCGGCCTCGATGTGCTCATGGATCAAGGCTGGATCGTCACCTACGGGTCCGAGGAAAGGATGCAGGTACAGGTCAGCTTCATGGCGCAAGGCGGGTCGGGCACGCCGGTGCCGGACCTGTCGATCGAGGTCGACGACGTTGATGCCGCACTCGACGCCATGAAGGCAGCCGGCTTCGCCATCGAATACGGGCCGGCCGACGAGCCCTGGGGCGTGCGGCGCTTCTATGTGCGCGACCCTTTCAACCGGCTGGTCAACATTCTCTCGCATCGGTGAAACATCTGCAAAGCGCCGAGGCGACTGCTGACCTGGACATGCTGGCGGGACAGCGCCCCCCTCTGGCCTGGCGGCCATCTCCCCCTCAAGGGGGGGAGATTACGCACTTAGCCGCCTTCGCCAATTGTTCTTCCTTGCGTCGCAACCGCTTGGCGGTTAGCAAGGCCGCGGTCGCACAGCGCCGCGCGCCTCATTGGCGCGCGAAGGATGCTGTGCAAATCGAAACGCATTCTTTCTGGGACGGCTCTCCATGGCTTCGAAACATCTCTTCCTGCTTCCCGGCGACGGCATCGGCCCCGAGGCCATGGCCGAGGTCAAGAAGCTGATAGCGGCCATGAACGAGAAGCTCGGCAGCGGCTTCGCCACCGACGAGGGGCTGGTCGGCGGCTGCGCCTACGATGCACATGGTGCCGCGATTTCCGATGCCGACATGGAAAAGGCTGTTGCCGCCGACGCCGTGCTGTTCGGGGCCGTCGGCGGTCCGAAATGGGATGCCGTGCCTTACGAGGTTCGCCCCGAGGCCGGCCTGCTGCGCCTGCGCAAGGACATGGAGCTGTTTGCCAATCTCAGGCCCGCGATCTGCTATCCGGCGCTGGCGGCGTCCTCCTCGCTGAAGCAAGAGGTGGTCGAAGGCCTCGACATATTGATCGTGCGCGAACTGACCGGCGGCGTCTATTTCGGCGAGCCCAAGCAGATCATCGATCTCGGCAACGGCCAGAAGCGCGGCATCGACACCCAGGTCTACGACACATTCGAGATCGAGCGCATTTCGGGCGTCGCCTTCGAATTGGCGCGCACGCGCAAGAACCATGTCACCTCGATGGAAAAGCGCAACGTCATGAAGTCCGGCGTGTTGTGGAACGAGGTCGTCACCCAGACCCACAAGGCCCGATATTCCGACGTCAAGCTCGACCACATGCTGGCCGATGCCGGCGGCATGCAACTGGTGCGCTGGCCCAAGCAGTTCGACGTCATCGTCACCGATAACCTGTTCGGCGACATGCTGTCCGATATCGCCGCCATGCTGACCGGCTCGATCGGCATGCTGCCTTCCGCCTCGCTCGGCGCGCCTGATGCCAAGACCAAGAAGCGCAAGGCGCTTTACGAGCCGGTGCACGGTTCGGCGCCCGATATCGCCGGCAAGGGCATCGCCAACCCGATCGCCATGATCGCTTCCTTCGCCATGTGCCTGCGCTATTCCTTCGCCATGGTCGATGAAGCCGACAAGCTCGAAGCGGCAATCGCCGCCGTGCTCGACGACGGGCTGCGCACCAAGGACATCCTCTCCGCCGGCATGACCGAGGTCGGCACCGTCGAGATGAGCGACGCGATCATCGCCAAGTTCCTGGGCTGAGCCCATGATGATCGCCGTCCGCTGGGCGACGACCGGCGACGCGACGGCGCTCGCCACGATGCTGTGCGAAATGGCGGTGTACTACCGGCAGCCGCCGCTCGACCACGAGCGCGCCTTGTCGGCGGCACGCAAATGGCTGGATGAGGAAAGCCCGGCCTATCCGCATTTCGCGCTGGCTTTCGTCGGGGCCGAGATCAGCGGCCTGGCATCTGTGGCGATCGCGCATCCCGGCATCGACCTCGAGCGGCTGCTGTTCCTCAAGGATCTGTTCGTGCGCGACAAGGCTCGCAACGCCGGCGTCGGCCGGGCGCTGGTCGGCTTTCTCGCCGACCATTGCCGGCGCCACGGCATCGGCCGCATCGACCTGACCACCGAGGACTGGAACGAAGGCGCGCTGCGCTTCTACGACCGGCTTGGCGCCGAACGCCACGGCCAGAAGATCTTTCTCAGGCTTTCGGGCGAGGCGCTGGGGGCGGTCAGACCCTGACGCCCGCCGGCACCGGTCCCCAAGGATTTTCGCCCAGCTGAGGCGGCATAAGCCCGAAGACTAGCACGGCGATGCCGCCAATGAGCGGGATGAAGCAAAGCAGGGCAAACCAGCCGCTCAGGCCGGCGTCATGCGCACGCCGTACGAGGAGCGCAATGCAAGGCAGGATCAATCCCGAAAAGAACACCAGTAGGGGTATGAATCCTATGAACCCCATCGGCGTCCTGTCCGCGTTGGTTTCGAAGCCGTTGATCGCCAGTTCAACAAGTATCCCGAAGCCGAAAAGCGCGAGCACCCCGAGGGTGTAGAATAGCCAGAAGGCCCAGAATTCCTTGCGGCGGGAGCGTCCGGTGAAATTGCCATAATCCGCGATCACCGCGCGCCAGAAATAAGCCCACAGCCCCGTGGAGTAGGCGGGCCGGCTTCGGGCAGAACGGCTGGTCTGCCGTGGCTGACTGGTGGTTGACGACGATGCGGCCGAGGCCGTGGCGACAATGTTGTGCGCCGTGCCGTCGCCCGGCTGGAACTCGACAAGGGTACCCTTGCCGAGGGGCAGTTCCAGGCTGAAATCGATACGGGAAAAGATGTAGCGTTTGCCGTCGGTTCCGTTGATGTAACCGTAGTCCTGGCCTTCGTCATAGTGGAACACCGTCCCGCGCATGCTCTGCCCCATTTCACATTGCGTCGCGAGACGCTACTTAAAGTTGCACGTAATTGCAATACGCACGCAGGGCTACGTTCTGGCGCCCGCCGGCACCGGTCCCCACTGGTTCTCCCGGGCCTGGGTCGGGATGAGCGCGAAGACCAGGATGATCAGGCTGCCGATGGTGGGGATCAGGATCACCAGGAAAAGCCAGCCGGTCAGGCCGATATCGTGCAGACGACGCACGGTCATGCCGAGGCCAGGCAGAAAGGTCGCAAGTAGGAAAAGGCCGAACAGGCCAATCGTCACCGCCGGCATTTCAGCGTCGTCGAGATTGCCCATCGCGGCATCGGCGAAAATGCCGATGCCGGTCACTGCCAGCAGCGCGACGAACCAGAACAGGCAATAGGCCCAGTATTCCTTGCGGCGGGCGCGGCCGGTGAAGTTGAAATAATTCTCGGTGATGCCGCGCCAGAAATAACCCCACAGGCCGGGCTCGGCCGGCCCGGTGCTGGCGGCGCGGCCAAAATGCCGCGGCTGTGCGATTTGAGCAGCGGAAGAGACGGACGCACCGGTTCGCGCATGGGCGCCGGCGGCCACGCCGGTTGGAGGCGCGGATTGGGCGCCGGCCGGGAAGATGTCGCGCGCCTGGCCGCCGCCGGGCTGGAATTCAACGGCCGTGCCTCGGGCAATTGCGATTTCGCGGCGCAGATCCTCACGCGCGAAAGTATAGCGCTCACCATCCGCCCCGGTGATGAAGCCGAAGCCCTGGGTCTCGTCATAGTGAAGAACTTCGCCGCGCATGCCCCGATCCCCCGAACGCCCGACCAGACTGTTCAAAGTTCCGGCGGATCGCAAGGGGCAGCATGAAAATGCGACGGCTGGCGCGGCAGCCATCGTGACGACATGGCCGGGAGATCTCAGCTCGGCCGCTTCTTCGCCTTCTTGGGTTTCGGCGGTCCGGCGTTGTCGAATTTCGGCTTGCCCGGCTTTTTCGCCCAGGGCTTCGCGTCCGATGCGGCGGGGCGCTGGTCGCCAGCCGGCGCGCGCTTCTCGAATTTGCGCTTCGGCGCGTTCGGGTCGAACGGCGCCTTGCCGCGATGCGGTTTCTTGTCCGGACTTGGCGGCTGGTAGCCGGCGCGCGACAGGTCCGGCGTGCCGTCCAGCCGTTTCACCACGATGTTACCCTGCAATTTGCGGTCGGGACCGACGGCGGCGAGGAAACGGTCGGCCCAGTCGGCGGCGATCTGCACGAAGGTCTCTTCCGGCTGCATCTTGATGGCGCCGATCTCGCGCTTGGTGATGCTGCCGGTCCGGCACAGCATCGGAATCAGCCAGCGCGGCTCGGCATTCTGCCGGCGCCCGACCGAGAGCGAAAACCAGACGCTGGCGCCGAAATCGTCGCGGCGGCTGGGCGCCTCGTCGCGGCGCGCGAAGTTTTCGCCCGCCGGTCTTTCACGCGACGGCGTGAACGGCGCGACGTCCATCAGATCCTCTGGCGCCGAGCGGCTGGAGCGGCACAGCCGGACGAAGGCGGCCGTCACCTGCTCGGCGCCGTGCTTGGCGAGAAGCGCGTCGATGAAGCCGCGTTCGTCGTCCTTCACCGGTTCATCGAAGGTGGGATCGGCAAGGATGCGCTCGTCGTCGCGGCGGATCACGTCGTCGGCGGATGGCGGACTTGCCCATGTCGCGGTCAGCTTTGCGCTCGCCAGCAGGCGTTCAGTGCGCCTGCGTGCGCTGTTGGGCACGATCAGCGCGCTGACGCCCTTGCGACCCGCGCGTCCGGTGCGGCCGCTTCGGTGCAGCAGCGTTTCCGGGTTGGTCGGCAGGTCGGCGTGGATGACCAGCTCCAGATTGGGCAGGTCGATGCCGCGCGCCGCGACGTCGGTGGCGATGCAGACCTTGGCGCGGCCATCGCGCATCGCCTGCAGCGCGTGGCTGCGTTCGTTCTGGCTGAGCTCGCCCGAGAGCGCGACCACGGAAAAATTGCGGTTGTTGAAGCGTGCGGTGAGATGGTTGACGGCGGCACGGGTGTTGCAGAACACCAGCGCGTTTTTCGCCTCGTAGAAACGCAGCACATTGATGATGGCGTTCTCGCGATCGGCCTGGGCGACGCTGAGCGCCCGGTATTCGATGTCGAGATGCTGCTTCTCCTCGCCGGCGGCCGAGATGCGCACGGCGTCACGTTGATAGCCCTGGGCGAGGGTTGCGATGGAGCGCGGCACGGTGGCCGAAAACATCAGCGTGCGGCGCTCGGCGGGGGCGGCGTCGAGGATGAATTCCAGGTCCTCGCGAAAACCGAGATCGAGCATCTCGTCGGCTTCGTCCAGCACCACCGCCTTCAGCGCCGACATGTCGAGCGAGTTCCGCGTGATGTGGTCGCGCAGCCGACCGGGGGTGCCGACGACGATATGGGCGCCGCGTTCCAGCGCGCGCCGTTCGGTACGCATGTCCATGCCGCCGACGCAGGAGGCGACCGTGGCGCCGGTCAGCTCGTAGAGCCATTCCAGTTCGCGCGTCACCTGCAGCGCCAGCTCGCGCGTCGGCGCCACCGCCAGCGCCAGCGGGGCTGCGGCATGGGCAAAGCGGTCGGCGCCGCCCAGGAGCGTCGGCGCCATGGCAAGACCGAAGGCCACCGTCTTGCCGGAACCGGTCTGCGCCGACACCAGCGCGTCGGCCTGGCCAAGTTCCAGGACCGCCTTCTGCACCGGCGTCAGTTCGGCATAGCCGCGTTTTTCCAGCGCCTTTGCCAGCGCAGGAACAAGTGCTTCGAAGTTGGACATCTCGCTCTTTCGGAATTCAGGGCTTGCGCTCATCATGGAGCACATACAGGACTGGCGCAGCGCCAGCCAGACGATCTCGCCCGTTCGTACTTGCTGGCGCCGCTCTTGTACAGGGCAGGCGGCACCGCCTTCCCTTCTCCCGCAAGGAGGGAAGGAAGAAACACCACTGATTGACTCCTGCCGCAAACCGCGTAAAAGCCCGCTTCGAACGGGATCGTTTTTCGATGCGCGGCCTTTTGATGGCTCTTCTTGCATTCGATGCCCCCAGCCGCAATGAGCATCATTGCGCCGGGCGTTTCGGCGCGTCCCCCCGTTCCAGCAAAGTAACGGCCAAAACCACCACCAAAACGGTGTGATTCCCTTGGCCTGACCACCCTCTCCCGGGTTCGGCCCGGGGGACGGAACCCGCACCTGGCCGGCGGGTTTTCTCCAACAACCAAGCGGAGAGGGATAGGAGATCTTTATGAGTTTCAAGGTTGCGGTAGTTGGCGCCACGGGCAATGTGGGCCGCGAAATGCTTAACATACTGGAAGAGCGCGGTTTTCCGGTCAGCGAAGTGGTGGCGCTTGCCTCGCGCCGCAGCCAGGGCACGGAAGTGTCGTTCGGCGACCGCACGCTGAAGGTCCGCGCACTCGACACCTACGACTTTTCCGACACCGACATCTGCATCATGTCGGCCGGCGGCAATGTCTCGAAGGAATGGTCACCCAAGATCGGCAAGCAGGGCTGCGTCGTCATCGACAATTCCTCGGCCTTCCGCTACGACGCCGACGTGCCGCTGATCGTCCCGGAAGTGAACCCGGATGCGATCTCGCTGTTCACCCGCAAGAACATCATCGCCAACCCGAACTGCTCGACAGCGCAGCTCGTCGTGGCGCTGAAGCCGCTGCATGACGCGGCCACCATCAAGCGCATCGTCGTGGCCACCTACCAGTCGGTGTCGGGCGCCGGCAAGGAAGGCATGGACGAGCTGTTCACGCAGACACGCGCCGTGTTCGTCGCCGACCAGGTCGACGTCAAGAAGTTCACCAAGCGCATCGCCTTCAACGTGATCCCGCATATCGACGTTTTCCTCGATGACGGCTTCACCAAGGAAGAGTGGAAGATGGTCGCCGAGACCAAGAAGATGCTCGATCCCAAGATCAAGCTGACGGCGACCTGCGTGCGCGTGCCGGTGTTCATCGGCCATTCGGAAGCGGTCAACATCGAGTTCGAGAACCCGATCACCGCCGACGCGGCGCGCGACATCCTGCGCGAGGCGCCGGGCTGCCAGGTCTTGGACAAGCGCGAGGACGGCGGCTACATCACGCCGCTGGAATCGGCCGGCGAGGACGCCACCTTCATCTCGCGCATCCGCGAGGATTCGACCATCGACAACGGCCTGTCGATGTGGATCGTTTCCGACAATCTGCGCAAGGGCGCCGCCCTCAACGCAGTGCAGATCGCCGAACTGCTGGTCGAGCGCGGCCTGATCCAGCCGAAGAAGAAGGCAGCCTGACGGCTGTTTGGCTTTCGCTCGCGGGCCGCACCGCCGCTGCCGGGGCTGGCCCTCCGCGAGGGCGCGCTTCTTCCTTCTCCCTTGCGGGAGAAGGTGGATCGGCGCGCTGCGCCGAGACGATTGACGGGTGCTGGACGGAGTGCGGCGCTGATTTCAGCCGGCACTGTCCTTGGCCACGTCCCGCAGCAGATGCAGTGCTTCCTCGGCCCGGTCGGCCGGCACGAACAGATGGTCGTGATAGAAGGCGGAGACGGGATTGACGCCCATGCCGGCGGCGGCGAGGCGTGCGGTGATGGCGGCGAGGAAGCCGACGGCTTCCAGCGACGAATGGATGTTCAGCGTTATCATGCGGCAGCGGAAAACGGCTTCCAGCCCGGCTGCCTGCGCCTCGTCTTCGGGCAGGATCAATGTCGTGCCTTCGCGTTCGCGAAACAGCATGACCGCTTCGAGTCCTTCCGGACCCGATACACCCGCCGGCAGCGTGGCGAAGACATGGATGCCGGCAATCAATTGCGGCGTCATCGACGCCAGCAATGTCTTCAGATCTGTCTCTCCGGCCATCTCGCCTGCTCTTCTCTGACGGGCCACGCCCGCCGGCTCTTCATATACGCGACCGAAGCGCGCCGATAGCCACGCCGGCGCGCTGCACGGACAACCCCGCGAGAGAATTGCGCTGCGGCGTGAGAACATCAACGATTTCAAATACTTGCCGGAGATCGGCATGGCCTTGGCAGGCGCGGCGAAGCACCGGCCTTCAATGTCTAGGGATCAAATCGGCCGCCTGGGAGTTAGGAACATGGCGGCGAGGACGGCGATCCCCGTGAGAGAGGAACGACAATGAAGAAAATCATGACCATTCTGGTGCTGACGGCAGCGCTTGGCGCCTGTTCGCAGACGGAAAAAGGCGCGGCCGTCGGCGGCCTGGGCGGAGCAGCGGTCGGCGCGGCGGTGGCGGGCGATCCCGTCCAGGGCGCCGTGGTCGGCGGCGCGGTCGGTGCCGTGGCCGGCGCGCTGATCGGGCGGGCCAGCGAACCGGGCCGCTGCCGTTATCGCGACAGCCGCGGCCATGTCTATGTCGATCGTTGCCCGAGCGGCTATTGAGCGGCAGCATCCGCACAATGAATTCGAAATAGAAAACGGCGGGCTAAGGGCCCGCCGTTTCGAAAAAGACGATCGGTGATCGATTACTCGGCCGTGGCAGGCTCCGCCTCGGCCGGCGCGGCCGCAGCCGCCGCGACGGCGGCAGCGGCGTCGTCCTGCGCCTTCTTCAGAAGCGCGGCGCGCTCCTGTGCCTTCTTGCCGGGCTCGGCCTTTTTCGGATTGGAGCGGGCGTCGCGCTTGGCGAGGCCGGCCTCATCGAGGAAGCGCAGCACGCGGTCGGTCGGCTGGGCGCCGTGCGACAGCCAGTGCTTGACGCGCTCGGCGTCAACCTTGACGCGCTCGCCGTCCTTCGGCAGCAGCGGGTTCCACGAGCCGAGCGACTCGATGAAACGGCCGTCGCGCGGCGAGCGCGCGTCGGCGACGACGACGTGGTAGTAGGGACGCTTCTTCGAGCCCGCGCGGGCCAGTCTGATCTTCAGTGCCATTTCTTATCTCCTAAAAGCTCTGATTTCGTTGGTGGGGTTGCGGCTAAACCTTTGTCTTCAGCCGGTTTTCGTCACGCCGTTGGCAGCGGCGATCTGTTCGTGGTGGCGGATCACTTCGCGGACGACGAAATTGAGGAATTTCTCCGCGAAATCCGGATCGAGATGCGCATCATCCGCCAGCTGGCGAAGACGGGCGATCTGCTGCTGTTCGCGCGCCGGATCGGCCGGCGGCAAGCCATGCTCGGCCTTGAGCAGGCCGACCGCCTTGGTGCAGCGGAAGCGCTCGGCCAGCATGTGGATGAGGGCGGCATCGATGTTGTCGATCGAAGCACGGTAGCCGGCCAGGATGGTGCGGGCGTCCGCCATGTCCTTTTCCTCGTTCATCGCGTCCTCACTTCTTCTTGCCGAGGCCAGGCAGGCCACCGCCGCCGAGACCGGGAAGCCCGGGAAGCTTCATGCCGCCGGGCAAGCCGGGCAGGCCACCGCCGCCGGGAAGGCCGCTGGGCAGGCCCTTCATGCCGGCGGCCTGCGCCTGCTTCTGCAAGGCTTCGAGCTGCTTGGGATCCATCTTGGAGAGGTCAGGCATGCCGCCCATGCCACCGGGCATCATGCCGCCGAGGCCCATCTTGGAGGCGAGCCCGCCCATCATGCCGCGCATCAGGCCGCCGCCTTTGCCCTTGCCGCCCATCGCCTTCATCATGTCGGCCATGCCGCGATGCATCTTCAAGAGCTTGTTGATCTCGGCCGCGTCGGTGCCGGAGCCGGCGGCGATGCGCTTCTTGCGCGAGTGCTTGAGAATGTCGGGGTTGGCGCGCTCGGCCTTGGTCATCGAGGAGATGATGGCGAGTTGGCGGCCGAACATCTTGTCGTCGAGACCGGCGGCGGCCATCTGGTCCTTCATCTTGCCCATGCCGGGCATCATGCCCATGATGCCGCCCATCCCGCCCATTTTCGACATCTGCTGAAGCTGCTGGGCGAGATCGTTCAGGTCGAACTTGCCCGACTGCATCTTTTTGGCCATCGCCGCCGCCTGCTCGGCATCGATGTTCTCGGCGGCTTTTTCGACAAGCGAAACGATGTCGCCCATGCCGAGAATGCGGTCGGCGATGCGCTTGGGATGAAATTCCTCCAGCCCGTCCATCTTCTCGCCGGTGCCGATCAGCTTGATCGGCTTGCCGGTGACGGCGCGCATCGAGAGCGCGGCGCCGCCACGGCCGTCGCCGTCCATGCGGGTCAGTACCAGCCCGGTGATGCCGACGCGCTCGTCGAAGCTCTTGGCGAGGTTGACGGCGTCCTGGCCGGTCAAGGAGTCGGCGACCAGCAGGATCTCGTGCGGGCCCGACACCTTCTTGATGTCGGCCATCTCGACCATCAGCGGCTCGTCGATATGGGTGCGGCCGGCAGTGTCGAGGATGACCACGTCGTGACCGCCGAGCCTGGCCGCTTGCACGGCGCGTTTGGCGATATCGACCGGGTTCTGGCCGGCCACGACAGGCAGCGTCGCCACCTTGACCTGCTCGCCGAGCTGGCGCAACTGCTCCTGCGCGGCGGGGCGCCGCGTGTCGAGCGAGGCCATCAGGACCTTCTTGTTCTGACGCTCGGTGAGCCGCTTGGCGATCTTGGCCGAGGTCGTCGTCTTGCCGGAACCCTGCAGGCCGACCATCATGACGACGACGGGCGCCGGTGCGTTGAGGTCGACGGCGACGCCTTCGGCGCCGAGCATGTCGACCAGCTCGTCATGCACGATCTTGACGACCATCTGGCCGGGCTTGATCGACTTCAGCACCGCCGCGCCGACCGCCTTCTCGCGCACCTTGTCGGTGAAGGAGCGCACCACTTCCAGCGCCACGTCGGCCTCGAGCAGCGCACGGCGCACCTCGCGGAGTGCCGCCGAGACATCCGCCTCCGACAGCGCGCCGCGGCCTGTCAGGCCGTTCAGGATGGAGCCAAGGCGCTCCTGAAGTGATTCAAACATTCTGTTTCCTTTTCCCTGGCAACCGGATGGTGCCCGAGAGGTAATGCGTTCGCGCCAAGTGTCCAAGTCTCGTGGCAAGCAAAAGCCAAAACCAAAAAGCACCCGGGGGCGCACAGCGCTGCCGGGTGTTGGCCTCCAGGATCTGTTTACAGCACTTGGCCTCAAAGAGGCTTCGGCGTCCTGGTCGGCTTGCTCGGAGGGATACTCGTCGCGGAATTCGGGGCTGTAGACAGGAAAACGGCCGCGGAGTCAAGACAAGGACCGTTCCGCCGGTCTCCCCGCGCAGCAATCAGGTCGCCTTCGTTCCGTCTGCAGGTTCGGCCGAGACGCTCAGCGGCGAGCGCGGATGCAAAAGCAGCAGGGCCGTCAGCAGGCTGCAGGCGATGCCAATCATGGCGATGAGGACCGCGTCCGACGTCGCCCAGCCCGGCCCTTCGAGTGGTCTGGCGGTAAACAAGGCGAAGGAATTGTAGCTCTCCTGATGCGAGATCAGCAGGAAGCCGGTCAGATTGTTGCCGAGATGGGCGCCGAGGGCCGCGCCGAGATTGCCGGTGGCATAGACGACGAGCGTCAGAAGCAGTGCAAAAGCGGCGATCGAGACCAGCACGCAGGCGTTGATGGCGGCCGAGGCGTTCGCGCTCCAGTGCAGCGAGGTGAACAGCAGGCCCGGCAGCAGCGCCCAGACGAACGGGCTCCTGAACCGGTAGGCAAGACCGCGCAGCAGGTAACCTCGGAACAGCACCTCTTCCGATGACGTCTGCAGAAAAGTGAGCGCCAGGATCGGGATCAGGAACAGCAGCCAGGACGACAGGGCGATCGAGCCGCGCGCGATCTCGGGCTGCATCAGGTAGAGCAGGACCTCGGACACGAGCGACGTGACCAACACCGCGACCAGTCCCTTGATGAAACCCGAGCGCGAAATGCGACGGCTGTTGCCGAGGAGCGCCGACAGCTTCTCGCCATGCACCCAGCGCATGGCGATCCACAAGCCGATCCAGATGCCGGCGAAAGACGCGAGCGCGGTGAGAATGCCGATTGGCGACGCAAGGAAACCCTGCATGCCGCCGGCGGGCGCAGCCGCGCCTTGCGCTGTCCGCCAGGCGAAAAAGGCATAGGTGCCGCCCAGCAGCACGACCCCCGTCGACGCGGCCCAGAACAGGACGACGATCCCGGTCCCGAGAAGCAGGCGCGGCAGGGTCGTCTTTTCGTTGGCTGTGTTTCGATAGTGCTCGAAGGCGGCAGGGTCCGATATCACGCTCTCTCGCAAGCTGGTGCTTCGCGTCGCATGATCTATGGGATCGGGCGGTTCTGCGCAATCATTCCTATTCGATACGCCCCGCCAGCCTTCGGCGCATTCGCGCCGCCCTCGCCTGCCTGCCGGCAGGCGAAAGGCATGCTCCGATGATTAACCCCGTGTCCTATCCGCCTCAGCGGACCACATAGACGATGCGCCGCGTCTGCGGGTCGATCAGCGCCGGCTGGCCGTTCACATAGACGTAGCGGTAGTCGTAATCGGGGATCTCGCGCAGTTCGACACTCTCGGGCAAAACGGCCCCGGTGACCACCTCGCCCTCAAGATAGACAGGGTCGACGCGATGCGTGTCGACATAGGTCCTGACTTCGGCGGGAGGCTGCGGGATGGCGTCCTCGACCGGCTCGCCGGCGATGATCGAGCCGGTGTAGTCGGTGGAATAGC
This sequence comes from Mesorhizobium sp. B2-6-1, assembly GCF_006440475.1. Lineage (NCBI taxonomy): Bacteria > Pseudomonadati > Pseudomonadota > Alphaproteobacteria > Hyphomicrobiales > Phyllobacteriaceae > Mesorhizobium > Mesorhizobium sp. B2-6-1. The sequence goes on from NZ_VFUH01000001.1 coordinate 518,709, forward strand.
CCTCGGGCGGCGACACGACGGCGACGCTGGAGCCGAGCGGGCGTCGCGTCAACACGACCCGGTTGCCGCCGAAATCAGCCGTCACATAGTCCGAATAGACCCAGCCCTGGCCACCGGCTTCGGCGATGGTGCACCATTTGCTGTTTTCGATACAGCCATTGAGCGTCGCCGACTGGCCGGCGGCGAGCACGCCGATGACAGGATATTGCGGGCCCGGGCCAGCGCGGACGTTGAGATCGGTGATTGCGGAGACGGGGGTGTCGGCCATGGCGGCGCCCGAGAAGAGCGTGAGCATTCCGGCGACCGCGGGAAACAATACGGATTTCATGGTTTCTCTCCGTTTCATGGTCCCTCGGCAGCGAAAACGGGAGAGCGGCGCATGCGTTCCAGCTAAAATGTTGAAGCCAACTCACGATTTGTTCCCGTTTCTTGCGGCAGGCCGGTCAGAAGGTCGTGAACGAAGGCCAGTTTGCGCGCCGCGACATCCGAGATGACGAAGGGGTAGAGGTCGGGCAGACCCATGCAGCGATTGATGGAATTGGAGGCTTCCGACAGCACCAGCCAGCGCGACAGGATCTTTTCGAACGGTTCGGGAGCGGGTGTCGGTTCGGACGGCGCTGGTTGTAGCATGCCCCCGGTATCGCCTTGGGGCAATTCGTTGGCTTCCACCGTCTCCAGCCGGCCGAGCGGGAAGTTCAGCGCATGGACCATTTCCAGCGTGTCGGTGATATGCAGGTGGTGGGCCCAGCTTTCGGCCCAGTCCTCCCAGGGATGGGAGGTGGCGTAGGACGAGATGTGGCGTTGCTGCCAGTCGGGTGGGGCACCATTGGCATAGTGGTTCTTCAATGCCTGCTCGTAGCCGGTGCGCTCGTCGCCGAACAGCGCGCGGAAGGCGTCAAGCCTTTGCGGATTGTCGCGGATCAGCCGGTCCCAGTAGTAGTGGCCGAGCTCGTGGCGGAAATGGCCGAGCAAGGTGCGATAGTTCTCGCCCATCTCAACGCGCCGCCTTTCGCGCTCGGCGGAGTCGGCTTCGGCGACGTTGAGGGTGATCAGGCCATTGTCGTGGCCGGTCAGGATGCGCTCGCCGCCCGGGCCGCCGCCGATCGGATCGGCAAGGAAGTCGAAGGCAAGGCCGGCCTCGTCGGCGGGGTTCTGCTTGGGCGTCACCGGCAGTCCGAAAGCCAGCAGCGAATAGACCGCGCGCTTCTTCGCGGCCTCGACCCGTATCCAGCGGCGGCGGTTGCCGTCGACGGAGAGGTCCGGGATCAGCTGGTTGAGCGCGCAGGCGCGGCAGAAGGGCTGTCCCGGCTCGGCCATCCAGTTGCAGGCGCATTCGTCGGCGTTGGCGCATGGGGAGCCGCCGTCGGCACCGGACAGGGCAAAGCAGGCGCGCTGCGGATCATAGAGCACGGCACTGGAGCAGTTCAGGCACCGGGCGTTCTCGAAATAGAGACGATGGCCGCAATGAGGACAGTCGAAGAGTTTCATCTCGGTCTCGGACCAGGGAACAGGGGAAGGCGCGTCGTGCAAAACGCCGGCCGACAGACGTCGTTCCCGACTGTGACGTCATTGAGCAACATGGCGCAAGGATCGTCAGGCCATGGGTGGTTCTTGCCACAATATTTGCTTGATCGTAGGCAAATTCCCTTCCATTGGCCAGCTTGCGCGCGCGACAGTGACAAGTGCGCGTTTCACTGGCAAATTCCGGCCGGGACGTGATTCAGGCAACCAGGAGAGAACAACATGGCATTTCTTGCCAAAGGTAAGATGTTTGCAGCGGCCACTGTGGTGGCGATGCTTGCGCTGGCGACGGGCGCACAGGCGGCGGCCAGCTGTGGCAAGACCGGAGCCGGCTTCGATGCCTGGAAGCAGGACTTCGCAGCGGAGGCCAGGGCCGAGGGCGTGGGTTCGAGAGGACTGGCGGCCCTGGCCGGCGCGACCTACGCGACCAGGACCATTTCCGCGGACCGCGCCATCCACAAGGCTTTCAGCGGCTCGGTGGAAGCCTTCATGAAGCGCCGCGGCGGGGCGGCGATCATTTCCAAGGGCCGGGCGCTGAAGAAATCGAATGCGGCGCTGTTCGACAAGATCGAAAGGACCTACGGCGTCTCGCCGGGCGTGCTGCTTGCCATCTGGGGCATGGAGACGGGCTTCGGCGCCTCTATGGGCAACCAGAACACGGTGTCCGCCATTTTGACGCTTGCCTATGACTGCCGCCGTCCGGACTATTTTCAGCCGCATGCCATTGCGGCCCTGAAGCTGGTCGATCGCGGAACGTTGACCGCCTCGTCGGTCGGGGCCATGCATGGCGAGATCGGCCATACGCAGTTCCTGCCCGGAAATGTCCTGAAATATGGAGTGGGCAGCGGAAACCTGCGCGATAAGAGCACCGCGCTGGCTTCCACGGCCAACTTCCTCAAGGCGCATGGCTGGCAGGCCGGCGCGAGCGCTCAGGCGAATATGGGTGCAATTGCCGGCTGGAACTCGGCGAGTGTCTATCAACAGGCCATCGCCCGTATCGCCACCGCAATCGATGGCGAGTAATCGTTAGGGCAGTTCACCGTTTCACGGAGACGGCGAACCGCTCTATGTCTTTGTTTTTTGCGCGATTCCCAAGGGAAAGCGCTACGCGCTTTTCCCGGGAAAACCGTACACACTTTTCCTGGAATTGCTTTTCAGCAGAAAGCCCGGCCGCGTTGCCGGGGTTCCTGTTCGCTGACTGGCAGAGTGGTCAGTCCCGGCGGTTGCGTGCGGCGAGCGTGCGCAGCCTCAGCGCATTGAGGCGGATGAAGCCGGCGGCGTCCTTCTGGTCGTAGGCGCCGCGGTCGTCCTCGAAGGTCACCAGCGCGTCGGAATAGAGCGTCTTCTTCGACTTGCGGCCGGTAACGATGACATTGCCCTTGTAGAGCTTCAGACGCACCGTACCTTCGACATCCTCCTGGCTCTTGTCGATCATCGTCTGCAGCATCAGCCGCTCGGGCGCGAACCAGAAGCCGTTGTAGATGAGTTCGGCGTAGCGCGGCATGAACTCGTCCTTGAGGTGGGCAGCTCCCCTGTCGAGCGTGATCGATTCGATGGCTCGGTGGGCAGCGATAAGGATGGTGCCGCCGGGGGTCTCGTAGACGCCGCGCGACTTCATGCCGACGAAGCGGTTCTCGACGAGGTCGAGCCGGCCGATGCCGTTGTCGCGGCCGAGATCGTTGAGGGCGGCGAGCATGGTTGCCGGCGACAGCTTCTTGCCGTCGAGCGCGACCGGATCGCCCTTCAGGAACTCGATCTCGATCTCGGTGACCTTGTCCGGCGCGTCCATGGGCGAGACGGTGCGCTGATGGACGAATTCCGGCGGCTCGCTCCACGGGTCCTCAAGCACCTTGCCCTCGGAAGAGGAATGCAGGAGATTGGCGTCGACCGAGAACGGCGCGTCACCCTTCTTGTCCTTCGGCACCGGAATCTGGTGCTGCTCGGCGAAGTTGATGAGGTCGGTGCGCGACTTGAACGACCAGTCGCGCCAGGGCGCGATGACCTTGATATCGGGATTGAGCGCATAGGCCGAAAGCTCGAAGCGCACCTGGTCATTGCCCTTGCCGGTGGCGCCGTGGGCGATCGCGTCGGCGCCGGTCTCCTTTGCGATCTCGACGAGGTGTTTCGAGATCAGCGGCCGGGCGATCGAGGTGCCGAGCAGATAGGTCCCTTCGTAGACGGCGTTGGCGCGGAACATCGGGAAGACGAAGTCGGCAACGAATTCCTCGCGCACGTCGACGATGCGGATGTCCTTGATGCCCATCATCTCGGCCTTGCGGCGCGCCGGCTCCAATTCGCCGCCCTGGCCGAGGTCGGCGGTGAAGGTGACGACCTCGGCGCCGAGCTCGGTCTGCAGCCATTTCAGGATGATTGATGTGTCGAGGCCGCCGGAATAGGCGAGCACGACCTTCTTGACGTCTTTTGTTTTCGACATTTGCTGTTTCCGCGACAAGAGTTCTCGGCCGGCGAGGTATCACGCCGTTTCCGGTCACCGCAAGGGATGAACGGGGCAAGGCGCGGAGAAACAGGCATACGGGACAGCTGGATCATCCTTTCCGTCGCACAGCCGCTGGCAACGGCAGGCCCCGTTCATTATAGCTGCGTATCGAAAGTCAACGGGCCTACCATGTCCTTCATTCCCGACACCGCAACGCTGATCCAGTTCGCCATCGCCACGGTCATCCTGGCGATCACGCCGGGGCCGGACATGACGCTGTTCGTCTCGCGCACGCTGAGCCAGGGCCGCGCCGCAGGCTTCGCCTCGATGGCGGGGGCGCTGTGCGGCACGCTGATCCACACCACGCTGGTGGTGGTCGGCGTCTCGGCGCTGATCGTCGCCTCGCCGATGGCCTTCTTCGTGCTGAAGATCTTCGGCGCCGGCTATCTCGTCTTCCTGGCTTGGCAGGCGATCACCAAGGGTTCGGCCTTCTCGCCGGAGAAGAAGACGGGCCCGCAAATCTCGCTGTTCCGGAGCTGGATGGTGGGGCTGGGCGTCAACCTGCTCAACCCGAAGATCATCCTGTTCTTCATGACCTTCCTGCCGCAATTCGTCTCCGCGCATGATCCGCACGCGCCGGGAAAGCTGTTCTTCCTCGGCGCCATGTTCGTGGTGCTCTCGACCCCGGTGACGACCCCGATGGTGCTGGCGGCGGAGAAATTCTCGGCGGCGATGAAGGCCAGCCCGCGCGTGACGCGGGTGGTCGACTATCTCTTCGCCGGCGTGTTTTCCGCGTTCGCGCTCAAAATCCTGACTGCCCAGGCGAAGTAGGATTTTGCTGTTCGCTGCTGATCTCTTCCGAACCGGAGGTCAGCAAAGCTCCCTGCTTACGTGGGCGCTCGGTTCGAGGTCAGGGTTCGGCTTTCCACCAGGTTCCGGCCCAGCGCCCGGCGCTGAGCCAATAGAAGATGCCCCCGACCATGCCGCCGCCGATGACGGCGGCCATGGCGCGCGGCTCGGTGACGGCGAATGGCGTGTCGCCCATCTGGTCGGCGAAGCCGAGGAAGACGGCGGCGACGATCGCACCGGCCAGCGCATAGAACAGCCAATCGCGCCGGCCGAGAATCTCGGCGATCAGAATCACGAGGGCGGCCGGCATGAAGGCGAAATAGGCGGCAAACAGCGCGACGAAGGGGATCGAGAAATAGAGCGAGGCGGTCGCCGCCGGCTCCGCATGCGCCGGCGTGTAGCCGAGGGAGGCCAGGAACAGGACATTGAGGAACGCGCTGGCCGCCAGCGCGGCGACGGCATAGCCGAACAGGATGACGGCAAGGCGCACGATATAGGCGACGAGACGGGTCATTGCGAATCCCGGCGTAAGGGATGGCCGGACTTGCGCCCGGCCAGAAACCAGTAGACCGAACCGGCGGCAATGCCGGCGGTGGCCAGGAACCCGAGAAAGCCCGGGTTGAAAACAAACCCTCCGGCCGAGCCCGGGACAAGAACCCCGAATGCGATGGACGTGATCGCGCCCGTGGCCGCGAAGTAGAACCAGCCCCGAAGCGACAAGCGTTCGGCCATGAAGATCGCGGGGCCGACGATCAACAGCGCGCAGACCGCCACCGTCGCTACCGCGAGCGGGAAGGAAACCAGCCAGTCGAATGCGAAAACGATGGACCAGTTGCCATATTCGAGCCCTTCCAGAAGAGCGATCAGCAGCACAGGCACCAGGATCGAGGTCAGCACGGCGGCGATATAGCCGACTGCTATGAAGACGAAGCGCTTGAGCCCGGCGACGAGACGCCTCACGCCTCGCCGTGCCCCGCGATCATCATGGCTTCCAGCGCCAGCCGGTCGACTTTGCGCATGCGCTCCGATTCCGATTTGAGCTGGCCGCAGGCGGCGAGGATGTCGCGGCCGCGCGGCGTGCGGATCGGCGAGGCATAGCCGGCGTTATTTATGTAGTCGGCGAATTTCTCGATCGTCTCCCAGTCCGAGCACTGGTAGTTGGTGCCGGGCCAGGGGTTGAACGGGATCAGGTTGATCTTGGCCGGAATGCCCCTGAGCAGCTTGACCAGCGCCTTGGCGTCGTCGAGGGAATCGTTGACGTCCTTCAGCATCACATATTCGAAGGTGATGCGCCTGGCGTTCGACAGGCCGGGATAGGCGCGGCAGGCGGCGATCAGCTCCTTGAGCGGATATTTCTTGTTGATCGGCACCAGAAGGTCGCGCAGATCGTCATTGGTGGCGTGCAGCGAGATGGCGAGCATGACGCCGATCTCCTCGCCGGTGCGGAAAATCTCCGGCACCACGCCTGAGGTCGACAGCGTGATGCGGCGCTTCGACAGCGAAAGGCCGTCGCCGTCGGAAGCAATCAGCAGCGCCTTCTTGACCGCCTCGAAATTGTAGAGCGGCTCGCCCATACCCATCATGACGATGTTGGACACTTTGCGGCCCTCGGCCGGCACGATGGCGCCGTCGGGCGTGTCGCGGTCGGGGAAATCGCCGAGCCGGTCGCGCGCGGTGAGCAACTGGGCGAGGATTTCCTCGGCAGTCAGGTTACGCACCAGCTTCTGCGTGCCCGTGTGGCAGAAGGAGCAGGTCAGCGTGCAGCCGACCTGCGAGGAGATGCAGAGCGTGCCGCGGCCTTCCTCGGGGATGTAGACAGTCTCGATCTCGACCGGGCGGCCGGCGCCGCGCGGCGGGAAGCGGAACAGCCATTTGCGCGTGCCGTCGGCGGAGATCTGCTCTTCGACGATCTCGGGCCGCGCCACGGTGAAATGCTTGTCGAGTTCGGCGCGAAGATCCTTGGAGATGTTGAACATGCCGGCGAAATCGGAGACGCCGCGCACATACATCCAGTGCCAGAGCTGCTGTGCACGCATTTTTGCCTGGCGCTCCGGCACGATGCCGGACGCGACGAGCGCCTCGCCCAGTTCGGCGCGCGTCAGGCCGATCAGCGACGGCTTTTCCGGCTGTGTCGCGCGGGCACGCAACGCGTCACGGGCGCCTTCGGCGGTCAGGTCGAATGAAAGGGTCATGGTTGCACTGATATAAGCGGTTTGCGGCCGATTTCATCCATCGGCCTGATATGAAGGGCGGCCCATAGCACAGCTTGGCGGCGGAGTCATGCGATGGCGAGGCGATCCGTGCGCCGACCGATTGACAGATGCGCCGGCCGGTCAGACCTGCGGTCCGTGCTTTTCGCCCGAAAACGGATCACTTGATCGTGTTGAAGTAACGGTTCTCACCGCGCGTTCGAACCCTGAATGGGGCAACCATGCCCTGACAAATGGGAGTATGCACGATGAACTCTATCAAGCTCACCGTCATTGCCAGCTTCGTCGGCCTTTGCGCCTCGCAGGCATTTGCCGAAGACGCGATGGGCACAATGACCATGATGAAGGCAGGGCAAGTCACGGCAATCATGCCGGACGGGCATATGGGCACCATGACGCCGGACCCGAAAATGAGTGCCGAGATGATGAAGATGGCAAAGCCGATCAAGCACTGCATGATGATGATGACCGACGCCAAGGGCAAAGCCTTCATGATCGACACGTCGACCAAGAAGGCTCAGGCGGAATGCGAAAAAATGGCCATGTGAAGCCTGCCGTCGATCGATATTCCCGCCGGCTCGAAGGTCGGCGGGAGCCCATCCGAGCCTTGTTCCCGCAGACCACTCAGCACACGCAGGTCGAGATATCCACCTGTCGGTGTTGAGGGTGTCTCAAGATCAATGCGGAAATGACGATCATTGCGCCGAACCGGCATAACTCATGGTTCCTTGTTCATGGTGCCAAACCGCAGCCATGGACTTTTGCTCCACGTCCGTCTTCCATTTCACGTTTGATGCGAACGCTTGATCGAGGCCATGCCTGTGTTAGGGCTGGGGCTCCGTCGAGAGGACAGACATGGCCGGTACAGTGCGAAAATACCCCTTGCTGCGGCGTTCGCGCGCGATGTGGGGCTCTCGCCGGGTGTGGCAGCCGCGGCTGGTGTTCTGGGCCGGCGCGATCTGCATCGGCGTGATCAGCGTGCTGTTCGCGGTGCTCGCCGACAAGGCGCAGGCGCTGTTCCATGCCATGACCGGCGATGACGGCGGCTGGCGTTTCTATCTGCCGCTGGCGATCACGCCGGTCGGCTTCGTGCTGTGTGCCTGGCTGGCGCAAGCCTTCTTCCCGGGCTCGCAAGGCAGCGGTATTCCGCAGGCGATCGCGGCGCGGCATCTGCGCGACGACGACGACCGTGGCCACATCCTGTCGCTGAAGCTGGTCGCGGGCAAGATCGCGCTCACCCTGGTCGGCCTGTTCTGCGGCGCTTCGATCGGCCGTGAGGGACCGACCGTGCAGGTCGGCGCGTCGTTGATGCTGCAGGCGGCACGCTGGGGCGGCATGGCGCAGGCGCGCGGCCTGATCCTGGCCGGCTCGGCCGCCGGCATCGCGGCCGCCTTCAACACGCCGCTGGCCGGCATCGTCTTCGCCATCGAGGAAATGGGCCGCACCTACGAAGCGCGGACCAACGGACTGGTGCTGACGGCGGTGATCCTGGCCGGCATCGCCTCGCTCGGCCTGCTTGGCAACTACACCTATTTCGGCGTCTCGAAGGAGACGATCTCGTTTGCCGCCGAGTGGCCGCTTGTCATTGCCTGCGGCGTTATCGGCGGCGGCTTCGGCGCGCTGTTCTCGCTCCTGGCGCTGAAGGCGACGCGCCGGATCCGGCGCTGGAACACGGGGCAGCCCTTGCGGCGCGTCCTGCTGGTCGCCGCCATCTGCGGGCTCGGCGTCGCGGCGATCGGCATCGCCTCGGGCGGCTTGACCTTCGGCACCGGCTACGCGCAGGCGCGGGGCGCCGTTGAAGGGACGCCGCTGCCCTGGTTCTTCTTCGCGGAGAAGTTCCTTGCCGGGCTGCTGTCGATGGTCTCGGGCATTCCGGGCGGCATCTTTGCGCCTTCGCTTTCGGTCGGCGCCGGCATCGGCAGCTCGCTCGGCCTCGTCTTCGGCGCCAGCACGGGTGCGGCCGCGTTGCTCGGCATGGCCGGTTATTTCGCCGGCGTCGTGCAGGCGCCGATGACGGCCTTCGTCATCATCCTGGAGATGACCGGCAATCACGACAATGTCATCGCGCTGATGCTGGCCTCGATGCTGGGCTACGGCACGGCGCGCATGATCTCGCGCGAGCCGCTCTATCATGCGCTGTCGCGCGTCTTCATCGCGGAAGCGATCCGCCGGCGCAGGGCGGCGGAGGCGGCGCCGGAACCAGGTCCGGCGTGAAAAACAAAGGCCGGACCCAGCGGTCCGGCCTCTCTGTTCAAAGCGAAATTTCGACTATTTGCAGTTGGCGATCGACGACAGCGCCGCCGAGATGCCTTTCAGCGAGAAGACGTAGGAGGTGGTGTTGCCGCGGCCGGACTTGGCCTGCACCTTCATGTCGGTGCCGGATTTCATGGCGGCGATCAGCACCGGCTCCTCGGCGGCGTTCTCGACCCAGGCCGACTTGCCGCGCGTGAACATCGAAAACGTCTTCTTGTCGATTGTGACGGTGGCCTTGGAGTTTTCCTGGAAAGTGTAGCCGGCGATGAATTGCGGCTCGTAGGATACCTGCTGGCCGGGCCGCTGGCTGACGAAGAAGAACATGTCGCCATGGTCGAGCGTCGGCGGCTGCTTGTCGGTCGGCACGGTGAGGACATAGCAGACCTTGCCGCCCGATGCCTGGTAGCTGTAGGTGCCCCAGGCATTGTGCTGGCCGATCTTGGTCGCCTGCTGCGCCATCGCCGGCGCTGCGAAGGCCACCAGGACCAGGCTCGAAACTGTAGCAATCAATCCGCGCATCGTTTTTCCCGTATTCCAAATGGTGCGGAGGCGGGCCGCGTGGCGTCCTGCCGTCGCTTCATTTTGATTTAATCTGGGTTACCAAACGGTGAATTACCTCTGAGAAAAGGACGCTCACCCCAGGAAACCGCCGCCGTCTTCGCGCCGCCGCCTTTCAAGCGGCTGGCGCGATGTCCCTTCGGCGACTTGGAGGGCATGAAAGCGGCAAGAGTTTGACTTTTCCACAAGCCCCCTGAACGCTGGTGTCCAGCGCGCGCGAAGGCCGGTTCCAGGGCTCAGCCCTTGTCCGATATGGCGTCCTTGGCGGCCTGCCGGTGCGCCGGCGTGATATGGGCGCTGACGGCGGTGATCGCGGCGGTGAGCACGGCGATATCGTCGGTGAAGCCGAGGCCGAGGATGAAGTCGGGGACCATATCCACCGGCAGGACGAAATAACCGAGTGCCGCCACCAGGATGCCTTTTGCGCGCAGCGGCGTGTTCTTGTCCATGGCGCAGTAATAGGCCGCGACGACATCTTCCATGAACGGGATCTGCCGCGCGGCCTTCTTGGCCGTGCGCCAGAATTTCTCGCGCACCTCGCCCTCACCGCCCAGCCTGTCGCCAAAGCCGAAGAAATCAAAACCGGATTTTTGCGCCATCAATTTCTCCTTGCGGGCTCATGCGCTTGCCTGCGCATGGCCGCGGGGCAAAATGTGGTGAAACCCGACGCTTGCTGCAAGAGCTTGGGAGATCGCTGGCCTGAAAATCGGATCAATCTTTACCGTGCTGTCCTGCGGATCAGGTGATGTCGGCCTAGCGGACACTCCACTGGCAGTCGTCCTCCCTTGGAGTTCGGCGGCAAACGCACCTCCCGTCGTCATTCTAGGGCGAAGCAAGGAGCGAAGCGACACGGCGCAGACCCTAGAATCCATGCCGCGACTCAAGAGCGACGCAGCGGTGCTGAATTCTGCTCGACTGCACCCCTTGGTCAACGTCGCGGCATGGATCCTCGGGTCTGCGCGTCCGCTTCGCTCCCGCTCCGCCCGTGGCTGACGAAGCCGGGGTTGCCGCACCTATGAATTACCCTAGCCAACAAAGCGGTCCATTTTCTTCGCCAACTCGATGTCAAGCGCCGTGACTCCGCCGGCATCGTGCGTGTTCAGCGTCACGTCGACGGTTTTGTAGACATTCGACCAGTCGGGATGATGGTCCATCTTCTCGGCCGCAAGCGCGACGCGGGTCATGAAGGCGAAGGCTTCGGAGAAATTCCTGAAGGTGAACGTCCGTTTGATGGAAGCGCCATCCGCAGCCAGCGACCAGCCTTCGAGGTCTGTCAGCGCCGCGACGATGGCTTCCTTGCCAAGTTTCTCTCTCGTCATGTCCGGTTCCTGTGCTATTTCGAAGATGACTTTCACCATAGCGCCGGATCGATGAGCACGAAGCCCATAAAATCCATTCTGTTCGTCTGCCTGGGCAACATCTGCCGCTCGCCGCTGGCGGAAGGCGTGCTTCGTTCCGTGCTGACGGAACGTGGACTGGGCCGGGACATAGTGCTCGATTCGGCCGCAACCAGCGACTGGGAGGCGGGCTCCGCCCCTGATCGGCGTTCGATCGCCATCGCGTTGCGCCACGGCATCGACATATCGGAACTGCGGGCACGCAAGATCGCGCCCGAGGATTTCTCGCGTTTCGACCTGATCTTCGGCATGGACAGGTCGAACGTCGCCGACCTGAAGACGCTGGCGCCCGCCGGCGTGCGCGACCGCATCCACCTGTTCCTGGAATTTGCGCAGGGAAAGGCGCGCGACGTGCCGGATCCCTATCACGACGGCGAGGAAGCCTTCGCCGAGGTCTACCGCATGATCCGCGAAGCGTCGGAGGCGCTGGCGACGCGGCTTGCCGCGCGCGTATCGGCGCCCGACAGCGGCCAGGCTTCCTCGACGATGTAGGGGCCGCCGCCGACCGAATCGCGCGACGACATCAAGACGAACCGGCTGATGCGGAACGGCAATGTCGAAAAATTGCCGCGCGCCGAAAGATATTGGGCGACGTCCAGCGGGCTCGAATTGCGCAGGCGGGCCAGTGTGACATGCGGCATGAACTTGCGCGGATCGGCCGGAATGCCGAGCCGCTGGCAGATGCGCTCGATTTCAGCCTGAAGCGCCGAGAGATCCGGCGAGGCAGAGACCCCGGCCCATACGGCATGCGGTTTCTTCTGGCCGAAAGCGCCGACGCCCGACAGCGTCAGCGGGAAGGAGGGGCGGTGGACGCGGTCGAGCGCGTTGGCGATCTCGTCGGCGACATGGCCTTCGACATCGCCGACGAAGCGCAGCGTCAGATGATAGTTCTCGACGTCGATCCAGCGGGCCCCGGGCAGGCCGCCCCTGAGCAGGGACAGCGAAAGGGCGGCGTCACGCGGAATTTCGAGGGCGGTGAAAAGACGCGGCATGAAGAGCCTCCCTTCCTCGAATCGAACTGTGCCCCCAGCGAATCATCGATAATCAAACGGGGCAAGAGGTTTGTTGGTCACAGGTCTCGTCAAAAAGATTTCCCCAACGGAAAGGGCCTATCCCGTCTCACGATCCTCCCGGCACCGCCGCGATGGCCTTCTCGACCGCAGGCAGGATGCGCTCGACCATCTGGGCGACCCCCTTGGCGTTCGGATGCAAGCCATCCTCAAGCTGCAGGGCGGACCGGCCGGCTACGCCGTCGAGAAAGAACGGGTACAAGGTAACGCCGTATTTTGCGGCCAGTTCCGGAAAGATGGCGTCGAAGGCGTTCTGATAATCGGCGCCGAGATTGGGCGCTGCGCGCATGCCGGCCAGCAGAACGGCGATCTTGCGCTGTTTCAGCTTGGCCAGCATCGTATCCAGGTTCTTGCGGGTGATGTCGGGGGAAACGCCGCGCAGCATGTCGTTGGCGCCGAGTTCGAGGACGACAAGCTGTGTGCCGTCCGGCACCGACCAGTCGAGCCGCGCCAGCCCGCCGCTGGAGGTGTCGCCGGAAACGCCGGCATTGGCGACGGTCACATCCCTGCCCCTGGCGCGCAGCGCCGCCTGCAGCCTGTCGGTAAAACCTTCGTCGGGTCCGAGGCCGAAGCCGGCCATCAGGCTGTCGCCGAAACCGACGATCTTGAAAGGCTCGGCGCGTGCCGACGAAATGGCGCCGCAAATGGCGAGGAAAACGATCAGGCCTGCGGCAATTCTGCGTTGGAAAGACATGCGGCAGGTCCCATATGACAGAGAATTCTTCCGGCGACGGCCCGGCAGGCGAAGCCCTCATCTCCATATAGGACGCTTTCATTTTGACAGAAGCCGTCATCGAGCTGAAAGACGTATCGCTGACATTGGGCGAAGGCGCCTCGTCCGTCCATGTGCTGAAGGGCGTCAGCCTCGATGTGGCGCGCGGCGAGGCGACCGGCATCGTCGGGCCGTCGGGGTCGGGCAAGTCGACGCTGCTCATGGTTCTCGCCGGTCTGGAAAGGGTCGATTCGGGCACGGTACGAATCGCCGGCGAGCTGCTCAACGGCAAGAGCGAGGATCAGATCGCATCGTTTCGGGGGCGAAACATCGGCATCGTGTTCCAGTCCTTCCATCTCATCCCCAATATGACGGCGCTCGAAAATGTCGCCGTGCCGCTGGAGCTGGCCGGCCATGCCGATCCGTTCTCGGTGGCGGAACGCGAGCTGGCGGCCGTGGGTTTGAGCGACCGCGTCACGCACTATCCCGGCGAACTTTCGGGCGGCGAGCAGCAGCGCGTCGCGATGGCCCGGGCGCTGGCGCCGTCGCCGCGCATCCTCATCGCCGACGAGCCGACCGGCAATCTCGACCAGGCGACCGGCAAGCAGGTCGCCGACCTTTTGTTCGCCAAGGCGGCCGAGCGCGGCATGACGCTGGTGCTGGTCACGCATGATCAGGCGCTCGCGGCGCGCTGTTCGCGCCAGGTCTCCATGCGCTCCGGCAGGATCGAGGCACCGGCGCCGACCAAGGCCATCGCCTGATGTCACCGGCGCGGACGTTGAAGCTCGCCGTCCGCTTCTCCTTGCGCGAGATGCGCGGCGGCCTGTCCGGTTTTCTGATTTTTCTTGCCTGCATCGCGCTCGGCGTCGCGGCGATCGGCGGCGTGAATTCCGTGGCCCGCTCGATCAGTGGCGGCGTTGCCAACCAGGGCCAGCCGCTGCTTGGCGGCGATCTGCGCTTCCAGCTTAACCAGCGCGACGCAAGCGAAGCCGAACGCGGCTTCCTCGATGGGCTGGGCACGGTGTCGAGAACCGCCAGCATGCGCTCGATGGCGCGGCTTGCCGACGGCTCCGATCAGGCGCTGGTCGAGGCCAAGGCCGTCGACGAGGCCTATCCGCTTTACGGTGCGCTGGAAACCGAGCCGGCGCTGACGAAGCAGGAACTGTTCGGCGAGCAGTTCGGTGTTTTCGGCGCGGCCGCGCCCGACTTGCTGTTCGAGCGGCTGCATGTGAAGCTCGGCGATCGGCTGAAGCTCGGAACCGCCACCTTCGAACTGCGCGCCAGGCTGGTCACCGAGCCCGATGCCGTGTCCGAAGGTTTCGGTTTCGCGCCGCGCCTGATGATCTCGACCGAGGGCCTGGTCGCGACAGGGCTGGTTCAGCCGGGCAGCCTCGTCGAGAATTCCTACAAGATCCGGCTGGCCCCCGACGCCGACGAGGTGCGGCTCAAGGCCATCCAGGACAAGGCTGCCAAGGATTTCCCGGAGTCCGGCTGGTCGATCCGCACGCGCAGCAATGCGGCCCCGGCGCTCTCTTCCAACATCGAACGCTTTTCGCAATTCCTGACTTTGGTCGGGCTGACGGCGCTGGTGGTCGGCGGCGTCGGCGTCGCCAACGCGGTGCGCGCCTATCTCGACGGCAAGCGCGGCGTCATCGCCACCTTCAAGAGCCTGGGCGCATCGGGCGGCTTCGTCTTTGCCGTTTACCTCGTGCAGATCCTGATGATCGCGGCCCTCGGCATCGCCGCCGGTCTGGTGCTCGGTGCGCTGATGCCCTTCGCCGCGAGCGCCGCGCTTCAGTCCGTCATTCCGGTGCCGGCGCAAGGCGGCTTTTATCCCGGCGCGCTCGGCATGGCGGCGCTGTTCGGATTGCTGGTGACGCTGGCCTTCGCGCTGCTGCCGCTCGGTCGCGCCCGCGATGTGCCGGCGACCGCGCTGTTCCGCGAGATGGGACTGGAAGGCCGCGGTTTTCCACGCGCTATCTATGTCGTTTCGGCGCTCGGCATCGCAGTGCTTCTTGCAGCGCTCGCCATCCTGTTTTCGGGCGACCAGCGCATCGCTTCGATCTTCGTCGGGGCCACCATCTTCGCCTTCCTGGTGCTGCGCCTGGTCGGTGCGCTGGTGCAATGGGCGGCAAGGAAGAGCCCGCGCGTGCGCTTCGTGGCGCTCAGGCTCGCCGTCGGCAACATCCATCGGCCAGGCGCGCTGACGCCGTCGGTGGTGCTGTCGCTGGGGCTTGGCCTGACGCTGCTGGTGACGCTGGCGCTGATCGACGGCAATCTGCGGCGGCAGATCTCCGGCAGCCTGCCTGAGCGGGCGCCGAACTTCTTCTTCGTCGATATCCAGAGCAGCGATGTCGACGGCTTCTCCAGTCTGATCAGCAAGGAGGCCCCGCAGGGGACGCTGGCCAAGGTGCCGATGCTGCGCGGCCGGGTGATGGCGCTCAACGGCGTCGCCGTCGACAAGGTCAAGGTGCCGGCGGAGGGCGCCTGGGTGCTGCGCGGCGACCGCGGCCTGACTTATGAGGCCAAGCAGCCGGACAACGCGACGCTGACCGAGGGGAACTGGTGGCCGGCCGATTATACCGGCGAGCCGCTCGTCTCGTTTTCCGACAAGGAAGGCAAGGAAATCGGGCTGAAGCTCGGCGATACCGTCACCGTCAACGTGCTCGGCCGCAATGTCACGGCCAGGATCGCCAATTTCCGCCAGGTCGAATGGGAGACGATGGGCATCAACTTCGTCATGGTGTTCTCGCCCAACACATTTGCCGGCGCGCCGCATGGCTGGGTGGCGACGCTGACCGAAAAGAGCGCCACCGCGGCTGATGACGCCCGCATCCTCAATGCCGTCACCCGCGCCTTCCCGGCAGTCACTACGGTCCGCGTCAAGGACGCGCTCGACATCGTCAACCGTCTGGTCGGACAGCTCGGCGCGGCGATCAGGGCGGCGGCCGGCGTGGCACTGATCGCGTCGGTGCTTGTGCTGGCCGGCGCACTCGCCGCCGGCAACCGGGCGCGCATCCATGACGCGGTGGTGCTGAAGACGCTCGGTGCGACGCGGCTGACGCTGATATCGGCCTTCTCGCTCGAATACATGCTGATCGGCCTCGCCACGGCGGTCTTCGCGCTCGCCGCCGGCAGTGCCGCCGCATGGTTCGTCGTCGCCCGCATCATGACATTGCCGTCGCATTTCATGCCGGAAGTGGCGGTGGCGACCATTCTCTTTGCGCTGGTCATCACCGTCGGCATCGGTCTCGCCGGCACCTGGCGGGTGCTCGGCCACAAGGCAGCGCCCGTGCTGCGAAACCTCTGAGTCCGCATCGGTTCCACCCCGCCGACGGCCGGCATTTGGTTAAATCGACGTAATGTTTCGCGGCCAAAGGGCTGGAAAACCGCGCCATGCGTGCCTCACGAAGCATTACACCCGGTTACGGTCTTGTTCTTGACGCGAATAACCATCATATTTCGCCGCAGGCATGCTGGAGTCCCGCCAGCGGCGCCTGGGTCCGGGTGGACCCGACACCGGACGGGGCAGAAGCAATAGAGGACCACAATGGCTGAACCCATTCGCAACTATCAGACG
This sequence comes from Mesorhizobium sp. B2-6-1, assembly GCF_006440475.1. Taxonomy (NCBI): domain Bacteria; kingdom Pseudomonadati; phylum Pseudomonadota; class Alphaproteobacteria; order Hyphomicrobiales; family Phyllobacteriaceae; genus Mesorhizobium; species Mesorhizobium sp. B2-6-1. Next base: position 535,296 of record NZ_VFUH01000001.1, read on the forward strand.
CGCGCCGTGCCCGGCGCCGCCGTCGACATCGATCAGGGCCTGCGCGCCTATATGATCAAGGTCTACAATTTGATGGGGCTTGGTCTCCTCATCACTGGTCTTGCCGCCGTCGGCACGATCATGCTGGCCACAACCACCGATCCGGCCTCGGCTGTCGCGACGCTGCCGAGCGGCGAGATGCTGACCTCGTTCGGCTACGCGATCTTCGGCTCGCCGCTGCGCTGGCTGGTGATGCTGGCCCCGCTGGCCGCCGTTCTGTTCCTGTCGTTCCGCGTCCAGTCGATGAGCGTGTCGGCGGCGCAGACGACGTTCTGGGTCTATGCGGGCCTGGTCGGCCTGTCGCTGTCGTCGATCTTCCTGGTCTACACCACCGCCAGCATCTCGCAGACCTTCTTCGCCACCGCCGCGGCCTTCGGCGCGCTGTCGCTGTTCGGCTACACGACCAAGCGCGACCTGACGGCGATGGGCTCGTTCCTGATCATGGGCGTGTTCGGCATCATCATCGCGATGGTCATCAACATCTTCCTGCAGTCGTCGGCGCTGTCCTTCGCCGTCTCGGCGATCGGCGTGCTGGTCTTCGCCGGCCTCACCGCCTACGACACGCAGAAGATCAAGGAGATGTATTTCGAGGGCGACGCCTCCGACGTCGCTGGCCGCAAGGCCATCATGGGCGCGCTGACGCTCTATCTCGACTTCATCAACCTGTTCATGTTCCTGCTCCAGTTCATGGGCGACCGCCGCTGAGGGCTGGTCCGCGTCATGGTCTGACTGGACCATCGGGTTTGGAAGGGGCGGCCCAACGGCCGCCCTTTTCTTTTGCGCCGACCTTTGCTGTTATTGCAGGCAGACAAAGAGGCCTGCATAAAGAATGAGCACTATCGTTATACGGGCCGCACGCGCGGCCGACCTCGACACCATTACGCAAATCTATGCCGACGCTGTGACCCGCGGCACGGCGAGCTACGAGCTGGAGCCGCCAGGTCGCGCCGAAATGGGCACGCGATTCGACACGCTCCAGGCCGGCGGCTTCCCTTACCTTGTGGCGGAAAAGGATGGCGCCGTGCTCGGCTATGCCTATGCCGGTCCCTTCCGGCCGCGCCCGGCCTATCGCTTTGTCGTCGAGGACTCCGTCTATGTCGCGCCTGATGCCAAGGGCCAGGGTGTCGGCCTCAAACTGATGCAAAGCCTGATCGCGGCCGCCGAGGCTGCGGGCTTTTGCCAGATCGTCGCGGTGATCGGCGATGGCCATCCCGACAGCGCTTCCGTCAAGCTGCACGAAAAGCTCGGCTTTCGTCATTCCGGCCGCCTCGAAGGCTCCGGCTACAAGCACGGCCGCTGGCTGGACACGGTGTTCATGCAACTGGCGCTGAACGGCGGGGCATCCGCCCCGCCCGATCCGGAATCATTGCCGGAGCGGAAATTCCGTCAAGAAAGTAATGGCTTAGATGAGCCCAAGACTGAGGCCAACCGAAGCAATTGCGCCGCTGTTTCAGGCCTCGACCAGCTTCAACTTGCTGTCGAAGACGCCGAGCACACGGCCAAGCTCCTGCCCGCGCTTGAGGATACGGCCGCCCGCGGCGATGACGGCGAAGGCGCCTTGTTTGCGTGCCAGTTTCGGGTCCTTGACGATCTGGAACAGCGGCACCTCGCTGGCCCGGCGGAACACTGAAAACACGGCCCTGTCGGTGAGATGATCGATAGCGTAGTCGCGCCATTCATTGGCGGCGACCATGCGCCCGTAGAGTTTCAGGATCTGGTCCAGTTCGCGCCGCTCGAAGCGCACCGGCTGGTCGAGGCGCGCACGGCGTGCCTCGTGGAGCGGGATCAGTATCGCGGATGCGTCGCCATCCTCCGTCCCGCCGCCGTGATCGGTCATGCCTCGATCCTTCAAAAATGAATCTTTGCCAACCAAAGTTGGCGCTTTCGCCATCGAATTGCAAGTGCCGGCGAAGCGGTGCGGACCCGCGCCATTTCCGTCGCGTCCAGTCACGTTTGCAAACGACATGTTGGAATTGGTGATGCTCCGCCACATTCTCGCCATTTTTTATCCGCGCTCATGCCCCAATGTCCGACGAATTTACCGGCGTTGCCTGAGACGGTTCGGTCCGGCACCGGCTCGTAAACCCCAAGCCCCCCGCCCACGGGTCTGCGTCGGATCGAACCAACCTCGGTTTTTCCTCGGAAAGACCGGGTGCGACGATCCCAAAACCTAAATGACCGACGTCAGAAGCAAGCTGACGTCGGTTTTTTCATGCCTGGATCGCCGCTAATGCGGATTTCCCGCCGTATGGACGGTTTTCAGCCCGATCCGGTGCGACCGGCAGGATCGATGGGCGCCGAAATCTTGGCATGCCGTCCGCGCTTGCCAACGCCATCACCACTTAATAAGGTGTTAAGTGAAACGGGAGCGGCAATGCCACGCGTATCGGACTCCACGGTGAAAGAGGTGAATGGCACGGTCGCGGCCACCCCTGAGGCCGGCGGCGTCGGTCCCCGCATCAAGGCGCTGCGCATGGCAAGGCGCGTCTCGCTGCGCCGGTTGGCCGACATGACCGGCACGACGGCGAGCTTCATCAGCCAGCTCGAGCGCAATCTGTGCGGCGCCAACACAGGCACGCTGCTCAGGATCGCCGCCGCTCTCGATCTCGGCATCAACGACCTGTTCGAGGGCAGCAGCCGTCCGTTGCACAAGGTGCTGAGGCGCAAGGAACGGCCTGTCGTTCCCGTCGGCGTGCGAGGCCGCAAGATGCTTTTGTCGCGGCGGCCGATCCATCAGTTCGAGGTTTATGCGGGGCATTTCGAGGTCGGCGGCTCGACCGGCGACGACGCCTATGTGCATGGCGGCGAGCATGAGATGTTCATGGTGCTCAAGGGAACCGTCGAACTGACGCTTGCCGACGAGCGCCATCTGATGCGCGAAGGCGACAGCGTCGAATACGCGACTTCGGTGCCGCACCGCACGGTCAATGTCGGCGACACACCGGCGGAGGTGCTCTGGATCATCGCGCCGCCGACCGCAGGCGCGCTGGAACTCGATCAGTACAGGCCCGGAAACCGCTCGCATCCGGGTGAATGAGAACAAATGCGAGCTCTGGAATGGGAGAGTTGAACATGAGAGTGAAATTTGCACATGCGGCGTGCCTGGGCGTGCTTCTGGCGGCGACGGCCGCGCTCGCGCAATCGAAGCCGGTTGCCGGAGAGGTGGCCGAAGGCTCGCTGAAGGGCAAGACGCTGACTTTCGTGTCCTATGGCGGCATCTACCAGGATGGCCAGGCGGCGGCGCTCAAGGAGTTCGTCGACAAGTCGGGCGTCAAGCTGCTCAATGACGGCCCAACCGAGATCGCCAAGCTGCAGGCGCAGGTCGAGTCCGGCAATGTGACATGGGACGTTGTCGATACCGACGATCTGCCGCCCTATGTCTATTGCGGCAAACTGTTCCAGAAGCTGGACTTCACCAAACTCGACGTCTCGAAAATTCCCGAGGGCCAGGTCGGCGAGTGCTCGGTGCCGGCGATGAACTACGGCGTCGTGCTGATGTACAACACCGAAAAGTACAAGGACAATCCGCCCAAGAGCTGGGCCGACTTCTTCGACACGCAGAAATTCCCCGGCGTGCGCGGAATCGACGGCTCCGGCAGCCCGACCGGTGGCTTGCTGGAACAGGCGTTCAAGGTTGCCGGCGGGGACCCCAAGGCGATGACGGTGGCCGATATCGACAAGGCCATCGATGTGGTTCGCAAGCTCGGCCCCGATACCATCTTCTGGAAGACGGGTGCAGAATCGCAGCAACTCGCCGAATCCGGCGAGGCCGACATGCTGATGATGTGGACAGGCCGCGCCATGACCGCGGTCAAGAACGGCGCCAAATACGCACCGGCCTGGCAGGACTGGCTGGTGGTGATGGATCAGATGACGATCCCCGTCGGCGCCAAGGACACCGAGGCATCCTACGCGCTGCTCAACGCCTATCTTGGCAAGCACGCGCAGGAGGTGTTGACGGAGCAAACGTCTTACACGCCGATCAACAGTGAAGCGCAGCCCAAGGTCGACGCTTCCGTCTCCGCTTTCCTGACCAACACGCCCGAACGCCAGAAGCAGGGCTACAAGCAGAACTTCAAGTTCTGGGTCCCGAACTTCGCGGTGGCGCAGGAGAAGTGGTCCGCGCTGATGTCCGGCAACTGACCGGCTGAGGGAGACCAAAAGCCGTGAGCGCGTCCCAGCCAACCATTCCGGCCGCCGAAAGGCGCCGGGCATGGCGGCCGTTCGCGCTCGCGCTGCCGGCGCTGGTCCTGCTCTTCGCGGTGATTGGCTATCCGCTGCTCACCATCGTCGTGCGCAGCCTGTCGGAGCCGCAGTGGGGCCTACAGAACTATATCTGGTTCTTCGGCGCGCCCATCAACCTAGCCGTGCTCCGGCGGACCTTCCTCATTTCAGCATGGGTCACGCTGGTCTGCGTGGTTTGCGCCTATCCCTATGCCTATCTGATGACCGCGGTCCGACCACGCGTGCGCTTGGTGCTGCTGCTATGTGTGCTGATCCCGTTTTGGGTGAGCGGCGTGGTACGCACTTTGTCCTGGGTGATACTGCTGCAGGATTCGGGGGTCATCAACTCGATCCTGCGGGCGCTCGGGTTCGGCGGCATCAGGCTGATCCGCACCCAGACGGGCGTGGTCATCGGCATGGCGCAGGTGCTTTTGCCTTTCATGATCCTGCCGCTCTATTCGGTCATGAAAGGCATCGATCTCAGGCTGATGCAAGCCGCGCGGAGCCTCGGGGCGAGACCCTCGCGCGCGTTCCTCACGGTGTATCTGCCGCTGTCGCTGCCTGGCGTCTATGCCGGTGCGATCATCGTCTTCATCCTGGCGCTCGGCTTCTACATCACGCCGGCCCTGCTCGGCGGACCGCGCTCGACGATGCTGTCGACGCTGGTGCAGACACAGGTGCTCAGCCTCCTGCAATGGGGCAGGGGCGGGGCCATGGGCGTGGTGCTGCTCGTCACGACCTTCGTGCTGCTGGCGCTTGCCGCGCCCGTGATGCGGTCCAGCCATCGGCAAGCGGGGCGGCCCTGATGGAGATGAAGCCGCTTACCCGCCTCATGCTGGGCCTTGTCTGCCTGCTGGTAGCCATATGGTTGGTGGCACCGACGCTCGTCGTGGTGCCGATGTCATTCAACGAGAACAAATCGCTGGCATTTCCACCCCAGGGCTTCTCCTGGCAATGGTACGAAAATTTCGTCACCAATCCGGATTGGTCGACCAGCTTCCTCAATTCGCTGAAGGTCGCATCGATCGTTGCGGTTCTGGCAACCGTGCTCGGCACCCTTGCCGCCTTCGGCCTCGACCGCATGCAGGCGCGGCCGGCAAATCTCCTGCGCATGCTGATGCTGACGCCGATGGTGGTGCCGGGCGTGGTCCTGGCCATCGGCATCTACGCCGTCTATCTCGACACGCGGCTTGTCGGCACACTGCTCGGCTTCGTTCTGGCCCACACCATCCTTGCGCTGCCTTTCGTGTTGATCGCCGTTTCGGCCAATCTCGAAGTGTTCGACAAGCGGCTGGAGACAGCCGCGGCGAGCCTGGGCGCAGGTTCGCTCACCACGTTCCGCACGGTGACGCTGCCGCTGATTGCCCCCGGGGTACTGTCAGGCCTGCTGTTCGCCTTCGCCACCTCCTTCGACGAGATCGTCGTGTCGCTGTTCATCACCAATCCCTATCTCAAGACGTTGCCGGTGCAGATCTTCGCTTCCATCACGCGCGACGCCGACCCGACGGTCGCGGCCGTCGGCACGATCCTCTTATGCGCAACGACACTGCTGATCGGCGGCGGCATGCTGCTTCTTGGCCGTGAGCGGAAGGGAGGCTTATGAATCGGAAAGCGGAAAATCGCGGTGCGGCGATCGACCTGGAGTCGGTAAGCAAGGCCTATGGTTCCTTCAAGGCGCTCGACGGCGTGTCGCTGCGAATCGAGCCGGGTGAATTCATGACGCTGTTGGGCCCGAGCGGCTCAGGCAAGACGACGACGCTGAACGTGATCGCCGGCTTTACCGACCTGACCAGCGGCAAGCTGCTGGTCGGGGAAAAGAGCGTGGTCGGCGTGCCGGCGCACAAGCGCAACATCGGCGTGGTCTTCCAGCATTATGCACTGTTCCCGCACATGACGGTCGGCCGCAATGTCGCCTATCCGCTGAAGCTGCGCGGCGTCACCGGGGCAGAACGCGAACGCCGTGTCCGCCACGCGCTCGACATGGTCAAGATGGCCGATTTCGGCCATCGCTTTCCAAGCGAGCTTTCGGGCGGCCAGCAGCAGCGCGTGGCGCTGGCCCGCGCCATCGTCTTCGATCCGCCGCTGCTGCTGATGGACGAGCCGCTCGGCGCGCTGGACAAGAAACTGCGCGAATGGCTGCAGCTCGAGATCAAGCGCATCCACCGCGAACTCGGCACCACCTTCGTCTATGTGACGCACGACCAGGAGGAGGCGCTGGTGCTCTCCGACCGCATCGCCGTGTTCAACCGCGGCGGTATCGAGCAGATCGGCACCGGCCGCGAACTCTACGACGAGCCGGCGACGCTTTTCGTCGGCAAGTTCATTGGCGATTCTACCGTGCTGCGCGGCCCCGCCGCCACTTCCGGCAAGGAGACGGCGATCGAGATATCAGGCCAGAGAGTGGCGACCGCCAAGCGTCTCGCCAATGGCGGCAAGCCGGTGATGCTGCTGCGTCCCGAAAAGCTGGCGCTTGCGCGTCGCGGCGGCGGCGGGGATGGCCGCAACCGGCTCGCCGGGCGTATCGGCGAGGCCATCTATCTCGGCTCCGGCTCCAAATACGAGGTGGAGCTCGCCGACGGCTCGAAAGCCATCGTGCGATCGACGCTCGAGGCGGACACCTTTGCCATTGGAGACGAGGTCGACGTGCTCTTCGCCGGCGGCGACGTGAAGCTGCTCGCCGATGACGACAAGGCCGACCTGACGCTTACCTGAAACAGAGCGACCTCGCCGTTCCATGGAAAACGACGGGGCCGCCTCCTCTCTTGGTTTTGAACGCAGTTCCGGACGGGAAACCGCTCCACACTTTTCTGGAATCGCACGGAGAACGGATCACAAGATGCAAGCCCAGCGCAATGGCGACGTGTCGTTCTGGTATGCCGACATAGGCGGCCCGCCGGCCAGCCGCCCGCCCCTGCCCGGCGACATCGAGGCCGATGTCTGCATCGTCGGCGCCGGCTATACCGGACTGTGGACGGCCTACTATCTGAAGAAGGCGGAGCCCGCGTTGCGCATCGCCATCGTCGAAAAGGAGTTCGCCGGCTTCGGTGCCTCGGGCCGCAATGGCGGATGGCTGTCCGGCGGCTTCAGCTGGTCGCGCGAGAAATATGCAAAAACCTCCTCGCGCGGGGCGGTGATCGACATGCAGCGCGCCATGTCCGGCACGGTCGACGAGGTGATCGCGATTGCCGCTGCCGAAGGGATCGACGCCGACATCCGCCGCGTCGACAACATCACCGTCGCCACCAACGCCGCGCAGCTTGAGCGCGCCAAAGCCGAGTACGAAGAGGCCCGGCACTGGGAAATGCCGCCGGAGCGGTTGGCCTTCCTCGGTGCGCAGGAAGCGCGCGAGCGCATCGCCATCGACAATGTATTGGGCGCCTTCGTCGTGCGCGACGTCGCGCGCGTGCAGCCGGCCAAGCTGGTGCAGGGTCTGGCGGCGGCGGTCGCGCGGCTCGGCGTTCCGATCTACGAGCAGACGCAGGTGCTGGCGCTCGAGAAGGGCAAGGTCACCACCGACCGCGGCGTCGTGCGCGCCGAAAAGATCGTGCGCGCCACCGAGGGCTTCACCGCCGGCATTGCCGGCTACGAGCGTCTCTGGCTGCCGCTGAACAGCGCCATCGTGGTGACCGAGAAGCTGCCGCAGAAGCTCTGGGACGAAATCGGCTGGAGCGGCTACGAGGTGCTGGGCGATGCCGCGCATACCTACTGCTATGCGCAGCGCACGCGGGAAGGCCGGATCGCCATGGGCGGCCGGGGCGTGCCCTACCGCTTCGGATCGCGCACCGACACGCGCGGCAAGACACAACAGGCGACCATCGACCAGCTGCACGAGATCCTGACCAGGCTGCTGCCGCAGACCAAAGGCGTGCGGCTCGACCATGCCTGGTGCGGCACGCTCGGCGTGCCGCGCGACTGGTGCACGACGTGCGGCTTCGATCGCGAAAGCGGCATGGGCTGGGCCGGCGGCTATGTCGGGCTCGGCGTTTCCAGTTCGAACCTGTCCGGCCGCACCTTGCGCGACCTGGTGCTCGGACACGACACGGAGCTGACCCGGTTGCCTTGGGTCAACCGCACGGTGAAGAAATGGGAGCCGGAGCCGCTGCGCTGGCTCGGCGTCCACGCCATGTACCAGCTCTACCGCATCGCCGACCGGCGGGAGGCAAACGGCCTGGGGCGGACGTCGCGCCTCGCCGCTTTCGCTGATCGCCTGACCGGCCATTGAGGCAGGTCACTCAAACGCGATTCCGTTTGGCCGACAGGCATGAATGGAGACCGACAGCGCGTCGCATCATTTCCGTTTTCGGCGGCGCGCTTCAGAGCCTTCGATCGAACGGCGCATCGGAACCGGGGCGGTGAATGAAGGCGGCGCCCAGGATGGGCCCTGGCAGGCCGTCCTTGCCGACGGACTGCAAAAGCACGGCGCAGCCGCCCTTCTTGGAAATCTCACTCATCGGCAATTCGTAGCGCTGCGCCTTGCCGTGCCAGATGCCCGCTGTCTGGATGCCGGTCACCGCGTTCCAATAGGTCATCTTGCGGCCCGTGTTCTCGCCCTGGCCGATCGTCACCGTCTGCGGCGGCTCGAAATAGACGATGACGACATGGGCATCGCTGGGACCGGTCCCGCCATCGCCGGTATCGATCATGACGCGGTCGCTGGTCCGGCTGACCTTGATGGCGACCCGCATGTCTTCGCCGATCCTTGCCATGCGGGCGAGTTGGCCATCGACCTCGCCGCGATTGGCGCCGTTGACATGGACCCGGCCGTTGATGACCGCCTGCGGCGTATAGACTGAGCGGTTGCCGAAGGCCCGCATATACTCATATTGCCGCTCGGTGTTTTCCTTGCTGCTCAGCGTGTCCCGCCAGCCGAGATAATCCCAGTAGCCGACGTGATAGGAGAGCGCGACGAGATCCTGCCTGGCGGCAAGTTCGGAGAAGAAGGCGTCGGCAGGCGGACAGGAACTGCAGCCTTGGCTGGTGAACAGCTCGACCACGCCCACGGGCCTGTCGCCCTGGGGCTTGTCGGCCGGGAGCCTGCCGGACTCGCCGGCGTGCCCAGCACCGGCAAACGCCGAAAAGGCCAGCGCGAACGCTGCCAGCCACAATGATCTACGCGAGGCCATGACCATTCCAATTCCCGCCGGTGATGCCGGCTTTGTTTTGATTGGCTGAAATATGTGGCAGAACCGGAAGTCAACGGGAAGTCACGTTGCGGTGAAATTTTGCCATTGCAAGCCTGGGTAGGGCGGCAATATGAGAAGCCCACTGCATTTCAACCGGCGGTTCGATTCGGGGGCGGGATCATCATCATGTGGCAAAGTTTCCTGGCTCCAGTCGATCTTTATTGCGAGCGAACGGGTCCTGAACTTTGGGCCGAGCCGGTGAATGCTTTGACCAACCTGGCTTTCATTGCCGCGGGACTATGGGGCGTCCGCGAAGTGCGGCGATGCAGGACCGGCATTTTCGCCGAGGTCCTGGCCTGGTGGGTGGTGGCGATCGGCGTCGGCTCGACGATCTTTCACATCTTCGCCACCAAGGGAACGGTCTGGGCCGACGTGGTGCCGATCGCCGGCTTCACGCTGGCCTACACGCTGTTCAACCTGCGCCGCTTCCTGCGCCTGGAATGGGGCAAGGCGATCGCGATCTTCGTCGTTTTCTATGCCGTTGTCGGAGCGATAACTCTGGCCGTGCCGGATTGGCTGCGCCAGGCGTCGAACGGCACCACAGGCTACCTGCCGCCGTTCCTGGCGCTCGCCTTCTTCGGTGTCTGGGTGACGGCCAGCGGCAATCGCGCCGGCTGGTATAATCTGGCCGGATCGGCGATCTTCGTGCTGTCGGTCATCTGCCGCATGGTCGATCCGCTGGTCTGCACCAGCTTCCCGCTCGGCACGCACTTCCTCTGGCACCTGCTCAACGGGCTGATGCTGGGCGTGCTGCTGGCCGCCGCGGCGCGCTACGGCGCGCCACAGCGAGGCAGTAGGCAGTAGGTCCTATTACTGCCTAAGCCCTACTCCCTTGCCGCTACGCGGCAAGATCGCGCAACACGTACTGCAAAATGCCGCCGTTCTTGAAGTAGTCGAGTTCGTCAAGCGTATCGATGCGGCAAATGATCGGCACCTTCTTCACCGTGCCGTCGCCATAGGTGATCCTGGCTTCCATCTTCTGGCGCGGCTTGAGGGCGTCCAGGCCGTCGATCTCGACCAGCTCATCCCCTTTCAGGTTGAGCGAAGCCCATGAGGTGCCTTCCTCGAAGACGAAGGGGATGACGCCCATGCCGACCAGGTTGGAGCGGTGGATGCGCTCGAAGGACTGGGCGATGACCGCGCGGACACCAAGGAGATTCGTTCCCTTGGCCGCCCAGTCGCGCGACGAGCCGTTGCCGTATTCGACGCCGGCGAAGATGACCAGCGGCACGCCTTCCTTCTTGTATTGCATCGCCGCGTCGTAGATCGATTCCTCTTCCTTCGACGGGTAATGGATGGTGTAGCCGCCTTCCCTGCCGTTCTCGCCCAGCATGTGGTTGCGGATGCGGATGTTGGCGAAGGTGCCGCGCATCATCACCTCATGGTTGCCGCGGCGCGTGCCGTACTGGTTGAAGTCGGCAACGCCGACGCCATGCTCGGTAAGGTATTTGCCGGCCGGCGAGGCGGCCTTGATCGAGCCCGCTGGCGAAATGTGGTCGGTGGTGATCTTGTCGCCGAACAACCCCAGCACGCGGGCGCCCTTGATGTCGCCGATCTTGCCGAAGCCCGTGGTCATGCCGGCGAAATAGGGCGGGTTCTGCACATAGGTGGAATTGTCGTCCCAGGCATAGGTCTGGCCTTCCGGCGCCTTGACGTTCTGCCAGTTCTCATCGCCCTTGAAGACGTCGGCATATTTGCGGGCGAACAGCTCGCGCGTCACGTTCTTCTCGATGAATTCCTGGATTTCCGCCGAGCTCGGCCAGATATCCTTGAGGTAGACCGGCTTGCCGTTCCTGTCCTCGCCGAGCGGCTCGGTAGTCAAGTCTTTCGTCACCGTGCCGGCCAGCGCGTGCGCCACGACCAGCGGCGGCGAGGCGAGATAGTTGGCCTGCACGTCGGGCGAGACACGGCCCTCGAAGTTGCGGTTGCCGGAAAGCACCGCGGCGGCAATCAAACCCTTATCGTTGATGGTCTTGGAGATCGGCGCCGGCAGCGGGCCGGAATTGCCGATGCAGGTGGTGCAGCCGAAGCCGACCAGGTTGAAGCCGATCTGGTCGAGCTCCTTCTGCAGGCCGGATTTCTCGAGATATTCGGCGACCACCTGGCTGCCTGGCGCCAACGAGGTCTTCACCCAGGGCTTCTGCTTGAGGCCGAGGCGATTGGCGTTGCGGGCGAGCAGGCCGGCGCCGATCAGCACGCTCGGGTTCGAGGTGTTGGTGCAGGAGGTGATGGCGGCGATGACGACGTCGCCATGGCCGAGATCATGGCCGGTGCCTTCGACGGCGTAACGCTTCGAGATTTCAGCCGCCTTCTTGTATTCGGTGTCCATAGCCTTGACGAAGCCGGCCGGGATGCCTTCCAGCGCGACGCGGCCCTCTGGGCGCTTCGGGCCGGCCATCGACGGCACGACGTCGCCGAGATCGAGCTCCAGCAAGTCGGTGAAGACCGGGTCGGCGGAGCCTGCGTCACGCCACATGCCTTGCGCCTTGGAGTAGGCTTCGACCAGCGCGATGCGGCTTTCCTCGCGGCCCGACATTGTGAGATAGCGGATGGTCTCGCTATCGACCGGGAAGAAGCCGCAGGTGGCGCCATATTCAGGCGCCATATTGCCGATGGTGGCGCGGTCGGCCAGCGTCATGTTGGAGAGACCGGGGCCGAAGAATTCGACGAACTTGCCGACGACGCCCTTCTTGCGCAGCATCTGGGTGACGGTGAGCACGAGGTCGGTGGCGGTGACGCCCTCCTTCAGCTTGCCGGTGAGGCGGAAGCCGATGACCTCGGGCAAAAGCATGGAGACGGGCTGGCCGAGCATGGCCGCCTCGGCTTCGATGCCGCCGACGCCCCAGCCGAGTACGCCGAGGCCGTTGATCATGGTGGTGTGCGAATCGGTACCGACGCAGGTGTCGGGATAGGCTGATGTTTCGCCGTCCTCGGTGTTGGTCCACACCACCTGGCCGAGATATTCGAGGTTGACCTGATGGCAGATGCCGGTACCGGGTGGCACGACGCGGAAATTGCGGAACGCCTGCTGGCCCCATTTCAGGAACTTGTAGCGTTCCTCGTTGCGCTCATATTCGAGCTCGACATTGCGCGCGAAGGCCATCGGCGAGCCGAACTCGTCGACAATGACGGAATGGTCGATGACGAGGTCGACCGGCACCAGCGGGTTGATCTTTTGCGGGTCGCCGCCGAGCGAGGCCATGGCGTCGCGCATCGCCGCCAGGTCGACCACCGCCGGAACGCCGGTGAAATCCTGCATCAGGACGCGGGCAGGGCGATAGGCAATCTCGACGCCGGCCGTCCCCTTGTCGGTCAGCCAGCCGGCGACGGCCTTGATCGAGTCCTTGGTGACGGAGCGGCCGTCCTCGTTGCGCAGAAGGTTCTCCAGCAGAACCTTCATCGAATAAGGCAATTGGGCGATGCCGGTGAGCCCGTTCTTCTCGGCCTCGACGAGGTCGAAATAGGTATATTCGGCGTCGCCCGCTTTCAGCGTGCGGCGGCAATTGAAACTGTCGAGGGATTTTGACACGTGCGATCCGTCCTTGTCTGTTCAGCCTGAAAGGGAACGGACGCCGATGGCATGCAATCACGCGCAAAGGTGCGGGTACGGCCATTTCCGCTGTCCGCTCCCAAGCAACCCGAGCCGTTCAAGGCGGCGCGTGCGCTGGTTCGGCGCTAGTTCTGTTCCCGCGCCGACCGCTGGCACGGATGCACCGCATATAGAGAATTTTCTGGAATAGTTCTAGACAGTTAAAAAGCAAATTTGTGCGATGCGGCAGGGGCCGAGGCGGATTGTTTCAGGGCGGGCGAGGGATGCGGCTTATCGCCGAAAATCTGGGCGGCGAACGCGGCGGCGAGACGGTGTTTTCGGGCATTGGGTTTGAGCTCGATCAAGGCCAGGCGCTTGTCGTCACCGGGCCGAACGGATCAGGCAAATCGACCTTGCTCAGGATCGTCGCCGGACTGCTGCCGAAGGCTGAAGGCAATTTGCTGATCGAGGGCGGCGGCGATGAATTTCCGTCGATCGCTTCGGCCTGCCACTATCTCGGCCATCAGAACGCAATGAAAACGGCGCTCAGCGTGACGGAAAACCTGCGCTTCTGGCGCGACTTCAACGGCGGTGGATCCTTCGGCGTCGAGGAGGCGCTGGAGACGGTCGGACTGGGCGGCATCGGCCATCTGCCGTTCGGCTATCTCTCGACCGGGCAAAGACGACGCGCGGCGATCGCGAAACTGCTGGTCAGCCACCGACCGATCTGGCTGCTCGACGAGCCGACGGCGGGTCTGGACAAGGATTCGGAGGCGCGATTCGCGGGATTGATGAGGGGGCATTGTTCCGAGGGCGGGATGATCGTCGCGGCAACGCATCTGCCGCTCGGGATCGAGGGAGCGCAGACGTTGAGGATGGGGCAGGCCTTTTGATGACGGCACTCTACGGCGCCCCCCTCTGTCCTGCCGGACATCTCCCCCTCGAGGGGGGAGATCGGCTGCCAGCTTGGCTTTCGCCAATTACAACGGTTGAAAGATTGGCGCGCCACCGAAGCTGCCAATCTCCCCCCTCGAGGGGGAGATGTCCGGCAGGACAGAGGGGGGCGCTCAAGCGCGAGTATCTCATATCATGCTAGCCCTCCTCCTCCGCGATATCCGCCTTTCGATTCGGGCCGGCGGCGGGGCGCTGACGGGCGTGATCTTCTTCCTCGCCGTGATCGCCACCATTCCCTTCGGCGTCGGGCCGGACCTGAGACTGCTAGCCCGCATCGGCCCGGCGATCCTGTGGATCGGAGCACTGCTCTCTTGCTTGCTCGGCCTCGACCGGTTGTTCCAGGCCGACCGCGAGGACGGCTCGCTCGATCTCCTGGTGCTTGGCAACGACCGCCACATGCTGGCGCTGACGGTGCTCACCAAATGCCTGGCCCATTGGGCGGGCAGCGTGCTGCCGCTGGTGGTCGCCGCGCCCCTGCTCGGCCTGTTCATGAACATGGAGCCGGTCGCCATCGGCGCCACGGCGCTTACGCTGCTGGTCGGCACGCCGGCGATCACTTTCATCGGCGCCGTCGGCGCGGCGGTGGCGGTGGCGCTGCCGCGCGGCGGACTCCTGATCTCGGTGCTGGTGCTGCCGCTGACCATCCCGGTGCTGATCTTCGGGGTTTCGGCGAGTTACGGCGCGACGGCCAATCCCGATCCGTTCCTGCAGCCTTTCCTCATTCTTGCCGCGCTGACGTTGTTTCTTGCCGTGCTCGGACCGCTGGCGGCGGCGCTGGCGCTGCGCCATGGCACGGATTGAGGCGGCCACGACCGGCAGGGGCTGCGGCGCGGCGGCCAATTGCGCGGTCACCGGCGCGGGGCTAAGGGAAGGCATGATCGAGCACGGCGGAAGGATCGAATTGGCGGGCGGCATGCCGACGAGGCAGCCGGCATGAGCCCGCATGCGCTCTACGTCACCGCCGCCTATGCCGTCACGGCGATTGCGCTGGCCGGGCTGATCGGCTGGATCCTGCTCGATCAACGGGCCCGCAAGCGCGAACTGGCCGAACTCGAGGCGGCGGGCGTGCGCCGACGCTCCGACAAGGGCGGGGAGCGCGTGTCATGAGCACGGATATGCCAACGCCGGCGCCGGCCCGGCGCCGCCTGTTCGTGCTGTTGCCGCTGCTGGTCTTCCTCGGGCTGGCGGGGCTGTTCCTGGCGCAGCTCCTGTCGGGGCGCGACACTTCGGAGGTGCCGTCGGCGCTGATCGGCCTGCCGGCGCCGCCGACCAACCTGCCGCCGCTGGACGGCACGAACCTGCCGGGGCTGGATTCGAAATCGTTCGCCGGCAAGGTGACGCTGGTCAACGTCTTCGCCTCATGGTGCGCGCCTTGCCGCGAAGAGCACCCGGTGCTTTTGGGGCTGGCGCAGGACAGGCGCTTCACCATGGCGGCTCTGAACTACAAGGACCGGCCGGAAAACGCCCGCCGGTTCCTCGGCGATCTCGGCAATCCGTTCCAGGCGATCGGCGTCGACGAGGCCGGCCGCACGGCGATCGACTGGGGCGTCTATGGCGTGCCGGAAACCTTCGTCATCGGCAAGGACGGCAAAATAGCCTACAAGCATGTCGGGCCGCTGACGGCCGAGACGGCTCAGACGCTGCTGTTGCCGCAGATCGGGAAGGCGCTGGCCGCGCCGAACTGAGGTGACCGGCCGGCCTACTTGCTTGCCTTGGCCCGCTCGATCGCGTCGACGATCATTTTCTTGGCATATTTGGAATCGTGCCAGCCCTCGATCTTGACCCATTTGCCGGGTTCGAGATCCTTGTAGTGCTCGAAGAAGTGCTGCACCTGATCGCGGGTGATCTCGGGCAGCTGCGTGTATTCGGTGACGTTCTCGTAACGCAGCGTCAGCTTCGGCGACGGCACGGCGATGACCTTCTCGTCCTGGCCGGCATTGTCTTCCATGATCAGCACGCCGATCGGCCGCACATTGATGACGCAGCCGGGCACCAGCGCGCGCGTGTTGCAGACCAGCACGTCGATCGGATCGCCGTCGCCAGACAGCGTGTGCGGAACGAAGCCGTAATTGCCGGGATAGCGCATCGAGGTGTGCAGGAAACGGTCGACGAACAGCGTGCCGGCCTCCTTGTCCATCTCGTATTTGATCGGCTCGCCGCCGATCGGCACCTCGATGATGACGTTGACGTCCTCGGGCGGATTCTTTCCGGTGGCGATGGCTTCAATACGCATGACTTATCCCTCTCTCGATTGGCAGACCGATAGCGGGCGGCGCAAAATGGTGCAATGTGGCGAATGGTGCTCAAGAACGCCCAGCAAGACGCAATGGCATTCAATGCGTTCAATCATTAGCAGAAGATGTTTCAGTGTCGTGATTGCGTAGGTTGCGCTTCGCGCCGCTTACGCGATCGTTCCTCGCCGGTCATTCCCAGACGAAAGCAACCTTCTTCAGCGCCTTCTGCTCGAATATCTCGACGCCTTCGGCGATATCGCGGCCGCCGGCGCCGGAATAGAAGGCGAGCGCGTTCTGATTGTCTTCCAGCGCCCACACCACCGTGCCCTTCAATCCGTGGTCGGCAAGCCGCGCCCGTGCCGCCTTGAAAAGCCGGCTGCCGAGCCCGATGCCCTGATATTCCGGCCGAAGGTACAATTCATAGATCTCGCCCTGCTGCTTGAGTTCGCGGGCCCGGTTCTTGCCGATCGTGGCGTAGCCGGCAACCGTGCCGCCAATCTCGATCACCAGGACGGTGGCGGCGCGACGGATGGCATTGGCCCACCAGTCGGCGCCGCGACGGTTGATCATCGATGTCAGGGTGCGGTGCGGGATGATGCCGCTATAGGCGCCGCGCCAAGCCTGCAAATGCACGTCGGCGATCGCCGCGGCGTCGCGCGATTCGGCTTTGCGGATATCGATGCTCAGCGTATTCATGATTTGTTAACCATAAACCCGCATCGCTCGAATGCAAGAGTCCGGGCAGTCCGGAGGACGCTTTCTCACAGGCCGTCATCGCCTGCGCAATGCGCGTTCGAGGCTGTCGGTGGAGCTCAAATCTCGACCAGATGATCGTCGAGCTCGTTGGTGTCGCCCGACGTCACCGGGAAGTGCTCGGCGAGCACCGCTCCAACCGATTGGATCGCCTTGACGAAGCCGTCGGCAAGCCGGTCGTCGCCGGCATGTGCGGTAAGCTCGCGCACCACATCATCCCAGACATGCTGGCCGACCTTGGCGTCGATGCCTGAATCGGCGACCACCTCGGCGTAGCGCTCGGTGACCGAGACGAACACCAGCACGCCGGTGCGCGCGGTCGTGCGGTGGACGTTGCGGGCCAGGAACTGCTTCAGTGCGTTGTCATGCGCGGTCTGATAGCGCAGCCGTCTCGGCACCATATGGATGCGCAGCCCCGGAAAGGCCCATAACAGCAAAAGAAAGCAGGCCAGCGCCAGAAGCTGGGCAATGACGAAGTGCGGCAGACGGATGGTGAGCCACCAGGCCTCGAGCCCATAGGCGACGGCGAGGCTGACCAGCAGCGTGGCGAGAGCCGCCACGAAGGCAGCCGGAAAGAAGTAGTTGCCGCTGGCATGCGCCACCACGCAGTAGATTTCGCCGTCGGTCCTTGATTCGGCGGCGCGGATCGCCCCGGCGATGCGCTCATGGTCCTGCGGGCTGATCGGTCGTATCGCCATGATCCCTCTCACCAGCTTCCAGAAGAGCCGCCGCCGCCGGAAGAGCCCCCACCGCCGGAGAAACCACCGCCGCTACCGCCCGAGGACCAGCCGCCGCCGCCCGACCAGCCGCCGCCACCTGACGACCAGCCGCCACCCGACGATCGCCGGCTCGGCTCGAACGTCATGCCGAGCCAGCGGTAACGGCCGGGACCGATCTTCTGGCCGAAGATCGGCGGCAACACCGAGGCCGCTATGCTGCCGAAGAAGATGAGCGCCCAGATGCCGATGAAGATGGCGAAGAACAAATCGTCGGAATTGAACGGCGCCTGCTGGTTGCGCTTGCCGCGTGCTTCCAGCTCCTCGGGATTGCCGTTGAGCACCATGATCATGTCGTCGACGGCCTTGGTGATGCCGCCGGAGAAATCGCCGGCACGGAAGGCCGGCACCATGTCGTTTTCGATGATCAGCTTGGTGTGCAGGTCGGTCAGCGTGCCTTCCAGCCCGTAGCCGACCTCGATGCGCATCTTGCGGTCGTTCGGCGCGACCAGAAGCAGCACGCCGTTGTTCTCCTTCGCCTGGCCGAGTTTCCAGAACCGGTACAGCCGGTTGGCATAGGGCTCGATCTCCTCGCCGCCGAGACTGGGAATGGTGGCGACGACGATCTGATCGGAGCCCTTCGTCTCGAAATCGGCAAGCTTCTGCGTCAGTGCCGCCCTGGTCGCCGCATCGATGATGCCTGCATTGTCGACGACACGGCCGGTCAGCGCCGGGAGCTCGGCGGCGAGGGCCGCAAATGGCACCACGAGAACGAGGAGCAGGACAGCGACGCGATACATGGCGCGTCGTCCCTCATTGGCGAGCAGGATCACCACGTCGGAATCCGGCAATCATCCGCCCTGTTTCGTGCCGAAATCGACCTTCGGCGTCTGCAATTTGTCCTCCTCGACCGTGAAATTGGCGAAGGGCTCGTTGCCGCGGAACCAGAACGTCGCCCACAGCACCGAGGGGAAGGTCCGCAGCGTCAGATTGTAGTCCCTGACCGCCTGGATGTAGTCACGCCGCGCCACCGCGATGCGGTTCTCGGTACCTTCGAGCTGCGCCTGCAGCGCCAGGAAGTTCTGGTTGGCCTTCAGGTCCGGGTATGCCTCCGACACAGCAAGCAGCCGCGACAGCGCGCTGGTCAGCCCTGCCTGGGCATCCTGGAACCTCTTGAGGGCTTCGGGATCCTTCAACGTTTCTGGCGTTACCGTGACCTGCGTCGCCTTGGCGCGCGCCTCGACCACCGCGTCAAGCGTGTCCTTTTCGTGCGAGGCGTAGCCCTTGACCGTCTCGACCAGGTTGGGGATGAGGTCGGCGCGGCGTTGATACTGGTTCAGCACCTCACTCCACGCCGCCTTGGCGTTCTCCTCCGCCGTCGGGATGGTGTTGTAGCCGCAGCCGGCAAGCAGCGGCAGCATGACGGCCATCACCAGCAAGGCGGGCAGCGTGCGGAATGTCGGGAAAGCAAGGCGCTGGGCAAACATGATCGGTCCCCTCGGTAGAAGTTGCATGCGAAGCATTACCACAATCGGCGCACAAGAAAACGACCTCGGCGCAGACGGTTGTCGATGGGATCACGGTCGGTCGCAAGGCGCTGTAATTGACGGGGCGAACGCGCTAAGGTCGCCACGAAACAGGACAGCATCATGGCGCAGCGCCAGGACAGCGACACCGAATCGCGCCGCATCCTCGAGCGCGTCGCGCGCGAGACCGATCCGGCCGCCACTTCGCTCGCGGCGCGGACCGCGAAGGCCGTTCGCGACCACGTCGCGGCGGCCGATGCCGACCGCGCGGATCCGATCGAAGTCTGGGGCACGCGCATTGGCAGGATAATTGGGCTGCTGCTGGCGCTGGGCCTGATGGTCTGGCTCGTGCTTTTCCTCGCCCGGGGCAGTTAGGAATCCAATGAGCACCGAGCAAGCCGACGCGCCGCGCGCGGTCATCGTCATTTCCAGCCATGTCGCACGCGGTTCGGTCGGCAACCGCGCCGCCGTCTTTGCGCTGGAATCGCTGGGTTTCCCGGTATGGGCGGTGCCGACAATCCTCCTGCCCTGGCATCCCGGCCATGGGCGCGCGACCCGCATCGTGCCGCCGCTCGATCAGTTCAAGGCATTGATGGCCGATCTGGAGCGCGCGCCGTGGCTGGGCGAGGTCGGGGCGGTGCTGTCGGGCTATCTCGGCGAGGCCGGCCAGGCCGAAGCCGTCGCCTCGCTGGTCGCTGCGGTCAAGGCGAGGACGCCCGACGCCGTCTATATCTGCGATCCGGTAATGGGCGATTCGGGCGGGCTCTATGTGCCGGAGCCGACGGCGATCGCCATGCGCGACCGGCTGATGCCGATCGCCGACATTGCTACCCCTAACCGCTATGAGCTGGAATGGATGGCCGGCGTGCCGTTGCCCGACCTGAAGTCGGTGATGGCCGCGGCGCTCCATGCGGGGCCTTCAACCATGCTGGTCACCTCGGCGCCGTCGATGATTTCAGGCGGCACCGGGAATCTTCTGCTCGACGGCAGCCAGGCGCTGCTCGCCGAGCACCGCGTCATCGACAAGCCGCCGAACGGTTTGGGCGACCTGACAGCGGCGGTCTACCTGGCGCGCATCCTCTCCGGCCAGCCGGCGATCAAGGCGCTGCAATCGACGACGGCGGCGGTCTACGAGATCCTGGCGCGCACGGCCAAACGCGGCGGCGACGAATTGCAGCTCGAAACCGATGCGCAGAGCCTGTCGCACCCGATGGCGATGGTGCAGCTTCGCCATCTCACGCATCCGGGGCGGGACCGCCGCGCGTGACATCGGCCGAAGTCGTTGTTGCCGGCGTCGACGGCTGCAAGGCCGGCTGGATCGTCGTTCGACGTGCACCCGGCTCATTGCCCTCCGTCGAAATTTTCGCCAGCTTCGCCATGCTGCTCGCTGCGGTTCCCGACGACGCGATCGTCGCCGTCGACATGCCGATCGGCCTGCCTGAATTTTCGAGCAAGGGCGGGCGCGGACCGGAGGCGCAGGTCAGGTCGCTGCTCGGGCCACGCCAATCCAGCGTCTTCTCGATCCCCTCTCGTGCGGCACTCTACGCCGATACCGCCGAGTTCACTTCGATCGAAGCCTGGTACGCCGCGCACCGCCGGGCGAGCGACGTGGCCAGGACGACATCCGATCCGCCGCGCGGCGTTTCGATCCAGGCATTCGGCATCTTTGGCAAAATACGCGAGATCGATACGTTGCTGATCTCGCGGCCCGAACTGCGTGGCCGCGTCTTCGAATCGCATCCGGAAGTGGCTTTCTGTCGGCTCAACGGCGGGCAGGCCATGCTGCTGCCGAAGAAGGTCAAGGGCAGCATCAATCCGGCCGGCATGGCGGAACGCAAGGCGCTGCTTAGCCGGCACGGCTATGCCATAGACTTCCTCGATCAGGCGCCGCCGCGCGGTGCGGCCGCTGACGATTTCCTCGATGCGGCGGCGATGATGCTGATCGCCGGCCGCATCGCCGCCTGCACGGCACGGCCGTTTCCCGACCCGCCACTTACCGACGGCTTTGGCATACCGGTCGCCATCTGGGCGTGACAACATTGCCCAGCTTTGCGCCTGACGCAGGGCATTTCTCACCAACCCCACAATTCTGCATTGCTCGCGACGGGCTTTTACCGCTAGAGCGTTTTCTCGACCGCAACGAGCTGCCGCCTCCAACCCGGAAAGCCGCCCATGCCTCACCTTCCCGACCACCTTCTTGCCGGCTACCGCAATTTCATGAACGGTCGCTATCTCACCGAGAGCGGCCGCTATCGCGAGCTCGCCCGGGAGGGGCAAGCGCCGGAAACCATGATCGTCGCGTGCTGCGATTCCCGCTCGGCTCCCGAGGCGATCTTCGACGCAGGGCCCGGCGAACTCTTCGTGCTGCGCAATGTCGGCAATCTGGTGCCGCCTTACGAGCCGGACGGCGAGTTCCACTCGACCTCGGCCGCGCTCGAATTCGCGGTGCAGAGCCTCAAGGTCAAGAACATCGTTGTCATGGGCCATGGCCGCTGCGGCGGTATCCGTGCCGCGCTCGACGCCAATTCCGCGCCACTGTCGCCGGGCGATTTCATCGGCAAATGGATGAGCCTGATCGCGCCGGCCGCCGAGACCGTGTCGGCCAGCACCTTCATGACTGCGACGGAGCGCCAGACGGCGCTGGAGCGCATCTCGATCCGCTATTCCCTCGCCAATCTCAGGACCTTTCCCTGCGTCTCGATCCTTGAGGGCAAGGGGCGGCTGTCGCTGCACGGTGCCTGGTTCGACATTTCGACCGGCGAGCTCTGGGTGATGAACAAGGAAACCGGCGATTTCGAGCGCCCGGTGCTGGAGTGACCGAAACGGCACGCCAGGCAATGAACATCCGGCCGGTCATGTTCACCGCCGCCGCACTGCTGATGGCGATCATGGCCGCCCGCGCCGATGACGGCGCCATCATCAGCCGGTGGTATTCGGCCCTGCTGGTCGCCGACCGCACCGAACTTTCCGACCTGCTCGCCGACAATGTGCGCATCGAACTCGACGACCTCGGCATCGTGCAGGGAAAGCAGGAGTTCATCGCCGCGCTCGACGAATGGAAAGGTGCGGTTGCTGGTGCCGCGATCCGACACCGGATCGAGAAGAACGAAGGCGGCGTCACCACGGTGATCGCCTGCTACGACTTCCCCGACAACGACATGCTGATGCATGAGACCTTCGCCATAGCGGGCGACCGCATCACGGCCAGCACGCAGAAAGCGCTTGCGGAAAGCTGCGAAGCCTACTGACCGGCAGCGCTGTTGCGCGCGCCGGACGAGCGCCCTACATCGGTGATTTCAGCCCCTCCCGACCTGCCAGCCCGAAAGACAATCCATGCCCGCCACGAAAGCCGTCGACCTCGCCGCCCATCCGCTGACCACGTGGCAAGGGCCACTCGGCCTGCCCGATTTCGCCCGATTTGGCGACGATGAATTCGCACCCGTCTTCGACGCGGCGCTGAAGGCGCATGAGGCCGAGATCGAGGCCATCGCCGCGAACGAGGATACGCCGACCATCGAGAACACGCTTCAAGCCCTGGAGCTCGCCGGCGAAGCGCTCGACCATGTCTCGTCGATCTTCTGGTGCCGTGCCGGGGCCCACACCAACGAGGACATCCAGGCGCTGGAGCGCGACATCTCGCCAAGGATGTCGAGGCATTTCTCGGCGATCTCGATGAATGAAAGGCTCTTTGCCCGCATCGACGACCTTTACCGGCGCCGCGAGACGCTCAAGCTCGATGCCGAGACGCTGCGGGTGCTGGAAAAGACCTGGAAGGCTTTTGTCCGCTCGGGCGCGAAACTCGACGCCGAGGGCAAGAAGCGGCTGGCAGGGATCAATGAGGAGCTGTCGTCGCTCGGCACCGGCTTCGGCCAGAACGTGCTTGCCGACGAGCGCGACTGGGCGCTGTTCCTGGACGAGGCCGACCTGGCCGGACTGCCGGATTTCGTGAAGAGCTCGATGGCCGAAGCCGCCGAGATGCGCGGCCAGAAAGGCCGCTACGCCGTCACCTTGTCGCGCTCGATCTACGAGCCGTTCTCGACCTTCTCGGAGCGCCGCGACTTGCGAGAGATCGCCTTCCGCGCCTTCACCATGCGCGGCCAGAATGGCGGCGCGACCGACAATACGGCCGTGGTGCGCGACATGCTGAAGCTGCGCGCCGAGAAGGCGAAGCTGCTCGGCTACGGCTCCTTCGCGGCGCTGAAGCTCGACGACACCATGGCCAAGACGCCCAAGGCGGTGCACGACCTGCTCGATCCCGTCTGGGAAAAGGCGTTGGAAAAGGCCGCCGCCGACCAAAAGGAGCTGGAACGGCTGGCGGCGGAAGCCGGCAGCAACGAAAAATTCGCCGCCTGGGATTGGCGTTTCTACCAGGAGAAGCTGCGCGCGGAGAAATTCGCCTTCGACGAGGCGGAATTGAAGCCCTATCTCCAGCTCGACCGGATCATCGATGCCTGTTTCGACGTCGCGACAAGACTGTTCGGCATCACCTTCGAAGAGAGGAAAGGCATTGCCGCCTGGCATCCGGACGCGCGTGTGTTCGTGGTGAAGAATGCCGATGGCAGCGAGCGCGGCCTGTTCCTGGCCGACTATTTCGCGCGGCCGTCGAAACGCTCCGGGGCCTGGATGAGCGCACTGAAATCAGGCTACCGCCTGGGCCCCGGCGCGAGCCCGATCATCTACAACATCATGAATTTCGCCAAGCCGCCCCTGGGCGAGCCGGCGCTGCTGTCGGTGGACGAGGCGAAGACCTTGTTCCATGAATTCGGCCATGCCCTGCACGGCATGCTGACCGACGTCACCTGGCCTTCGGTGTCGGGCACTTCCGTCAGCCGCGATTTCGTCGAACTGCCCTCGCAGCTCTACGAACACTGGCTGACCGTGCCGGCGGTGCTGGAAAAGCACGCTTTGCATGTCAAGACCGGCAAGCCGATGCCGAAGGCTCTGCTCGACAAGATGCTGGCGGCACGCACTTTCGGGGCTGGCTTTGCCACGGTGGAATTCACCGCCTCGGCGCTGATCGACATGGCCTTCCATGCAAGGCCCGACGCGCCTGAGGAGCCACTTCGTTTCGAGGCCGAAACGCTCGAAAAACTCGACATGCCCGACACCATCGCGATGCGCCACCGCACGCCGCATTTCGGCCATGTCTTTGCCGGCGAGGGCTATTCGGCCGGCTACTATTCCTACATGTGGTCGGAAGTACTCGACGCCGACGCCTTCGCCGCTTTCGAGGAGACGGGCGACCCCTTCAATCCCGCGCTGGCCGAGCGGCTGAGAAAGAACATCTATGCCGCCGGCGGCTCGAAGGATCCGGAAGAACTCTACACCGCGTTTCGCGGCAAGATGCCGTCGCCGGAAGCCATGATGGTGAAGCGGGGGCTGGTGTAGGGCGAGCCTTCCCTTCTCCCCTTGTTGTGGGAGAAGGTGGATCGGCGCGCAGCGCCGAGACGGTTGAGGGGTGTTCCAGCGGAGTGAGGCGTGGGTGTTCCCTGGAACGCCCCTCATCCGTCGCCTTCGGCGACACCTTCTCCCACAAGGGAAGAAGGGGGAGCCTTGTCCTTCCACGGATCCGCCACCCTTGGCCAGATCGCCCGCTTCAGTTTCCTGTAATCCGTCACCGCCGGATTGCTGGGATACGCGCTCGGCGCCGAGAGATAGATGATCTCGGCGGCGATCGGTTCGAAGCCGGCGTAGAAATGGTTGGTCGATTTGATCAGCAGCATGTCCTTGGCCAGCGGATCGACGCCGATGTTGGAAAAAATGTCCGGTTCGAAGGTCTGCGTGCGGTTGGTGTTGAGGATGATGTCGACCTCGGTGCCCTCGATGCGGATCAACGCGGCGGGCCCGAGCGTCACCCGGCTCGGCCCGAAGCTCTGCCAACCTTCGGCGAGAACTTTCAGCACCATGACGCGGGCGTCGATCGGCTCGCCGGCCTGGGGACCGGCCTTGCCGCCGAAACGCAGGTCGATGACGGCGCCCTCGCCCGCGGCCCGGCAGAAGGTCACGGCGACCGGATCCCAGATCGTCGCCACGCCGACATTGTCGATGCCGCGGGCCAAAAGCTCCCGCAGCACGATGGTGCCGTCACCCGGCACGCCGCCGCCCGGATTGTCCCAGATGTCGGCGATGACCACCGGCCTGCCGCGCTTTTCAGCGTGCACCGCCAGCGCCCGATCGATGCCATCGCCGGCGCTCAGCATCGTCATCGCCGTCTTTTGGCGCATCGCGTAGAGCTCGCGTCCCAGCGTTTCGGCCAGCGCGTCGCCCTTGGCCTTGTCATTGTCGGTGACGACGAGGATACGCGTGCCCATTTCGGGCACATCCGCCGCCATGAAGCCATGGATGACCGAAACCGACAGCACGCCGTCCCTGCCGTGCAGCGCCTTGATACGGTCGACGAAGGAGCGCATCGGTTCGCGGCTGGTCGGCAGCACCTGGATCATGCGGCAGTCGAAGGTCGAGATGACGGGCTTGATCTCGCCACGCGCCGCGGCGAGGCCAAGCTCGACGACATGTTCGCCGCGTTCGTAGAAATCGGTGTGCGGGAATTCTAGGAAATAAGCCATGACGTCGCACGCTGCCACGCGCTTCGGCGTCAGGTGGCTGTGCGGGTCGAACTCGCAGGCGATCACCACCTTCGGGCCGACGATCCCGCGCACGCGTTCGAGAAGGTCGCCTTCGCAATCGTCATAGCCCTGCGCCACCATTGCGCCGTGCAGTCCGAGGATAACCGCTTCGACCGGCAGTGCCGCCGTGAGCTGGGCGAGGATCTCGTCGCGCAGCTCCTCGTATGTCTGCCGCTGCACCAGGCCGCCGGGTTCGGCCCAGGTGGCGGTGCCCTCGATGACGTCGAGCCCCTCGCCGGCCGCGCGCCGGCGCAGGGCGACGATCGGCGAGGAGCACAGCGTCGGCGTCTCCGGATGCTTGCCCGGCCCGGCATAGAAGGCCATCTCGAACGATGCCCTGTCGGTCGGCACCGGCGAAAAGGTGTTGGTTTCCGTCGCCAGCGAGGCGGTGAAGATGCGCATGAAAGCTCCGTGGACAGGTTACTCTTCGTTCTCGCAATTCCGGACGGAAAACCGCCACACACTTTTTCAATGGAATTGCTATTTGACGGCCCCGAGCGCCAGCCCCCGCACGAGGTAGCGCTGCAGCCAGATGAACAGGATCGCCACTGGCAACGTCGCCAGCAGCGTGGCGGCCATGACGTGATGCCATTCGATGGTGTAGCGCCCGGCGACCAGCGAGAACACCTGGATCGGCAGCGTATAGCTCTCCTGGCTGCGCAGCATGGTGAGCGCCACGACGAATTCGTTCCAGGCGTTGATGAAGGTGAAGATGGCGGTGACGGCAATGGCCGGCAGGCAGAGCGGCAGAAACACTTTGCGCAGCGTCAGCCAGCGGCCGGCGCCTTCCATCCAGGCCGCCTCCTCGAGATCGCGCGGGATGGTGTCGAAATAGCTCTGCAGCATCCACACGGTGAAGGCGACGTTGAAGGCCATGTAGATGAAGCCGAGCGCGGTCGTCGATTCGACCAGCCCCCAGGCGGCCATCAACCGGAACAGGCCGAGCACCAGCACGATCGGCGAGATCATCTGCGAGATCAGCAGGAACTGGCGGAAGGCGCTGTAGCCGGCAAAACGAAAGCGCGACATGGCATAGGCCGCCGGCACGGAGATCAGGATAGCCCCGACGGTGGCGATCACCGAGACATAGAGCGAATTGGCGAGCGCCCGGCCGAAGCCGGTCGCCACCCACATGTCGGCAAAATTCGACCAGCGGAATTCGCTCGGCCACCATGTCGGCGACAGCACCTCCTGCCGCGGCTTGACCGCGGTCAGGAACATCACCGCGAAGGGGAAGACCGTCACCACGATCAAAGGCGCCAGCAGCAGCCAGGCGATGACGGTACGTTTCAGCTTGCTCCTCATACGCGCTGCTCCCGCATGGCGAGGCGCACATAGATCATGGTGAAGACCAGCAATATGGCGAACATCACCAGCGACACGGCGGAAGCCTCCCCCAGTTTGCCGATGCGGAAGGCAAGCTTGTAGAGGTGAGTGACCAGGATGTCGGTCGAGTTGGCCGGCCCGCCCTGCGTCATTACCCAGATGATCGGGAAGGAATTGAAGACGTAGATGGTGTTGAGCACGATGGCGATGTTGATGAACGGTTTCAGGAGCGGAAAGGTGATTTCGCGGAACTGCTGTGCCGGCGTCGCTCCTTCGAGCGCGGCGGCCTCGTAGAGATCGTCCGGAATCGAAGACAGGCCGCCAAGGAAGATCGTCGTGGTGAACGGCACCGTCACCAATATGCCGATCAGCACCTGCATCGGGAACGCCGTCTCGGCGCTGGCCAGCCATTGGACATTGTGATCGATCAGGCCGAGGCCGAGCAGCGCCGAATTCAGCATGCCGCTTTCGCCGCTCAGCGCCCAGCGCCAGACCACCGCCGTCATGGTCAGCGACACCGCCCAGGGCAGCATGATGATGACGCGGGCAAGGCCGCGGCCGTAAAAATCGGTGTTGAGGATGATCGCGACCGGGATCGACAGAAGCAGCGCGCCGCCAACCACCAGCACGGTCCATATCCCCGTGCGCCACAGTGCGGCGACGAAATCGGGATCGGCGGTGAGGGCGGCGAAATTGGCAAGACCGCTGAATTCGCGCAGCTGGCCGAAACGGTTGACGTCATGCGTGGCGATCTGGATCAGGTCCCAGACCGGCCAGAAGATCACGATTGCCGCCAGGAACAGGCTGGGCAAGGTCAGCAGATAAGGCAGGAAACGATTTTGCATCGGCTGGTTTGTACCGTGTTGCGGGTGGAGATTGGATTGCGCTGGCCTAACAGATTGACTTAATCCCGCCTCGTTCTTCTCAGGGGCACGGCTTCAGGACTCCTTGCAAGCGTCGCTGCGCCCCCTGCCTGCCCGTCCTCCGCAGCAGTTGCGGAAGGGGGCCTTTCCTCTCCCCCGTCGACCGGGGGAGAGGCGTCGAGCGAAGCTCGACGGAGTGGGGGTCGACTCTTGGGCGCAAGGCGAGGCGATGCTTGCGCTTCCTATGTCCGTCGCGGCTTTGCCAGGTGGTTCCCCCACTCCGTCTCGGCTTCGCCGAGCCACCTCTCCCCCTCCGGAGGGAGAGGAAAGGAGCCTGGCTGGGGCGGCGCTGATATCGATGAACTATCTTTCTGCTCGAGTCTGCAAGATGTGGCGCGCCCCGCCTGAGTGGGACGCGCCACGGGCGCAGGGAGATACGCCCTATTTCTTCAGCACGGCGTTGGCCTTCGCCGCCGCATCCTTCAAACCCGCCTCCGGGTCGCCGCCGAGGTATATCTTCTGGATCGCGTCCGACGTGATCTGGGCGATCTCCTCCCAGCCGGGGATGACCGGCGCGAAGCGGGCGTCGGGCAACAGCGCGGTGAAGGCGGCGAGGTCGGCATTGTTGACGTAATAGTCCATCTTGGCCTCTTCCTTGTTCACCGGCAGGAAGCCTTCGCCTTGCGTGAACTTGGCGCGCTGTTCCGTGGTGAACAGGAAGTCGAGCAGTTTCCAGGCCTCGTCCTTGTTCTTGGAGTTCTTGAACATGATGATGGAATCGGTGACGCCATAGGTGCCGCGCGCGCCCGTCGGGCCGGCGGGTATAGCCGCCACGCCGTATTTCAGGCTCGGCGCCTCTTCCTTGATCTGGTTGGACAGGAAGGGTGCGGTGATCATCATGCCGACCTTGCCCTGCTTGAACAGGTTCTGGACGTCCTCACGGTTGTTGGAGGTGACGCCAGGCTCCGTCAGGCCCTCGTCGATCATTGACTTGTAGAGCTTGGCGGCTTCGAGCGCGCCAGGCGTGCTCAAGCCCGATGTGCCGTCCTTGTTGAGGATCTCGGTGCCGTATGACCACATCGCATAATAATAATAAACGTCGGTCTCGATCTCCTTGCCCTGCAGGCCGAAGCCGAATGTGCCGGACCCCAGCGCCTTGATCTTGCGGGCGTCCTCCTGCAGCTCGGTCCAATTGGCCGGCGGCTTGGCGATGCCTGCCTTCTCGAACAGCTCCTTGTTGTAATACATGGCGCGCGCCGAAGCTGCGATCGGCAGGCCGTAGGTCTTGCCGTCCATGATCGAAGGCGACAGGAACGTGTCGATGAAACGGCCCTTGAAGTCTGGCGTGATGTAGCTGTCGAGCGGCTCGGCGACGTCCTGCTGCACGAAGTCGATCAGCCAGCGCGTGCCGATGATCGAGAGATCCGCATTGGTGCCGGCGGTGATGTCGGTGGTCAGCTTCTGCAAGAGCACATCCCACGGCACCACTTCGAACTTGACCGTGATGCCGGGGTTCTTTGCCTCGAACTCCTTCTTGACCTCCTCGAAGTAAGGGCCGGTCTTGGCGCTGTATTCGGCGACCGTGACGCGCACCTCGCCGGCTTGCGCCTGTGCCGCGAAGGCCAGCATGCTCATTCCGGCCATCAAGCCGACAGTCCATTTCGCAATGCTCATCCGATCTCTCCCATTTTGTTCCGCGCTTTTGCGCTCCTCACGCCGATGTTGGCGCAGGATTATGTGACTTTCCTACATTATCGAGGATCTGGCCGCACGCAAGCAGATTATCGTGTTGCTTAATTACATTCCATTCACTAGCCTGCCGACATCTGCCTAGAGCAGTTCACCGTTTCACGGAAACGGAAAACCATTCTAACTCTTTGTTTTGACGCAATTCCGGACGGAAAACCATATACACTTTCCTGGAATTGCTCGAACTGCCGGAGGAGCAAGCGCCGTGGTTTCGAAAGCCGAGTTCGAAGGCCGCACTGTCGTTGTCACGGGCGCCGGCGGTGGCCTCGGCTCGGCGATCGTCGCGCTGCTGGCCGGAAGAGGCGCGCGGGTGATCGGCTGCGATCAATCGGAGGAGGCGCTGGCAAGCCCGCACCTCGCCTCGCGTCATGTCTTCAACCTTCTCGACCGGGTTTCAGTCGAGGCAGCCATCGCGGCCGTGCTCGACAAGGACGGCGTGCCTGACATCCTGATCAACAATGCCGGCTGGACGCGCGCGGAGACGCTCGGCGCATTGACGACCGACAGGATAGGGCAGGAAGTCGACCTCAACCTGACCGGCGTGATGACTTTTGCCGACCCGCTGGTCAAGGCGATGGCGGCGCGCGGGTCGGGCAGCGTCGTCTTCATTTCTTCCGTCAACGCCATCGCCCATTTCGGCAACCCCGCCTATGCCGCCGCCAAAGCCGGTATCAACGCCTATGCCAAGGCGATCGCCGTCGAGCTCGGCCGCAGCGGCGTTCGCGCCAATGTCGTCTGTCCGGGATCGATCCGTACCGCCGCCTGGGACCATCGCCTGGCCAAGAACCCGGATATTCTCGGCAAGCTCCAGCGGCTCTATCCGCTCGGCCGCATCGTCAATGCCTCGGAGGTGGCGGAAGCCGTGGCGTTTCTTGCCTCCGACCGGGCGTCCGGCGTAACGGGCGTGGTGATGCCGGTGGATGCCGGCCTGACCGCCGGCTGCCTGCCGTTCATCGACGACATATTGGGAGCGTGACCATGACCGACGTCCAGTTCCGCGACCTTTCGAAATCCTTCGGCCAGCACAGCATCCTCGAGAACATCGACCTCGACATCGAGAGCGGCGAATTCGTCGTGCTGGTCGGCCCGTCCGGGTGCGGCAAGTCGACCTTGCTGCGCATGCTGGCTGGACTGGAAACGATAAGCTCGGGCGATCTCGTCATTGGCGGCGTGCGCGCCAACGACCTGCCGCCGCAGCAGCGCAACATCGCCATGGTCTTCCAGTCGTATGCGCTGTTTCCGCATCTCAAGGCCTCCGACAATATCGGCTTCGGACCGAAAATCCGCGGCGAGAGCCGCGCCGCGGTCGAGGACAAGGTCAAGAAGGCATCCGGCGTCCTCAACCTGTTCTCCTATCTCGACCGTTACCCCCGGCAATTGTCGGGCGGTCAGCGCCAGCGCGTCGCCATGGGCCGCGCCATCGTGCGCGAACCCTCGGTCTTCCTGTTCGACGAACCGCTATCCAACCTCGACGCGCAATTGCGGGTGCAGATGCGCACCGAGATCAAGGCGCTGCACCAGAGACTGAGATCGACGGTCGTCTATGTCACCCACGATCAGATCGAGGCCATGACCATGGCCGACCGCATCGTGGTGATGGATCGCGGCCGGATCCAGCAGGTCGGACCGCCACTGGAGCTCTATGACCGGCCGGCCAACAAGTTCGTCGCCGGCTTTCTCGGCTCGCCGTCGATGAGTTTCGTTTCCGGGTCCCTCAAGACGACGGCCACGAACAGCTGGTTCGAATCGACCGGCGGCGGAAGGCTTGCGCTTGGCGGCAAAGAGGTGCCGACAGGCGGTGCGGTGGAGGCCGGCATCCGGCCCGAACATTTTGTCATCGGCGAAGCTGCCGACGCGATGACCATCAAGGTGGACGTCGTCGAGCCGACGGGCTCCGAAACCCATGTCTACGGCGCCATCGGCAGCGATACGGTGCGCGTCGTCTTCCGCGACCGGATGCAGGTGAAGCCGGGCGACCGCCTGCCGGTCTCGGTCGAGCCGCGCAACATCCATCTTTTCGAGAAGGCGACGGGCCTGCCTCTATGAAAGCACAAGCGTGAAGACAACGGCATGAAGACACCGGCCGACATCATCACCCGGTTGCAACTGATGTCGCAGGACGGCACCAAGTCGGATCGTCGGCTGGCGGGCCTGGTCCTGTCCGATCTCGATTTCGCCTCCAAGGCGGCGATCTCGGAGATCGCCGCGCGCGTCGGCGTCAGCGAGCCGACGGTGACCCGCTTCTGCCGCAATCTCGGCTGCGAAGGCCTGCGCGACTTCAAGTTCTACCTGGCGCAGGCGATCGCCATTGGCGGACAGTATCTGTCGCCTGAGCCGCTGAGCCGCGACGCCCGTGAGCAGCGCATCGCATCGGCCATCACCGAGGCGGCGATATCGGCCATCCAGCGCGCCAGCGAAAACCTCGACATGACGACGCTGGTCGATGTCGCCGCGCGCATTGCCACGTCAGGCGACGTGCTGTGTGTCGGCTCCGGCGGCATTTCCTCGATGATGGCGACCGAGATGCAGAACCGGCTGTTCAGGCTGGGCCTGCCGGTGCTGGCGCAGATCGACGGGCAATTGCAGCGCATGTACGCCGCCGTGGCCACGCCCGACACCACGCTGGTCGCCTTCTCGGTTTCCGGCTATGCACGGTCGGTCATCGAGGCGGTGCAGGTCGCGCAGCAATATGGCGCCACAACGGTCGCCGTCACCGCGCCGGACTCGGCATTGGCCAGGGCCGCCGACACCGTCATCCATTTGCAGCCGCTCGAGGACGGCAACATCTACAAGCCGACATCGTCGCGCTATGCGCTGCTGGCGATCGTCGACATGATCGTCACGTCGGTGGCCGAGACGCGCGGCCCGAAGGTGCTGGAGAATTTGCGCCGCATCAAGCAGAGCGTGAACACGCTGAAGGTCGACGATCCGCGTTTGCCGCTGGGCGATTGAACTTCAGGCCGAAGCACTGAGCGCCTCGATGCGCTGCATCAGCACCTGGGGTTCACCCGTCACGCGCAGCGTCTTGAGCCGTGCCGTGCCGCCGACGACAACCGAAACGGCCGAGGCCGGCACTCCAAGCGTCTTGGCGGCCAGCTTCTCCAGCGCTCGATTGGCGGCGCCGTTTTCGGGCACGGCGCGGACCCGTGCCTTCAAATGGCTTCGCCCATCAGCCGATGTCTCTATGCTTTCGAACCTGTCCATGGAAGACTTCGGTGTCAGCCGGACGAACAATTCGATGCCGTTCTCGCGGATGCGGAACGGGGCACTCATGCGAGCATCGGGTTCACAGCACCAGCGGTGCCACGGTGGTGAGCAGGAACTGCCTGAGGAAGAACAGGATCAGCAGCAGGATGATCGGCGAGATGTCGATACCGCCAAGGTCCGGCATGAAACGTCGGATCGGCCTGAGCGCCGGTTCGGTCAGCCGGTAGAGCATATTGCCGATGCTGCCGACAAACTGGTTGCGCGAGTTGACGACGTTGAAGGCATAGAGCCAGGAAAAGATCGCCGAGATGATGATGACCCACCAATAGAGGTCGAGCGCCATGACGATTGTTTGAATGAGGGCGAGCATGCCGGTCTCCAATTGTTGCCGACATGTAGCCATTGCGCGCGAAACCGGCAAGGGCAGGCTTCGGCCGCCAGGATTTCGGCAAAACGTCGCCTTGACAGAAAACTGCCGTGCCCGATAAATGCGCCATCCGCTGGACGGGGCTGTAGCTCAGCTGGGAGAGCGCGTCGTTCGCAATGACGAGGTCAGGGGTTCGATCCCCCTCAGCTCCACCAGCGGGATAGTCGTTTTCTTCTCTTCGCTGCATTGCAACAGCCGAACCCACGTCGGTGGCTACGGTGCGAAATGCCACGACACTGGCGCCCTTTTCCGTCCATCATGAAGGATTGCGAGAGCCTTCCGGGGCAAACGCCTGTCAATTGGACTTATGGCGGTGATCGCTATGGAATCGCGCTATTTTTTTTGGAATCCACCCCATTAGAGTGACATTACCAAATCAGTTTTTTCTGTGTGTTGTAGCAAGGCGTTTCGGTGGGGGCGGCTGACGGCGCTATACGGATTTGGAAGTCGATATGAAGAACCCGCCCGCGGAAGCAAAACGTGTCAATTCGCGAGTATCTCGCTGCAAATCTCAGACGGCTCTGTAAGGAGCATGCCTCGGTAAGCGCGGTATGCCGGGAACTGGGCATCAATCGCACGCAGTTCGAACGCTACCTTCAGGGACAGACCGTTCCGAACAAGGCGACAGCCAAGCTGATCTGCGACTATTTCCGCATCGACGAAGCCGAATTGTACCGGGAACCGGGCGCGCCGAAGCCTGCGGTTCGTGGCCTGCCACCGATTTCCGAAAGCCTGTTCAACCAAATGATCCGGCCGCCCGCCCCGTCGATCGCGGGCGGCACCTACTTCACCTATTTTTCGATCCCGGCCCGCCCCGACCTGTTGATGCGGTCGGTGACCTTCGTGCGGCGCGACGCCGAGCTGGTGACGTTCCGAAGGGTTACCGGATGGTCGGAGCGCCGGGGAACGACATGGGCGCGGGCGCGCGGCAATCATTACGGCGTGGCGATCTCGCGCCTGAACTGGATCTACTTCAGCGGCGTCAATCGCCGCCAGACCGGTGAACCATCGCTGATCTCGGTGCAGTGGGCTCCCATCTCGGAACCGGTACTGATTGGCAAGGCCATGCTTCTGACGGAAGCCGGGCCGGCCTTCGTGTCGGTCATCATGCGGCAGGACGTATCCATCGGCCCGCGGCAGGCGATCCGCATGGCGCACGTCGTCAAGCTCGACGACCCGAGCCTCGACCACCTCGTGGTCAGCCTCGCTCGGGACGGGCTGGACTGATCGCGTCAGAATCTTCCCTTTTTACGCTAAATAAGAATAACTCCATCCGGAAATAGCGTATGCCGGCAGTCATCTACTCCGTATGTGAGTAAAATCGATTTTTTGTACTTTATGGCTAAGAAAGATAATTTAGATTAATGCAGTTTTACTACCATTTTAACAAACCATTAACTCTTTCGATCTTACCTTCCGCCCGTGGATCCCGTTTTGGGGATCTTTTCAAGAGATCCCATTGGGGTCAGGAAGGGATGAAAATGGCGAAGAAAGTGAACACTGCTCCGAAGCTGACGATTGCCGCAGGCACCCAGACCGTCTTCTTTTCGCAGGGCATGCACTACAACAAGCGCTGAGCTGCCCGAGGCGCCGGCGACGGTTGTTCGTCGGCGCCTCGCCTTCGCAATGGACATTTCTGCATTCGGCTTTCGGCATCATGAAAATGCGCTCCGCAAAAACGCTTGTCTTCTACCCCGGCGCCAACAAGGTCACGGCGTGCAATTTCCTGACCAGAAGCGTCTTCGAATGCAGTTCCGAGGTGATCGGTCTTCTCGCATCCTGGGACAAATGGGCATCCGCCGCGGAGATCGCGCGGGACCACGGATGGTCGCGATCAGAGCTGGATGCCGTCATCCCCCAATTGCTCGATTTTTCCGCACTGGTGACCGCCGGGTCGCAACTGGCCGAACAGGAGAGCCAATTCTCGGGACAATGGAACTGGGGCATTCCGACCGCGCTGATGCATTTCTGCGTCCAGGACAGCGAGTTCATGACCATCGAACAGGCGGAGGCGCGGCAGATCGAACGCGCCGGTCACACCGTGCAGCCCGACCTCGTGCTCAGGAATTCCGCGGCGGCCATCCGGCTGCCGGACGCGCTGGACGACAATGAACTCCTTGCCCTGATGGCCCAGCGTCGCACGAACCGAACAGCGGCGGCGCCCACCGTCACCGCGAAACAGCTTTCCGACTGCCTGTTCGCGGGCATGGGTATCACCGGCGAGACCAGCAACTGCGTTGGCGCCCTGCCGCTGGGCATGACCCCTTCCGGCGGCGCGAGAAACCCCTACGAAGCCTATGTGGTCGCGCCGGCGGTGGAAGGGCTGGAGCCCGGCGTCTATCACTACTCGGCTGCCGGACACGATCTTGAAAGGATTTCGGCGAACCACCTGCCGAAAATCTCCGAGCTGGTCGGCGGACAGGAATGGGCCGACCCCATGCCCTGCCTGGTCCTGCTCTGCGCAAGGCTCGACCGCACCATGTGGAAGTATGAGGACGCCAACGCCTATCGTGTCGTGCTGATCGAAGCTGGCCATATCGGCCAGAACATGATGCTTGCAGCGACCAGGCACGGCCTGTCGGCCTGCCCGACCGCGGCGCTCAGCCACTCGGCGATCAAGCGCTTGCTCGGCCTCGACCGGCTCACCGACGCGCCCATCTACGCCTTGACCCTGTCTATCCCGGAAACCAATCCGCGCCTGGCAGCGCGGTCAATCAATTAGCCGATTGATTATGTTCAGAGTGCCCGGTGAGGGGGTCCCCTGAATTCCACCACATCACAGGAGCAGCACGTGGCCAACCAATCCCTACGCCAGTCCGAGATCGATAGTCTCCAATATATCGCGTCGATGGCCAATGAGCTGGTGCAGATGGCCGAAGCAAGCCGTTTCCCCATGATGTCCTATCTGCTGGGCATGGCTTATGCCGAGGCTTTCGACGTCCTTCGCGGCGCCCGGCCGGCGAGGCATCCGCAGCTCAGCGGCAATTCGATGCACCCCAGGACGCAGGCGAAAGACAATCGCGTCCAGCCGAGGAGAGCATAGCCAGATCCGGCCATCATCTCGGTGCGCAATGGCGTGCCCCGGGACGTGCGCGGCAAGGCCTGCTGCCGTCCTTGAGGAAGGCCGCCGTCGGCTTGACCGCATCGAGATGGCCTATTGGTTTGGTTGGAACACGCGGGCGCAGAGGCAACATCACCCAAGGCCGGCCGGCCGATGTCGCCGCGATCGCTGCAATGATCGCCCGCAGCCCGCCGAACCGGCCTTTATGCACGACGACCTGAGGGGAACCCACAAATGAACATGATCGCAGCCATCAAAAGCGCCGATGCCGGTGAAAGTGTCTTCAGCCGCCTCCATGCCCTGATCGCCAGCCGGCCGGCATCGCCGGATGCGGCGCGCCTTCAAGCGCGCCAACTGGTTTCCACGGCGATAGCCGACACCTGGCACGCCGACAGTCTCTGGGGCGCGGTGGATGCCTTCCATGCCCATTTCGACTTCATGATGCAGACCATCGAGATCAACGGCGCCGGCGATCCGAACCTCAGGATCCTGCGCATGAGATGCCGCTTCTACCTCGAGCAGGTCGAGGCCCTGTGTCTGTCGATGAGCTATCGGTAGGCCGACCGTTCGACCTTGCTTTGATCCGTGGACGTCGTTTCTCCCGAACCGGGTTCAGTCTTGGGCGGCATGCGTCAATTCCGAAGGCTGAATACGAATGGCGCCGTGCGGCTGACGCGCGAACCCAGCTCCGGCGGCGGCGGCGGCACGGTGGCGCCCTGCAGCACGGCGAGCGCGGCGCGGTCGAGGTCGGGATCGCCCGAGGAGCGGACGACGCGCGCCGACGTCACCCGGCCTGAGGCGTCCACCGTGAAGGTGACGTTCGCATTGCCTTGCGAGCGTCGCGATTTCGCGGCGCTCGGATAGCGCGTATGCCGCTTGACCCATGACAGCAGCCGCGATTCCCACTTGGCCGGGCTGATGCCGGACGCCCCGGACGTCGATTTCGGCGCCGCTGTCCTGGGGGCGGGCTTTGCTTCCGCGCTCGCGGCGGTTATCGTCTTCGGCGGCGCCTTATCCTTTTTCGGCTTGGGCTTCTCGACCGGCTTTTTCACCTTGGCCTGGACGGGTTTCTTTTCCCTGGGCGTCTCGACCGGCTTCGGCTGCGGCAGCGGCACGACGACGTCAGGCGCGACCGTCTCGACCATGTCAGGGACGATCTCTTCAAGCGGGGGTTGGTCGGCCGGCTCAGCCCGCGTCGTTTCAGTCGGTTCGGTCGTGTCAGGCGGCGTTGCATCCGGCTCGGCAACGGGCTCCGCTTGCTCGGCCATTTTCTCGGGCTCGGCTTCGGCGGCCTTTTCGGTGTCCTCGACCGGCTCGGCCTGGTCGGGCACAGCGGCGTCCAACATCGCGGCTTGTTCGGGCACGGCCGGCGTCGCGACCATCGGCGCCATCTCGATGGCCAGCGCCGGCGGCGGCCCGCCATCCGCCGGGTCGACCGGAGTGAAGCTCTGTACCGCATAGGCGACCGCAACATGCGCCCCAAGCACCAGCGCGGCCGCAACCGCCCACAGGCCGAGGTCGCGCCAGCCGAGGCGCGACAGCTCCACCGTGGGCGAGGCGGCCGCTTGCCCGGTCATGGACCAGCGGCTCCGCCTGGATCCGCTGCGGGAGCACCGCCGGCGGGCGCAGCCTCCAGGCCGACCAGGGCGATCTTCAGGTAGCCGGCGCCGCGCAGCAGGTTCATCGCCTCCATAAGGTCGCCATAGGCAACCGCCTTGTCGGCGCGAAGGAAGATGCGCGCCTGCTTGTCGCCTTTGGTCCTGCCGTCAAGCGTGGCGGCGAAAACCTGGCGCGGCACGGTGTCGTTGCCGATCGCTAGCGAGAGGTCATCCTTCAACGTCAGGAACAGCGGCGTCTCCGGCCGCGGCGCCGGCGTCGCGGTCGAGCCCGGCAGGTCGACATTGACATCCACCGTCGCCAAGGGCGCTGCGACCATGAAGATGATCAGCAGCACCAGGATGACGTCGATGAAGGGCGTGACATTGATCTCGTGGCTTTCCTCGAGATCGTCGTCCATGGCCTGACGGATGCGGCTGCCCATGGTCTTGCCCCGCTACTGCGCCGCCAGCGCCGTTGCCGGCGCCACCGTGCGGAAATCGAGGTCGCGGCTGACCAGCCGCTCGACGCCAGCCGAGGCGTCGGCGAGGATCTGCCGGTAGCCGGCTATCGAGCGCGCAAAGACGTTGTAGATGACGACGGCCGGTATCGCGGCGACGAGCCCCATTGCGGTGGCGAGAAGGGCTTCGGCAATGCCCGGCGCCACCACCGCCAGATTGGTGGTCTGCGCCTGCGAAATGCCGATGAAGGCGTTCATGATGCCCCATACCGTGCCGAACAGACCGACGAAAGGCGCGGTCGAGCCGATCGTCGCCAGCAGGCCGGTGCCGCGCGACATGCGTCGCGCCGCCGCCGCCTCGATGCGTGTCAGGCGCGAGGCGACCCGTTCCTTCAGCCCGTCGCCGCCGGCATGGTCGAGCGCGCCGGCCGAAAGTGCCGCTTCTTCCTCCGCCGCCCGCACCAGCAGGGCGCCGGTGCCGCCGTTGCGGTCGAGCGCGCGGCTCGCCTGCTTCAGCGTCGCGGCATTGCCGATGGCCCGCGCGGCGCGACGAGCGCCAAGCTTGCCGGCAAGCACTTCCAGCGACTTGGCCAGCCATATCGTCCAGGTGACGAGCGAGGCGAAGGCCAGCCCGATCATCACCGCCTTGACGATGATGTCGGCAGCCATGAACATGCCCCATGGCGACAAATCGTGCGGCAAGCTCAGCGCCGGCGAGGGCTCGGCCGCGGTACCGGCCCCGGCTTGCGGCTGTGCAGGCGCTAGGGCTCCCACGGGAGCGGCGGGCGCGGCCGGCGATGGTGCTGGCGCCGTAATGGTGGCGGGCGTGCCGCTTGCCGGCTGCTCCTGCGCCGGCGCGCTGGCGGCCGCCAGCATGGCGGATGCAAACAGCGCTGCGACCAAACCGGTTCTCGACATCGTCTTCTTCCTTGTTCTCACAGCCGCCAGCCTCCCCCGCCGTGGCGCTGAAGCGTCACTGGACGTAGCCGACGGGCTGGCCTGTGACGGGGTGCGCGAACACGCCCATCTCGACCCCGAAAATGCCCTTGAGCACATCGCCTTGCATGATTTCGCCGGGCGTGCCGCGCGTCAGCAGCCTGCCGTCCTTCAGGGCAATCAGCTCGTCGCAATAGCGCGCCGCCATGTTGGGATCGTGCAGCACCACGACGACGCAAAGGTCGCGCTTGCGGCTGAGATCCCTGACCAACCCAAGCACCTCGACCTGATGGGCGATGTCGAGCGCCGAGATAGGCTCATCGAGCAGCATGACGCCGGCATCCTGCGCCACCAGCATGGCGAGCCAGGCGCGCTGGCGCTCGCCGCCCGACAGCTCGTCGACCAGCCGGTCGGCAAAGCCGGCCATGTCGGTCAGGGCCAGCGCTTCCTCGACATGCCGTCTGTCGTCCTGGCCGAAGCGGCCGAGCGCGCCATGCCACGGATAACGTCCGAGCGCCGCCAGCTCGCGCACGGTCAAGCCGGTCGCCGCCGGCGTCGTCTGCGGCAGATAGGCAAGCGCCCGCGCCAGTTCGCGCGCACCCCACTGGGCCAAAGGCCGCCTGGCGAAGGTGATGGCGCCAGAGCTTGCCGGCTGCTGGCGCGCCAAAAGCTTGACCAGCGTCGACTTGCCGGACCCGTTGTGGCCGATCAGCCCGTAGACGCGCGCGCACTGCAATTCGAGCGAAACCGGACCGAGCAGCGTCCGCTCGCCCACGGCAAAGCGCACCGCGTCGATGTGGAAAGCAGTCTGGGTGTCAGTTCCGGTCAAGGTCCGTCTCCAGTACGGCTGCGGGCATGTCATCAATCCGGTTTTCGGCAACCGTGCCCGGTTGACTATGAAACATGACTTTACTAGTCAACAATGAAGTTGGGTTTTTGCATCAACAAACATCGTGACGCCTGATGCCGCTTCGAATTTCAGGCAAGGAAGCGTTTCCGTGAAGCGATGAACCGCTCTAAGGTCTTCGCTGAAACAGGAAACCGCGCATGATCAAGGCGACACCCTTCGACTTTCCCTATGACGGCAGGCTGGTGGCCGAGAACACCGCGCTGGTCGTGATCGACCTGCAGCAGGATTTCCTGTCGACGACGGGTTACTTCGCCAGGAAGGGATATGATCCGTCGCCGTTGAGAGCGATCCTGCCCGCGGTGAGCCGGCTGATCGCCGCTGCCCGCGAGGCGGGCGTCAGCATCGTCCATACAAGGCAGGGCTACCGGGCCGACATGGCCGACATGACGCCTTACGAGAAATGGCGCCGCAGGCGGGCCGGCCTCGACGGCACCGAGATCCTGCTTCGTTCGGGTCCGGGTTTTCAGATCGCTCCGGAGATCGACGTCGCGCCGCAGGACATCATCGTCGACAAGACCTGCAACGGCGCCTTCACCTATACGGATTTCGAGCTCGTGCTGCGCGCGCGAGGCATCACGCATCTTCTGTTTTGCGGATGCACGACGGATGTCTGCGTGCACACGACGCTGCGCGAAGCCTGCGACCGCAACTTCCAGTGCCTGACGATCTCCGACGCCTGCGCCAGCGGCGACGGACGGGCACATGAGGCGGCCCTTCACATGGTGACGGTCGAAGACGGCGTCTTCGGCGTGCTGGCGGATTCTGGTGCAGTCATTGAAGGCCTGTCACGGCTGGGTAGCAAGGCGCTAAAGGATCAGGATTGATAGCGTAGCGCAAAGCAGCAAGGCGCGCAGATCATCGACTCGAACGGACAGCACCTCGTCCGTGGGCGACAAGTGATGGGACCGATCACTCCGAAATAAAAATTTCGTTTTCGCAGTTCAGCCCGTTGCCCGTGTTTCCAGTCCCGTGCGCTGCGCGAAAGCCCCATGCTGGAACTCGCCGCTTTCACGCCGCGCCAGCGAATTGCGCAGCAGCGCGATCGTCTCGCGGCCGACTGTCGCGATCTCGCGCGGCGTGTCGACACCGACGATCATGAATTCATCGATGCCGAGAGCCGCGTAAGCAAGCAGCGACAGGGCGGCCTGGGCCGGCGGACCGGAGACATCGACCGCCTTGTGCCCTGCCGAGGAAATTCCCCGGTGGATGCGGACCGGAAGGGCGAAGCGTAGTCTGGCGGCCCGGCCATGTTCGGCGGCGGCGCCGCGCACACGCTCCATCAACTGCCTGACATCGTCGATCGAACCGGGCGCCAGTTCGAAGACGTCGGCATGCCGGCCGGCCACTTTCAGTGCCGTGCCGGACTGCCCGCCCATGCGGATGACGAGGTCGGCACCATGAGGCCCCTTGCGCGGAACATAGCCGCCCTTGATGCTGTAGAACGCGCCTTCGTGGTCGAAAGGCCGCTCGTTCGACCATAGCCGCTTCAACAGAACCAGATATTCGTCGATGCGCTGCCAGAGGACACCGTGTCCGACCGGACGCGCTTCGGCATCGTCGTCGCTTAACGGCTCGCTGATCATCCTGAGCGCCAGGCGGCCGCCGCTGCGGGCGTCGATCGAGGCAAGCTGCCGCGCCGCCACGGTCGGTTCGACCACGCCGGCCCAATGGGTGAGGACCACTTCCAGCGACGAGCTGCGGTCCAGCACCTGGGCGGCAAGATCCATATTGGTCAGCAGGCCGGCCGGATCGTCGACGACGAGGTTGCGGAAACCGCCATCCTCGATCAGCGCCAGCCTGGTCGCCGTCTCGGCAAAGTCGTAGAAAAAGGAAACTGCGCTATCGGCAGGATAGGTCTTGCCGGGCACATGCGTGAATTCGATCGGCATTGCCATCTCCTCCATCTCTGGAATCACGGATGCGGTCAAATACGAATCAATGGCGCACGCGAAAGCGCACCGGGATCCGGTTCATTCAACTCCGATTGCCTGAAGGCGGTGGGTCGTCAGCCTGGCCGGACCACGGCTCAGGGAATGAGGCCCAGAACAACAGCCCCGGTGAACACGAACGCAAGGGCAAAGACGACATAGGCGAAAGCACCGGCATAGGCCGGGCGGAAGCTCTGGGCATTGGCCAGCCTCTGGCCGCTGCTGCGGGTCTCGGTGTTCTGCATATAGGACATGTCGACCTCCGTCTCGCCGGTTAATCTATAAAAGTTGTAGACTTTGTCGATTGCTATTTTTCGGCCATGCGCAGAATTTTTTTCTAACAGGGCCGTGAGAACTGGCGCTGAGTTGCTGCAGAGCGGCATCGGCGTGATCGACGGACATGGCAGCGTCGGTTTCACTTCCGGCGCTCGACGGCGCTTCACTTGCCGATCCATTCGTGCATTGGCTGCCCCGCGCGGGCAGGATAGCATCGCGGCAGAGCGACAATGCGAGATCGTCCAAAGGACATTTGGGAGGAGCAAGGAAATGGGAGCAAGACTGGCCGGCAAGGTCGCCATCGTTTCGGGCGGTGCGACGGGAATGGGCGGGGCGGCCTCGGAACTGTTCGCGGCGGAAGGGGCAAAGGTGGCGATCATCGACCGCAATGGCGAAGCGGCGGCAGCCACCGCCGCGGCGATCCGGGCGCGCGGCCAAATCGCGGAGCATTTTGTCGCCGACGTTTCCGACGAGGCGCAGGTCGAGGCGGCCATGAAGGGCGCGGCCGAGAAGTTCGGCGCGGTTACCGTCCTGTTCAATCATGCCGGCACCATCGTGATAAAGCCGTTCCTGGAGACCAGCGTGCAGGAATGGGACTGGCTGCATGCCGTCAACGTGCGCTCGATGTTCCTGATGACCCGCGCCGTGCTGCCCGGCATGATCGCGGCCGGCGGCGGCTCGATCGTCTGCACCTCGTCGATCTCGGCGGTGGCGGCGACGCCGAACGAAGTGCTCTATGACACCACCAAGGGCGCCTGTCACATGTTCGCGCGCGCCATCGCCGTGGAATTCCGCGACCGCAACATCCGCTGCAACGCCGTCTGCCCCGGCTTCATCCGCACACCGCATGGGCTGCGCGAGGTCGCCGATCTGGGCAAGCTCGGCGTCGATGTCTCCGACGCGGCGCTGGCTGCGCAGCAGGGGCGGATCGGCGAACCGGAAGAGGTGGCAAAGGCGGCGCTGTACCTCGCCAGCGACGAGTCGAGCTTCGTCAACGGGGCCCATCTCTTCGTCGACAATGGTTTTACCGCGATGTGAGGTGTCCCAAAGGTCCAGGGTCTTCGTCCCAAGCCCTACTCGTCTATCGTTCTTCCCGTCGAAACGGCTTCAGCAGCGCCGACGGCGCCACCGCGTTGCGCGACATCACCGCCATGGCGACGATGGTGAAGATGAAAGGCAGCATCAGGAACGCCTCGTAGGGAATATGCCCGAGACCACTCGCCTGCATGCGCAACTGCAAGGCATCGACAAAGGCGAATAGCAGCGCGGCGCCCGCCGAGCGCCACGGGTCCCAGCGGCCGAACACGATCAGGGCGATCGCCACCCAGCCGCGCCCCGAGACGACGCCGAAGGTGAAGGCGTTGAACTGCGCCATCGACAGAAAGGCGCCGGCCAGCCCCATCAGCGCCCCGCCGAGAATGACCGCCTGGAAGCGGGCGACAATGACGCTGACGCCGGCGGAGTCGGCGGCGCGCGGGTTTTCGCCGACCATGCGCACCGACAGCCCCCATGGCGTGCGGTAGAGCACGAAGGCGGCGATCGGGATGGCCAGGATCGCCATGTAGACCAGCGCGAACTGGTTGAACACCGCCGGCCCAAGCACGGGAATCTCGGAGAGGACCGGGATCGGCAGCGTCTGAAAACCCTTGATGCTCGGCGGCACCGATTGCTGGCCGAAG
Source organism: Mesorhizobium sp. B2-6-1 (assembly GCF_006440475.1). NCBI lineage: Bacteria > Pseudomonadati > Pseudomonadota > Alphaproteobacteria > Hyphomicrobiales > Phyllobacteriaceae > Mesorhizobium > Mesorhizobium sp. B2-6-1. The sequence continues at coordinate 579,498 of NZ_VFUH01000001.1, forward strand.
ATCAGCCGGTAGAGGAAATAGGCCAGACCCGACGCAAGCAGCGTCACGCCGATGCCGCAGACATGCTGGCTTAAGCCCAGCGCCACCGTGAACAGCGCATGCAGCGCCCCCATCAGCATGCCGGTCAGCACCGCCGCCAGGACGCCCAGCCATAGGTTACCGCTGAGGCTGGCGGCGGTGAAGCCGGCCATTGCCGACAACAGCATGATGCCTTCGATGCCGAGATTGAGCACGCCGGCGCGCTCGGAGAACATTTCGCCAAGCGTGGCGAAAGCCAAGGGCGTGGCGATGCGGATGATGGCGGCCAAGAAGCCGACCTGGAAGATCTGTTCGAACACCGCGCTCATTGGGCGGCTCCGACGCGGCGGATGCGATAGGCGGTGAACAGCAGCGCCACCAGCATGGCAAGCAGTGCCGTGCCCTGGATGACATCGCTGAGGAAGGCCGGCACGCCGGTCGCGCGCGACATCGCCTCGGCGCCGGTCATCACGGCAGCCAGGAAGATTGCCGCCGGCACCACGCCGAGCGGGTTGAGCCGCGCCAGCATTGCAACGACGATGCCGGAATAACCGTAGCCCGGCGAGATGTCGCTCATCACCTGAAAATGCACGCCGCCAACCTCGCCGACGCCGGCGAGCCCGGCTAGCGCACCGGACAGCAACGCCGTCGAGAGCAGCACCCGCTGGACATTGATGCCGCCATATCTGGCCGCTTCCGGATTTTCGCCGGTGACCCGGATCCGGAAGCCGAGCGTGGTGCGCACGATCAGGAACCAGATCAGCGGTGCCGCGATAAGCGCCGCGATGACGCCGAGATGCAGCCGCGTGCCCTCGATCAGCACCGGAAAATTGGCCGAATCCTCAATCGGAGGCGAGATCGGATAGCCGCTGAAACTATCCTTCCATGGCCCTTCGATCAGCGCCATCAGCGCGTAATAGATGACCGAATTGAGCAGCAGCGAACTGACGACGTCGTCGACCTTGAATTTCACCCGCAGCGTTGCCGGCACGAGCGCGACGGCTGCACCGGCCGCGGCGCCTGCCACTGCCATCAAAAGCATGGCGAGCGGTCCCGGCATCGGGATCGCGCCGACGAAGCAGCTCGCCACCGCGCCGGCAAGCAGTTGCCCTTCGGCGCCGATGTTCCAGAATTTGGCGCGGAAGGCGACAGCCACCGCCAGCCCGGTGAAGATCATGGGCGCGGCGCGCACCAGCGTTTCGGTGATCGCATAGCTGTCGCCGAGCGAAGCCGTGAACATAACGCCGTAGGATTCGAGCACGCCGGCGCCGGCCAGCGCGATCAGGCCGCTGCACAGCACCAGCGCGGCACCGATCGCCAGCAGCGGCAATGCGAGGTTGAACCAGGCTGGCGTCGAGCTGCGGACTTCGAGGCGGAACATCAGCTATGGCCCTCCGCCCCGGTCATCAGCAGCCCCAGCCGCGCGATCGTCGCCTCGGCGCTGGGAAGCGTGCCGGCGATGCGGCCCTCATACATCACCGCGATGCGGTCGCAGAGCACGAGCAACTCTTCCAGATCCTCGCCGATGACGATGATGCCGCAGCCCTTGGCGCGCATGTGGAGGAATTTTTCATGGATGAAGCGGGCGGCTCCGATGTCGAGGCCGCGCGTCGGCTGCGAGACGATAAGCACCTTCGGATCGAAGGCGAGCTCGCGCGCCAAAAGCGCCTTCTGCAGATTGCCGCCGGACAGGGCGCCGGCGCGCGTCATCGGCCCGGGGCATCTGATATCATAGGCCTTGATCTGCGCCTCGGCGAAGGCGCGGATTGCATCCGGCTTGAGCAGGCCCTTGCTGCTGAAAGCGGCGGTGCCGATGCGCGGCAGCACCATGGAATCGGCGAGCGGCAAATTGGTGACCAGTCCCGTCGTCATGCGGTCTTCCGGGATGCGGCCAAGGCCCAGCGCCTGCACCTCGCGCGGCGAGAAGCGAGACACTTTCTGTCCCGCAATCGTCATCCGACCGGCATCGGGGGCGCGTACGCCCGAGATCACCTCCGCCAGTGCCCGCTGGCCATTGCCGGAGACACCGGCAATGCCGAGGATCTCGCCGGCGCGCACGGAAAGCGACACATCGCGCAGCGCCGTGCCCGAATGGCTCGAGGTGGAAATGCCGTCGAGAGTGAGCACCGCTGCCCCCGGTGTCGACGGCCCCTTGGCCGGCGGCACGATCTCGTGGCCGCACATCAGTCGCGCCATTTCCGCCGACGTGGTGTTGGCCGGATCGTCGACGCGGCCGGCGACGCGGCCATGCCGCAGCACCGTGCAGCGATGGGTGAGCGCGCGCACCTCGTTGAGCTTGTGCGAGATGAAGATGATGCCCAGACCCTGCGCCGCCATCGACCGCAAGGCCGAAAACAGACCGTCGACTTCGCTCGGCGCCAGCACCGCGGTCGGCTCGTCGAGAATCAGCAGTTTTGCGCCGCGAAACAGCGCCTTGACGATCTCGAGACGTTGCTGCTCTCCGACAGACAGCGCCGAGACCGGCAGGCTGGGATCGAGTGTCAGCCCGTGCTGGCGGCTGATTTCGGCCAACCGCGCCAGTCCGCCGGACCGGTCGATCCGCCCGGACTTGCCTGGTATGCCGATAAGCAGGTTTTCCAGCACCGTAAGCCGTGGCGCCAGGTGAAAATGCTGGTGCACCATGCCGATGCCCGCGGCCAGTGCATCGGCCGAACTGGTGATCCGCACCTTCCGGCCCTGGATGAGGATCTCGCCGGCGTCGGGCGCATAGGCGCCGAACAGCACGTTCATCAGCGTCGTCTTGCCGGCACCGTTCTCGCCCAGCAAGCCGAGGATCTCGCCGGGCGCCACGCTGAGGTCGACGGCTTCGTTCGCCTTGACGGCGCCGAAACTCTTGGTGATGCCGTGCATTTCGATGAGCGGGGCGGGCAAGGGCGCTCCTGCGGAGATGGCTCTACTTCACCCTCCCCCTTGTGGGGAGGGTCGGTTTGCGATCGCAGCGAAGCGAAGATCGTAAGACGGGGGGTGCGGCGCCGAAGACCCCACCCCGCTCCGCTTCGCGGATCGACCCTCCCCACTAGGGGGAGGGTAAGGAACTCAATCCGAAACCGGTGTGTTCTCGTCCACGTCGACGCGGAAATTGCCTTCAAGGATTTCGGCCTTCTTCTTCTCGACCATGTCCTTGACCTCGGCCGGCAGCGTCTTGTCAAACTTATGGTAGGGCGCCAGGTGAGAACCGCCCTTGGCCATGCGCGAGAAATCGCCATAGTCCTGCGCCGTGAAGACGCCGGCCTTGACCAGTTTTATGGCTTGTTCGACGGTGGGATACATATCCCAGACCGGGCCGGTAATGACGGTGTCGGGGCCAAGGCTCGACTGGTCGGACATATTGGAGATGGCGTAGATCTTTTTCTCCACCGCCGCTTCGATGACACCGAAGCGCTCGGCATAGATGACGTCGACGCCGGCGTCGATCTGAGCCACGGCCGCCTCCTTGGCCTTGGGAGGATCAAAGAAGGAACCGATGAAGGCGACCTTCTTCTTGATGTTCGGATTGACCTCCTTGGCGCCGGCGAAGAAGGCGTTGACCAGCCGGTTCACTTCCGGAATGCCCATCGCCGCGACGGCGCCGACCGTGCCCGACTTCGACATCTTGCCGGCGATCATGCCGGAGAGATAGGCGGGCTCGTGGATCCAATTGTCGAAGACGCCGAAATTGGGCTCCGCCGGCCCGGCGCCGGAGCCGAACAGAAAAGCAGTCTTCGGGAACTGCTTGGCGGTACGGCGCGATTCACGCTCGGCGGCGAAGGCATCGCCCAGCACCAGTTCATAGCCGCCCTGTGCATATTCGCGCATGACGCGGCTGAAGTCGGCGGTCTGCACCTTCTCCGACCATTTATACTCGATGCCGAGTTCCTTCTCGGCCTTCTGCAAAGCGACATGGATCTGATTGTCCCACGGCTCCTCGATGGGCGTGGCGAAGATCGCCGCTACTTTCAGCTTCTTGTCCTTGGCGAAGGCGGCGCCCGGCAGCATCGCCGCGGCCAGGCCAAGCGCGCCCAGCTCAAGCACGTCGCGCCGCGAAAGGCCTTCGCGCGTTGAATGAGATTTGTTCTTCCGGTTTTCCATTGCAGTCCCCTCTGTTCGACAGCCGTGTCGAGCCGGCCGTTCTAAAAATCAGACGAGGAACTATGGAACGGGTCCGGACTTTTGTCCACATGGTCAAATTTGGCAGATCGATCATATCCACTCTCCTGGACTAGCCGGGAGAGCGGTTGTTCAGACCCGTTCGAGCGCGATAGCGATGCCTTGGCCGACGCCGATGCACATGGTCGCCAGCGCATAGCGGCCGCCGCGTTCGCGCAGCTCCAGCGCCGCCGTGCCGGAGATGCGCGCGCCCGACATGCCCAAGGGGTGGCCGAGCGCTATGGCGCCGCCATTCGGGTTGACGTGCGGCGCATCCACCGCGATGCCGAGCTGGCGCAGCACTGCGATGCCTTGCGAGGCGAAGGCTTCGTTGAGCTCGATGACATCGAACTGTTTTGGCGTCAGGCCAAGCCGCGCGCACAGTTTTTGCGTCGCCGGCGCCGGGCCGATGCCCATGATGCGCGGCGCGACGCCGACGGCGGCCCCGCCGAGGATGCGGGCGATCGGCGTCAGGCCGTATTTCCTGGCCGCCGCTTCCGAAGCGACGATCAGCGCCGCCGCCCCGTCATTGACGCCCGAGGCATTGCCGGCGGTCACCGTGCCGCCTTGCCGGAACGGCGTCGGCAGCTTGGCCAAGGCCTCTATCGTGGTGCCAGCGCGGGGGTGCTCGTCCTTCGAGACGACAACCGGATCGCTCTTGCGCTGCGGAATGGTCACCGCGGTTATTTCCTTGGCCAGCCGGCCATTGGACTGCGCGGCGACGGCCTTGTCCTGGCTGCGCACCGCGAAAGCGTCCTGGTCCGCGCGGGAAACCGAAAAATCCTCGGCGACATTTTCGCCCGTCTCCGGCATGGAATCGACGCCATACTGACTCTTCATCAGCGGGTTGACGAAGCGCCAGCCGATCGTGGTGTCGTAGATCTCGGCATTGCGTGAAAACGCCGTCTCGGCCTTGGGCATGACGAAGGGCGCCCGGCTCATCGATTCGACGCCGCCCGCGATCATCAGCTCGGCCTCGCCGGCCTTGATTGCACGGGCGGCGATGGTCAGCGCATCCATGCCCGAGCCGCACAGGCGGTTGACGGTCGAGCCGGGGATTTCCTTCGGCAGGCCGGCCAGCAGCAGCGCCATGCGCGCCACGTTGCGGTTGTCCTCGCCGGCCTGGTTGGCGCAGCCGTAGACAACGTCGTCGACCGCCTGCCAGTCGACGCCGGCATTGCGCTCGATCAGTGCCTTCAGCGGAATGGCGCCGAGGTCGTCGGCGCGTACCGAGGACAGCGAGCCGCCAAAGCGGCCGATCGGCGTGCGGATATAGTCGCAGATATAGGCTTCGGCCATGTCAGTCAGCTCTCCCGTTTCCCTCATGCGCCGCCTTGGTGCGACGCGTGCAGGTCGCGCAATGTCGTAGCTCGGTTCGCTTGGCGCCGGCATTTCGTCAAGCGCCTGCGCGAACTTAACCACCCAGCCACAGCTCTCCTGCCCCTGCTGGCGAATCACGCTTGGATGCAGCGCCACGATCAGCGGGTTGGCCGCGAGCTCAATGCTTCATCCGATCCCTCATCGCATACCACAGCATTCCCAGCACATAGAGCGGCCCGCGCAGCGCCGTGCCTCCGGGGAAGGGCATCGGGGTCAGCGTCGAGAACAGGTCCAGCCGCGAGGCGTCGCCGGTGATGGCTTCGGCGAGCAGCTTGCCCGACAGCGTCGACAGGATGACGCCCTTGCCGGAATAGCCGTGCGCGTAATAGACCTCGCCATAGTGCCCGACATGCGGCAGTCGCGACGTCGTCACCGACACCAGCCCACCCCAGGCATGGTCGATCCGGCAGCCCTTGAGCTGCGGGAAGGTGCCTTCCATGTGCGGCCGCACGAAACCGGCAATATCGGCCGGCGGCGACGGCGTGTAGCGCTCGCCGCCGCCGAACAGCAGGCGACCGTCGGCCGACATGCGGTAATAGTTGACGACGAAGCGCGTGTCGGACACCGCGACATTGGCAGGAATGACGTTGCGGGAGCCCTCCAGCGGCTCGGTGGCGACGATGTAGTTGCCGACCGGCATGATGCGGCTGTTGACGCGCGGCTCCAGCCCATTGAGCAGCGCGTCGCCAGCCAGCACGACATGCTTTGCGCGCACCGATCCTTTTGACGTCGAGACCCGGATCGAAGGCTCGCGCTCAAGCCGCACGGCCACCGAATTCTCGTGGATGACGACGCCGGCCGCGCTTGCAGCGCGGGCAAGCCCGAGCGTGTAATTCAAGGGATGCATGTGGCCGCCGAGCGGCTCGTACATCGCGCCGTGATAGGGCGTGTCGACCTTGGCCCGGGCCTGCGCCGCCGACAGGATCTCGACGTCGCGGAATTTCATCACGCTCTCTAGGCATTTCGCCTCTTCCTCCAAATCCCTGAGATCGGAGCCGTTGACCGCGCCGACCAGATGGCCGGTCAGCCTGAGATCACAGTCGATCGTATGGCGCTCGATAATGTCGAGCACCAGGCTGCGCGCCTCGAAGGCGAGATCGAACAGCGCCTTTGCCCGTTCAGGCCCATAAAGCTTGACCAGGCCCTTGGCGCCCTTGCGCAGGCCGGGGATCATTTGGCCGCCATTGCGGCCCGAAGCGCCCCAGCCAATCTTGCCGCCTTCCAGCAGCACCACCTTCAAGCCGCGTTCGGCGGCGTGAAGAGCGGCCGACAGACCGGTGCAGCCGCCGCCGACGACCACCAGGTCGGCCTCGACATCGCCGATAAGTGCCGGATGGTCCGGCGCCGGATTGGCGGTGGCGACATAGTAGGACTTGCCGATGTCGAGACCGGAATTGAAACCCGTTGAAGATGCCATGATCACACCTTCAAGAGCAGGTGGTCGCGTTCCCAGCTCGTCACCACGCTCTGGAACAGGTCGAGCTCGACGCTTTTCACGCGCAGATAGGTCTGGAAGAAGTCCTCGCCGAGCAGTTTGCGCACCGGTTCACAGGCCTCGAAACGATCCAGCGCCTCCTCCATCGTTTTCGGCAGCGTGCTCTTGATCTTGTAGGCATTTCCGGATGCTTCCGCCGAGCGCGCCAGCTTCTGTTCGACGCCCAGATAGCCGGCCAGAAGCGAGCCGGCGATCGCCAGATACGGATTGCAATCGGCACCCGGCAGCCGGTTCTCCACCCGCCGCGCGGCGCGCCCGCCGGCCGGCACGCGCAGGCCGCAGGAACGGTTGTCATGCGACCATTCGATGTTGGCCGGCGCGCTGTGGTTTGGTCTAACGCGTCGGAACGAATTCACGTTGGGCGCGAACAGCGGCATGATTTCGGGAATGTATTTTTGCAGGCCGCCGATGAAATAACCGAACATCGCGGTATCGGCATCATCGCTGCCGGCAAACAACGTGTTGCCGGCCTCGTCGATGACTGACATGTGCAGATGCATCGAGCTGCCGGCCTGTGCGGCGATCGGCTTGGCCATGAAGGTCGCATACATGCCGTCTTGCTGGGCGGCTTGGCGCGTCAGCCGTTTGAACAGCAGCACCTTGTCGGCCAGCGGCAGCGCGTCGCCATGCAGGAAGTTGATCTCCAACTGCCCCGGTCCCGATTCATGAATCAGCGTATCGAGCGGCAGTCCGGCCGCCTCCGCATAGTCATAGACGCGCCGGACCACCGGTTCATATTCCTCGAGCGCCGCCATGTCATAGGGATGCTGCACGGCCTCGGCGCGGCCATTGCCGCCGGTCGGCGCGGTCAGCGGCTTGTCGGGATCGGGATTGGGCGCGGTCAGGTAGAATTCGAGCTCCGGCGCCACTACCGCCCGCCAGCCGCGCTGCCGGTAGAGATCGAGCACGGCGCGCAGAACATGGCGCGGCGAGGCCATCCATGGCCGGCCGTCCATGTGGAAGGCGTCGGCGAAGACGTAGGCCTTGCCAGCGCCGGCGCCCGGCGCCAGGCAAAGCGTCGAGACATCGGGCACCATGCGCATGTCGGGGTCCGAATACGCAAAACCCTCGTCGATGGAACCGGAATAGCGCCCGTCTATGCTGACCAGGAAGGCGCTGCTCGGCAGATAAAGCGCGCGGTCTTCCAGCGCCGCGAGGAATTTTGCCGTCGGCAGCGCCTTGCCGCGCAGCACGCCGTTCATGTCGGGCACCAGGCATTCGACCTCGTTGATGCCGTGCTGCGCCAACCATGCCTTGGGATCGCTGAAGGGCGCGGTATTCGTGTTCTTCTCAAGCATTTCGTTCAAGTCCGTATCAGAGAGAGTATGGCTTGCGCGGCCACGTTCTGGGTGTCAGCGCCATCTGGCTGCATTTCCCTTGAGGCGGGCGCGCATGGCGTCGTCGGCCAGCAGGCCGGGAATGGCTCTCTCCAATCCTCCTTCGGTCCAGCCGTCCCGGCCAATATGATCGCCGGTGCCGGTCTCTTCGGCGCGAGGTGCATTGTCGTGGCCGTCCCGGCAATAGGGCATGATCAGCGACGCCACACAGAAGCGCAGCGCCTCGCAAAAGCCGGTGTTGCCGCCGTGGTGGATGAACAAATCCAACTTCGCCACCGCCGAGGACTGCGGAAACCAGGCGCCGAGATAGATATTGTCGGGCACCGCTCGGTAAGCGTCGCGCAGGCCGCCGACATTGACGATGAAGCGCGCCGGCAGCTTGTCGGCAAAGACGCCGGAAAGGCCGGCATGGAAGATGAAGGCGGGGCCCCGCACGGCCCGCGCGATACCGACGCAATTCAGCGCCGCGCCGAAGCCTGCTTCGGGGAACAGCGCGATGGTCGGGCTGGCTTTACGCGTCAATTATTTCCTCTTCATTCCGGCCGGCTGATCATGCCGAACGGCGCGGGAGCGCCGCGGCCGGCCGCTTGCGGTCGCAGTTTGCGAGAGCCGCAGATGGACGCGAAGCAGATCGGCAGTAACCTAATACTGCCGGCTTTCGAGCTGGTCGAGTGCTTTCAGACGTTCGCGCAGCGATTGCCGCAGCCGAAAGACATTGGCGGCCACCGGTATAGATGCCGACAGCCGCCGCAGCTTAAGGTGATCGGACAACGCATCGGCCACGAAGCGATTGGCCGCAAACACGTGTGAGGCCGGCTGCCCCGTTGTCGCTGGCGATGCTACGGCGTCGGTTGCATGGCAGCGGCCGTCTCGTCGATCTTGCCGGCAAGGACGCCTTGGGCCCAAGCGGTGACCTCGGCGTCGACGGGCTTGTTGGCCATATCGGTCAACGCCGCGTCGAGTGCGGCCGGGTCGGTGCCGACCGCCGCCGCGTCGACCACTTCCTGCTGGGCGTCGATCTGGTCCTGCAGAGCCGATATCTGTCCAGGCAGGGCCGCCTGCTCCTCGGGGGTCATGGCGGCGATCTGGTCCGGCGTCAGCGACGTCAGCGCGTCCAGCTGTGAATTCAGGACGTCCAGCTGGGTTTGTGCGACCTTGGCTTTTGCCGACTGCGTCACGAAAGCCTGAAGCGCAGCGAATTTCCTGCTCTTGGAATTCATATAGGCGTTGACGTTGCGCTGCAGCGAGTTCAACCGGCCGAGCTTGGCGTGGAGGTTCTTTTCCTTGGGCAGGGACGAAACCTTTGTCTTCGTATCGACCGTGGTCGTTGCGTCCCTTGTCGCCTTGGCTACCTGCCCGCGGGCCGACGAGGACTTACCGTGCGCAGCGCCGCTGTTGCCGTGGGCGCCACCATTGCCATTGCCATTGCCGCCGCTGTGACCACCACCATTGCTATGCCCGTTGCCGCCGGCTCCGGCCAGTGCCGGAGACGCCAGAAGCGCCAGCGCGGCTAGCGCCGCCAACACAGTTTTCCGGTTTGTCATGTTAGTCTCCTGGGGAAACGCCGCCCTGCGCCCGCTGCTATCGTAAGTTCGTATGAGAAGCCGCTAATTATGCGCAGTAAACTTTAGACAAAGACTGTCTCAATAAGAGAGCTGGGCAACCTGTCGGCACAGTAACTGGTTGACATTCAAAGGAAATCTATGTCTTTGAACGGCTGCGGTACTGAAGTCCCATGCCGGTCGGACTATGGTCCGAACTGCCGGTCAGAGTTGATTTCGGCGCTGCCGGCCGGCGACGCGGCTCTGGCCCAGAACGCGCAGGCGACGGCGCTTTTCACCAATCGGCCGAAGGCCCAGACGGCTGATTCAGCCGATGCTTTCGCCACCGTCGATCACCAACGCCTGGCCGGTCATGAAGGATGACCGATCGGACACGAGGAAGAGGATCGCCTCGGCGATCTCCTCGGCGCTGGCCCAGCGGCCCATCGGGATCTTGGTGCGGACATAGGCTTCGATTGCCTCGCGTCCGCCCATCTGGGCGATGAACGGTCCATTGAACGGCGTGTCGACCCAGCCGGGGCAGAGCGCGTTGACGCGCACATTGTGGCGGGCATAGTCGAGCGACATCTGCCTGGTCATCGCCACCACGGCATGTTTCGAGGTCGCATAGGCGATCATCTCGCGGTCGTAGAACACGCCCGAATTGGAGGCCGTGTTCAGGATGACGCCGCCGCCCTGTGCGACCATCGATGGCATGACGATCCTTGCCGCCAGGAACTGCGCCCGCACATTGACCCGCCAGGAAGCGTCCATGCCGCCGGTCTCGACCTCGGTCAGCGTGCCGCCGACCTGGATGCCGGCGTGATTGTGCAGGATGTCGATGCGCCCATGCCGGTCGAGCGTACCGGCAAGGAGCTGCTCGACCGCATTGTCGTCCGAGACGTCGGTGGCGACCGCCTCCGCCCGGCCGCCCGCGGCGCGTATATCTGAAGCCGTCGCCTCGCCGCTGGTCCGATCCCTGTCCGCGATGACGACTACCGCGCCTTCCCTGGCCATGATCATGGCGCCGGCGCGCCCGATGCCGGAACCGGCGCCTGTCACCACGGCGATGCGGTCTTCGAGGATCATGATGCGACCTTTAGTTTGACGGCTTGCGCTGGCGCAGCTGCCATTGGGCAAGCACCACGAGCAGGACGGACGCGACGAGCACGATCGTCGCGATGGCATTGATCTCCGGCGTCACCCCGCGCCGGATCGATGCGAAGACATAGATCGGCAGCGTCGTCTGCGCGCCGGCGACGAAGAAGGCGACGATGAAATCGTCGAAGGAGAAGGTGAAGGCGAGCAGGAAGCCGGCGACCACCGCCGGCAAGATCTGCGGCAGGACGATGGAACGGAACGTCGTCAGCGGCGTGGCGTAGAGATCGCTGGATGCCTCGACCAAGTTGCGATCAAGGCTGCCCAGCCGCGTGCCGACGATCATCGTCACCAGCGCCATCGAAAACAGGCCGTGCGCGGCGATGATCGAACCATAGCCGAGCGACAGGCGCGGCGGCTGATCGTCCGGCCAGATCGAGGCGAGGAACGGATTGACGACGGCGAACAGCTGGACGAGTGCGACCAGTGTCGAAATGCCGATGACGACGCCGGGAACGACGATTGCGGCTCCAAGCAAGGCGTCGAAGACGGCGCGGGTCCGCACCCCGACGCGTGCCAGGCCGAGCGCGGCCGCGGTGCCGAACACCGCCGCCAGCAAGGCGCTGGTGGTGGCGATGAACAGGCTGTTCTTCAGCGCCTCGACCAGGAATGGGTTCGCCAGCGCCTTGCCGTACCATTGCACCGAAAAACCGGTGAACTCGCTGGCATGATGGCCGGCGTTGAAGGAGAACAGCACGACCAGTGCGATCGGCAGATAGAGGAAGGCGAAGACGGCAATGACGAAGGCGCGCATCAGATCAGATCCACCCGGCGGGCGCCCGAGACGCGGGTCGAGATGCGGTTGGCGGCAATCAGCACCACGACCGAGACCAGCACCAGCGTGATCGCGATGGCCGATCCGAACGGCCAGTTGCGCGACTGCAGGAACAGGTCGACCAGCGCATTGCCGATGAAGAACACCTTGCCCCCGCCAAGCAGCGTCGGAATCAGGTACTCGCCAAGCAGCAGGATCATCACCAGCGAGAAGCCGGTCATCACGCCGGGCAGGGACAGTTTCAGGGTCACGCCCAGAAAAGTGGAGAGCGGCGTCGCGCCGAGATCGGCGGAGGCCTCCAGCAGGCGACGGTCGAGCCGCTCGAGGCTGACATAGATCGGCAGGATCATCAGCGGCAGATAGCCGTAGACGATGCCGAGCAGGACGGCGCCCGGCGTGTTGATGAGCCTGACATCCTCGATGCCGACAAAGGCGAGCAGCGCCGGGATGCCGCGTCCGCCCAAAATGTACATCCAGGCATAGGTACGCATCAAAAGGCTGGTCCAGAACGGTATCACGACCAGCGCGAGCAGGATCAACCGCCAGCGCTGCGGCGCCCGCAGGGCGAGGTAATAGGCGACGGGATAGGCGACGAGCAGACAGGCGAGCGCGCCCACCGGAGCCAGCACCATCGTGTTCCAGAACGCGGTCGCCCGCGCCGGAAGATTGGCATATTGCGCCAGCGTGAAGGCCGCCTGATAGCCGCCCTCCGGCGCCCGCTCGCCGACGCTGAAGACGGCGATGGCCATGAACGGCAGCACCAGGAACACGACGAGCCAGGCGGCCGCCGGCCCGAGCAGCATGGCCGTCAGCAGATTTTTGCGAATGCCGCGCATCGAAGGATTGCCCCGGTGCCGGCGGGTCTGGGCCCGCCGGTCAAGTTGTCTCGAATGGGATTTGTTGCCCGCTTGGCTCAAGCCGACTTGAAGCGCGCCATCAGCTCGGCGCGGCCCGGATCGGTCAGCGTTGCCGCAGCGCCGAATTCCAGCGGCGTCAACAGGTCGGCCGCCGGATAGAGGATCGGATTGTCCAGCACTTCCTTGGGCAGCAGCTTGTTGACGCGCGCGTCGGTCGAGGGCGCGCCGTTGGCGAGGTGTTCCTTGACCGCGACCTGCGGGTTCATCAGATAGTTGAGCAGGGCGTAGCCGGCCGGCTTGTTCGGCGCGTCCTTCGGGATGGCGTAGAAGTCGGTCCAGATCTCGCCGCCTTCCTTGCCCAGCACATAGGCGATCTCCGGAATGTCGCGATGGAGCTGCGCACCGTCATTGGTCCAGCACATCGTCATCCAGGCATCGCCCGCGCGCATGCCCGGCTGGTAGTCGGAAGACACCGCGAACAGATGCGGCTTGACCTTGAGCAGCAATTCCTCGGCCTTGGCGAGTTCGTCCTGCTTCAGCGAGTTGAAGGAGTAGCCGTAATATTTCAGCGCATTGCCGATGGTGGTCAGCTGATAGTCGTGCACCATAGTGCGGCCGTCGCCCTCGGTCATGGCGGTGTCCCAGAATTCCTTCCAGCTCGTCAGCGGCTTGGTCAGCTTCTTGGTGTTGACGGCAAATCCTGTCGTGCCCCAATTCTTCGGCACGGCGTAGATCGTGCCGTCGATCGTGCCTTCCGAGGTGAAGCGCGGGTCTTCCTGCGTGCCGTCGAAATTCGGCAGCTTAGCCATGTCCAACGGCTCGATGATGCCGAGCTTCTTGTAGGTCGAGATGGTGTAATTGGTCGGCACGAACAGGCTCCAGCCCGACGCCCCGGCCTGCAATTTGGCCAGCATCTCCTCATTCGAGCCGAACACGTTGACCTCGATGGCCACGCCTGTGTCCTTCTTGAAATTCTCGAAGGTCTGCGGGTCGTGATAGTTGGGCCAGGTGGCAATCGACATGCGGTCGCCGAGGTTCTCGGCGGCAAAGGCCGGCGTCGGCATGATGCCGATCTCGCGCGCCATCACCGCCGTCGCGATGCCGAGGCCGGTGAGGCCAAGGAAGTCGCGGCGGCCGATCGAGCCGCGCTTGAGGCGCATCAGCTGGTCGACGAAATTCTCGGGGCTTATCGGCAGTCCGTCACGATATGATTTCGACATGTTTTTCTACCCTCTGGTTGGTCCCGTTGTTCTTTGGATCCGCGAACGCCAACGGCGTTCCGGCGGCAAAGCCGATGGCGACGGGTTCACCCGGCTTGAAGAGATTGCCCTGGCCGATCATGTGGTCGGCCTTGGCCAGCAGCGTTCCGATGCCCTGGACCTCGACTGCGTATTCCGCCGTGGAGCCCAGAAAGATCCGGTTGCGGACGATGCCCTTGAGCGGGCCGCTAGTCGGGCCACCGAGACTGAGCGATTCAGGACGCAGGCTGACCGAAACGGTTTCGCCCTGCCGCAAATCCACCCGCTTGCGCGCCGCGATGACGGTGCCATCGGCCAGCTTCACATCCACCAGATCGCCCGAATGCCCTGCGACGGCGCCGCTCAAGAGATTGGTCTTGCCGACGAAATCGGCGACGAACAGGTCGGCCGGTTCGTCATAAATCTCGCTCGGCTGCCCAAGCTGAACGATGCGGCCGCCATTCATGACGCAGACGAAATCGCTCATCGACAGCGCTTCCTCCTGGTCGTGGGTGACCAGCACGAAGGTGATGCCGATCTCGCGTTGCAGGTTCTGCAATTCGATCTGCATGTCGGTGCGCAGCTTCTTGTCGAGCGCCGCCAGCGGCTCGTCGAGCAGCAGCACCGCCGGTTTGTTGACCAGCGCGCGGGCGAGAGCGACACGCTGCTGCTGGCCGCCGGACAGTTCGTGGACCTTGCGGCCGCCATAACCGGCGAGTCGCACCATTTCCAGCGCTTTGCCTGCCCGCAGGCCGATCTCGCGCGACGACAGCCGCGGTCGTGCCTGGCGCAACCCGTAGGCGACATTGTCGTTCACGTCCAGATGCGGGAACAGTGCATATTGCTGGAACACCATGTTGACAGGCCGCCTGTAGGGCGGCGTGTCGGCCATGTCCTGGCCGCGGATGAGCACCTTGCCCTCGCTCGGCTGTTCGAAGCCGCCGATCATGCGCAGGCAGGTCGTCTTGCCGCAGCCGGATGGTCCGAGCAGGGCGACGAAGGCGGAGGGCGGCACGGCCAGATCGATGCCGCTGACCGCGGTCACCGCGCCATAGCGCTTGGTGACGCCGCGAAACTCGATGTCGGGCACTGCGGTCAAGGCTGCGGGCTCCAGCGACAGGACGATGCGATTTCGGGACGCTACCAGAGCCAATGGCAGCTAGTATATACCTCGCAGGTGGTATATCTGACCTATTTTCTTGTTTAAGGGGGTATTGGATGTCCCGCAGCGACGACTACAGCCAGCTCGCCGCGCTGGTCGCGGCGACGCGGGAGACGAGCGGCGACGTCTTCGGCAGGGCGATGGTCGCTTGGCTGCGGCAGCACGTCGACTTCGATCATTGCGTGATCTTCGGCTACCGCGGCGCTGCCCGTCCGCCGTTGCTGTTCGAGACCTTCTCGTCGGCCGAGAGCCATGTCTTCGTCGCGCTCTATCAGGAAGGCCCATACCTGCTCGACCCGTTCCATCACGCGGCGGTCGAACGCAAGGAAGGGTTCTGGCGCATGCGCGAGCTGGCGCCCGACCGCTTCTACGCCAGCGAATATTTTCGCTCCTACTACAGCCAGACCAGGCTGGCCGAGGAGGTCGGCTTCTTCGTTCCGCTGCCGGGCAAGGATGCGCTGGTGCTGTCGCTGATGCGGTTGCGCGCTTCAGGTCCGTTCGGGACCGCCGACGCCAGACTGCTGCGCGACATGGCGCCGGCGGTGGTCGCCTTCGCCCGATTGCGCTGGCCCGCCCTTCCCGCCGACGAGCCGGCCGAGGCCGGGCAAGACGATGCATTGGCGGCGGTCAACGAGTTCGATCGCGCCCATATCTGGAAGAGTCTGTCCCTGACGCCGCGCGAAAAGCATGTCGTCGACCTGGTGCTGCAAGGGCATTCCACAGAATCGATCGCCCGGGCCATGCGCATCGTGCCGGGGACGGTGAAGGTCCATCGCCGCAACATCTATCGCAAGCTCAAGATCAAGTCGCAGGCCGGCCTTTTTGCCCGCTTTGTCGAAATCATCGACGCGCGGATAAGATAGTCCGACCCACTTCGACCACCTTTCGATCAGGGTCTTGCACCAGCTTCCCAGGAGCCGGTCTCGGCCATCCGTTTCAGCAGCCGCACCGGCTTGAAAACATCCTTGCCCGTCCGCTGATGCCAATATTCGAGCCGCTGGACGATCCCGGTCGCGCCTTCGAGGCCGGCCCAGAACATCGGCCCGCCCTTGCCGATGGGAAAGCCATAGCCGTTGACCCAGATGACATCGATGTCGGAGGCGCGGGCGGCTATCCCTTCTTCGAGGATTTTCGCTCCTTCATTGATTAGTGGGTAGTGGGTGCGCTCGATGATTTCTTCCGCGCTGATTTCGCGCGGCGCGATGCCCTTCTCGGCTGCCTTACCGCGGATCAGCGCCTCGACCTGCGGGTCCCGGACCGGCATACGTGACCCGTTCTCGTAAAGATAGAACCCACGGCCGGTTTTCTGACCGAAACGCCCCTGTTCGCACAACATGTCGGCGATCACGGCCGTCTGGCCTCGCGCCTTGCGGTTGCGCCAGCCAATGTCGAGGCCGGCGAGATCGCCCATCTGGAACGGCCCCATCGGCCAGCCGAAATCGGTGAAGGCCTTGTCGATCTGGCTGGGCGTCGCGCCTTCCAGCAGCAAGGCTTCCGATTCGGAGCCGCGCGCAGCCAGCATGCGGTTGCCGACGAAGCCGTGGCAGACGCCGACGACGACGGCCACCTTGCCGATCCGCCGCGCCAAGTCGACTACGGTTGCCAGCGCGTCGGGCGCGGTCTTGCCGGCGCGCACGATCTCCAACAGCTTCATGACGTTGGCCGGCGAGAAGAAGTGCAGGCCGAGCACGTCTTGCGGGCGCGAGATCGAGGCGGCGATTTCGTCGATGTCGAGATAAGAGGTGTTGGTGGCGAGTATCGCTCCCGGCTTGGCCATGGCATCGAGCTTGCCGAACACCTCTTTCTTGACCGCCATGTCCTCGAACACCGCCTCGATGATCAGGTCGCAATCGGCGAGGTCGGAATAGTCGGTAGAGCCCTTGAATTGAGCGAGGCGTTGGCGCTTGGCGTCTTCGGTCAAGGAGCCACGCGAGACCGAGACGGCATAGTTCTTGTCGATCATGCCGAGCCCGCGCTGCAAGGCTTCCTGGCTGGTCTCCAATAAGGTGACTGGAAAACCGCCATTGACGAAGGCCATCGCGATGCCGCCGCCCATCGTGCCGGCGCCGACGACGCCGACGCGGGCGATCCTGCGCCGGACAAGATCCTTGCCCGGGACCTTTGCCGCTTCACGCTCGGCGAAGAACAGATGCCGCTGCGCCCGCGACTGATCGCTGGCGACCAGCTTCATGAACAGCGCGCGTTCGGCAGCCAGAGCTTCCTCGAACGACATCGTGACGGTATTGCGCACCGCTTGCGCGCAAGCGATCGGTGCGTCGAGGCCGCGCGCTTTCCTGGCGAGATCCGCCGCCTCGGCATCGAAAGCGGCCAGCTCGGTTTTCTTGATCTCGTCATCGCGATCGCGCACCGGCGTGAACGGCCCGCCCTTGCGGGCGATCTCCCTGGCGAAGTTCACGGCATGCGTGATCACGTTACTCTCGAACACAGCATCGACCAGTCCGGCTTCATGCGCCTCATCAGCACCGACCAGCGCACCGGAAACGATCATCCTGAGCGCTTTGATCGCGCCGACGAGGCGCGGCAGCCGCACCGTGCCGCCGCCGCCCGGCAGCAGTCCAAGCTTCACCTCGGGCAGGCCGAGCCTGGCGTCGGCATCGGCAACGCGGAAGTGACAGCCGAGCGCCAGCTCCAGCCCGCCGCCCAGCGCGGTGCCGTGGATGGCGGCGACCGTAGGTTTGGCGATGGTTTCCAGCGTCCCAATGATGGCACGCAGCTCGGGCTGTTGCACCGGCTTGCCGAATTCGGTGATGTCGGCGCCGGCGACGAAGGTCCGGCCCGCGCACGCGACGACGATGGCTCCGACCGATGCGTCGTCACGCAAGGCAGCCAGCGCGTGCATCAGTGGTTCGCGGACATGAAAGCTCAGCGCGTTGACCGGCGGGTTGTCGATGGTGACGATGGCGACGTCGCTGTCCCTGGCGACGCTGACAAAATTGGACAAGCTGAACCTCCCGAGACCGGCTGCGATCGGGAGGGTTTACTAGGCCGCGCCGCGAATGGGAACCGCGTGTCGCACTGGCACAAGACTTGTCAGGACAGGCTGTAGGGCGGCACGCTGGCGAGTTGCGGTTGAAGTGAGGCGAATATCACCGCACCGCCTTCTCCCCGCCGGCCGCCGTGATCACGCCGACGATGATCAGCCCGGTCAAGAGCAGGCGCACACCGGCGCTGACGCCGAATGTGTTGAGCATGGTCAAAAGCAGCACCAGGAACAGTGCTGCGCCCCAAACGCCGGGGACATTGGCCTTGCCGCCAGCCACCGACGTGCCGCCGATGACCACCACGGCGATCGAAGCCAGCAAATACTCGTTGCCGATATCGACATTGGCGCCGCGAAAGTAACCGGCGAGCAGCGCGCCGTCGATGCCGCCGAGCGCGCCCGACAGCGTGTAGGTAAGGAAACGGACGCGGCCGACATTGACGCCGGCGAGCCAGGCGGCGCGGATGTTCTGGCCTATCGCCAGCACCGAGCGGCCATAGATCATGCGCTGCAAGGCGATGGCCGCACCGATGGTAAACAGAACGGTGAGAACCGCCAGCACCGGAATGCCAAGAACCTGCCGGTTGGCGAAATCGGCAAAGCCAGGCGGCGGCTTGATCTGCAATCCGCGCCCGTAGCTGATGTCGACCGACTGGATGATGAAGCTCGCCGACAAAGTGGCGATGATCGGCGGTATTCGCAGCGCCCAGATCAGCAGATAGTTGACGGCGCCGATCGCGGCACCACAGGCAAGCGCGGCCAGCAGCCCGACCACGATCATGGCATCGCTGCCGCCCATCACCTTCATGGCCACCGCGCTGGCGAGCCCGATATTGGCCGGCAGCGACAGGTCGACATTGCCCGGCCCAAGCGTGATGACGAACATCTGGCCGACGCCGACGATGACGGTGAACACGGCCAGCGACAGCGCGGCGGTGACCATGCCGCCGGCGCCATAGCCGCCGGTGAAAGCGATGGTCGCCAGCCACACCACAAGCGCGCCGACGAACGACCAGGTCCAGGGCTTGGCGGTCAGCGACCTCAGCAATATCATTGCTCACCTCTCCTTGCGGCTGATCAGCACCCGCGCCGCCAGCACGATGATCAGGATGGCGCCGTTGGCCGCCACCTGCCAGTCGGGTGGGATGTGCATGAAGGTAAGCAGCGGCGATGCCGCCAGCGCCAAGGTCAGCGCGCCGATCACCGCGCCGATCGGCGACACACGGCCGCCGACGAATTCGCCGCCGCCGAGGATGACGCCGGCGATCGAAAGCAGCGTGTAGCCATTGCCGATATTGGCATCGGCCGAAGTGGTGATGCCGATCAGCGCCATGCCGGACAGCACGCCGAACAGACCCGTCAGCGCGAACAACACGACCTTGGTCTTGAGCAGCGACCAGCCGGCGCGTTTGAGCGCAGCCGGGTTGCCGCCCGAGCCGCGCAGAATCACGCCATAGGAGGTGCGCATCAGGCCGAAATGGACGATGAGGCCAATCAGCAGCGCCGCGATGATCGGGAAGGGCACAAAGGGCGGCTTGAACGCCATGATCGCCAGCAGCCAGTCCGGCGCCTTGCCGCCGGGCTTGGGCAGCACCAGGATGGCCAGCCCCTGCCAGACGAAACTCATGCCCAGCGTCACCACGATCGATGGCAAATTGCGCAGATGGATCAGCGCGCCGAGCAGCGCATAGACACCGATCGATCCGAGCAGGACGAGGACGCCGATGAGCGGTGCGTCCTTCAACCACGTCGCGGTGACGCAACCGACGAAACCGACAAAGGTGCCGATCGACAGGTCGAGCTCGTTGCCCGATATGACGAACATCTGCGCGATCGTCGCCAGCGCGATCGGGATCGCCAGGTTGAGCATCAGGCCGAAGCCGAAATAGCTGATGGCGCGCGGATTGAGCCAGGCGATGGCGAGCAGCACCAGCACCAGCGACAGCGCCGGCAGCAGCCCACGCAGTAGGCGGGCGCGTGCCGCCCCGCTCCCAAAGGTCTTCGAACCGTTTTGAACAGAGACGGCCGTCATCTCAGGCCGCGTCGCCGAAGGAGGACTGGATGATCTTTTCTTCCGTCAGCTCGTCGCGCGTCAGATTGGCGACGATGCGGCCGTTCTTGAAGACATAGACATGGTCGCAATTGTCGAGTTCTTCCGTTTCTGTGGTGTACCAGAGGAAGGTGCGGCCCTTGCCGGCCTCCTCGCGCACGAGATCGTAAACCTCGAGCTTGGTGCCGATGTCGACGCCGCGCATCGGGTCGTCCATCAGCACGATCCCGGCGTCGGAGCCGAGAGCCCGGGCGAACAAAGCCTTCTGCTGGTTGCCGCCCGACAGCGAAAAGATGTTGTTGTTCATATCCGGCGTGCGGATGCCGATCTTCTTTTGCCAGAACCCGGCCAGTTCGGCCTCTCGCCGCGGCGAGATCAGCAGCCCGTTGCGCAGCCGAGCCAGCGAGCGGATGCCGATATTTTCAGCGATCGACCACTGCGGAAAGATGCCGTCCGCCTGGCGGTCGCCGGCCACAAGCGCCACCGGTGCGGTGACCTCGACGCCGGCCTTGGCGCGCGATGCCGCGGCGAAGATCGCCAGCAGCAGGTCGGTCTGGCCATGGCCGGCCAGGCCGGCAAGTCCGATGATCTCGCCGGCGCGGGCCACCAGCTCCTTGCCGTCCTGCTGCCGCGCCGGCCGGGCGCGCACGCGCAACGGGCCGGCCTCGGCTTTCCGGATTTCGGTGGCGGTCCTCCGATGTCCTTCGGCGCCGCCCATGGTGGCGACCAGCCTATCGCGGTCGAAAGCGTTCGCCGCGTCGGCGCCGACAACCTTGCCGTCGCGCATCACGACGATGCGATCGGCGTTCTGCAGCACTTCGCCCAGCACGTGGGAGATGAGAATGCAGCTCCCACCCGACGCGACGAAGCGGCGCACGAAGGCAAGCAACTGCCCCGCCGTGTGCGCGTCGAGCGAGGACGTCGGCTCGTCGAGGATGACCAGGTGGAGCGGCTCGCGGGTCAGCGTGAACGCGCGCGCCACCTCCACCATCTGTCGCCGTCCGATTGAAAGGTCACCGGCGATGTCGGCCGCCGAAATGCCATGGTCGGGAAAGATTTCGTCCAGCTTGGCCGTGATCAGCTCGGCCGCCTTGCGCCGCCAGCCGAAGCCGGTGAGCGAGGCGTGGTTGATGCGCGTGTTCTCGGCGACGCTGAGATTGGGGCACAGCGACAATTCCTGGAACACGCAGCGTATGCCGAGCTGCTGTGCCCGCGACACCGAGTAGTTCTCCTCGGCCTCACCATGCACGCCGATCGTTCCGCTGTCGGGTGTCAGCGTGCCCGCCACCATGTGCATGAGCGTCGATTTGCCGGCGCCGTTGTGGCCGACGAGGCCGACGCACTCGCCGGGCCCGACAGTGAAGTCGACGCCGCCAAGCGCGCGAACGGCGCCGAAGTGTTTTTCGGCGCCGCTCAGTCTGATGATGTCCGCGTTCCCTTCAGGCATGCTCAACGATATCCGGTCGGCGATGTGCACGGCAACGCGTGTGCGACATTCACTTGATATTGGCTTTGATGGCCGCGATGGCATCTTCCTGTGTGTATTCGTGCGTGGCGACACCGCCCTCCTTGATCTTCGGCAGAGCGGCCTCGAAATCGTCCTGAGTGAAGGCGAGATACGGCACCAGCAGGTCGTGGGGAATGTCCTTGCGGCCGTCGAGCACTTGCTGCGCCACCCAGAAGGCGAGCGTCGAGACACCGGGCGCGATCGAGGCCGACCAGGTCTGGTAGCCGTCCTTTTCCTTCTGTTCCTTCCACCATTTCAGCTCGTCCTGGCGGTTGCCCATGATGATGGTCGGGCGCGGCTTGCCGGCGGCGGCGAAGGCTTGCGCGGCGCCATAGCCGTCACCGCCCTGGTCGACGATGCCGACGATTTCGGGCAGCGAGGGCAGGATGGTCGCCACCGCCTTCTGCGCCGTCGTCTGGTCCCAGTCGCCGGTCACCGAGCCGACGATTTTGAATTCGGGGTGAGCGGCGACGCCCTCGAGGATGCCGGCATGGATGGCGTCGTCGATCGACGTGCCCGCGAGGCCACGGATTTCAAGCAGGTTGCCGCCCTTGGGCTGGAACTTGGCCATCTGCTCGACTTCCTGCTTGCCCATGTCCTTGAAGTCGACCACGACGCGGTAGGCGCAAGGCTCGGTGACGGTGCCGTCGAAGGAGACGACGACGATACCGGCATCGCAGGCCTGCTTGATGGCGCCGTTCAGCGCATCCGGCGAGGCGGCGTTGATGACGATGGCGTCATAGCCCTGCAGGATCAGGTTCTGCACCTGGGCGGCCTGCGTCGGCACTTCCTTGTCGGCGGTGGTGAAAACATCGGCCGCTGCGACGATCTTGTCGTCCACCGCTTTCTTGGTGACGATGCCGTAGCTGTCGAGCATAGCCTGCCGCCACGAATTGCCGGCGTAATTGTTGGAGAAAGCGATTTTCTTGCCGCTGGTGTCGGCAAATGCCGTACCGGCTGCGAGCACCGCTGCAAGGGTGCCCAGAACGAACAATTTCTTCATGTCATACTCCTCCCGAGAGTTGCTGGTCTTGATGGCTGTTGGTGACTATCGCGCTTGCGTACCTGTTTTTTATCTATTGTCAGACAAAAGTGCAGAAGGCCGGCGAGCTGTCAACTGCAATCCATAAGATGCCGCCGATCACATTGCGGTGCGACGATTGAAAAGGCTTCGGTGGATGGGCTAGGCATGCGGGCAGGAGGCCGCAGACGCATGGCAGTGACGCCGATCGTTCCCCCGGGGGCTCCGGGAATTCCGGCGCGCTGGACGTCAAGCGCCAAAAGCGGCGTCGGCGCGGCGCTTTCGCCGTCGAGCCGCGTCTGGTTCACGCTCAGCCATGGCATCCTGAACGAGATCTACTATCCCGGTGTCGACAGTGCCTGCACCCGCGACCTCGGCCTGATCGTCACCGGCCCGAACGGATATTTCTCGGAAGAAAAACGTGATGCCGCGCATGGCATCGAACCGTTCGAAGAAGGCGTGCCAGCCTACAGGCTGATCAACACCGCTGATGACGGCGCCTACCGGATCGAGAAGCGTATCCTGGCCGACCCTGCACGACCCACCTTGCTGCAGGAGATCACCTTCACGCCGCTCAAGGGCGCGCCGGGCGACTACCGCGTCCACGCCTTGCTGGCGCCGCATCTGGTCAATGCCGGCATGGGCAACACCGCCTGGGTCGGCGACCATGAGGGAGAGCCTGTGCTGTTCGCCTCGGGCTGCGGCACCTGCCTTGCGCTGGCCTCATCGCTGCCCTGGCGGAACGGCTCGGCCGGCTATGTCGGCGTCTCCGACGGCTGGCAGCAACTGCGCAACACCGGTCGGCTCGATCCAGCCTTTCAGCGAGCCGAGGACGGCAATGTCGCACTGACCGGCGAAATCGGGTTTTCCGCCAACGACGCCAAAGCCGTGCTGGCGCTGGGCT
This sequence comes from Mesorhizobium sp. B2-6-1, assembly GCF_006440475.1. Classification (NCBI taxonomy): domain Bacteria; kingdom Pseudomonadati; phylum Pseudomonadota; class Alphaproteobacteria; order Hyphomicrobiales; family Phyllobacteriaceae; genus Mesorhizobium; species Mesorhizobium sp. B2-6-1. Next base: position 603,088 of record NZ_VFUH01000001.1, read on the forward strand.
TCGGAGCGACGCCCAAAGAGGCTGCTCGAAATGCCTTCGCCAGCCTCAGGCAGGGTTTCGCGGCGGCGGCAATGTCCTACGCCGAACAATGGCGCGAATGGCAGGCGGGCCTGCTGCGACTGGATCGCCATGACGCGTCCGGAGTGAACAGCTACAGGATCTCCACCGCCGTCCTGGCGACGCACCGGTCATCCCTCATGCCAGGCGCGGCGGTCGCCAGCCTGTCCATCCCATGGGGCTTCGACAAGGGCGACGACGATCTCGGCGGCTACCATCTGGTCTGGCCGCGCGATCTGGTCGAGACGGCGGGCGGCTTTCTCGCCGCCGGCGATGCCGCCTCGGCTCTGCAAACCCTCGACTATCTCTGCTCCATCCAGCAGCCGGACGGCCACTGGCCGCAGAACGCCTGGCTCGATGGAACAGCCTATTGGCCGGGCATCCAGATGGACGAATGCGCCTTTCCGCTGCTGCTGGCAGATGCGCTGCGGCGGCAGGGTCATTTGCCGCGCGCCATGCTCTCTGGCTTCCTGCCGATGATCGAGCGCGCCGCAGCCTATGTCGTGCGCAATGGACCTGTTACCGGCGAGGACCGCTGGGAGGAGGATTCCGGTTACAGCCCGTTCACGCTCGCCGTTGAGATCGCGGCGCTGCTTGCCGCCGCGGATATGCTGGAGGCCTGCGGCAAGCAGGACGCAGCAAGCTATCTGCGCGAGACCGCCGACGGCTGGAATGACCAGGTCGAGCGCTGGACCTATGTCACCGGCACGGCAAGTTGCGAGGCGGCCGGCGTCGCGGGTTACTATGTCCGCATCGCACCGCCCGACAGTGCCGAGGCCGGTTCGCCGAAGGACGGCTATGTGCCGATCAAGAACCGCCCGCCCGGGGATGCCGACCGGCCGGCGCAGGAAATCGTCAGCCCGGACGTCTTGGCGCTGGTGCGCTTTGGCCTCAGGGCAGCCGACGATCCACGCATCATCGACACGGTCAAGGTCATCGACGCGCAGCTGCGCCGGCAACTGCCGCAGGGGCCGCTCTGGTATCGCTACACCGGCGACGGCTATGGCGAGCACGAGGACGGCGCGCCATTCGACGGCACCGGCCAGGGCCGCCCCTGGCCGTTGCTCGCCGGCGAACGGGCCCATTACGAGCTGGCGGCTGGGCGCAAGGACAAGGCGACCTTGCTGCTCGCGGCAATGGAGGGCTCGGCCGGGCCGGGCGGCCTGTTGCCGGAGCAGGTCTGGGACGGCGCCGACCTGCCCGACCGCGAACTACTGCATGGCAAGCCCTCGGGCAGCGCCATGCCACTGGTCTGGGCGCATTCCGAACACATCAAGCTGCTGCGCTCGCTGCGCGACGGCGCGGTGTTCGACATGCCGCCGCAAGGCGTCGAACGCTATATCGACAAAAAGACCGTCTCGCCGTTCCGGACATGGCGCTTCAACAACAAGATACGCTCCATGCCGGCCGGCAAGACAATGCGCCTCGAGCTTTTGGCGAAGGCAACCGTTCATTGGAGCGTCGACAATTGGGCGACCGTGCATGACAGCGCGACCAGCGAGAATGCTCTCGGCATCCACCTCGCGGATCTGCCGGTCGCCGGCCTGCCCGAGGGGAGCACGCTGATCTTCACTTTTTTCTGGCCCGGCAGCGGCGATTGGGAGAATGTCGACTTCTCCGTCATCATTGGTGAACAGGACAGACTGTAGATCCTTCCCGGCAGATCCTCTTCAAGACACAAGGATGAGACCATGCAGATCGGAATGATGGGACTGGGCCGAATGGGCGCCAACATGGTCCGGCGCCTGATGCGTGACGGCCACGAATGCGTCGTCTACGACATCAACCCGGCAAGCGTCGCGGCCCTGGTCGGCGACGGCGCCTCGGGGGCTGCATCGATGGCGGAATTCGTCGGCAAGCTCGCTAAGCCGCGCTGCGTGTGGCTGATGCTGCCTGCGGCCATCACCGGCAAGATCGTCGATCAGGTGGCGGCGCTGATGGAACCCGGCGACATCATCATCGACGGCGGCAATTCCTACTATCACGACGACGTCGACCGGGCCGCCAAGCTCGCCGCCAAGGGCCTCAACTATGTCGATGTCGGCACCAGCGGCGGCGTCTGGGGCCTGGATCGCGGCTACTGCCTGATGATCGGCGGGCCCGATGACGCGGTCCGGCATCTCGATTCGGTCTTCGCCACGCTGGCGCCCGGCGCGGATGCCGGTGCGCCCGCTCCCGACAAGACGGCCGGCACGGCGCCCTTCGGCTATCTGCATTGTGGCCCGAGCGGCGCCGGCCACTTCGTCAAGATGGTCCATAACGGCATCGAGTACGGCGTCATGGCCGCCTATGCCGAAGGCATGAATATTCTCAAGGCCGGCAATGCCGGCAAGGTCAAGCGCGAGGCCGATGCCGAGACCAGCCCGTTGCAGAACCCCGAATACTACCAGTTTGACATCGACCTTGCCGAAGTGGCCGAGGTCTGGCGGCATGGCAGCGTCATCGGCTCGTGGCTGCTTGATCTCACCGCCGGCGCGTTGAAGAGCGATCCCGGCCTGACCCAGTTTGGCGGCCGGGTGTCCGATTCCGGCGAAGGCCGCTGGACCCTGAAAGCGGCCATCGACACCGGCGTGCCGGCGCCGGTGCTGTCCTCGGCCCTCTTCGACCGCTTCTCCTCGCAAGGCGAATCCGAATTCGCCGACAAGCTCTTGTCGGCCATGCGCTATGCATTCGGCGGCCATGTCGAAAAACCGAAGGCCGGCAAGTGACGGCGGCAGGGGAGACGCGCTCATGAGCCCGGAACGGTCCGATACGCTGGTGCTCTTCGGGGCGACCGGCGACCTCGCCCACAAGAAGATATTTCCTTCCCTCTATGCCATGGTCGCCAAGGGAACGCTTACCGAACCGGTGATCGGCGTCGCCTTCGACGCCTGGGATTTGAGGAAATTGCAGGACCGCGCGCGCGACGGCATCGTCAATACGCTCGGCAAGATCGACGAGAAGGTGTTCGCCAAGCTCGCTTCGCTGCTGCGCTATGTCAGCGGCGACTATCGCGACCCGGCCACGTTCGAGAAACTGAAGAGCGCGCTGGGCACCGCCCAGCGGCCGCTGCACTACATGGCGGTGCCGCCGACCATGTTCGAGACGGTGGTCCAGGGCCTGGAGCAATCGGGCACGGCGCGCGGCGCGCGGCTGATGGTGGAAAAGCCCTTCGGCCATGACCTGCAATCGGCGCGCTGGCTGAACCGAGTGCTGCATCTGGTGTTCGACGAACAGTCGATCTTCCGCATCGATCACTATCTCGGCAAGGAGGCGATCCAGAACCTGCTCTATTTCCGCTTCGCCAATTCCTTCCTGGAACCGATCTGGAACCGCAATTTCGTCGAGAGCGTGCAGATCACCATGGCCGAGGATTTCGGCATCGATGGGCGCGGCCGCTTCTATGACGAGGTCGGCTGCGTCAGGGACGTCATCGAGAACCATCTGCTCAACATCCTCCTGCTGCTGGCGATGGAACCGCCGGTCGGCCGTTCCGCCGACGACCTGATCGACGAGAAGGTGCAGGTGCTGCGCGCGATCCGCACCCTGACCAAGGACGATATCGTGCGTGGCCAATTCGACGGCTATCTCGCCGAGCCCGGCGTGGCGCCCAACTCGCCGGTCGAAACCTTCGCGGCGGTGCGCTTCCTCGTCGACACCTGGCGCTGGCGGGACGTGCCGTTCTTCATCCGCGCCGGCAAGAACATGCCGGTGCATGCCACGGAGGTGATCGTGCGGCTGAAGCGGCCGCCGCTCGATGTCTTCGACCCGATCAAGCCGAACGACGCCAACTATGTGCGCTTCCGCATCGACCCGCAGGTGGCGATCTCGATCGGCGCCCAGCGCAAGGCAGCGGGCGACGACATGGTCGGCGAACAGGTCGAACTGACGGCGCTCGACGACAGCAAGGGCGATATGCCGCCCTATGAACGGCTGATCGGCGATGCCATGAACGGCAATGGCCAGCTTTTTACCCGCCAGGACGCCAGCGAACTCGCCTGGCGCATCGTCGGGCCGGTGCTCGGCGACACCACGCCGCCACATCTTTATGAACCGAAGACCTGGGGGCCGGCAGCCGCAATGAACGGCTTCGGGCCGCCGAACGGCTGGATCAATCCATCGAAATAGGCTGGGAGAGGGCAGCATGGCCAGGGCGGCAAGGCCGAAAGCGGCGAGCGGCGATCCGATCGTGCTGTCGATCGACATAGGCGGCTCGCACGTCAAGATACTCACCAGCTCAGGCGGTGCTGAGCGCCGCGCCGATTCCGGGCCGGATCTGATGCCCCAGCAGATGATCGATGCCGTGACGGCGCTGGCCGACGGGCTGTCCTACGACGTCGTCTCGATGGGCTATCCCGGCCCGGTGCATCACAACAGGCCCTTGCTCGATCCCGCCAATCTCGGCAGAGGCTGGGCCGGCTTCGACTTCGCCGCGCAGTTCGGCAAGCCGGTCAAGGTGGTCAACGACGCGCTGATGCAGGCCATCGGCAGCTATGAAGGCGGCCGCATGCTGTTCCTGGGGCTGGGAACCGGCCTGGGTGCGGCGATGATCGTCGACAACGTCGCCCAACCGATGGAACTCGCCCATCTTCCCTACAAGAAGGGCAAGAGCTTCGAGGATTATGTCGGTGAGCGCGGCCTGGTAAAACGCGGCAAGAAGAAGTGGCGCAAATCCGTTTTCGACGTCGTCGACCGGCTGCGCGCCGCCATGCAGCCCGATTATGTCGTCATCGGCGGCGGCAATGTCGACAAGCTCGACGATTTGCCCGCCGACAGCAGGCGCGGCGACAACACACGCGCCTTCGAAGGCGGATTTCGTCTGTGGCGAGACAAGGCCCTGATCGTCTGATAGTATTACAGTTCAGTATAGTTATTCAAAATAATGTGTGACGCGGGGCCAAGTCGTTGCATTGCGCAGATTTGCCGACTAGGAATTCCGGCGCACTACATCGCGACGAACCGCGAGGGACGTGCAAAGACGCCGCCGCACTTTAACTTTGCGCATCATCCCATCCGAAACTGTGCCGATTTCGGGCCCCATGCGCCATAGACGGAGGAAAATAGATTGATCGACGACAGCAACGACGCTCGCAAGGATATCGACCTTCTCGAGCTGACCGCCCATATCGTGTCGGCTTACGTCGAGAAGAACCGCCTGCCCGCCTCCGGCCTGGCCGACCTCATCGCCAGCGTCAGCGCTTCGATCAGCGGGCTCGGCCAGCCGGCCGTACCCGTGGCGGCGCCGCTCGTGCCGGCGGTCAATCCCAAGAAGTCGGTGACGCCGGATTTCATCATCTGCCTGGAGGATGGCAAGAAGTTCAAATCGCTGAAGCGTCATCTGGGCGTGCATTTCGGCCTGACGCCGGACGCCTACCGCGCCAAATGGGGCTTGCCGTCGGACTATCCGATGGTCGCTCCCAATTACGCGGCCTCGCGTTCGGAACTGGCGAAGTCGATCGGTCTCGGCCGCAAGGCCGTCGCCCCGAAAGCGCCGGCCAGGGGCAGGAAAGCCAAGGTCTCGGCCTGAGCGCGCATTCCGGCGCTGAGCCAATGGTTTGATTGAGGCCTGCCGGCGGTCCGTCTTGGCAGGCTTCATGCTTTTGTGGCTTGGATGTGCAGACAGGCCTTGGGAAAGCCATGAACTACACCAGGCTGGTGATCGAGAAAGAGGCGCCGCAGGAATACGGCTACGACCGCATCCGTTACAATCTCTCCGAAATTCGATCGCCGACCAGAAGCTATTCGACCTCGGCTTGTCGCTGCCCGATCTTGCGCTCTTCCACGGCGAGCGCGCAATTGCAGGGGGGCTCGACGCCATCTCCGCCGCGCTGAGGAATGATTTTCCACCCCGCCTGCAGGCAGGCAGGAAAGCTCAGTTCGCTGCCGGAACGGAACAGCTCAGATCGCCTTCCTTGCAGTTCAGGTAACCGTCGAAATCCTTGACCCGGGATTGCGTCAGGCCATCCATGCACATCGAGAGGAGCATGGGGACCACGCTGCCTCCGGCCGCTCCCGCGGTCTGGAAATTGCACTCAGCGTCGCGGAACTTGATCCAATCCTGCTGCGCTTGGACAAGAAGCTTCTTGGTATCCGCGTCGTCCTTCAGGCGGGTTTCGATCTGCTTGTAAAGTTCGTTGAGCTTCTTGTCGGATTTCCTGAACGAAGCATCGGCGCACTGGTTCATGGTGGCCTGATCCTTGGCGTCGGCGCACTTGTCCTTGGCAAAAGCGAAAGCCGGCATGGCCAGAACCACGGCGGTGGTCAGAATTGCGGTTTTCATTGGTCTCGTCCTCTTTGCAGGTGAGCGGCATCGTCATTCCGTAACGGTTTCGGCGAAGCACCTGGCCAGCTTTTCCGGTGCTCCAAGCTTCTTCGCCCAGGATACCAGTCCAGGCTTTTCCGATGGATCGGCATAGCCGCCCCATACGTCACGAAACTGCTTCTTTCCGTCGACGGTCTGGAAGAACATCACGCCGTCATCGCTCACAGGCGTGGAGACATAAGCGGCGCTCCAGTTGCCGCTTTCCAAGATGGTGATGAACTTGGCGCGGGCGGGCTTGAACTTATTGTCCATCGCCGAAGCGACGAGCGGTGCATATTCCTGTTTGCGCGCCTTCGTCACTTCGACCTTGACGCCGTCGCAGGCATCGTTCGCGAAAGCAGATGTCGGTATCAACCCCGCCAGCCCGATCATGACGATTTTGGCGTGCCGTCGAACCAAGTCGCCGAATTCAGACATAGGTGGTTTTCCTCTTCCTTTGCGGAGTGTGGCTGTCAGTCGGAATCGTCGTCACCCGATGAATTGTCATCGTCAGGCGCATCGACCTGGCAGCCGATGCCATTGCACCCCTGATAGTTGCCCTGCGTATCGAAGTTTGGATTGCCTTGCCTGTCGTATTGCGGCCTGTCGTCGATGCTTTGATCCCCATCGCCAGGGTCATCGACTTTGCATCCGATCCCATGGCAGCCAATGTATCTGCCTCGCGTATCGAAATTGGGATTGCCTTGCTTGTCGTATTGCGGCCTGGTGTCGATGGTCTGATCGTCGGTGGTGCAGCCGGCGACCGCCAGTAAAACACTGGCGATGACCGAATAGACTATATGTTTCACGGTTTATTCTCCTCGCTCCCCGGCGGCAGCGATTCATCCGTCGATCGGGGGACGATCCGAAGAGGACAAAAGCTTCGCGGACCACGAAACGCCCGGGCTGTGGTCCAGGCATTCGACGACTTTGCGGCCGGCCGTCGCAATTCCTCAAGTCGAGGGGAGCGCTCCCAGCGGGAGCCGCCTGGCGAATGTCCATTTCCCTCTCCATGCCTAGCGCCCATCCGCCCAAGCATGCCAACGATCCGCCGGCGCGGTTGATGTATCCATAGGTTGTAGCCGATGTCGCCGGCTAGCAAGGGAAAATTGCCAGATCTTGAGTTCTGTTTTGAAAATGCTTAATAACCCAGTAAGCACCCTGCTTGATTTAGCAAGTACTTAAATATGATTGACAGAAAGGCTCCAGCAAAAAGATTGCTGGGTTACGCCTACGCTTTTCGACTATTCCAGCATAAAATGGTCTATTATTCCAATTCACGAGGGACGGCGATAAGGGTGAAGTTACGCTCGACATTATCGCCAAAACCCCAATGTATTGGTAGGTTTCGGCCAGGCCAGTGGGCAGGCCGAAAGAATGCTGCTCACGGATCGGCTTTCAAGGTTATCGCGTGCACGATGGGGGAGACATGCGGTCTTCGAGACACCCGATAGGCTTTCCTGTCCCGCCGGGTCTTGGCGGGTGAGTTTCGTGTGCGTTCGATGGAACACGTCAGAAAATCCTTGATCCAGAACCTGTTTTTTGCGCGCGTCATACGTCGAACTGGGCTAAAGGGTTCCCCGGCCGGACCAGCGTCCATCGTGGAAGTGCCCCGCCGGCCTCCATCCTTCTAACGGGGCCTCGTTCCATGACCTCCGAACAGATATCACCGGACCAGCGCTATGCCGCGTTCCGCCATCGCTCCTTCCTGAGCTATTGGGCGGCGCGCTTCCTCACCACATTCGCCACCATGATCGTGTCCGTCGCGGTCGGCTGGCAGATGTACGATCTGACCCGCGACCCGCTCGATCTCGGGCTTGTCGGCATCGTCCAGTTCCTGCCTGCGCTGCTCCTGGTGCTGGTCACGGGGGTCGTTGCCGACCGTTTCGGCCGCCGGCTGATCATGGCGCTGGCGGTGCTGCTCGAGGCGATCTGCGCGCTCGCGCTGCTCATCCTGACCCTGCGCGGCATCAGCGGCCCGCTGCCAATCTTCATCGTGCTCGCCATGTTCGGCATTGCCCGCGCCTTCTTCGGACCGGCCTCGTCGTCGCTGTTCGCCAATCTGGTGCCGCCCCGGGATTTCGCCAACGCCATCGCCTGGAACTCGTCGGCCTGGCAGACGGCGACCATCGTCGGGCCGGTCGCCGGCGGCCTGCTCTACGGCGTATCGGCCGAGGTGGCCTATGGCACGGCCACGGCGCTGATGCTCGTCGCCGGGCTGCTGATCTTCACCATACCGAGGCCGGCGCAGCGCAGCGAGACCGACAAGCCGACCATGCAGACCCTGTTCGCCGGCTTCGGTTACATCTGGGGCGAGAAGATCGTGCTTGGCGCCATCTCGCTCGATCTCTTCGCCGTGCTCCTGTCCGGCGCCTCGGCGCTGCTGCCGATCTATGCCCGCGACATATTGCAACTCGGTCCCTGGGGACTTGGTTTGCTGCGCTCGGCGCCAGGGGTGGGTGCCATCTGTGTCGCCATCTGGCTCGCTGGTCATCCTATCCGCAACCACGCGGGCCTGATCATGCTCGGCTTCGTGGCCGCGTTCGGCGCCTTTACGGTGCTGTTCGGCCTGTCGACCTTCACCTGGCTGTCGATCCTGGCATTGGCCTTCCTCGGCGCCACCGACATGTTCAGCGTCTACATCAGGGAAACGTTGATCCAGCTCTGGACCCCCGATCATGTCCGCGGCCGCGTCAACGCCGTCAATCAGGTCTTCGTCGGCGCCTCCAACGAGCTCGGCGAATTCCGCGCCGGCACCATGGCGGCGCTGATCGGCACGGTGCCTGCCGTCGTCATCGGCGGCGTCGGCGCCATTGCCGTTGCCGGCCTGTGGGCCTATCTGTTCCCGGCGCTCCGAAGGGTGCGGCACCTCAGTGGACGAAACTGACGGGCATCGAATTCAGGTCCACCGGTATCGGCGGGCTGCGAATCTGTGCTAAGCCGCCGCCCGACCAATCAAAGGACGATAACTGTGAGCGAACCGACCGTGGCTGAGGCAACCGAGAGTATCTATGTGTCGCTGCGGGCCGACAATGCCGATCTCGATGCCCATATCGCGACGCTTAAGGCAGCGCTGGCACGAGAGGGGATGAAGCAGGCGGTGTTCGATCCCACCAAACTGGCGCAGAACAACCGCTCGGGCCGCAAATTGATGCAGGCTTATTTTCGTCAGCGCGGCGTGAGCGTGACGTTTTCGAACTAGCAGGCGTTAAACGACCCGCCATCAGGGGATGGTTGTGCCGCGACCGCGCCGTCGGCCGCCGAAAATCAGCACCAGGAACTCGTCCAGCCAGCGCTTGAGGTGCATGTCCCAGATCAGCCTGCCGCCGAGATGGTCGCGGCCGGGCTGGGCGCCCGGCAATTCGAAGCGGTGCGCGCCGCGCACCACCCAGCGCTGCATCATCAGCCTGGTCAATTCGCCGTGGAACTGGATGCCCCAGGCATTGTCGCGGTAGCGGAAAGCCTGGTTGGGATAGGTCTCGGCGGTCGCCAGCAAGGTCGCGTCGCTCGGCAGCGAAAAACCTTCGCGGTGGAACTGATAGACCATTTCCGGCCAGCGCATCAGTTTCTGGCCCGCTTCCGTCGCCTTCAACGGATACCAGCCGATCTCGACAAGCCCTTCGCCATGCCCCTCGACCTTGCCGCCCAAATGGTTGACCAGCATCTGCGCGCCAAGGCAGATGCCCAGCAGCGGCCGGTTCTCGCGCAGCGGAACCTCAAGCCACTCGGTCTCGCGGCGGACGAACTCGTCCTCGTCATTGGCGCTCATCGGCCCGCCGAACACCACGGCCCCGGCATGGCCGTCGAGCGTCTCTGGCAAGGGATCGCCAAGCGGCGGGCGGCGGATGTCGAGATCGAAGCCCTCTTCGAGAAGCATGTGGCCGACGCGCCCGGGGCTCGAATTCTCCTGATGCAGCACGATCAGGATTTTCGGCTTCGAACGCGGCGGCATCGGCGGCATCGGCGGATGAATCCTATTCGTCGCTCGACGTTCCACGGGCCCCCGGCGCCGCGGCCGCCGCCTTGCGGCGCGCCTCGATGCGATCCTGGCGTTCGACGCCGATCAGCTCGGCAACGCGCCAGACCGTGTTGTCTTCCAACTCGTGCAGCTCGCCATCGGCATAGACGATCTCCCACATCAGGCCGATGAAAGCCTTGCGGCCTTCGGCATCGAGGTGGCGCTTCAGCACGCTGGTGAAGGCATAGAGGTCGATCGCCTCGTTGTCGGCGCGCTCGCCGGCGGCGGCCAGCGCGTCGAGCTCGTTGCCGCTGACCGAATAGGCCTGCGCCAGCACTGCCTTGAACCGTTCCCACTCGACGTCCTGGCGCACGCCGTCGGCGCTCATCACGTGGTAGAGCAGCGCCGAGGCTGCCACGCGCGGATCATCGGCGCTGGCGCGGGCGCCGGTGCCGGTCGGCAAATCCCTCAGAAACGACAAAACGCGTTCGAACATCGATCCATTCCCAAACGGCCGGGCCACCCAGCCAACTCAAAACAACCGGAACCGGCGCGGCGACTTTTCCGCCGCATCGTCCGGATCGACGCCGGGATCGTCCGGCAGGCGTGCCAGTTCCTGCGCCGGTTCGACGGCCTCGGCATCGGCGGGCACCGCGGCGAAAGCCTGCGCCGTCACCGGCCTGACGTGGTCCTGATCGTTCTCGGCCTGCTTGCCGGCCGTCTCGCCGCCCGGGCCAGCGTGATCGATCACCTCGACCGACTCTTCCTGCGCCGGCCTGCCCGGCGCCTCGATCGCCACCGCCGGGGCGTCCGGCGCATCGTCACGGCTGTCGATCAGCTGGCCGAGACGCTCCATCGGGGCGCGCCACTCGAAGGCGTCAAGCCGGCCGGTGACCGGCGATACCGGCGCCCAGCGCTCCGAGACGACGCCGTCGGCGACCCAGGCCGGGTCGCGCGGCGCCCGCACCGCCTTGGACAAGAGCTGTCGCACCTTGCCTTGGTCGCCCGTCTCGGCTTCTTCGATGTCGGCCAAAAGCAGATAGGCGCCCTCGCGGCGGTCCATCCGGATCGCCGCCTCGGCTTCGCGGCGGGCAGTCGCAAAATCCTGTGCATCGAGCGCGGCGCGCGCCACCGTCATCGAGGATTCGGCGTGGTTCTTCTTCATCTCCTGCAATTTCCTCGCCCGGTTGAGGCGATCGAGCACGGCGTCACCCGGCCTTGCATGGGTATAGAGCTCCGCTATCTCCGGATGCGGTTCGGCCCTCCAGGCTGTCTCGAGGATCTTCGAGCCCTTGCGCACGTCGTTCTGGCGAAACAGCAGCGTCGCAGCCGCGACCGCGGCCGGCGCGAACTCCGGCTGCAGCCGATTGGCCTCTATCGCCGCCGTGCGGGCAGCTGCGGGATCGCTGTCGGCGAGTGACTGCGCCTTGGCGGTCAACAGCACGGCGCGTCGGCGGTTGGCGGCGTCACGTTCGATCTGGCGGGTCGCCTTCTGCGCCTCGACCAGCTTCAGCGCGCCGTCCCAGTCGCCGCGCCCGGTCAGCTCTTCAAGCGTCGATTCGGCCGCCCAGGCCAGTTGCGGCGCCATGCCGGCGGCGCGCCCAGCATAGTGCCTGGCGGCATTGCGGTCCCCCAGGCGCTCGGCTTCGAGATAAAGCCCGCGCAGGCCGAGCAGCCGCATTTCGGGATCGTCGAGCATGCTCTCGAATTTCTGGCGCGCGCCTTCGTGGTCGCCTTCGAGCAGCGAAGCCTGGGCCTCGAGCAGATGGATCAATGGCTCCTGGTCGGAGCGGATCAGCTTGGCCGCTTCCTTGGTCTTCTTGCGGGCCAGCGCGCCGTCGCCGGCGCCGGCGGCGATCATGCCGGTCGACAGCGCCTGATAGCCGCGGTCGCGGCGCCGCACCCGGAAATAGCGCGAAATGGTGTAGGGGCTGTTCCAGACCGACTTGATCAGCCACCACAGGATCATCACCGCCGCGACGACGGCGACCACCGCCACCGCCGCCACCATCAGGCTGACCTGATACTGGTAGCCGTTGAAGGTGATGACCATGTCGCCCGGCCGGTCCGCCAGCCAGGCAAAGCCTAGGCCCAGCGCGAAGACGACGGCGAGGAAGAGCAGGATTCGGATCATCGCCAGTTCCTCACGCCTTCATCGCGCCTGATATCAGCGCATCGATCAGCGTCTCGACCTCGATGCGTGCCTTCAGCTTGCCGGCAAAATCGGCGCCGGCCGCCTTTGCAGGCGCGGGCAGCGTCTCATATTCTGTGAGCGCCTTGGCATAGTCGCCCTGATTGACCGCCACCTCCATGCGCGCAATGGTTTCCGGCGCGCCGGCGCCCTGGACAGCGCCGATCGGCCGGACCTTGACCAGCGATTCGGCGCTCGACAGAAGGTTCTGCAGCAGCCCGGCATTTTCGTCGACCGGCGTGGCCGCCGCGACCATGGCGTTGGCGGCGGCATCCATCTGCGATGCGATCTCGGTGCGGGTCTGGACGCCCTTTTGCGCGTAGGCGCGCAGAGCCGCAAGCTGCGGCGCGTCCGGCGCGATCGCGGCGAAGGTCTCAAGTTCGGCACCGAACGGCGCGCCACGGTCGAGCGCCGCCTTCAGTGCCGAAGCGGCGATGGCGAGCGCGACCTTCGGCTGTCCGGCCCGCGCCTCGACCTTGCCGGAAAGCTGCGACACCGACTGTTCCAGCGCGGTGAGCCGACTGTCCTGCTTCGCCGCCGCCTCGCCGGCCGATTTCACCAGCGCATCGAGGCCGGCCACCCTTTCATTGAGCGGACCGAGATCGACTGGGGCCGAGTTGCCGGCCTTACCGAGCGCCGCAACCGCCGTCTCGATCTGCCTGACCTTGTCGCCAAGCGCGGCCAGCCCGGCATTGTCGCCCGCTCCGCCTTGCTCGACCGCCGATTTGAGCGCTGCGACATCCGTCCTGACCTGATCCAACGCCGCGGACAACCCGTCGACCTTGGCCGACGCACCGCCGTCGCCGGCTTGCCTCAGATCCGCGATCTCGGTTCTGAGCGCGGCGATTTCGCCGTTGACGCCTTCGAGCGAGACGCTGGGAGCGGACCCCGGCGCGCCGAGCAGGCCGGCGAACTGCAATCCGCCGGCGCCGACCAGTGCGATGACACCGCCGATGATGCCGGCCGCGATGCCGTTGACCCGCTTCGGCGGTGGCGGTGCGGATGCGGTTTTCCCGTTCCCCGCCGAGGCGCCGGTCACTGGCCCGGCCGGTTCAGGTTCGGCGCGCTTCGCCGATGCGTCCTCGAAACTGTAGTCGAAGGCGCCGGCCTTGCCAGCGGCGTCGTCCGGGGAACTGGGGTAGGCTGCCACCGGTTCGTCCGCCTCGGCGGCGCGTTCCGCGGATCGTTCCGATCGGGGCGCTGTCGCCTCGGCGTGCTCCCAGGGTTCTAGATCGGTCTGGTCGGCGTGCACAGGCTCTTCGGGCGCCTCCGGCCGCGAGGCGTTCGCGGCTTCCTCCGCCTTGGCCTCGTCGGTTTGCGCCCCGGCCCTGGCGGCATTCTCGTCGGCGATGCGGGAAACGGCGCCGGGCTCAAGTTCGATGGTCACCGGCTCGCGGCGGCTTTTCGAATGTCGCATCTTCGGCGTCTTGACCATGCTTGGGCTCCGCAAATTCGCTTGGGGATGGTTCAAAGAGGGTCTAGCACATCACCAAGCGGTGAAAAGGGGCGGTGTGATGACGCGGCTCAGGACCCGGGCCGCAAAAGCGAAAGCAGCGCACCCTCGTCGGGCCGTGCGGCTATGTGGATACGGTCGCCAGCGACGTCGCCAAGGACGGCGGCGATGCGATGCGACAGGGCAAAAACCCGCGTCTTGTCAAAGGCTTCATGCAGCGCAGGCCGCCTGACCAGGGCCTGCAGCGCGGTAGCCGCCCTGGCGGAATAGAGCAGCACCGCATCCGCGGTTTGCCCCGACAGACGGGCAAGCACGGCCTCGTCCGAATAGGTCACGGCGAGCGTGTCGTATGTCTCGACGGGGCGGACCCCGACATCGGCAGCTTGCAGCCGCTGCTCGAATGCCGGGAAGCGCACGCGTCCGCAGAGATAGACAATGGTCTTGCCCTGGAATTCGCCGGCAAGACTGCCGGCAAGACCTTCGGCATTGCCGGGACCTTCGCTGACGGACAAAAATCCTGCTTCACGCGCGGCTTGCGCGGTCCTCTTGCCGACGGCATGGCAAGGCAAGTCCGAAAGCCGGGCGACGACCTCCTTAGGCGCAAAGCGCACGCCATTGGCGCTGGTCACCGCAACGGCCACGGCATTGCCGATGACGAGGTCCGCATCGATCGGCAACGCCACCGTCTCGGTCAGCGGCAAAAGCACCGGTAGAAACCCCATGTCCTTGAGCAGTCGCGCGGTGCGGGAAGCGCCCGGTTGAGGCCGCGTCACCAGAACGCGCTGCACCGTCAGGCCCAGCCGTCGAAGAATGTCTCGCCGGCCCTGGCCCGCACCGTCCTTGCCGCCTCTTCACCGATGCGGGCGGCATCCAGCGCCGGGCCTTTCATCTCGACCATGTGCGACTGCGTGCCATCAGGCGAGATGATCAATCCCGCGAAAGAAAGGTCCGCGCCGTCTATCACGGCATGACCGGCAATCGGCGTGCGACAGGAGCCGTCGAGGGCGGCCAGGAAAGCGCGCTCGCAAGCCAGCGCCTGTCCGGTCGGCAGGTCGTGGATGGCCGCCAGCATCTGTTCGACGTCGCCATCGCCTATGCGGGTTTCGATGCCGATCGCGCCTTGGCCCGGCGCCGGCGGAAAGATGTCGAGCGGGATCAGATTGGTGACCACGTGGCCGAGCCCGAGCCGCTTCAGCCCGGCATGGGCGAGGATGGTGCCGGCGGCGACGCCTTCATCGAGCTTGCGCAGCCGCGTCTGCACATTGCCACGAAACATCACCACGTCGAGATCCGGCCGCATGCGGCGGATCAGCGCCTGCCGCCTGAGCGACGACGAGCCGACTTTGGCGCCACGCGGCAGGTCTGCAATCGTCTTAGCCGCCTTGCCGACGAAAGCATCGCGCGCGTCCTCGCGCGGCAGAAAAGCAGACAGCTCCAGCCCATCGGGCAACTGCGTCGGCATGTCCTTCGAGGAATGCACGGCAATGTCGACCGCGCGAGCGAGCAGCGCCTCCTCGATCTCCTTGGTGAACAGGCCCTTGCCGCCAGCTTCCGACAGCGGCCGGTCCTGGATGCGGTCGCCGCTGGTCGAGATGACGACGATTTCGAACGCTTCTTGCGGCAAACCATGCGCCGCCATAAGCCGCGCCTGGGTTTCCTGCGCCTGCGCCAGCGCCAGCGGGCTGCCGCGTGTTCCGATCTTCAAGATTGTTTGCATGGCGCGCGGTCCGTGATAACCCCCGGCAGGCGAAGTCGCCTTTTCCGGGCGTCTCCTACCGGGGAATGCCCCGATACACAATCCTTGGGGACAGCGACCAATTGATCCGCGTTCTGGGCATTGAAACGAGTTGTGACGAGACCGCCGCCAGCGTCGTGGCGTTGAAGGGCGATGCCGCGCCCAAAATCCTGTCCAATATCGTGCTGTCGCAGATCGAGGAGCATGCCGCCTTCGGCGGGGTTGTGCCGGAGATCGCCGCGCGCGCCCATGTCGAGGCCCTGGACGGCATTGTCGAGGCAGCCCTTGCCGATTCGGGCGTGGCGCTGGCCGACATCGACGCCATCGCCGCGACCGCAGGTCCGGGCCTCGTCGGGGGCCTCATCGTCGGGCTGATGACGGCCAAGGCGATCGCGGCCGCAACCGGCAAGCCGCTGATCGCCGTCAACCATCTCGAAGGCCATGCCTTGACGGCGCGGCTGACCGATGGGCTCGACTTTCCCTATCTCCTGCTGCTGGTCTCCGGCGGCCACACACAGATCCTGGCCGTGCGCGGTGTCGGCGACTACCAACGCTGGGCGACGACCATCGACGACGCGCTCGGCGAAGCATTCGACAAGACGGCCAAGATGCTTGGCCTACCCTATCCCGGCGGTCCCAATGTCGAGAAGGCGGCGGCATCGGGCGATGCGGGTCGTTTTGCCTTCCCGCGTCCGATGAAGGGATCGGCGCAGCCCGATTTTTCGTTCTCCGGCTTGAAGACCGCTGTGCGCCAGGCGGCGAGCGCGATCGAGCCCTTGAGCGACCGGGACGTCGCCGACATCTGCGCGTCCTTCCAGGCGGCGGTGGCCGACGCGCTGGGCGACCGTGTCTCGCGCGCGCTCGCCCGGTTCCGCCGGGAATTCCCCGACACGGCCGCGCCGGCGCTGGTCGTCGCCGGCGGCGTCGCCGCCAACCATACGATCAAGGCGACGCTGGAACGGCTGTGCGCCGAGGCGCGCTTCGCCTTCGTCGCGCCACCGCTGAAACTTTGCACAGACAATGCGGCAATGATCGCCTGGGCCGGCATCGAGCGGATGCGCGAAGGCCTGGCGCAAGAAAACGGCTTCGATTTCGTGCCGCGCTCGCGCTGGCCGCTGGACAGCATCTCCGCGCCGATGATCGGTTCGGGCCGGCGCGGGGCCAAAGCATGAGCAAGGAGGGCATGAGCGAAGAAGGCATGAGCGGCATCGAGATCGCGCCAACCGGCTGGCGCGTTGCCGTGCTCGGTGGCGGGGCCTGGGGTACCGCTTTGGCGCTGGCCATGCTGCGCGCCGGCCATTTCGTCCGCCTTTATGCGCGCGACCCGGAGACCGTCGCCGCAATCGACCACGGCGAAAATCGACGCTATCTGCCTGGCATCGCGCTCCAGGCCGGCATCGTGGCGACGAGCAACATCCAAGCCGCGCTCGACGGTGCCGATTGCGTGCTGGCGGTGACGCCGGCGCAATCGTTGCGGGCCATGCTTGCTCACGCCAACGGCCATATGCCGGCCGGCGTCCCACTGGTGCTATGCGCCAAGGGCATCGAGCGCGACACCGGCGCTTTGCTGTCGGCGATCGTCGGGGAAATCCTGCCTGTGAATCCGGTCGCCGCTCTGTCCGGTCCGAGCTTCGCCACGGACGTTGCCCGGGGCTTGCCCACGGCGGTAGTGGTTGCCGCCCGGGACGAGGCGCTGGCGGCCAAGCTTGCCGCGCGCTTCTCGGCGGAAAATCTGCGCTGCTATTCGAATGATGATTTGATCGGCGTCGAGATCGGCGGCGCCTTGAAGAACGTCTTCGCCATCGCCGCGGGTGCCGTCACCGGCGCCGGGCTCGGCGCCAGTGCCCAGGCCGCCATGGTGACGCGCGGCTTCGTCGAACTGCGCCGCATCGGTGCCGCCTTCGGCGCCAGGCCCGAGACGTTGATGGGGCTTTCCGGCCTTGGCGACCTGCTGCTCACCTGCTCGTCCACGCAATCGCGCAACTTTGCCTACGGATTGGCGCTCGGCCAGGGCAAGCCGCTTGATGGGCTGCCGCTGGCGGAAGGCGTGCCGACGGCGGCGATCGCCGCCCGCATCGCCACCGAGCGCGGCATCGACGCGCCTATCATCGCCGCCGTCGCCGCCATACTGGACGGCACCATCACCATCCGGCAGGCTGTGGCGGCCTTGATGACCCGGCCGCTGAAGACCGAAACCGACGATTGATTCCAGCATCAGGAGACAGAGACATGTTGTTCGCGTTGATTTGCAAGGACAAGCCCGGAAGCACGCAAGTGCGCATCGATACGCGGCCGGAGCACCTCGCTTTTCTCGAAGGGCTGAACAGCGACAAGAAGCTGGCCTTCGCCGGTCCGTTCCTCGACGCCGACGGCAAGTCCAACGGCAGCCTCGTCGTCGTCGAAGCGCCTGACATGGCAGGCGCGCAGGCGCTGTCGGCCGCCGATCCCTATGCCAAGGCGGGACTGTTCGAAAGCGTCGAGGTCCGCCAGTGGAACTGGACCTTCAACAAGCCGGCGGCTAATTAATCGGCACAAGGCTGGAGGAGCAATACGAATGAACTACTGGTTGTTCAAATCCGAACCCTCGGTGTTCTCCTTCGAGGCGTTGAAGGCCAAGGGGAAGGCAGGCACGCAATGGGACGGCGTGCGCAACTATGCGGCGCGCAACAACATGAAGGCCATGCAGATCGGTGATCTCGGCTTCTTCTACCACTCCAACGAGGGGCTGAACGTGGTCGGCATCGCCGAAGTGTGCGCACTGGCTCATCCCGACACCACATCGGACGATCCGCGCTGGGAATGCGTCGACATCCGCGCCTTCAAGGATGTGCCGAACCCGCCGACGCTGGAGCAGGTCAAGGCCAATCCCAAGCTCGCCGACATGGCGCTGGTGCGGCTCGGACGGCTTTCCGTGCAGCCGGTGACGCCGGCCGAATGGAAGGAAGTCTGCCGCATGGGTGGCCTGACGCCGGCTCCGTGACGGTTCTCACGAGCCATAGCGCGGAACGCTTCATCCTCGACAATACGGCGCTGATGGCGCCGCCGCATGTGCCGGAGATTGCGCTGTATCTTGCCGACGAGGCGCATGATCTGTGGCAGCGGACGGAGGACGAGCTGGTCGAGATCGGGCTGCCGCCGCCTTTCTGGGCCTTTGCCTGGGCCGGCGGCCAGGGGCTTGCCCGCCATATCATCGACAACCCGGCCATGGTGCGGGGCAAGCGCGTGCTCGACTTCGCCTCCGGCTCCGGTCTCGTCGCCATCGCCGCAGCAAAAGCCGGCGCGGCAGGGGTGACCGCCGCCGACATCGACCCGTTCTGCGCCACGGCGGTCCGCCTCAATGCGCAAGCCAATGGCGTCGCCGTCGAATTCGTCCAGGATGACTGCGTCGGAACGGATGCGGACTGGGACGTGGTTCTTGCCGGCGATGTCTTCTACGACAAGCCGTTCGCAGACCGGCTGACGCCCTGGTTCGCGGCTCTGAAGCGGCGCGGCGCCGATATCCTGATCGGCGATCCCGGCCGCTCCTATCTGCCGCGGTCGGGGCTGGAACCGCTTGGCGTCTACCAGGTGCCGGTGACGCGGGCGCTCGAGGATGCCGAAATAAAACGCACCACCGTCTGGCGGTGGAGCACCGAGCGCCCGGCTTGACGCCGCCACTGAACAGGCGTTTCCATGAGCTCCGTATCAGAGGGGAATATCATGGATTTTTCAGCGGTTAACTGGCTGGCGGTGATCGTCGCCGCAATCCTGGCGTGGCTGTTCGGCGCCGGCTGGTACACCGGTTTGAGTAAGCCATGGCTGAAGGCTGCAAAACTCGATCCGGCGACCATGAAGAAATCGTTGCTGCCGTTTCTCATCTCTTTCATCGCCGAGTTGGTCATGGCGCTTGTGCTGGCCCTGGTCGTCGGCGCGGTGACTGGCGGCGAGCCGACATTGCTGGCGGGACTGGTCTTCGGTTTCGTGCTTTGGCTCGGCTTCGTCGCAACCACGCTGTCGGTCAATCATCGCTACGAGAATTTCGGCTGGGACCTGACCGTCATCGACGGCGGCCACTGGCTTGGCGTGCTGTTGATCGTCGGCGCCGTGGTCGGCTGGTTCGGCGCCGCAGCGAGTTGAAGGCCTCCGCTACACCCGGTCCGCGGTTTGGGATTTTGCCATTTCCTCCAGAATCCACGTGCGAAAGGCAACGATGCGCGGATCGTTCACCAATTCCTTGGGATAGACCAGGAAATAGGCGAATTCCGGCGCGACCTTGATGCCGAGTTCGAAAGGCCGCACCAACCTACCTTCGGAAAGGTCGTTGGCCACCATGGCGAAATCGGCGAGCGCCACGGCGCTGCCCTCCATCGCCGCCTGGACCGCGTCGGCCGAGGTGCCGAAAACGATGGTGCGGCTGTCGTCGAAATCGTCGACGCCGGCTGCCGCCATCCACATGCGCCAGTTCGGCCAGGTCACGCCCTGACGCGCCCATTCGATATGGGCAAGCGTGTGATGGAAGAGATCGCGCGGTTCGCGCAGCGGCGGACCTGACGCCAGCAGGCTCGGGCTGCATACCGGGATGATGACGTTGTCGAACAGCCGATGCGCGCAAAGTCCCGGATATCTGCCGGCGCCGAAGCGGATGCCGACATCGACATCGTCAAGGTCGAAATCCCGCAATCCGTAGGCGATGTCGAACCTGAGTTCGATGCCTTCATGTTTTTTTCGAAAATCCTCGACCCGCCGCATCAGCCATTTCGTCGCGAATTGGGCGTCGAGCGTCACTTTCAGCAGCGTCGTGCCGCGCGTCATCTTCTGTGCCCGCGAGACGGCCTTGCCAAGCAGGTCGAGCGCATCGGCAGAGGCCTCGAACAGCACCGTTCCGGCCTCCGTCAGCCGGATGCTGCGGCTGGAGCGCGTGAACAGGACGATGCCGAGCTGGTCTTCGATCTCCTTGATCTGGTGGCTGACGGCGGCTGGTGTCAGGCCGAGTTCGTCGGCGGCCCGGGTGAAATTGAGATGCCGGGCCGCTGCCTCCAGCGTCCTCAGCGCCCGGGTTCCCGGCACCAGGCGGGCCATCAGCGTGGCCCCAGAACAGACGCGGTCATGGCGTCCTGATCCTCAAAGAAAACTTGATAATCCGGAAAGAACTACTCGTTTCTCTCCAATCTTTCAATCGGGCATGATGCGACCATCGAACCAATATCAAACCGGATTTTATGTCCGGATGGAAGGAACCGCATCATGTCTCACATAGCTTTGAGAGCTCCCGCGAGCCGGCTGAACTGGCTGACCGCCGCGTTCGACTGGCTCCGCCAGGCCAAGGTCGCGGCAAGCCTGCCGCAGGACGACATCGAGGACCTGTCGGATCGCCAGTTGCGCGATGTTGGCGCCACGCGCAAAGACGTCTCCCGCGCCATGGACCGCGAACTCGGCCGGCTGGGCCTGCTCGACATCGGCTGGCAGGTAAGGAAAGGGAATAGGAATTAGGAGTAGGCAATAGAAAGAGAACCCTACTGCCTACTGCCTATTCCCTACACCATTCCCTACCTTACCACCCTCACCACCGTCCGGTCCGACAGCAGCGGCAAAAGGCGCGCCATCGTGCGTGCGGTCACCGCGACGCAGCCTTGCGTGGGCGTGAAGCCCGGGCGCGCCAGGTGGAAGAAGATGGCGCTGCCGCGTCCGCGGCGGCGCGGCGTTATATTCCAGTCGAGCACAAGGCAGGCATCATAGAGCCTGTCGTCGCGCCGCATGCGTTCGTGGCTGGCGCCGTAGGGGATCTTGACTGGCCTGTTATAGTTTCGGTCGTCGGGCACTTCGCACCAGCCGAGATCAGGCCCGATCGGCGTCATCGCCAGCCGGGTGATGCGGCCGCTGGAGAAGTGGTCTCCCCGGAAATAACCCGACAGGATCCGCATTTGGCCAAGCGGCGTGGCGCCGTCGCCTTCGCGCTTGCCCGCCGAGATGCCGCCACGCCCCAGCGCGCAGGCAAACACCGTTCTGCCCGCCTGCAGCAGCCCCTGGCTGGGACGGCCGGGCCTCGCCCGCACGGTCAGCACCCGCAGTCCTTTTCGCAAAATTGCGCCGGCTGCATTGCGATCGTGTTTTTTCTTGTATGATCGTGCCACGGAACAAATCACTGTGATCGGCTGTTGTGCCGGTCAGCTTCCGCATAAACAGGCAGCGGTCAACTGAATTTTCTTTTCAAAACAACGGATTGATCCATGACTTCACGAACCATCCTGATCGTCGACGACGATGACGACCTGCGCGGCACGTTGGTCGAGCAATTGTCCCTTTATGAGGAATTCGACGTGCTGCAGGAGTCCACTGCGGCAAAAGGCGTCGCCGCGGCGCGTGGCGGCCTCATCGACCTGCTGATCATGGATGTCGGCCTGCCCGACATGGACGGCCGCGAAGCGGTGAAGATCCTGCGCAAGGGCGGCTACAAGGCGCCCATCATCATGCTGACCGGCCACGACACCGATTCGGACACGATCCTCGGCCTCGAAGCCGGCGCCAACGACTACGTGACGAAGCCGTTCCGCTTCGCGGTGCTTTTGGCGCGCATCCGCGCGCAGCTGCGCCAGCACGAGCAAAGCGAGGACGCCACCTTCTCGGTCGGCCCCTACACCTTCAAGCCAAGCCAGAAGCTGCTGATCGACTCGCGCGGCGCAAAGGTG
The DNA here is from genome assembly GCF_006440475.1 of Mesorhizobium sp. B2-6-1. NCBI lineage: Bacteria > Pseudomonadati > Pseudomonadota > Alphaproteobacteria > Hyphomicrobiales > Phyllobacteriaceae > Mesorhizobium > Mesorhizobium sp. B2-6-1. Next base: position 625,427 of record NZ_VFUH01000001.1, read on the forward strand.
CGGCTGACGGAGAAGGAGGCCTCGATCATCAAATATCTCTACCGCGCCGACCAGAAGGTGGTGACGCGCGACGTGCTGCTCGAGGAGGTGTGGGGCTACAATTCCGGCGTTACCACGCACACGCTGGAAACCCATGTGTATCGCCTGCGCCAGAAGATCGAGCGCGATCCTTCCAATGCGGAAATTCTTGTGACAGAAAGCGGTGGCTACAAGCTGGTTCCTTAAACATTTTATTATCCAATAAGCGGTCTGGGCGGGGCTGCTTTTGGGTGCGATCCTGTTGGAGCGGGATTCTGGATCGCACCGCAGAGGAGGGATTGGACTGACCGTTCGGGGACACAGCTAGATGGCGCTGGATGACGACATCCGCATCCTGTCAGCCGTGAGGCTTTTCGAGGGCTTCACGCAGGAACAATTGCGCCTGCTCGCCTTCGGCGCCGAGACCATGCTGCTGCAGGCAGACCACAAGCTCTATCGCGAGGACGATATGGCTGATTCGGCCTATATCGTGGTCAGCGGAGAGATCGTGCTCTACCGCGAGCAGACAGGCGAACGCATCCCTATCGGCACGGCCGGCCCCGGCACCATGCTGAGCGAACTGGCGCTGATCGCCGACACCAACCGGCTGACCAGTGCATCGGCCGCGGTCGATTCGGAGGTGATCCGGCTCAGCCGAAAGATGTTCCGCCGCATCCTGGAGGAATATCCGGATTTGGCGGCACAGCTCCACCAGCGCATCCTGGAAGACTTTCAGGCAATGATCCACCGCATCGAGAAGCTGGCGCCGCGCTTTTCCGAGTGAACGGGAGAGACAGGTGGAGTTCCGGCTGGTCGCGCCACCGAAAATGACCTGCCCTTCATCATGGCGACCGAGCGGCTTGACGCAATTGTCGCCGGAGTGGGAAAAGCGCCGGCCCGGCTGATCAGTCCAGGTTGAACCGCGCGATGACCGGAACATGATCCGAGGGACGTTCCCAGCCACGCGCCGCCCGCAGGATTTCGTAGCCGGTGAAATCAGGCACCAGGTTCGGTGACGACCAGACATGGTCGAGCCGCCGGCCGCGGTTGGATGCCTCCCAGTCCTGCGCGCGGTAGCTCCACCAGGTGTAGAGCTTCTGTTCTGATGGCACGTTGAGCCGCATCAGGTCGACCCAGTCGCCGGCCAGCCGCATGGCCTCGAAACTCTCCGTCTCGACCGGTGTATGGCTGACCACGTTGAGCAGTTGCTTATGCGACCAGACATCGTGTTCGAGCGGCGCGATGTTGAGGTCGCCGACCAGGACCGAGGCGGACACTTCGCTGTGTTCGGCGCGGATTGCGTTCATCTCGGCGACGAAATCGAGCTTGTGCCTGAACTTGCGGTTGACCTCCGGGTCCGGTTCGTCGCCGCCCGCCGGAACGTAGAAATTGTGCAGCAGGATCGTCTTGCCGCCGGCCCGCACGGTCACCGACAAATGCCGGCTGTCGTCGATGTCGCAGAAGCGGCGCTTCTCGACCACCGCGATCGGCCGGCGCGCGACCGTCGCCACGCCGTGATAGCCCTTCTGACCGTGAAAGGCGATGTGCCCGTAGCCGAGCCTGCGGAAGGCCTTTTCGGGGAACAGCTCGTCGGGAACTTTTGTTTCCTGCAGGCAAAGCACATCGGGCGCGTATTCATCGAGCAGGCGCTCGATGATCGGCATGCGCAGGCGAACGGAATTTATGTTCCAGGTGGCGATGGAAAAGGGCATTTGGCGGGTCCGGCGAAAGATCGCCGAACTACTGCCAGCCCCGCGCCATAAAGACAAGCATTGCAGCAGTTGCGGAGGTCGGCGCCGCGCCGCCGAAACTGCACGAAAGGCTTCGCCAGCGCGAGGAAAGCTATCTGGTTTTCGTATTCAGCTCGCGATTGGCCGTATAGTCGATGGCAAACGTGTCGGGAGCGAAGCTGACGCCTTCCTTGGTGTTGAAGATCATCACCGTGGTGTCCTTGCCCTGCGCATCGGTGATCGTCCACTGGCGCAGATCATAGGTCTTCGGATCGAACATCATGGTGATCCGCGCATTGCCGAACACCGACTTGTCCGAGAGCTGGATGGTGGTGAGGTCGTCCTCTTCCTTGACGCTCTTGACGCGGTTTCCGGAGAGGTCGATCCGGTCGTCGAGCAACAGTTTCAGCGGCGTCTTCGACAAGGGATAAAGATCGGACGTGTTCAGTTTCTTGTTGAGGATGACCACCGACTTGCCGTCCGAAATCACCCGGAAATTCGAGGATCCGTCATAATTGAAGCGGATCTTGCCCGGTCTTTCCAGGAAGAACTTGCCGCCGGTCTGTTCGCCCTTGGGGCCGAACTGCACGAATTCGCCGCTCATCGACTTAACCGAGGAAAAATGATCGGCGATCTTCTGCGCGGCTGCCGGCACGGCCGCCTGCGCGGACGCCAGCAACTCGAATCCGGGCACCACGTTGAGGGCGGCAGCGCCCGCGAGCACCAGGCCGAGGCCAAGCAACTGGCGGCGCGTCGGGGCAAGATCGCCGAGCGCGGAAAGATCGTTTTTCATGTCGGTCACTCTCATCTTGAGTCCTGATTTGTTGTTGTCCTGAACCCCCAGTTGGGCTGAAGTTTGACGGCGCGAACACTGCTTGACCGCTTGAACGCGCCAGAAGGTTCAAAGTTGCCGCCGGTATCTTTCGCGATCAGAATTTGTCCTCTTCGGTCGGCACCAGGATCTCGCGTTTTCCGGCATGGTTGGCGGGGCCGACAATGCCTTCTTTTTCCATCTTCTCGATGATCGAAGCGGCGCGGTTGTAGCCGATGCCCAGACGCCGCTGGATGTAGCTGGTCGAGGCCTTGCCGTCGCGCAACACCACGGACACCGCCTGGTCGTAAGGATCGTCGGAATCCTCGAAATTGCCGCCGCCGCCGCCCGAGCCGCCCTTGCCGGAGGGCTCGTCCTCGTCCTCATCATCGTCCTCGGTGATGGCGTCGAGATATTCCGGCACGCCCTGCAGTTTCAGATGCGCGACGATCTTCTCGACCTCGTCGTCGGAGACGAACGGGCCGTGCACGCGCTGGATGCGGCCGCCGCCGGCCATGTAGAGCATGTCGCCCATGCCGAGCAGCTGCTCGGCGCCTTGCTCGCCCAAGATGGTGCGGCTGTCGATCTTCGACGTCACCTGGAAGGAGATGCGGGTGGGGAAGTTGGCCTTGATGGTACCGGTGATCACGTCGACGGACGGACGTTGCGTCGCCATGATGACATGGATGCCGGCGGCGCGCGCCATCTGCGCCAGGCGCTGGACGGCACCCTCGATGTCCTTGCCGGCAACCATCATCAGATCGGCCATTTCGTCGATGATGACGACGATGTAGGGCATCGGCTCGAGGTCGAGATTCTCGGTCTCGTAGATCGCCTCGCCGGTCTGGCGGTCGAAGCCGGTCTGCACCGTGCGCGAGATCTTTTCGCCCTTCTTCTCCGCCTGTTGGACGCGTGCGTTGAAACCGTCGATATTGCGCACGCCGACCTTCGACATCTTGCGGTAGCGGTCTTCCATCTCCCGCACGGTCCATTTCAGCGCAACCACCGCCTTCTTCGGGTCGGTGACGACAGGCGTCAAAAGGTGCGGGATGCCGTCATAGACCGAGAGCTCCAGCATCTTGGGATCGATCATGATCAGCCGGCATTCCTGCGGCGTCAGCCGGTAGAGCAGCGACAGGATCATGGTGTTGATGGCGACCGACTTGCCCGAGCCGGTGGTGCCGGCGACCAAGACATGCGGCATCTTGGCGATATCGACGATGACCGCCTCGCCGTTGATGGTCTTGCCCAGCGCCAGCGCCAGCTTGGCCTTGGTGGTCTCGAAATCGCGGCTGGCCATGATTTCCCTGAGATACACCGTCTCGCGCTTGGCGTTCGGCAATTCGATGCCGATGGCGTTGCGGCCCGGCACCACGGCGACGCGGCAGGCGATGGCGCTCATCGAGCGGGCGATGTCGTCGGAGAGGCCGATGACGCGCGATGATTTGATGCCTGGCGCAGGCTCCAGCTCATAGAGCGTGACGACGGGGCCGGGGCGGACATGGATGATCTCGCCCTTGACGCCGAAATCCTCCAGCACGCCTTCGAGCAGGCGGGCGTTCTGTTCCAGCGCGTCTTTCGAGAGGCTCGGGTCGCGCGCGACGTTCTTCGGTTCGGACAGGAAATGCAGCGACGGCATCTCGAATTTTTCCGAGCCGATCAGCGAGGCCTGCGCCTCGCGCTGGACGCGCGCACCCGGAGCCGGGCGCGGCGCCGGCGCTTCAACGCGCGTGGCGGCATCCGAGCGGAACGGCTGGACCTTGGCGGTGGAAGCCGCGCGACGCTGGACGAGGGGTTCATCGTCGAAATCGACATCGTCATCGCCGGTGTCGAAGCGATCGTCGAAGACGTCATCGTCCGGATCGACGGAAACGCTGCGGTCGTTGACCATGGCGGCGAAGAATTCCGGTTCGACGCGGGCACGGCCATCCGGGCTCATCCGCTGCTCGGCGAACTCGGCCGATTCGACCCGTTCGGCGGCACGCCGCCAGGCGCTGGCGCGCGGCTCCATTCCCGGCTCGAATTCGTCCCGCCGCTGCCTGCGGCGCACGGCGCGGCGGTGCATCCACGCGCGGAACGAAAGCCACCAATGGGTCATTGCGCCGAGCGCCAGCATGCCTTCGTCGCCTTCATCCTCGTCATTGTCGAACAGCAGCTCATCCTCACGCGGATCGGCGGCGGCCGGTTCCTCCATGACGGCGAAACCGTTCTTGCGTGCGATCAGCGCCGAACCGTAGGCGAACAGCCATAGCGCCGGACCGGCCATCAGAATGGCGAGCACGCTGGCCACCAGCCCGGTCGGATAGCCACCGATGACGAGGCCCGGAATCTTCAGTACCATGTCGCCGAACACGCCGCCGAGCCCGGTCGGCAGCGGCCAGGTCTTGGGCGGCACCACGCAGCCGGCGATCGCGGCGGCCAGCAGGGCAAAGCCGAACCAGAACAGACCGCGCCTGGGCAGCCTGTCGACGCCACGCGCCGAAAACAGCAGATATCCCCAGATCACGGCCGGAACCAGCGCCGCCACGGCGGCAAGGCCGAAGAACTGCATGGCGATGTCGGAGAAGACAGCACCCGCATAGCCCATGGCATTGGTGACGGTGTTGGCTGTGGCGTGCGAGAAGCTCGGGTCGGCGACATTCCAGGTGGCCAGGCTGGCGACGCCGAAAGCGGTGAACGCGAACATGCCGGCGCCGACAAGCCGGCCGACCTGGCGTCGCGCGAATGCCTGGATGCCGTGCCCCGTATCGGTCAGCGCGAGCGGTGCTGAAGCCCCTGAACGCATGCTCTTCCCCGTCAGTGATTGCCTGGCCCGAGCGCGTGACGCACTTCGGCAGATTTGGCTGCCAGACTATGCGTGGGAAGGTTAAGGCCGCATTAACCATGGCAAGGGCCCCAGCCGCCCGCCGCAAATAACAATGGCGAGCCTCACGGCCCGCCATTTCTGCATCGGCAACGGCAGGGTGACCAGGCTCGGTGGGCCTGATCCGCTGCGGTCTCAGTTGGCTCCGCCGAGCGCCTGGACATTGGCGCAGAACTCGGCGTGCGGCTTGCTCATCGCCGCGTCCTGGCATTCCTTCTTCATCGTATCCTGCTTTTCCATTGGCATGGCCATGAAAGCGGTCTTGAATTCCGCCATCGGCTTCATGGTTTTCATGCTGGAATCGGTGAAGAACGGGGCCATATTGTCGGGTTCGTCGAGAGCCCCGGCAAATGCCATGCCGCTGACGATGGAAAGAGCGAGCGCGCCGAGACAGATATTCTTGACGTTCATTGGATAGTTTCCTTCCCTATTGTTTGAAACGACCGCCGAACAGTGGTCGTGCCCGGGAGTTCGATGCCAAGATGCCCGATGTTTCCTCGAAAATCTCAATCACGCGAACGTGATTGTGCTCGTTCAATCAAACGGACTCAAAAAAGAGGCCCGGAGCGATCCGGGCCTCAAGGCGTGAGCACCTTGCGGAGCGTCACGACGGGATTTCAAAACAGTTCCGGAAGACGTCCAGCGGTTTTCCGTACGCGATTACAGAAAGAGATGGGACCGGCGGAAGGAGGTCCGCCGGTCCCATGGCAAAGAGGCCTTACGGCACCACTTCGCCGTGCTGGCTGATGTCGAGACCCTCGACCTCTTCCTGGGTCGACGGACGCAGGCCGACGAGCGCCTTGACGATGTAGAGGATGACGAAGGTGGCGATTGCCGTCCACAGGATGGTGAAGACGATGCCGTAGATCTGCTTGCCGATCGACGCGCCCGAGGAGAGGCTGTTGATTGCCGGGTCGGCGAGCACGCCGGTCAGCAATGCGCCGACCACGCCGCCGACGCCATGGACACCGAAGGCATCGAGCGAGTCGTCATAGCCGAACATGTGCTTTACCTTGACCGCCGAGATGTAGCAGACGACGCCGGCGACGATGCCGACGATGAAGGCGCCCGTCGGGTTGACGAAGCCGGAAGCCGGCGTCACCGCGACAAGGCCGGCGACGGCGCCGGAGATGATGCCGAGCACCGAGGGCTTCTTGGCGACGATCCATTCGGCGAACATCCAGGCCAGTGCCGCTGCCGCGGTGGCAACCTGGGTGTTGAGCATCGCGGCACCGGCGAGGCCGTCGGCGGCGAGTTCCGAACCGGCGTTGAAGCCGAACCAGCCGACCCACAGCAGCGAAGCGCCGATCACGGAATAGACCAGGTTGTGCGGCGCCATGTTGGTGGTGCCGTAGCCTTCGCGCTTGCCCAGGACCAGGGCGCAGACGAGACCCGCGACACCGGCATTGATATGGACGACCGTGCCGCCGGCGAAGTCGAGCACGCCGGCAGCGCCGAGGAAGCCGCCGCCCCAGACCCAATGCGCGATCGGCGCATAGACGACCAGCAGCCACAGCGCCATGAAGATCAGCAGGGCCGAGAACTTCATGCGCTCGGCAAAGGCGCCGGCGATCAGGGCCGGGGTGATGATGGCGAAGGTCATCTGGAACATCGAGAAGACGAATTCAGGGATGTTGGCCACGCCCGGCGCCCACAGCGTCGAGGTGGTGATGCCGTGATGGAAGAACTTCGAGAAGCCGCCGAGATAGGCATTCATGCCGCCGCCGTCGGAAAAGGCCAGCGAATAGCCGAACATGAACCACAGCACCGTCACCAGGCAGGTGATGGCGAAGCTCTGCATGACGGTGGCAAGCACGTTCTTCTTGCGCACCATGCCGCCGTAGAACAGCGCCAGGCCGGGGATGGTCATCATCAGCACCAGCGCCGTCGAAGTCAGCATCCAGGCGGTGTTGCCGGTGTCGAGCACCGGGGTGGGAGCGGCCGGGGCGGCGGCAGCCGCGGCCGGAGCCGCTTCCTGCGCGAAGGCGGCGACGCTGCCCAACGCTGCGAGAGCGAGCGAGCCAAAAAGGGCGGCGCGTCCCGTCTTCTTCAAGGTGGAAGGAATATTCATTGAACTCTCCATTGGAATACGTGTTCGCCGCTTCAGAGCGCGTCGGTGTCTGTTTCGCCGGTGCGGATGCGCACCGCCTGGTCGATGCCGAAAACGAAGATCTTGCCGTCGCCGATCTGGCCGGTCTTGGCGGCTGCGGTGATGGCCTCCACGGCCTTGTCGACCATGTCGGCGCTGACCGCGACCTCGATCTTGATCTTCGGCAGGAAACTGACCGCGTATTCCGCCCCGCGATAGATTTCCGTGTGCCCCTTCTGACGCCCGTAGCCTTTGACTTCGGTGACGGTCAGGCCCTGGATGCCGACGGCGGTAAGCGCTTCGCGTACCTCGTCGAGCTTGAACGGCTTGATGATTGCCATCACGATTTTCATAAGGTTTCACCCTTTTGCTGTTGCGGTCCCCCGCGTTTGCACACCTTCACCGATCCCGAGGAGCCGGAGAGTGCCGACGAGGATTCAAGCTCCGTGCCAATTGCCGAAGCAGCGTGTTAACCTGTTGTAAACAAAGGAATTGACGCGCCCGCAATCGCACCGTGCCGATGGGCGCGGCACAGCTTCTGCTCAATAATTAAGCAATTTTCTGAAAACGCCTATTTGGCAGGCTTTGGTCGAAAGGACTGCTCAACGCTTGAGCCGGATCAAGCCTTCCTGGGCCATCGAGGCGATCAGCGTGCCGTCGCGGGCATAAAGCGTGCCGCGGCTGAATCCGCGCGATCCCGAGCTCGAGGGGCTGTCCTGCGCGTAGAGCAGCCAGCCGTCGAGCGAATGCGGGCGGTGGAACCACATCGAATGGTCGAGGCTGGCCGCCTGGATGTCGGGATCGAACAGCCCGCGCCCATGCGCGAAGGTCGAGGTGTCGAGCAGCGTCATGTCGGAAAGGTAGGCGAGCAACACCGATTGCAGCGCGCGGTCGTCTGGGACGGGACCGGCGAGGCGGATCCAGACATTCTGCCGGGGCGGCAGCTTGTCACGGCTTTCATAGTGCTGGAGATTGACCGGCCTGAGCTCCAGCGGTCGCTCGCGCGCCCAGAAGCGTCGCACCGCTTCCGGCACCCGGTCGGCCTTTTCGAGCAGTTGGCGCTGCGTCTTCAGCCCTTCCGGCGGCGGCACGTCGTCGGGCAAAGCGAACTGGTGCTCCAGCCCCTTCTCATCGACCTGGAACGAGGCTTCCAGCGAGAAGATCGCGTTCCCGTGCTGGATCGCCAGCACCCGGCGGGTGGTGAAGGAGCCGCCGTCGCGGATGCGGTCGACCTCGTAGATGATCGGCACCTTGATGTCGCCCGGCCGCATAAAATAGCCGTGCAGCGAATGCACGTAGCGGTCGGGCTCGACGGTCCGCTGCGCCGCCACCAGCGCCTGGGCGATGGTCTGGCCGCCGAACACGCGCTGCCACTCCACCTGGGGGCTGCGACCACGATACAGATTGTGTTCCAGCCTCTCGAGGTCGAGAATGCGCAGAAGCTCGTCCATGGCCGCCGTCATGTGTCGTGACCTCGCCTCAAGATTTCCTCGGCGGGTTTCCGACAGGAAGGACGGGCCGTCAAGGGCGGATGGCAGGCTGGCTTGCAAGGAGCGAAGACCATGGAAGGCAAGGCAGAGGCGAAAACCAGGTCCGGGCTCGATGTTCTGGTCGCCGGCGCCGGCTATGTCGGCCTGGCTGCCGCCGTGTCGCTGAAACAGGCGCAACCGGAGCTTGCCGTGGCCCTGGTCGATGCCGCACCCGCCGGCTCCTGGCAAAGGGACGGGCGCGCCTCGGCCATTGCGGCGGCCGCCTGCCGCATGCTCGAGCGGCTCGGCGTCTGGGCCGAGATCGCGCCGGAAGCGCAGGCAATCACCGAGATGATCATCACCGATTCGCGTGCCGCCGATCCTGTGCGCCCGGTCTTCCTCACTTTCGACGGCGAGGTGGCGCCGGGCGAGCCCTTCGCACATATGGTGGCCAACCGGGTGCTGAACGGCGCCTTGCGCCGCAGCGCCGAAAAGCTCGGCGTCGACATCATCGAAGGCGTTGCCGTGCAAGGGTTCGAAACCAATGGTGCAGGCATCACCGTGCATTTGGCCGACGGCGCGACGCTGAAGGCGAGGCTGCTGGTCGCCGCCGACGGCGTCAATTCGAAGCTGCGTGACATGGCCGGCATCAAGACGGTGAAGTGGGAATACGGCCAGTCCGGCATCGTCTGCACCGTGGCACATGAACGGCCCCACAACGGCCGTGCCGAAGAGCATTTCCTGCCCGCCGGCCCCTTCGCCACGCTGCCGCTGAAGCCGGGCGAGGACGGCTCCAACCGCTCGTCGATCGTCTGGGTCGAGCGGTCGGAAGATGCTCAGACGCTGGTCGCCGGCGACGACCTCCTCTTCGAGCATGAGCTGGAACAGCGTTTCGGCCTCAAGCTTGGCGAGATCCGCGTCGCCGATAAGCCGCGCGCCTGGCCGCTGGGTCTTACCATCGCGCGCGCCTTCGTCGCGCCGCGCGTGGCGCTTGCCGGCGATGCCGCCCACGGCATCCACCCGATCGCCGGCCAGGGCCTCAATCTCGGCTTCAAGGATGTCGCCGCCCTGGCCGAGGTGATCGTCGAGGCCGACCGGCTGGGCCAGGATATCGGCGCGCTCGACGTGCTCGAGCGCTACCAGCAATGGCGTCGTTTCGACACGGTGCAGATGGGCGTCACGACAGATGTGCTGAACCGGCTGTTTTCCAACGATATCGGCCCGCTGCGCGCGATGCGCGACATCGGCCTCGGCCTGGTCGAGCGCATGCCACGGCTGAAGGAATTCTTCATCCGCCAGGCGTCGGGGCTTTCAGCCGGCACGCCGCGCCTTTTGAAGGGCGAGGCGATCTGACCCGCCGCGCCGCTTATGACCCGGGCACGTCATAGATCGCCCGGACCTCGATCGTGCCGAGTTCGGCCAGCGGAATGCCGCCGGCGATGTCCAGTGCCTCCTGGAGGTCCTTCGCCTCGATCATGACGAAGCCGAGCAACTGCTCCTTGGTTTCGGCGAACGGGCCGTCGGTGACCAGCCGCTTGCCCTTGCGACGGCGCACGGTTTTCGAGGTCTTCACCGATTGCAGCGCCTGCGCGACGATGAGCTTGCCTTGTTGGTCCAAGGACCGGTCATAGGCCAGCGAATCGGCGTCGAGCTTGGCCGATCCTTCCGGGGTGAGCGCGTAGAGGTCTTTCTCCTCACCATAGACCAGGCAGACATATTTCATTTCGCGCTCCCTTGCTGCGATGAATCATAGGATGCGGTGACGAGCGTGTCAGCCTTGCCTTCGACCGCTGCCGCATGGTCGAGAAGGCATGCCGCGACCGCGATGATGGCGACAGCCGCCAGCAGCCTGCGGACACCGGACGGCGGTGGCTCCAGCCAGAAGTCCTGCCGTCGTTGAGCCTTGCGGCCCGGGGTCTTCCATATTGCGAAAAACAGATTGTCCATGTGAACCTCCATCCGGCCACAATCCCGTGGTCGCCCGCAGGACGGCCGGGCCGAATGGAAGCCGACATTTTTGCACGCGGTTTTTTTTCGAAAGGAATGAACCGTCATCACGCCGTGGTCCAAACAGCGCAGTGGTCTTCGCGCATGCCCGCGTTATAGTTGGCCGGACGCTGGGCTCACCTGGACAAGTTCACGACAACCAAGGAGGAATTCATGGACCGCACCGCAACCGCCGTCTGGAAGGGCAATCTGAAGGACGGCAAAGGCACGCTCGACAGCCAGAGCGGGACCCTGAACGGCACGCCCTATTCGTTCAAGGCACGCTTCGAGGACGAGAGCGGCAAATCCGGCACCAATCCGGAAGAGCTGATCGCGGCCGCGCACGCCGGCTGCTACGCCATGCAGCTGTCGCATTTCCTAGCCGAGAACGGCACCCCGGCGGCCGAGCTCGACGCCAAGGCCGTGGTGACGCTGGTTCCCGGCACCGGCATCACGGGCAGCGCGATCACCCTTGTCGGCAAGGTGCCCGGCATCGACGCGGCGAAGTTCAAGGAATTGGCCGAGAAGGCCAAGGCCGAATGCCCTGTTTCCAAAGCGCTGGGCGCCATCAACGTATCGCTCGACGCCAGGCTCGGCTGAGACCACGGCATCCCGGCGCGCATGGTCGCGCCGGACACGCCCGACCGCTCAGGCGCCCAGCGCGTCGAGCCGGGCGCGAAGGGCTGCGACTTCCTGCTCCAGCGCCTCCACTCTCGCTTCGAGGTCGGAAGCGGGCACGGCCGATGCAGTGCGCTGCGCCGACAGGGCGGCAACGTCAACCGGCCCGGCGAGGAGATGCACATAGCGGTCCTCGCGTTGGCCTGGACCGCGCGGGATTTCCTGAACGAGCGGCGGTCGACGGCCGATCAGCATATCGAGTTCACCGCGCAAATCCTCGATCGATGAAAACCTTGCCATGCGCTCGCTGCGTGCCAACAATTCATGCGCCGTCTGCGGCCCGCGCAGCAAAAGCAGACCGACCAAGGCGGTCTGAGGCGTGGTCAGCGAGAAGCGCTGCGCCATCTGGTGCTCGTAGCGCTCGACGCGGGAGCCGAACATCTGCCGCACCAGCCCCTTCTGCTCGAGCAGCTTTAGCGCCCGGTGCACCTCTGTCTGCTCCAGCGCCATGACGGGCTCGCGCGCCGTCTTCTGGTTGGCGGCGGCAAGCGCTGCGTTGAGGGTCAACGGATAGACGTCCGGCGTCAGCTCCTTCTTCTCGATGAGGCAGCCGAGCACACGCGCTTCGGGAGGAGACAGGATGGGGAGGTCCGTCATTGGATTGCAATCCTTTTTGAAGCTGGCAAGACAGCGCCCCTTTTGTCCTGCCGGAGAAAGGGGGCGCGAAGGATCGCTGCGTTCAAGATTGCCGCGAGCGAGCGCCTAAACCCTTCTCTCCACCATCATCTTCTTGATTTCCGCGATCGCCTTGGCCGGATTCAAGCCCTTGGGGCAGGTCTGCGCGCAGTTCATGATGGTGTGGCAGCGATAGAGCCGGAAGGGGTCCTCGAGATTGTCCAGCCGCTCGCCCGTGGCCTCGTCGCGGCTGTCGATCAGCCAGCGATACGCCTGCAGCAGGGTTGCCGGGCCGAGATAACGGTCGCCGTTCCACCAATAGCTCGGGCAAGAGGTCGAGCAGCAGGCGCACAATATGCATTCGTAGAGCCCGTCGAGCTTCTCACGCTCCTCATGGCTCTGCAGCCATTCCTTGGCGGGCTGCGGCGAGACCGTCTTCAGCCACGGTTCGATCGAGGCGTGCTGGGCGTAGAAATTGGTGAGGTCGGGCACCAGGTCCTTGATGACGGGCATATGCGGCAGCGGGTAGATCTTGACGGCGCCCGATATGTCGTCGCAGCCCTTGGTGCAGGCGAGCGTGTTGGAGCCGTCGATATTCATGGCGCAGGAGCCGCAGATGCCTTCCCGGCAGGAGCGGCGCAAGGTCAGCGTCGGGTCGATCTTGTTCTTGATCCAGAGCAGCGCATCCAGCACCATCGGCCCGCAATCGTCCATGTCGACGAAATAGGTGTCCATGCGCGGGTTCTCGTCATCATCCGGCGACCAGCGGTAGATGCGGTATTCCCTGAGATTGGTCGCGCCTTCCGGCTTCGGCCAGGTCTTGCCCTGCTGGATCTTCGAGTTCTTGGGGAGCGTGAGTTCGACCATTACCTCAGGTCCTTTCGGATGACGCGGCTGGACGTCATTTCAATACACCCTGGCCTTGGGCGCGATCTTGGCGAGACTGATGCCGCCGTCCTTTTCGGCCAGCAGCGGTTCGGTGTGCACCGGACGGTAGGAGAGCGTCACCTCACCGGTCTCGCTCAGATGGGCGAGCGTGTGCTTGCGCCAGTTGGCGTCGTCGCGGGCCGAGAAATCCTCCCGCGCGTGCGCGCCACGGCTCTCCTTGCGGGCCTCGGCGCCGTAGACCGTGGTGATGGCGTTGGCCATCAGGTTTTCCAGCTCCAGCGTCTCCACCAGGTCGGAGTTCCAGATCATCGAGCGATCGAAAACCTTTATGTCCTTGAGCTCGCCCCAGATCTGCGAAATGCGCTTGCAACCGTTCTCCAGCGATTCCTGCGTGCGGAACACCGCCGCGTCTTCCTGCATGGCACGCTGCATCTTTTCGCGCAGAACCGCCGTCGGCGTCGAGCCGTTGGCGTGGCGCAGCCGGTCGAAGCGATCCATGATCTTGTCGACCGAGGCCTGGTTGGGCGACGGGATCGCCGACTTGCGATCGATGACCTGGCCAGCGCGGATCGCCGCCGCGCGTCCGAACACGACCAGGTCGATCAGCGAGTTCGATCCCAGCCGGTTGGCGCCGTGCACCGAGGCGCAGCCGGCCTCGCCTACCGCCATCAGGCCGGGCGAGACCCGATCGGGATTAAGGATCGTCGGGTTGAGCACCTCGCCCCAGTAATTGGTCGGCACGCCGCCCATATTGTAGTGCACCGTCGGCAGCACCGGAATCGGCTCCTTGGTGAGGTCGACGCCGGCGAAGATCTTTGCCGATTCCGAGATGCCGGGCAGCCGCTCGTGCAGCACCGCCGGATCGAGATGGTCGAGGTGCAGGAAGATATGGTCCTTGTTCTTGCCGACGCCGCGGCCCTCGCGGATTTCCAGCGTCATGCAACGCGAGACGACGTCGCGCGAGGCGAGGTCCTTGGCCGACGGCGCGTAGCGCTCCATGAAGCGCTCGCCCTCGGAGTTGACGAGATAGCCGCCCTCGCCGCGCGCGCCCTCGGTGATCAGGCAGCCGGCGCCGTAGATGCCGGTCGGGTGGAACTGCACGAACTCCATGTCCTGTAAGGGGAACCCCGCCCGCGCGGCCATGCCGCCGCCGTCGCCGGTGCAGGTGTGCGCCGAGGTCGCCGAGAAATAGGCGCGGCCATAGCCGCCTGTCGCCAGCACAACCATCTTGGCCGAGAAGCGGTGGATGGTGCCGTCGTCGAGGTTCCAGGCGACGACGCCGGTGCATGTGCCGTCCGGCTCCATGATCAGGTCGAGCGCGAAATACTCGATGAAGAACTGCGCGTTGTTCTTCAGCGACTGGCCGTAGAGCGTGTGCAGGATGGCGTGGCCGGTGCGGTCGGCGGCCGCGCAGGTGCGCTGCACGGGCGGGCCATCGCCGTAATTCATCATGTGGCCGCCGAACGGCCGCTGGTAGATCTTGCCCTCTTCCGTGCGCGAGAACGGCACGCCGTAGTGCTCGAGTTCGTAGACGGCGGCCGGCGCTTCACGCACCAGATATTCCATGGCGTCGACATCGCCCAGCCAGTCCGAACCCTTGACGGTGTCGTACATGTGCCACTGCCAGGAGTCCGGGCCCATGTTGGAAAGCGAAGCGGCAATGCCGCCCTGCGCCGCCACCGTGTGCGAGCGGGTCGGGAAAACCTTGGTGATACAGGCGGTGCGCAGGCCCTGTTCGGCCATGCCCAGCGTAGCGCGCAGTCCCGCACCTCCGGCACCGACGACCACGACGTCGAATTTGTGGTCGACATAGGTATAGCCTGCCGTATTGGCTTCTTTCGCGTCCTTGGCCAAAACGTCAGCCTCCGAATGCCAGTTTGAGCAGGGCGAAGAGCGAAGCCACGCCGACCGCTACGGTGAAGAAAGTGTTGAGGGCGATCAGCGCCAGCTTCATGCCTTCGCCATGCACGTAATCCTCGATGATCACCTGCATGCCGATCCGCATGTGATAAAGCGGCGAGATGAGCACAAGGGCCATCATCAGCGCCACGAGCGGGTTGGCGAGCGCTGCCCGCACCTCCGCATAACCGGCGCCGTTGAGCGCGACCAGGAACCCGGTGAAGAACAGGATCAGCGGGATGTTGGCGATTGCCGTGAGGCGCTGGCGCCAGAAATGCCCGGTGCCTTCGCGGGCCGAGCCCAGGCCGCGGACTTTCGCCAGCGGCGTGCGCATGTCGGTCTTTCCAGTGCTCATGGTCAGGCTCCTCGCGCCATATAGCCGGCGATCCAGATCAGCACCGTGAGCAGGACCGAGCCGGCCAGGGTCGCCCAGGCGATCTTGGAGGCGGTATGCTTTTCGAGACCGGCGCCGGTATCCCAGATCAGGTGGCGCACGCCGCCCAGCATGTGGTGCATGAGCGCCCAGGTGTAGCCGAACAGGATCAGCCGTCCGAGCCAGGTTCCGAAGGCCCAGCTCACCCAATCGAAAGTGGCTTGCGAGCTCGCCGCCGCCATCAGCCATATCGCGGCCAGGAGCGTGCCGAAATAGAGCGCGCCACCGGTGATGCGATGGATGATCGACATCGTCATGGTGATCGGCGGCCGGTACACGCTGAGGTGCGGCGAAAGCGGCCGTTCACGTCTGGCGAATTCGCGGGTGGCTGGTGATTTGCTCATGGCTCCCCCAGTTCGGCGTTCCTGGAGCCTCAGGTGGAAATGCGGCATTGCCGCTTCCGGTTGCGACTTCGGACAGCCGGTTTCTAATGCTCTTTTTGCACCGCGTCAAAGCCAGAAAACCGTTTCGAAAACGTAATTTAGTCTGATTAAAAGGCAGGTCCGGGCTTCAATCGATTAGGCGTCGACGATGCCAAGCCGGCCCGTTCTCGCTGCGGTGCAGCATATATGTGGCGGGCGCGGGCTTCGGCTCAGCGGGTGCAGGTCAGTGGCGCCGAGCCCGCTTTCATCACCAGCGCCTCGCGACCGTCGATCACGATCGCGTCATGTGCCTCGTTAACCATGTTTATCAAGACATGGGTGAGAACCGCGCCAGCCTCTTAACAAAGGTTAAGAAAAGGTTAAGAAAAGGTTAATTTCCGATTCGAGGAGGCTTTGTCTCCAACATGGAGGACGGCATGCGTTCGAATTCGGGCAGATCGCGCCTTGCGGCGCTCACAGTGGCGGTATTGGCCGTCGGCTTCGCCGCGCCGGCGCTGGCGGACGGACGCCACCAGGATCGGGTCTACGCCGATTCCTTCGGCAATCTCGTCATCGACAGTGCCGCCGGCTACAAGCGCATCCTCGTCGGTGAAGGCAAGCTCGCCAAGCAACTGTCCGACTATACCAGCGCCGGCCAGCCCAAGGTGATCTACGAGAACGGGGCTGACGTGATGTCGGGCTATGGCGACTGCTATCGGCCGCCGGTGTTCGTGAAGGGGCGCAGTTATATGTATGGCCTCTCCGACGGCGAGATGCCCGAGCTCAGCCCCTGCCGCTGAACAGCGCCACGGCCTCTGGCCTGGCTGGCCCGGCGGAAACGCGTACGCAGTCGCGCCCGGCATCCTTCGCCTGATAGAGCGCTTCATCGGCACGTCGCATCAGGTCGGAAAAATGCTCGCCGGCATGAAGTTCGGCGACGCCGAAGCTCGCCGTGCAGCGATTGTCGGCGGGGAGCCCGTCGATGGGCAGCGTCCCGAAGGCGCTGCGCGCGCCTTCGGCGAACAGCCGCGCGGCGGCAAGGTGGGTGCCTGGCAGGATGATGGCGAACTCCTCGCCGCCTATACGACCGGCGACATGGTGGTCGGCCGCGGCCTCGCGCAGGAAGCGGGCAAAGGCCTCGATGACCCGGTCGCCCGAGGCATGGCCGTAATTGTCGTTGATGGACTTGAAGTGGTCGAGATCGGCGATGACCAGCGCGACTGGGACGCCGCGGCGCGCCGCTTCCCCCAGCGCCCTCTCGGCGTGATGCTCGAAGCCGCCGCGGTTGAGGAGCCGCGACAGCGTGTCCGTTTCCGATTTCGACGTCGCCTCGGCGAGCACGTCGCGCACCAGTATGGCCAGCGCCAGCAAGGCCAGCGCCACGCCGAACACGGTGCCGAGCGATTGCGATACCAGGGCATAGCTGGTCTGCAGATAGGATTGTGGGGCGGCGCCGCGGCCGCCAAGCGCATCGGCGATGAATGGCTTGCTGGCGAACTGCATGGCGCTGGCCGCCAGCACCGCCATCAGCATCCGATCGAGCCGGTCACGCCTTTGCCTGGACGACCAGACAATGCCGAACCCGGTAAGCTGCATGACGGCGTAGGGCAGTTGGTAGGCCATCTTGCTGACTAGGGACTGGCGCGGCAGATCCTGGGCGAAATAGACCGCGACAGACGCAACGGCCAGGATCAGGAGCATCGCCGACCAGGGCGGCGTCACGCCATATCTATGCGCAAGCCCGCCGTTGAAGGCGATGGTGGCGCCAAGGAAAACGGCAAAGGCTGCGACGACCACCAGCCGCGCATTGTCGAAGGCGGGGATGCTGAATTCCACGACGAAATAGGCCATGCCCAGCACATAGCCGAACGCCAGCCAGCGTGCCGAGACGCGTCCGATGCCATAGACGGCAATCGCCATGAAGGCCGCCGCCAGCAGCCCGGCAACGAACAGATTGATGACAAGGATGAAGTCCGCGCCGCCCATGATTTCCCAAGCCCCTGACGGCAGCAAACCATCGACGGGCGAAAAAGAAGTTAACGTCAGGTCATATCGAGGCTCGCGCACGCCTCGGACATTGGCCGAAGGATGGTTGCCATCGCCCTTCAGGGCGAAGCAAGGAACGAAGCGGTGCGGCGCGGGTCCTGGATGATGAAGGCGTCGGGCCGATCGCCTTCAGCCGGCTTTGAGCGGCTCCGGCACGAACAGCGTTTCCGGCCGCTCATAGGACAGGCGCACGCTGTCGCGGCCGTTCTTCTTGGCCTTGTAGAGGGCCTCGTCGGCGCGGCGCATCAACGGCTCCAGAGCTTCGTCGCCGCTGCGCGCCGCCACGCCGAAACTGGCGGTGACCTTGGTGCCGGGCGGAAGTCCGTCGACGCCGCCGGCCGAGTAGGCCACGCGCACGGCCTCTGCGAGCAGCCGCGCGGCGGCAAGATCGGTCAAGGGCAGGAGCACCGCGAATTCCTCGCCGCCGATACGTCCGGCCTCACCGCGCGTACCGGCGGCGGCGCGAAGCTTGGCGGCGAAGTCGGCGATCACCCGGTCGCCCGCGGCATGCCCATGCAGGTCGTTGAGCGCCTTGAAGTGGTCGAGATCGGCCAGCACAAGGGCCACCGGCAATTTCGCCGCCGCGCAGCGTTGCAAGAGCAGTGCCGCCCGTTGCTCGAAGCCGCGCCGGTTGAGGAGGCGAGACAGCGGATCTGTGTAGGTTTCGACCTTCAACGCCTTCATCACGTCGAGCGCGGCGGCGGAGAACAGGCAAAGCGCGATCAGCAGCGACAGCAGCGCGTGCGACAGCAACGCCGTCGTCCAATAGGAGGATGTATAGAGCTCGTCATAAGTCGCGAAAGGCCCGTGCGCGACGATGACGGCAAGCGTGCGCACGAAGAAATTCAGCCCCGCGAGCAACGCCAGGACGAACAGGATATTTTCCGTCGGGCCATTGCCACGCACCTTGCGCAATTCGGCGGCCGCCACCAGGCTGATGCCGCCGAGCGCGAAATTGATGACGAGGACCCGCCATGTCAGGTCCGGCTGGACGAACAGGAACCAGCAAAAGGCGGCCATGCCGCCGCTCGCCAAGACGCAAAGCCCGGCATAGGGCACTCGCCGGCCATGCCGCGCCACGATCGCGCCGGCCAGGCAGGATCCGGCAACGCAGAAGCATAGGTTGGAGAGCAGCTTCGACGGTGCCAGGCCAACGGGCAGCGTGAAATGCTGGAACAGGAACCCGGCCGCCGCAAGCGAATAGCTTACCGCCAGCACGGCCAGATAGGGACGGTGGCGCTGATAGAACCAAAGCACGAGGAACGCCGCGCCGAGGGCCAGCGCGATCGTCGGGTTTAGCAACGCTATCAGCAGGCCGGTGTCCAAAGGACCGTGACTTCCCCTCGCTTGACGTCGGGGAAGACCTTAGGCTGCAAGCCCAAACAAGCGGTTAAGCGAAAGCGAATATGCGTCACGCTGGTGCGGAGCGTGACGTGGAACCGGCGCGCCGGACCTGCGTTTGTCCAGCGCAGAAGAGGAACCGATAATGGCCGATACAATCACCCTGACCGATCACGAGGCAATCCGTTCATGGGCCGCTTCACGCGCCGGCTTTCCGGCCATTGTCGACGTGTCGCCCGAGGCCGGCACGCAGGCGATGCTGCGGCTGGTATTCGGCCAGCACGCCTATGAGGACGAAGACCAGCCGGAGCGCCCGATCAATGCCGGAGGTTATGAGCTGGTCGAGTGGGACGAATGGTTCAAACTCTTCGATGAACGCGGGCTGGCCCTGGTGGTCGCCGCCGAAGAACCCGGGCGCCGCGAGCAGTTCCACGAGATCATCCGCCGCGACGACCGGTGAAGCTCCAAACATGCTCTGAACGCTTAAGCAGAAGGCCCGAATCGCATCGCGATCCGGGCCCTTGCGTTTCGATCGAACCAGCCGCGATTTACTTCCAGTCGCGAATATCGACGAAGTGGCCGGCGATCGCCGCCGCCGCAGCCATGGCCGGCGACACCAGATGGGTGCGCCCCTTGAAGCCCTGCCGGCCCTCGAAATTGCGGTTCGAGGTCGAGGCGCAGCGCTCATGCGGCTTCAGCCGGTCGTCGTTCATGGCAAGGCACATCGAGCAGCCCGGCTCGCGCCAGTCGAAGCCGGCGGCGAGGAAGATCTTGTCCAGCCCTTCGGCCTCGGCCTGTTCCTTGACCAGGCCGGAGCCCGGCACGATCATGGCGTTGACGCGCGGATTGACTTTTCGGCCCTCGACCACCTTGGCGGCGGCGCGCAGATCCTCGATGCGGCCGTTGGTGCAGGAGCCGATGAAGACACGGTCGAGGGCGATGTCGGTGATCTTCGTTCCCGGCGTCAGGCCCATATAGTCGAGCGCGCGCTGCTTTGAGGTGCGCTTGTTTTCGTCGGTGATGTCTTCCGGGTTCGGCACAATCCCTTGCACCGAGACAACATCCTCCGGGGAAGAGCCCCAGGAGACGATCGGCGGCAGTTTGGCCGCATCGAGCACGATCACCTTGTCGAAATGCGCGCCTTCGTCGGATTGCAGTGTCTTCCAGTAGGCGAGCGCGGCGTCCCAGGCGGCGCCCTTGGGCGCGCGCGGCTTGTCCTTGACATAGGCGAAGGTCGTCTCGTCAGGTGCGATCAGGCCGGCGCGCGCGCCGCCCTCGATCGACATGTTGCAGATCGTCATGCGGCCTTCCATCGACAGCGAGCGGATCGCCTCGCCGGCATATTCGATGACATAGCCGGTGCCGCCGGCTGTGCCGATCTCCCCGATGATGGCGAGGATAATGTCCTTGGCGGTGACGCCTTCCGGCAACTGGCCGTCGACGCGCACCAGCATGTTCTTGGCCTTACGCTGGATCAGCGTCTGCGTCGCCAGCACGTGCTCGACCTCCGACGTGCCGATGCCGTGCGCCAGCGCGCCGAAGGCGCCGTGGGTGGAGGTGTGGCTGTCGCCGCAGACGATGGTCATGCCGGGCAAGGTGAAACCCTGCTCCGGCCCGATGATGTGGACGATGCCCTGGCGGATGTCATTCTCGGAATAATATTCGACGCCGAAATCCTTGGCGTTCTTGGCCAGAGCCTCGACCTGGATGCGGCTTTCCTCGTTCTTGATGCCGAACTTGCGCTCGGGCGAGGTCGAGACGTTGTGGTCGACCACGGCCAGCGTCTTTTCGGGATGACGGACTTTGCGGCCACTCATGCGCAGGCCCTCGAAGGCCTGCGGGCTGGTCACCTCATGGACAAGGTGGCGGTCGATATAGAGCAGGCAGGTGCCGTCGTCCTGGCGGTCGACGACGTGGTCGTCGAAAATCTTGTCATAGAGGGTGCGCGGTGCGCTCATGTGCGTAAATCCGTCGATATGAGAAAGGGAAGGGCAGACGCCGAGATGTCAGGCGAAACGAGTTGATCAGTCGGCCCGCGTAAGTCGGCTGGTCGGCGCGCCACAGACGCGCGCGGAGAAGCGCGACGGCAGGCGTTTTCTGTCCTGCAGCACGAACCCCTTGTAGGCCGGATCGCCAAAAAGCTCTTCCATGGCGGGGTAGATAGCAATGTTTTGGCTTTTCGGCAATTGGCGGTGGCTGCGCGGGACCTGGGTTCCTCGTCCTCGCGTCCACGCCTCCGGGGGATGCGCACCAAGCTTGGCGGACCCGCGGTTCAAAGCACCTCGAAGACAAACGTCTTCACCAGCGCATCCGGCTCGGCAATCGCATAGCAGCGGAACCACGGGCTTTGCTCCATCAGCCGCCATTTTCCCGTGCGTTCCAGCTCGTCGAAGACGGCCTGGAAACCACCGCTCTCGAACACCTGGTCGCGCACGGTGAAGATGGCGTGGCCGCCTTTCTTCGTGATGCGCACCAGTTCGTGCAGGCCGGAAGCCGGCGCATGGCTGATGGTGAACACGCCGGTCGAGAAGAAGGCGCGGAAATGGCCGTCGGGCCAGGGCAGCGGGCCGCCCAGCATTGCCTGCTTCAGCTCGCCATAGGCGTTGCGGCTGCCGGCGATCTTCAGCATGTCGTCCGACAGGTCGAGCCCGGCGATATCGCCGTAGCCCAGCGCCTTCAGCGACGGCCCGGACAGGCCAGTGCCGCAGCCGGCGTCGAGCAGCGGCCCTTCGCCCGCAGGCACGTGGCGCGCCACCCAGGCGGTGATGAGGAACGGCAGGAGATAACCGAGCGAGGCGGTCTCGCTGTCATAAGTCGCGGCCCATGCGGCATAGGCCTGCGCCAGGGTTTCGGGCGTATCGGCCGTATAGACCGAATCCAGCGCAGCATTGGCCTTGTCGACGTTCATGGGCATGCTCCTCCTCCAGTGCGCAACCGGAGCGTAACGCCGTCCTTGCCGAAACACTATTCCTGATGCTGGCGGCGCAACCGCCGTTCCAGCGCCCGGAGCGCCAAAGACAAGCCGACGGTCAGGATAAGATAGATGTAGGCTGTTATCGAATAGGTCTCGAAGAAGCGGAAGGAACCGGCGGCATAGACCTTGCCCATCTGC
Organism: Mesorhizobium sp. B2-6-1; assembly: GCF_006440475.1. NCBI lineage: Bacteria > Pseudomonadati > Pseudomonadota > Alphaproteobacteria > Hyphomicrobiales > Phyllobacteriaceae > Mesorhizobium > Mesorhizobium sp. B2-6-1. Next base: position 647,767 of record NZ_VFUH01000001.1, read on the forward strand.
GTGATGTCGGCGACACCGAGCACCGAGACCAGCGAGGAATCCTTGACCAGGGCGACGAAGTCATTGCCGAGCGGCGGCAGGATGGTACGGATCGCCTGCGGAAAGACGATGAGCCGGAAACGTTGCGCCCGCGTGAGCCCGAGCGCCTTGGCCGCTTCGATCTGGCCCTTCTCGACCGCCTGGATGCCGGCCCGGAACACTTCGGAGATGAAGGCGGAATAGCCGATGGTCAGCGCCATGACGGCGCGCCACAAGAGCGAGACGTCGCGCACCTGCAACTCGCCGAGATAGCCGGTGCTCTGCAGCGGCGCGGTCAGCGCGTTCCAGGCTGCGACGAAAGCCGGTGCGCCGGCAAACGCGATCCAGAACAAAAGCACCAGGATCGGTACGCCACGGATGATCTCGACATAGAAACGCGCGATCTGCCGCAGCCACTGCGAACCCGACAATCCCATCAGCGCGATGCCGAGGCCGATGATCGAGGCCAGCGCGAAGGCGACAATGGTGACGAAGACGGTGACGCCGATGCCCTTGGCGACAGTGGCGAAGACCTGGGCATAAAGATCGCTGGCGGCGATGGCGAGCGCGGCGGCCAAGGCAAGGACAAGGGCGGCGGCCAGCCACCAGGGGAATTCAGGTTTGACGGAGGATGGTGGGGGGGCCATCAGGCGTGGCCGGCGAGGTGCATAGTGCGTAAGGCAGGCGCCAAGGCGCCCCCCTCTGTCCTGCCGGACATCTCCCCCTCAAGGGGGGAGATCAGATGTCTCATCGACCTTCGCCAATCTTCATCGATGCTGCATGTGGGACGAAGGCCAAGCTGCCAATCTCCCCCCTTGAGGGGGAGATGCCCGGCAGGGCAGAGGGGGGCGTTCAAGCGCAAACTCAGCGCGAGTTCCCGCACGCGCACCGCCCGCATCAAGACGAACTACTGCCCCATCTTGTAATCAAGAAACCATTTCTTGTTCAGCGCATCGAACGTGCCGTCGGCCTTGAGCGCGGCGATCGCGGCGTTGACAGGCTTCACCAGGTCGGAGCCCTTGGGAAAGATGAAGCCGAAATCCTCGGTGCCGAGCGGGCCGCCGATCAGCTTCAGCTTGCCCTCGGAAGCGTCGACATAGCCCTTGCCCGCAGTGCCGTCCGTGAGCACCACATCGACGTCGCCAGTCTTCAGCGCCTGCACGGTGGCACCGAACGTCTCGAACAGCTTTATGCGCGGGTTCTGCTCATTGCCGTCCAGCACGCTGTAGACAGCGGTGTAGAAGGGCGTCGTGCCGGCCTGCGCGCCGATCAGCCCGTCCTTGAAGGCGCCGAAGGTCTTGGCGTCGGTGAAGCGGCTCTCGTCGCCGCGCACCAGCATGAACTGTTCCGAGCGCATATAGGGGTCAGAGAAATCCACCTTCTGCTTGCGGTCGTCCTTGATGGTGATGCCGGTCATGCCGATGTTGTACTGGTTGTCGGAAACCGCCTGGATCATCGCGTCCCAGGACGTGTTCTGGTACTCGACGGTGAAATTCAGCCGCTTGGCGATCTCGTTCATCGCGTCATATTCCCAGCCGATCTGTTTTCCGGTCTTGGCATCGATGAACTGTAGCGGCGGATAGGCGTTTTCCGTCACCACCACCACTTTCTTGCCACCGAGATCGGGCAGCGCCTGGGCGAAGGCGGCAACGGGCGCAAGCATGACGGCAAGCAGGCCGGCCAGCAGCAGTTTCGATTTTGTCATGACACACTCCCCGGAAGTGAAAGCGCCCGGACACGGGCCGGGCTTGCAAAGGAAATCCGGCGCCGACTTTAGCTCTCCGCAAGCGCCATGCAAGACGCTCCGCTGCGCCACGGCCGGCGAAAAACGCAAATAGATACTTTCGGCCGGGATTTTGGGGAACGATCCTTGCCGTGGCCGATCAGCCGCGCTGCGGCGCTCCGGCATGGGCCTCGCGCAGCCCGGCGACGAAGCGGGTCAGCGTGCCGTGCAGCGACTTCAACTCGGCTGGGTCGAGCGGCAGGCTGCAGAGCATGGCGGCGGGGATGTCCCTGGCGCGCTCGCGCAAGGCTTGGCCCTTGGCTGTCGGCTCGACCAGCACGCGGCGCTCGTCGGCAGGATCGCGCCGGCGCGTAACCAGGCCGCCGGCCTCGAGCCGCTTGAGCAGCGGCGTCAGCGTCGCCGAATCGAGGCCCAGCGCCTCGCCGAGCTCGCCCACCGTGCTCGGCGCGCGCTCCCACAGCGCCAGCATGGCCAGATATTGCGGATAGGTCAGGCCAAGCGGATCGAGCAACGGCCGGTAGAGCTTCGTCATCAATCCGCTCGCCGAATAGAGCGCGAAGCAGAGCTGGTCGCTGAGCCTTGGGACCGCGCTTGTCCCGGCGTCACCCGCCGGGACCTGGTTGGCCGTGTCTTTGGTTTTCGCCGTCATGTCGCCTTTGCCGAAATCGCCACCTCGATATTGCCCCTGGTTGCGTTGGAGTAGGGGCAGATCTGGTGCGCTGCCGATACAAGCGCTTCGGCGGCCGCCTGATCAAGACCTTTCGTCTCGGCCGCCAGGGAAACGCCGAGCAGGAAACCGCCCTGACCGTTGGGATGGAGGCTGACAGTGGCCGTCACCGAGGCATCGCGCAGCGGCAGTTTCTGCTTGCCGGCGAGAAACCGCATGGCGCTTTCGAAGCAAGCGGCATAGCCGGCGGCGAAAAGCTGTTCGGGATTGGTGGCGCCACCCTTGCCGCCAAGCTCCTTCGGCATTGCGAGATCGAGGCTGAGCAGGCCGTCATCGGTCTGGACGTGGCCGGCGCGGCCGCCGACGGCACGAGCCTGGGTCGAATAGAGTGCGGTCATATCAAGTCTCCGAAAATTAGATTGTACACGATTATTTAGTCTATCGTATTATAGAAATCAATCCCGCTTTGGAAGCCCGCATTTGGCAAAAGGCGGGCTCCGAAACGAAAAAAGGCGGCCGAAGCCGCCTTTTTTAAGAATATCTGTCTAAACCTTATTCGGCGGCGGCGGCTTCCGCAGCCTTCGCGGCCTCGTCGGCGGCCTTCTTCTCGGCGGCTTCCTTGGCGGCTGTCTCGGCGGCCAGCGCCTGCGCGGCGGCAACCTTCTCGGCCTCGATGCGCGCCTTCTCGGCGTTCAGCGCATCGCGCTCCTCATCATTGAGCTTGCGGGCGCGCACGCCGGTGTTCTCCGAAATACGGGCCGACTTGCCGCGACGGTCGCGCAGGTAATAGAGCTTGGCACGACGCACCTTGCCGCGACGCACGATCTCGACGCCTTCGACCATTGGCGAAAACACCGGGAACACGCGCTCGACGCCTTCGCCGTAGGAGATCTTGCGGACGGTGAAATTTTCCTGGAAGCCCGAACCGGCACGGGCGATGACGACGCCTTCATATGCCTGGACGCGGGTGCGGGTGCCTTCGGTCACGCGGACCTGGACGCGCACGGTGTCGCCGGGCTGGAATTCGGGAAGCTTGCGCTTTGCTTCGATCTTGGCGGCCTGTTCGGCCTCGATCTGACGGATGAGATCCATCTCAATAATCCACTTCTTGTTCTTCCGACAGTCAGAGCGCCCGGCGCTCGCCTTGCAGTTCCAATGACCGCTAGGCTATGCCCTTTGTTCGAAAACATCGGGCAGGGGCGACTACACCGCCATTGTTGACGGGTCCGGCAGATTTCTCCCGGTTCGGCGGGCACATACAGCTATTTCGACGCTTTGTCACGTCTTGGCCGCGTCTTTTTTGCTCGCGTGCACCATCGTATCTGTCCACTACCGGGTTGCAAGGGCCCTTCAAGCTGCCTAAGGCGGGGCAACCATAGTTCTCCGGCGGCATCCTCATGTCCTTTTTCGACGCGGTCCTGCTATTCATGGCGGGTTTTCTTTCCGGCGCCGCCAATGCGGTCGCGGGCGGCGGCACCTTCATCACCTTCGGTGCCATGACCTTGGTCGGCCTGCCGCCGATCGTCGCCAACGCGACCTCCTCGGTGACGCAATTTCCTGGCTACATCACCTCGACGCTGGCCTACCGGGACGACATCCGCCATTTCTGGCGTGGCGCCCTGTTGCTCTGCCTGATATCGGCGCTCGGCGCACTGGCCGGCGCACTCATCCTGCTGGCGCTGGACAATCCGTCATTTCGCGTCCTGGTGCCGTGGCTGCTGCTGGCCGCGACGGCGCTGTTCGCCGCCGGGCCGTGGCTGAAGCCCGCACCCAAGCCGGGGCATGAGGCTTCTGTGGGCTCGTTGGCCGGCTCGCTGGCGCAGTTCGTCACCGCCATCTATGGCGGCTTCTTCGGGGCCGGCATGGGCGTGATGATGCTGGCGACGCTCGGCCTGACCCAGGCCGGCGACTACCACCGCCTGAACGCGCTGAAAAACATGCTGGCCATGGTCATCGCAGCGGTCGCCATCGTCGTCTTCGTCTCGGGTGGCGTCGTCGCCTGGCCGCAAGCGATCATCATGATCCCCGGCGGCGCGTTGGGCGGCTATGCCGGCGTGTGGATCGCCAAGCGCGTGCCGCAGAACGTGGTGCGTGGCTTCGTCGTCGCGGTCGGGCTGTTCCTGGCTTTCTACTATTTCGCCAAGGGCTGAGGAGAGCCGAGCAAGTCCGGCCGCCGTTCTCGAGTCAGCTTCTCCGACTGTGCCCGCCGCCACGCCGCGATCTTGCCGTGGTTGCCCGAGGTCAGCACCTCGGGAATAGGCCGGCCCTCGAAATCCTGCGGCCGCGTGTAGTGCGGGTGTTCGAGCAGGCCGTTTTCAAAGCTCTCTTCTTCACCCGACACGGCATTGCCCATGACGCCGGGCAGCAGCCGCACGACCGCGTCGAGCAGCACAAGCGCCGCCGGCTCGCCACCGGACAGAATGAAGTCTCCGACCGAGACTTCCTCCAATCCTCGCGCGTCGATCACCCGCTGGTCGATGCCTTCGAAGCGGCCGCACAGGATGACGGCGCCCGGCCCGGCGGCCAGTTCGCGCACGCGCGCCTGCGTCAGCGGCTTTCCACGCGGGCTCATCAGCAGCCGTGGCCGCAAATCGCCTTCGGGCGAGGCATGGTCGATCGCCCTGGCCAAGACATCGGCGCGCATGACCATGCCGGCGCCGCCGCCGGCCGGCGTGTCGTCGACAGTGCGGTGGCGGTCGGTTGCGAAGTCGCGGATCTGGATCGCCTGCAGCGACCATGTACCGGCCTCCAGCGCCCGCCCGGCCAGCGACAGGCCAAGCAGACCCGGAAACATTTCCGGGTAGAGCGTAAGCACGGAGGCGGAGAAGCTCACCGGTTGCCCCCGGCGTCCCTCGGGCCGCGCGGCCTGCCCTTCGGGTCGAAGCCTTCCTCGCGCGGCGCTTCGCCGTCCTCGTCCTCGACCAGTCCGGCCGCCGCCTGGTTGACGCGCACAAAACCCTCGGCGATGGACACTTCGGGCACCGCGGCCTGCGTGAACGGGATCAACACGCCCTTGCGTCCGGCCAGCGTCACATCGAGGATGTCGCCGCCGCCGAAATTGTGCACGGCGACGACCTTACCAAGGACGGCTCCCGTATCGTCCCGAACCTCCAGACCGATCAGGTCGGCATGATAGAATTCGTCTTCCTCGCCGTCATCGGGCAGCATGGAGCGATCGACGAACAGCTCCGTGCCGGCCAGCGCCTCGGCCGCGTTGCGGTCGCTGACGCCCTTGAAGCGCACCACGACCACGGTGTTGGCGGGCCTTATGTCGATGATCTGGAAGGCGCGGCCGTCCTTCGCATAAAGCGGCCCGTAATCGGCGAGCGCCAGCGGATCGCCGGTGAAGGTTTTGACGCGCAATTCGCCCTTGATGCCGTGGGCGGCGCCGATCACGGCCATCTGGACGGGGTTCTGGGGCTTGCTCATGGCGCGCTTTTACCTTCGTCATCCACGGGCGGAGCAGGCACGAAGCGACTGCGCAGACCCGTGGATCCCTTCCGTTACTGTGATCAAAACCGACGGCAGTTCAGAAAGGCTCACGGGTCTCGTCCCTGCAACTCTCTATTTGCGGATACCCCGTTTGGCCAATCACCACGGTTTTGACTTGCCGCCGGTCGACTCCTAGCCCCACCGGATTGTCATTTCAATGACGCCTCTTCACCGCTTCCTAACCCGGCTGCCGGAAAATGACGGCGAACCGGAACGACGCCATGCAGGAATTCCTTATCCCGGCAAAGCCCGACCTCCAGGCGGCGCGCGAAAGCTGGCTCAAGATGCTCGCGCGAGAACGTCGGCTGTCGCCCGAGACGGTGGAAGCCTACGAGCGCGACACCAGGCAGTTCCTGCATTTCCTGACGGGTCATAATGGCGGCCCGCCCGGCATAGCCGACATCGCCGATCTGCGCCCGGCCGACCTGCGCGGCTTTCTCGCCGCCCGCCGCAATGAAGGCGCAGGCGCCCGCACGCTCGGCCGGGGGCTGGCCGGCATTCGCTCACTCTTGCGCTTTCTGGAACGGCGTGGTCTCGCCAACGCAGCGGGCGCGGCGGCCCTGCGCGCGCCTCGCCAACCAAAGTCACTGCCGAAACCGCTGACGGCCAGTGACGCAAAACATGTCGTTTCCGTCGAGGGTCAATTGGCGGAGGAACCCTGGATCGCCGCCCGCAACGCCGCCGTGCTGACGCTGCTCTACGGCTCGGGCCTGCGCATTTCCGAGGCGCTCGGCCTTGCCGGCGCCGAACTGGCGTCGGAGGCCGACACGGTGCTGCGCGTCACCGGCAAGGGCGGCAAGACGCGGCTGGTGCCGGTGCTGCCGGTGGCGCTCAGGGCGGTTGCCGAATACCGCCGGCTGTGCCCCTACCATCTCGACCCCAAGGGCCGGTTGTTTCGCGGCGCGCGCGGCGGCCCGCTCAACCCGGCCATCGTCCAGCGCGAGATGGCCAAGCTGCGCTCGGCGCTCAACCTGCCGGACACCGCAACGCCGCACGCCTTGCGCCATTCCTTCGCCACGCATCTGCTCGGCCGCGGCGGCGACCTGCGCACCATCCAGGAACTGCTCGGCCATGCCAGCCTGTCGACCACGCAGATCTACACCGGCGTCGATACGTCGAGGCTGTTGGAGATCTATGAATCGGCTCACCCGAGGGCGTGAAGTATTGGGGTTGCGCGAGGCTTCCGGACTTCGCCACGGGATGATGAGGGGTGGGCGGCTCAACCAACCGCAAGCCGTTCAGTAATTCGAGCGATAGTCAAAACTGATTGAACCGAAGACAATTTCGTTCTCCGGGTTAACCGTTTTGCCGTTTTTCCAGCTTAGGAAAGGACCATGAAACGGGTCATCGTCATCGCCGACCGCGCTGCGCTCTTCTCGCTGAAGCTGCTCCTGGCGTTCCATGTGCTGTTCTTCCTGTCTCTGCTCGCCGTCCTGTTGTTTGCGGCGGGCAAGGCGCATGCCGAAATCCCGTCCTGCACCGGCGCCGACATGCTGTCGGCGTTGCAGAAAAGTGACCCGTCCACCTACCGCAAGATCGAGGCGGAAGCCGCCGCAACGCCGAACGGCAAGGGCCTGCTGTGGAAGCTGGAGAAGACGGGCGAACAGCCGTCCTTCCTGTTCGGCACCATGCATATGACCGACCCGCGCGTCACAGCGCTGCCGCCGGCGGCGCAGAAGGCCTATGACGGCGCCGGCACCATCGTCATCGAGACCACCGAAGTGCTCGACCAGCAGAAGATGATGGCGGCCCTGCTCAAGCAGCCGGAGCTGATGATGTTCACCGACAGCACCACGCTGTCGTCGCTGCTGTCGCCCGACGACGCCGCGGCGGTCGACAAGGCGCTCGACGAACGCGGCATCCCGCCGGCAACCGTCGCCAAGATGAAGCCGTGGATGCTGTCGGCCATGGTGGCGCTTCCAGCCTGCGAGCTCGCCCGCAAGGCCGGCGGCGTGCCGGTGCTCGACGTCAAGCTTGCCGAGGATGCCAAGGCCTCCGGCAAATCCGTCGAAGGGCTGGAAACCGTCGTCGACCAGCTGCGCGCCATGGCTTCGCTGCCGATGGCGTTCCACATGAAGGGACTGGTCGACACGCTGAAGCTCGGCGACAAGATGAACGACGTCAACGAAACCATGATCGTGCTCTACCAGCGCGGCGAGACCGGCATGTTTTGGCCGCTGTTTCGCGCCGTGCTGCCCGGCGAGACGGGCGACGCGACAGGCTATGCGGCGTTCGAGCAGACCATGATCACCAGCCGCAACAAGGCGATGGTCGATCATGCCGGACCATTCCTCGCCAAAGGCAGTGCCTTCATCGCCGTCGGCGCGCTGCATCTGCCCGGTCCCGAGGGCCTGGTCGAGGATTTCCGCAAAGCCGGCTATACTGTCACCGCTGTCGATTGAGTCGCGTGGGCAGCGGAGGAATCAGGCGCCGCGTTTTCGGCGCTTTCCTTCCCTAGCGTGAAACCCCATCAACGGTTGCGCGTTGATGGCTGTTGATTGATCATTTTCATCCACGGAGGACACTTTTATGGCGAATCCATCAAACGACACGCCCAGATCAGGTGGCGGCGGCAGCCCTTGGCTGATTGCATTGGTCGTCGTTATTCTGGCGATTGTCGCGTATTATGTTTTCGGAAGAAGTGGTGAGCATCCGGCGACCGAACCGCCCGCCGCGAGCACACCGGCCCCGGCGCCAGCGCCCACGGAGCCGATGAAGCCCGCCGAACCGGCTCCTGCCCCTGCCCCTGCCCCAGCACCCGCGCCGGCCCCTGCACCGGCGACACCGGCTCCTGCGCCGGCCCCAGCTCCCGCACCGGCCCAGTAATCGGGCCACGGCTTTCAACGAAGAACGGCCCGCCTTCCGGTGGGCCGTTCTGTTTGGGGCAGGCAAGGAGGCAATTCCCTCAAGGGAAGCGTTACGCGCTTGCCCGGGAAAACCGTTTCATGATTTTCCTGGATCGTTCTAAATATGGATCGGCTTGAAGAACGTCGCCAATGCCGCTTCCTTCACTGCTTCCGACATGGTCGGATGGGCATGACAGGTGCGGGCGAGATCTTCCGACGAGCCGCCGAATTCCATCAGCACCGCCGCCTCGTGGATCATCTCGCCGGCGCCGAAGCCGACGATGTGAACGCCGAGCACGCGGTCGGTGGCCTTATCGACCAGGATCTTGACGAAGCCGTCGGTGTGCAGCATGGCGCGCGCCCGGCCATTGGCGGTGAACGGGAATTTCCCGACCTTGTAGTCGATGCCGGCCTTCTTCAATTCTTCCTCGGTCTTGCCGACCGAAGCGATCTCCGGGCTGGTGTAGACGACGCTCGGAATGACGTCGTAGTTCACATGGCCGGCCTGGCCGGCAATCGTCTCGGCGACCGCTACGCCCTCATCCTCGGCCTTGTGCGCCAGCATCGGCCCGGCGATGACATCGCCGATGGCATAGATGCCTGGTACGTTGGTCCTCAGGTGCGCGTCCGTCTTGACCCGGCCGCGCTCATCGACCTCGACGCCCGCTTCCTTCAGGCCCAGGCTGTCGGCGAAAGCGCGGCGGCCGGTGGCGATCAGCACCATATCGGCCTCGATCGTCTCGGCCGCGCCGCCTTTCACAGGCTCGAAAGTGACGCTGGCGCCCTTCTTGGCCTTGGCGACGCCGGTGACCTTGGCGCCGAGCCTGAATTCGAAGCCCTGCTTGGAGAGCAGCCGCTGGAATTGCTTGGAGACCTCACCGTCCATACCGCCGAGGATGGTGTCGAGGAATTCGACCACGGTGACCTTGGCGCCGAGCCGCGCCCAGACCGAGCCGAGCTCGAGCCCGATGACGCCGCCGCCGACCACGACGAGATGGCCGGGCACCTTGTCCAGCGACAGCGCGCCGGTCGAGGACACGATGACTTTTTCGTCGAAGTCGACCGTGACGCCAGGAATGCCGGCGACATCCGAGCCGGTGGCGATGACGATGTTCTTCGTCTCGATTTCCTCGACCTTGCCGTCCTCGCTCGTCACCGACACCTTGCCCGCCGCGACCACCGTGCCGATGCCGCGAAAACTATCGATCTTGTTCTTCTTGAACAGGAAGGCGACGCCGTTGACGTTCGCCGTCACCGTGGCGTCCTTGTGCGCCATCATCTTCTTCAAATTGAGCTTCGGTGTCACTTCGATACCCAGTGTGTCGAAGGAGTGGCCGGCTTCGGCGAACATCTCGGAGGCATGCAGCAACGCCTTGGACGGAATGCAGCCGATGTTGAGGCAGGTGCCGCCGAAGGTCGGGTTCTTCTCGACCACCGCGACCTTCAGCCCGAGCTGCGCCGCCTTGATGGCGCAGACATAGCCGCCCGGTCCCGAGCCGATGATTACGACGTCATAAGCCATGTTTGTTTCCCTTTTCTTGGGGCGCTCAGCGGCCGCCGCTGACATTCAGGATCGCGCCGGTCGTATAGGACGCGGCATCGGACAACAGGTAGAGAACCGCGCCCGCGACTTCATCCGCGGTGCCGGCTCTTTTCATCGGCAGAAGATCGCGGAACCGTTCTATCCGGTCCGGCTGTCCACCCGAGGCATGGATTTCGGTATCGATGATGCCCGGCCGCACCGCATTGACGCGGATGCCTTCCAGCGCCACCTCGCGGGCGAGCCCCATGGTGAAGGTGTCGATCGCGCCCTTGGACGCGGCGTAATCGACATATTCGCCCGGCGAGCCCAGAACTGCCGCAGCCGACGAGATGTTGACGATGGATCCACCCGACCCACCGTGACGGCTCGACATCCGCTTCACCGCTTCGCGGGCGCAGAGGAACGACCCCACGACATTGATGCGCATCATGCGCTCCAGCCGTGAAACATCCATCTCATCGACCCGCGCCTTGACGTCGACGATGCCGGCATTGTTGACGAAAGCATCGAGCCGGCCATAGCCGCGGTCGACGGCTTCAAACATGGCAACGATATCGGATTCGACGCCGACATCGCCCCTGACCGCAAAGGCCTCGCCGCCTGCGGCCTTGATTTCGCCGACCAGCGCCTCGGCGGCGGTCTGGTTGGAGGTGTAGTTGACCGCTACGCGATAGCCAGCCTTCGACCCGAGCCGGCAGATCGCGGCGCCGATGCCGCGGCTGCCACCGGTGACCAGCAGCACCTTTTGCGTCCCGCTCATTCCTGGCATCCCTTCAAGGCAAACACGTCCGACGGCACTTTCGAAAACCCGGCGCCGCCATAGGCGGTGGATTGATGCAACACCGGACCGAGATCGGGCAGGATCAGCGTCTTCGGTGCTTCGACGCCTTCGGCCGGCAACAGGCCGATGCTGCCCTTTTCATCCGACGTATAGATGACGCCGTTCCACAAGGTGCAGGCGGCAAGCTCGGTGCCGGTAACGTCGCCTCCCGGGCATTTGTACATCAGCGCCCCGTTCGGCCGCGAAACACCTTCGTTCCATTGGACGATGCCGTTCAGCACCACATCGTTGTCGAGGATCAAGCGGAACGTGTTGGTGACGGTCGCCGACGTGCCGGTCGGCGTAAAATTGATCTCACTGCCGCTCTGGACATCGCCGTAGACGGCGAGTTCGGCCGGGCATGCGGCATTAGCGTGGACAGCGGCGAATGCCATACCGGCCGCCAGCGCTATCGGTCTGGCAGGCCCAGGGAACAGGGCCATTATTGGCTACTCCGACCGCGAGCCGCCATCCGACCGCCTCACAGATCAAGCACCAGCCGTTCCGGATCCTCCAGGCTTTCCTTGACGCGCACCAGGAAGGTCACCGCTTCCTTGCCGTCGACGATGCGGTGATCGTAGCTCAGCGCCAGATACATCATCGGCCGGATCACGATCTGGCCGCCGACCACCACGGGCCGGTCCTGGATCTTGTGCATGCCCAGAATACCCGACTGCGGCGCGTTGAGGATCGGCGTGGACATCAGCGACCCGTAGACGCCGCCATTGGAAATCGTGAACGTGCCGCCCTGCATGTCGGCGACCGACAGCTTGCCGTCGCGCGCGGCGATGCCGAGCCGGCCGATCTCCTTCTCGATCTCGGCGATAGACATCTGGTCGGCATCGCGCACCACCGGAACGACCAGACCCTTCTCGGTGCCGACGGCGACGCCGATATGGGCGTAGTTCTTGAAGATGATATCGGTGGCATCGATCTCGGCGTTGACCGAGGGGATTTCCTTCAGCGCGTGCGTGACGGCCTTGGTGAAGAAACCCATGAAGCCGAGCTTCACGCCGTGCTTCTTCTCGAACACGTCCTTGTACTTGGTCCTGAGCGCCATCACCGCTGACATGTCCACCTCGTTGAAGGTGGTGAGCATGGCGGCGGTCGACTGCGCTTCCTTGAGCCGGCGCGCGATGGTCTGGCGCAGCTTGGTCATGCGCACGCGCTCCTCGCGCGCCGCGTCGTTGCCTGAGGACGGCGCACGGGCAGCAACCGGCGCTGCCGGGGCCGGGGCCGCCTTCGGCGTCTCGGCCGGCTGCGACGGCGCACCCTTGGAGATGGCGTCCAGCACGTCGCCCTTCAGCACCTGGCCGCGCTTGCCGGAGCCGGAAAGCTGGTCGACCGACAGATTGTTCTCGGCGATCAGTTTCGCCGCTGCCGGCGCCGGCGGCATGGTGCGCGGCTCGACCGGACCGGCGTCGCCTGCGACCTTGGCGGTCTCGGCGGCGGCCTGTTTGGTGGTCTGCGCGGCGTCGGGGCTCGATGCCTGCGCCACGGCCTGCGGCTTGGTGACCGGTGCGGCGGCGCCACCGGCCGAAATCGAGCCCAGAAGAGCGCCGACCCCGACCGTCTCGCCCTCCTTGGCGGCGATCTCGCCCAAGGTTCCGGCGCCTGGCGAGGGAACCTCGACCGTCACCTTGTCGGTTTCGAGCTCGACCAGCGGCTCGTCGGCGGCAATGGCATCGCCCACCTTCTTGAACCATTTGCCGATGGTTGCCTCGGTGACGGATTCGCCGAGAGTGGGAACGCGGATTTCGGTAGCCATTGTGCCTGTCCGTTTGTTGTCTGTCTGTTCTATTCGCTCAACTCTGCCTACTCGCCGAGCGCGTCTTCGAGCAAGGCGGCGAGCTGGGCGAGATGCTTGGACATAAGCCCGGTCGCCGGCGAGGCGGATGCCGGCCGGCCGGTGTAGCGCACCCGCTGGTGCTTGGCGTCGATATGCGCCAGCACCCATTCCAGATACGGGTCGATGAACGACCAGGCGCCCATGTTCTTGGGTTCCTCCTGGCACCACACCATTTCGGCATTGCGGAAGCGCGACAATTCGGTGATCAACGCCTTGGCCGGGAACGGGTAGAGCTGTTCGACGCGCAGCAGATAGATGTCGTTGATGCCACGCTTCTCACGCTCCTCGTAGAGGTCGTAATAGACCTTGCCCGAGCACAGCACGACACGGCGGATCTTGGAATCCTTGGTCAGCTTGATGGCCTGGTTGGGCAAGAGCTGGGCATCGTCCCACAGCAGCCGGTGGAACGAGCTTTCGCCCGACATTTCCGGCAGCGTCGACACCGCCCGCTTGTGGCGCAGCAGCGACTTCGGCGTCATCAGGATCAGCGGCTTGCGGAAGTCGCGCTTCAACTGCCGGCGCAATATATGGAAGTAGTTGGCCGGCGTCGTGCAGTTGGCCACTTGCATGTTGTCCTCGGCGCAGAGCTGCAGGAAACGCTCGAGCCGGGCAGACGAATGTTCCGGTCCCTGGCCTTCATAGCCATGCGGCAGCAGGCAGACGAGGCCCGACATCCGGAGCCACTTGCGCTCTCCGCTGGATATGAACTGGTCGAACACCACCTGGGCGCCGTTGGCGAAGTCGCCGAACTGAGCTTCCCACAACGTCAGCGCCTTAGGCTCGGCCAGGCTGTAGCCATATTCGAAGCCGAGCACGGCTTCTTCGGACAGCATTGAGTTGATGACCTCATAGCCGGCCTGCGCCGCCGACAGATTGTTGAGCGGGATGTAGCGGGTCTCGTCGCGCTGGTCGTAGAGCACGGAATGGCGCTGCGAGAAGGTACCGCGCTCCGAATCCTGCCCGGAGAGGCGGATCGGGTTGCCGTCGAGCAGGATGGCGCCAAAAGCCAGCGCCTCGGCCGTCGACCAATCGATGCCTTCGCCGGATTCGATGGCCTGGCGGCGGTTTTCGAGGAAGCGGATGATCGTCTTGTGCGCCTCGAAATCTTTCGGCACTTCGGTCAGCTTCTTGCCGATCTCCTTCAGTGTCTTGGCCGGCACCGCGGTCTTGCCGCGCCGCTGTTCGTCCTGGTTGTCGGCCGTGCGCAGGCCCGACCAGGCGCCGTCCAGCCAGTCGGCCTTGTTGGGCTTGTAGTGCTGGCCGACTTCCCACTCGGATTCCAGATGCTCCCGCCAGTCGGCCTTGAGCTTGTCGAACTCGGCCTGCGTCATGTGCCCTTCGGCGATCAGCCGGTCTGCATAGATCTGCACCGTCGTCTTGTGGGTGCGGATGTTGCGATACATGATCGGCTGCGTGAAGGCCGGCTCGTCGCCCTCATTGTGGCCAAAGCGGCGGTAGCAGAACATGTCGACCACGACAGGCTTGTGGAACTTCATGCGGAATTCGATCGCCACCTTGGCGGCGTGCACCACGGCCTCCGGATCGTCGCCGTTGACGTGGAAGATCGGCGCCTCGATCATCTTGGCGACGTCGGACGGGTAGGGCGACGAGCGCGAGAAGCGCGGATTGGTGGTGAAGCCGATCTGGTTGTTGATGATGAAATGCAGCGTGCCGGCAACGCGGTGGCCGCGCAGGCCGGACAGGCCGAGGATTTCGGCAATGACGCCCTGGCCGGCAAAGGCGGCGTCGCCATGCAGCAAAAGCGGCAGCACCTTGGCCCGCTCTTCCAGCGGCACGATCTCCTCGCGGCCACGGCCGAACAGATAATCCTGCTTGGCGCGCGCCTTGCCCATCACCACCGGGTCGACGATTTCAAGATGCGAGGGATTGGCGGTCAGCGACAGATGCACCTTGTTGCCGTCGAACTCGCGGTCCGACGAGGCGCCAAGATGGTATTTGACGTCGCCCGAGCCCTCGACCTCGTCGGGTGCGGCCGAGCCGCCCTTGAATTCGTGGAAGATGGCGCGATGCGGCTTGGCCATCACCTGGGAGAGTACGTTGAGGCGGCCGCGATGCGCCATGCCGAGCACGATCTCCTTCAGCCCGAGCTGACCGCCGCGCTTGACAATCTGTTCCAGCGCCGGGATCAGCGCTTCGCCGCCGTCGAGGCCGAAGCGCTTGGTGCCTTTGAACTTGACGTCGGCGAACTGCTCGAAGCCCTCGGCCTCGATCAGTTTCTGCAGGATCGCCTTCTTGCCGGTCGCGGTGAAGGAGATCTCCTTGTCAGCGCCCTCGATGCGCGCCTGGATCCAGGCCTTCTCTTCCGGATCGGAGATGTGCATGAACTCGACGCCGAGCGTCGAGCAATAGGTGCGGGTCAGGATGTCGAGCATCTGACGGATGGTGCCGAATTCGAGCCCTAGCACATTATCGAGGAAGATCGGCCGGTCGTAGTCGGCTTCGGTGAAGCCGTAATTCTCCGGCGACAGCTCGTTATAGTCCTCGAGCGTGGCGATGCCGAGCGGGTCGAGATTGGCGTGCAGATGGCCGCGCATGCGATAGGCGCGGATCATCATGATGGCGCGCACGGAATCGCGCGTCGCCTGGTGCACGTCGGCGTCGGAAGGGGCGGCACCGTTGGCGGCAGCCTTCTCCTTGACCTTCTTTTCGATGTGCTTTTCGACCAGGCCCCAATTGCCGTCGAGCGCCGACACCAGCTCGCCATTGGCCTGCAGAGGCCAGGAGGGCTTGGCCCACGAGGCGCCCTTGGCGTTCTTGCGGACATCCCCGGCATCGTCCTTCAGGCCGGCGAAGAACTCCTGCCATTCGGGATTGACCGAGGCTGGATCGTCCTCATACGCCGCATAGAGCGCGTCGATATAATCGGCATTGCCGCCATAGAGGAAAGAGGTGAGCGAAAATTGGTCGTTGGCCTGATCTTGTCGTGCCATTTTGTCTGCGGAGCCTGGCTCCGTCTCCTTTCGAGGGGAATAGTGAGTAGTCAGTAAGGAGTAGGAAAAATGAAGACTTTCCCGTTCAGCTGCTACTCACCCGTTCTTCCCTTTTCACTACTCACTATTGACTACTCACTAGCCCTTAATTGCCTCGACCAGCGTCGTGCCCAGCCGGGCCGGCGATGGCGAAACTTTTATCCCGGCCGATTCCATTGCCGCGATCTTGTCTTCGGCGCCGCCCTTGCCGCCCGAGATAACCGCGCCCGCATGGCCCATGGTGCGGCCGGCCGGCGCCGTGCGTCCGGCGATGAAGCCCGCCATCGGCTTGCGGCGGCCGCGTTTGGCCTCGTCCTTGAGAAACTGCGCGGCGTCTTCCTCGGCCGAGCCGCCGATCTCGCCGATCATGATGATCGACTTGGTCTCGTCGTCGGCGAGGAACATTTCGAGCACGTCGATGAATTCGGTGCCTTTGACGGGATCGCCACCGATGCCGACAGCGGTGGTCTGGCCGAGGCCGACATTGGTGGTCTGGAACACGGCTTCATAGGTAAGCGTTCCCGAGCGCGAAACAACACCGACCGAACCCTTGCGGAAGATGTTCCCGGGCATGATGCCGATCTTGCATTCGTCGGGGGTGAGCACGCCGGGACAGTTCGGGCCGATCAGCCGCGACGTCGAACGGTCGAGTCGCGCCTTGACCTTGATCATGTCCATGACGGGAATGCCTTCGGTGATGCAGACGATGAGCGGGATTTCGGCCTCGATGGCCTCGATGATGGCTTCGGCAGCACCCGCCGGCGGCACATAGACGACGGAAGCGTTGGCGCCGGTCTTGGCCTTGCCCTCGGCGACGGTGGCGAAGATCGGCAGGTTCTCGCCCTTGGCGCCGGTCCAGGTCTCGCCGCCCTTCTTGGGATGGATGCCGCCGACCATCTTGGTCCCGTGATAGGCCAGCGCCTGTTCGGTGTGGAAGGTGCCGGTCTTGCCGGTCAGGCCCTGCACGAGCACCTTTGTGTTCTTGTCGACGAGAATGGACATGGTGAGAACGCCTCTGAATTCAGCGATTACAAGAAAGGATTGACGGCTCGCACCGAGCCATAAACCTGGTTGTGGTTGAGATCTTCGGTGTAGAAAATCGGCGCGCCGAGATATCCGGCTGCGGCAAGAAGCGCGGCGTCGTAGTAGTGAATTCCGTAGCGGCGGGCGAGGTCCAGTCCTGCGCGAACATAGCTTTCGTCGACAGGCACCAGCGGACAAGTGCCGAGGAGGACCAGCCATTGGTCGAGCAGATCATCCCCCAGAAGGGATTTTCCTCGCGCCACCGCTGTGAATTCGGCCAAGGTTTGCCCCGACACGCCAAAGATAGTGCTCGATACCAGGTCTTCTGCGATTGGCGCGCGACGTGGGTCACGATTCTTCTCCGAAGCCGCGTAGATCAGGACGTTCGTGTCGAGAAAGCAGTCGATCTTCCCGGTCGGCATAGGCGTCCCTTCGATCCCACTTGTAGGGGGTGTCGGCGCTGTCGCTCCGTTTCGCAGCCTCGTCCATAAGCCGCTTCATTCCCGCCTTGGCCCAGGCAATCCGATCTTCCTGCTCGACTTCATGCGCAAGCAGTGAACGAATGAGGGCGTTGAGCGTCGTCTTGCGACGTCCGGCAAGGCCTCGCGCCTTCTCAAGCAGTGCCTCGTCCATGGCCAGGGTGACGTTCTTCATCGCTCGTCTCCACATAAACACACAGCCAATATATGTGTGATTATGTGTCTTTCTTCAACCGCTTTGCCCAGGATCTCCATCGCTCAGCCATCCCCCAAAACGGAAGGCGGGACGCGCCGGTAGAGGCCGCTCACCATGTCTTGCCAGCCGTCGCTGCCGACGGGCTGGAATTGCAGTCGCATGCGATAGCTGTCGCTGCCGTCGAAAGCGTAGGTCACGCGTGCGGCCCCGCGCGGCGACGAGCGCAACAGCGTCAGTGTGTTGCCCTCCCACGTGCCGGAGGCCGGCGAGGCCGGCACAAAGCCCATCGAATCGAACTGATGCATGGTGACAAGGCTGTTTTGCCGGTCGAAGCCGAACACGCTGTGCGCGCCGAACGAAATCGTCCCGTCGCGGCGCTGGCGATAGCGTTGCACTACGAACAGGCCGCCGAACTGTGCCTCTGCCAGTACTTCCGAAGTCGCTGAGCCCCCATCGGCCCATTGTGTGTCCGCGACCTCTTCCTCGCCACGCCACGCGCCGACCAGCGCCTGCAGGCGCTGGTGATCGGGCGAGAGCGAGGAGAAGGAGGCCGCGTTCATGGTTCAGAGCCGCTTCAGGTCGGTGACGGTGAGAGCGCTCTTGGCGTTGCCGGTGTTGAGCGTCGTCGCCGGCTCGAACATCAGCACCACCGGTTCCGGTGTCAGCGAACGCGGCCGGTGCTCGACGCCGCGCGGCACGACGATGAAATCGCCTTCGCCGAGCTCGACCGGACCGTCGCGGAAATCGATGGCGATGCGGCCGCGCAGCACGAGGAAGGCTTCGTCTTCGTTGTCATGGGCGTGCCAGTCGAAAACCGCGCCGAACTTGGCGACCTTCGCCTGGCTGTCATTGACGTCGCCGGCGATATGCGGATCGAAGACATCCGCGATCTTCGCATCCGCAGCCTCGACGAGGTTTATCTTGCGTGGAGGCACTTGATCAGCCCTTCACCGCCGCCACGATCTTCTTGGCCGCGTCGTCAAGATCGTCGGCTGACACGACGTTGAGGCCGCTGTCGTTGATGATCTTCTTGCCGAGTTCGGCATTGGTGCCTTCCAGGCGCACGACCAGCGGCACTTTCAGGCCGACTTCCTTGACCGCGGCGATGACGCCCTCGGCGATGATGTCGCATTTCATGATGCCGCCGAAGATGTTGATCAGGATGCCCTTGACCGCCGGATCCCTGGTGATGATCTTGAAGGCCGCCGTCACCTTTTCTTTCGACGCGCCGCCGCCGACATCGAGAAAGTTGGCCGGCTCGGCGCCGTAGAGCTTGATGATGTCCATCGTCGCCATGGCGAGGCCGGCGCCATTGACCATGCAGCCGATATTGCCGTCGAGCGCGACATAGGCGAGGTCGTATTTCGACGCCTCGATCTCCTTCTCGTCCTCTTCGGTGGTGTCGCGCAGCTCGAGCACATCCGGATGGCGAAACAGCGCGTTGTTGTCGAACGACACCTTGGCGTCGAGGACGCGCAGCCGGCCGTTCTTCATGACGATCAGGGGATTGACCTCGAGCAGGCTCATGTCCTTCTCGACGAAGGCCTTGTAGAGGATCGGGAACAGCGTGCCGCCGTCCCTGGCAGCATCGCCGTCGAGCTTCAGCGCGCCATTGAGTTTCTTCACGTCATCCGCGGTAACGCCCTTTTCCGGATCGATGGCGACGGTGATGATCTTTTCCGGCGTGTCGTGGGCGACCGCCTCGATGTCCATGCCGCCTTCGGTCGAGACGACGAAGGCGATGCGGCCGACCGAACGGTCGACCAGAACAGACAGATAGAGCTCGCGCTCGATATCGGCGCCATCCTCGATATAGAGCCGGTTGACCTGCTTGCCGGCCGGGCCGGTTTGCTTGGTCACCAGCGTGTGGCCGAGCATCTCGTTGGCGTTGGCGACGACGTCGGCGACCGACTTGGCCAGCCGCACGCCGCCCTTGGCGTCAGGCCCGAGCTCCTTGAACTTGCCCTTGCCGCGGCCGCCGGCATGGATCTGGCTCTTCACCACATAGAGCGGGCCGGGCAGCGCCTTGGCGGCGGCTTCCGCCTCATCGGCCTTGAACACCGGCACGCCTTGGGCCACCGGCGCGCCAAAGCCCTTCAGCAGCGCCTTGCCCTGATATTCATGGATGTTCATCTGGATCGTCTCCGGATCAGCTGCTGGGGTTCACTTCGAGGCGAGTTGCGGCGCGATCTTGACGCAGGCCTCGGTCAGGCCTTGCACCGCCGCTACCGAGCTATCGAACATCTTCTGCTCTGGCTTGGAAAGCTCGATCTCGATGACGCGCTCGACGCCACCGGCGCCGATCACCACGGGAACGCCGACATAGGTGTTCTTCACGCCATACTGGCCGGAAAGGTGGGCCGCGCAAGGCAGCACACGCTTCTTGTCCTTGAGATAGGCTTCGGCCATCGAGATCGCCGATGCGGCCGGCGCATAATAGGCCGAGCCGGTCTTCAACAGGCCGACGATCTCGGCGCCGCCGTCGCGGGTGCGCTGCACGATTTGGTCGAGCTTCTCCTTCGAGGTCCAGCCCATCTTGACGAGATCGGGCAGAGGAATGCCTGCAACCGTCGAATAGCGGATCATCGGCACCATGGAATCGCCATGGCCGCCGAGCACGAAGGCGGTGACGTCCTCGACCGAGACCTTGAACTCCTCGGCCAGGAAATAGCGGAAGCGAGCGCTGTCAAGCACGCCGGCCATGCCCACGACATGGGTGTTGGGCAGGCCGGAAAACTTCTGCAGCGCCCAGACCATCGCATCCAGCGGATTGGTGATGCAGATGACGAAGGCCTTCGGCGCGTACTTCTTCAGGCCGGCGCCGACCTGTTCCATGACCTTGAGGTTGATGCCGAGCAGATCGTCGCGGCTCATGCCCGGCTTGCGCGGCACGCCGGCGGTGACGATGCAGACGTCCGCCCCTTCGATCCCGGCATAGTCGTTGACGCCGGTCAGCCTGGAATCGAACCCGTCGACCGGCGACGATTGCGCAATATCGAGCCCCTTGCCCTGCGGGATGCCTTCGGCAATATCGAACAGAACCACGTCGCCGAGGTCCTTGAGGCCGATCATGTGAGCGAGCGTGCCGCCGATCATGCCAGAGCCGATAAGCGCTATCTTGTTGCGTGCCATGTCAGGATAGTTTCCCTTTGTTCGTGATGTCGCTCAAATCGCTGACGATCTGATGACGGCGTCGAGGAAGAGACCGGAATGCTGCGGGGATCCCGCGAGATTTCGCCGCACCCAATAGCCCCGGCGCCGCGTAAATTCAAACGATTATTTTGGAGCGAGCGTTTTCAATCGG
This sequence comes from Mesorhizobium sp. B2-6-1, assembly GCF_006440475.1. Lineage (NCBI taxonomy): Bacteria > Pseudomonadati > Pseudomonadota > Alphaproteobacteria > Hyphomicrobiales > Phyllobacteriaceae > Mesorhizobium > Mesorhizobium sp. B2-6-1. Next base: position 668,738 of record NZ_VFUH01000001.1, read on the forward strand.
TTAGAGTGACCGGGAATTACGTAAACGTAAAAGTTTGAAAACTCGACTGGGGAAAATCTACACGATGAAGATGGAGATCGTAAGACTTGATGCCGGCAATGACGCCCTTGTGATGCGGGTCGCCGAGGATGTGTTCGACGAACCGGTCAGGCCAGATCGATTGGCAGTCTATCTCAGGGAACCCGGCCACTTCATGGTCGTGGCGCTCGCCGACGGCGTGACCGTCGGTCAATGCGCCGCCATCATTCACCGTCATCCCGACAAGGCGACGGAGCTCTACATCGACGAGGTCGGCGTATCGCCGGCCTTCCAGCGCCAGGGCATCGCGCGAAAGATGCTCGACGCGATGTTTGCGATCGGCAGGGAGAATGGCTGCGAAGAAGCCTGGGTCGGCACCGAGCCGGACAACCGTGCCGCCCGCGCGCTTTACGAGTCGCGCGAGGAGACGCACGAGGAGACGCACGAGTCAGCAGAGAGCTTCCTCATGTATGTTTATCAACTGTAGCGAGGCTGACAGGAGTTCGGCCTATCTTCGTCCTAGGGTGCGCGCTTCGCTTTGCGTCGCTCCGCCCTGGGACGAAGGCGGCGTAGCCGGCGCCTGCCGCGCCTCCGGCGTCGTCTTCGCCTTCCGCCGCTCCGCCCAATCCTCCAGCCAGTCGCGGCTCTGCATCTCGATCAGCCGCGAAGCCGTGCGTTCGAACTCGAACACCTCGACGCCGCGCTTGGCCACATAGAGTTGCTGCGGCGGCGCTTCCGCGCTTACCACCAGCCTGATGTGATGGTCGTAGAGCGTGTCGACCAGCAGGATGAAGCGCTTGGCCTCGTTGCGCCGGCCTTCACCCAGCACCGGAATGTGGTCGATAAAGATGGTCGAGAAGCGGTCGGCAAGGGCCAGATAGTCGCGCGCGCCGAGTGGCTTCTCGCACAGATCGGCGAAGGAAAAACGCGCCGCGTCGCCGGCGGCGCGCGGAACGGCCAGCTGCCGGCCCTTGACGGCAAGCAACGTCTCGGCCGTCGGCGCGCCGCGCGTCATCGTTTGCCAAGCCGCGTCCATCGCCTCATCGGCCGCCGCATCGGTGGGCGTGACATAGACCGGCGTACGGGCAAGCTTTTCCAGCCGATAGTCCTTGTCGGCATCGAGCGAGAGCACCTGCGCGTGCCGTTCCAATATGCCGATGAAGGGCAGGAAAAGCTGACGGTTCAGCCCGTCGCGATAGAGATTTTCCGGTGCCACGTTCGACGTCGCCACCAGCACCACGCCGCTGGCGAACAGCGCCGAAAACAGCCGGGACAGGATCATCGCATCGGCGATGTCGGTGACCGAGAACTCGTCGAAACACAGTACCCAGGCCTGTTCGGCAAGCGCCCGCGCCACCGGCGGAATCGGATCGTCTTCCCTCACCGTGCCGTCCTTGCGCTCCTGCCGGTGCTTCTGGATGCGGTCCTGCACCTCGGCCATGAAGTCGTTGAAATGCACGCGGCGCTTGCGCCGCACCGGCAGCAGCTCGAAGAACAAGTCCATCAACATGGTCTTGCCGCGGCCGACGCCGCCATGGATGTAGAGGCCCTTGACCGCCTCGTGCGTCTCGCGCCTTCGGGCGAAGAGCCAGCCAAGCGCGCTCGATTTGTGCGCCAGCCGCTTCACCGAAATCTCTGATATCAGCCGGTCGAGAGCGGTGACGATCCGCTCCTGCGCCGGATCGCGCTCGATGGCACCGGTGTCGACCAGATGGTCGTAACGCTGCCTGACGGTCACATGGGTCTGGAGGCCGTCACGCAGATGCATAGGTCACGTCGTTGTCGAGGGATTGGCTTACCTTGTAAGCGAGATCGGCAGGCCATTGGAAGTCTGGCCGTCGAATTTCGAGCCGCCCGAGGAATAGAGCCGTGCCAGCGTGCCGCCATTCTCATCGTAAAGCGTCAACTGCTTGCCGGCGACGTTCCATGACTTGATGCCGTCGATCGGCGCCGGGCAATGCAGCGGTCCGGCGCGGAAACCGGCGCCGAATTTGGTCTGCGGCGTCGCCACCTTGCAGCTCTGGCCGGAAACGCTGGCGTTCCATACGCCGGCGACACTGGCCGCGGTCAGGTCCGGCGCACCCGCCGGCGCCGAACCGTCCGGCGGCAAGGAGGCGACCTGGCTGTTCTGCGGGGCGGTCGGGAATTGCGAAGGATCCGTGGTGCCGGGGGAGGCCGGGGGCGGCAACTGGTTGGCCGTCACCTGACCGGACGGCGCCGGCTGCAGCGGCGCCGGCTGCTGGTCGTCCATCGAGGAAAACCGTGAGGTTGAGCAGCCGCTCGCAACGAGCGCCGCCAGCGATACGGCCACCAGGGCTGTTTTCGAAAAAGTCATTTCAACCTCCGTCGGATCCGGCGGGGCTGCCGTCCGCACAATGTCGCCCTCCACCAAGATGGAGAAGGTGGCGAAATTTCAACCCGATATGGTTAAAATAGGGTTTGCGCCAAGAATTGTTGCAAATTTGTCGCTATCATCCGGCCAGCGGAGCGCTCGGCACGAATATATAGCCGTCCGGTCCGACGACATAGCTCTCGCGCAGGCCGTGCGGCTTGTCGATCGCTCCGGCCAGCACGATGTGGCCGTGATCGCGCGCGGCGGCCTCGACCGCATCCGGATTGGCGCCGTAAAGGCGCAGTTCGATGCCGGCGCCGCGTGTCTCGGCGCCGGCGATCGTCCCTGTCATGGCATTGTCGAGATAGGAATGGTCGGCGTGCAGCATGAACACCGAGCCCAGCAGCTCGATCGCCGCGAAATCCTCGTCGGCATAGATGATATCGGCGCCGAGCACGTCGCGGCAGAAGGCTTCCATGGCCGCCATGTCGCTCACCAGCAGGTTGACGCCGATGCCGCGCGCCAGCGAGCGGCCGAAATCCCCGGCCTTCATCCATGGTGTCCTGGTCCGCTTCATCGCCATGGCATCGTCCTCCCCAATCCGATCCTACTCAAGCCGGCCGCCCGGGCCGTTGGCATTCGGCCGGCAAACGCTTGCGCCAGCCGGCACAAGGGCTATGTCTATCAAGACGAAATTCGCTGGAGCCGCAAATTGGCTGCGAGACCGAAAGCCGCCAATCGCTACTATAACGGCCCGCCCAGCGATCATTTCGACGGAACCTTGTTCTTCAATCCCGGCGGCCAGCCGCCGGCGCGTTTCGCCGATCTGCTGAAATGGCAGTTCAATGGCCAACGCTCGAAATGGCCGGCCACCAATCCGAGCCCCTTTCCGCAGGCAAAGCCGCCTGCACGTGTCGAGGGCGCCGGCCTGACCGTGACCATGGTCGGTCATTCCACGCTGCTGGTCCAGACCGCGGGCCTGAACATCCTCACCGATCCGGTATGGTCGCTGCGGGCCTCGCCGTTCTCCTTCGTCGGGCCGAAACGCGTCAACGCGCCGGGCATCGCCCTGGCCGACCTGCCGCCGATCGATCTCGTGCTGGTCAGCCACAATCACTACGACCATCTCGACATCGCGACGCTGAAGCAGCTCAAGGCCAGGCACGACCCGCTGGTGGTGACCCCGTTCGGCAATGACGTCCTGATTGGCGGGGCGGTTCCCGGCATGCGGCTCTCGGCGCATGACTGGGGCGACGGGGTCGACATCGGCGATGGCGTGGCCGTCCATGTCGAGCCGGCGCATCACTGGTCGGCGCGCGGCACACGCGACCGGCGCATGGCGCTATGGGCCGGCTTCGTCATCGAGACGCCGGCCGGCCGGATCTATTTCGCGGGCGATACCGGCTTCCATGACGGCATCAACTACCGGCTCATGGCTCACAAGCACGGCGGCTTCCGCTTCGCCATCCTGCCGATCGGCGCCTATGAGCCGCGCTGGTTCATGGCCTCGCAGCATCAAAACCCGGAGGAGGCGGTGCAAGGCATGACATTGTGCAACGCCGCCTATGCGGCCGGCTGCCATTGGGGCACGTTCCAGCTCACCGACGAACCGATCGACGAGCCGGCACGCAAGCTCGACGAGGCGCTGGAGGCCGAGGGCCTGCCGCGCGAACGTTTTCGCGCCTTGCGGCCAGGTGAGGTCTGGGACGTGCCGCAGGAAGCGGCGCTTTGACCGGGGCCGGCCGCGGCCGGCGGAACCCGAGCGCCACCGGCGCGTTTGTTGAAGGGGCTTCGATTTCTATCGCTTTGCGAGGCATTTCCATGCTTAAATGGATCATCATTCTCCTGATTATCGCCGCCGCTGCGAGCCTGCTCGGCATGCCGGCATTAGCAGGTGCGGCCGCCACCGGCGCGCGCATCCTGATCGGTATCGTGCTGATCATATTCCTGCTGATCGTGCTCGGCGTCTTCGCCGTCACCTGAAGGCGCGATGCACTGGTAATTCCCGCCCTTTTCCGCCATATAGCGGCAAACAGTACGGAATGACCGGAAGAAATGGCAGGCACCGCCCCTTTCGCCAAGATGAACGGCATCGGCAACGAGATCATCGTTGCCGACATGCGCGGCCGTGCCGACCGGGTGACGCCGACAGCTGCGATCGCGCTCAACGCCGATGCCTCGACGCGGTTCGACCAGATCATGGCGATCCATGAGGCGCGGACGCCGGGTACGGCCTATTTCATCGACATATTGAATTCGGACGGCTCGGGCGCGCAGGCCTGCGGCAACGGCATGCGCTGCGTCGTCCAGGCGCTGGCGGCCGAGACCGGACAAAAGACATTCACCTTCGAGACCGTCGCCGGAATCCTCAACGCGCAGGAACATGCCGACGGCTCGATCTCGGTCGACATGGGCACGCCGCGCTTCGGCTGGCGGGACATTCCGCTCGCTGAGGAGTTTCGCGATACCCGCATGATCGAATTGCAGGTCGGCCCGATCGACGCCCCGGTGCTGCATTCGCCCTCGGTCGTCTCCATGGGCAATCCGCATGCCATCTTCTGGGTCGACCGCGACGTCTGGTCCTACGAACTCGACCGCTTCGGACCGCTGCTCGAAAACCATCCGATCTTCCCCGAGCGCGCCAACATCACCATCGCGCAGGTGACCTCGCCCGACAGCATGATCATCCGCACCTGGGAACGCGGCGCCGGCCTGACCAAGGCTTGCGGCACGGCATCCTGCGCCGCCGTCGTGGCTGCGGCCCGCACCCGGCGCACCGGGCGCAGCGTCAATCTACTGACCCCCGGCGGCGGCTCGCTGCACGTCGAATGGCTTGAAAACGACCATGTCATCCTGACCGGTGCGGCCGAATGGGAGTTTTCCGGCAGCTTCGATCCCTCGAGCGGCGCCTGGGCGCGCGACACCGAAAGCGCGGCCTGATGCCCGCTCCTTTCAAGGATGGCGATGTGGGGAAGGGCCCCAATCGCATCGAACTGGTGACCTTCGGCTGCCGGCTGAACACTTATGAATCCGAGGTGATGCGGCGCGAGGCCGAAACTGCGGGCCTCGGTGGGCTGGCTGGCGGCGCCGTCATCTTCAACACCTGCGCCGTCACCGGCGAAGCGGTCCGCCAGGCCAAACAGGCGATCCGCAAGGCGCGCCGCGACAACCCCGAAGCTCGCATCATCGTCACCGGCTGCGCGGCGCAGACCGAGCCGCAGAATTTCGCGGCCATGGACGAGGTCGATCTCGTCCTTGGCAATGAGGAGAAGCTGAAGGCCAATTCCTATCGCGCGCTGCCGGATTTCGGCGTCAACGACAGCGAGAAGGCGCGCGTCAACGACATCTTCTCCGTACGCGAGACCGCCGGCCATATGGTCGATGCCATCGAGGGCAGGGCACGCGCCTTCGTGCAGGTGCAGAATGGCTGCGACCACCGCTGCACCTTCTGCATCATCCCCTATGGCCGCGGCAATTCACGCTCGGTGCCGATGGGCGCCGTGGTCGAACAGGTCAAGCGGCTCACCGGCAACGGCTATGCCGAGATCGTGCTGACCGGCGTCGACATGACCAGTTTCGGCGCCGACCTGCCGGGTGCGCCGAAACTCGGCAGGCTGGTGAAGACCATCCTGCGCCAGGTGCCGGACGTGAAGCGCCTGCGCCTCTCCTCCATCGATTCCATCGAGGCCGACGACGATTTGCTCGACGCCATCGCCACCGAGCCGCGGCTGATGCCGCATCTGCATCTGTCGCTGCAATCCGGCGATGACATGATTTTGAAGCGCATGAAGCGTCGGCATCTGCGCGATCAGTCGATCCGCTTCTGCGAAGACGTGCGCAAGCTGCGCCCTGACGTCGTCTTCGGCGCCGACATCATCGCCGGCTTCCCGACCGAGACGGAGGCGATGTTCGAAAATTCGGCAAAGATCGTCGAGGAATGCGGGCTGACCCACCTGCACGTCTTTCCGTTTTCGCCGCGCGAAGGCACGCCCGCCGCGCGCATGCCGCAGGTCCGCCGCGAAGTGATCAAGCAGAGGGCAGCCCGCCTGCGCGCCGCCGGCGAGACGGCATATCGCCGCCATCTGTCGTCGCTCTCCGGAACGCGCCAGTCGATCCTGATCGAGCGCGACGGGCTCGGCCGCACCGAAGGGTTTACGCTCGCCGCGCTCGCCACCGGCGCGCCGGGCGAGATCGTCGAAGCAACAGTCACCGGTCATGACGGCGCCCGGCTGATCGCGGCTCCGCTTGCCGCCCGTGCCGCCTGAGAAACGCAAGAGATGGCCGGGTTCTTCAAGAAGATATTTTCGTTCGGCAAGAAGGAGGTCGTCGAGGAGCGCGTCGACGAGACCGCCCCGCTGCCGCCGATCAAATGGGATCAGCTCGACACGCTGAAACCGGCGGCCGAGCAGGCCGTTCCGGAATTCCTGAAGCGGGAGGAGACCCAGGCTCAGCCTCCCGTCGAGCCCGCGCCGCCCGAGGAGCCGACACCCAAGCCTGCCCCGGCCATTCCGCCGGTGCCGGAGCCGACCATTCCGCCCGAGCCGGAACCGCTGCCGGAGCCGCTGCCGGAGGAGGAACCGGCACCGGCGCCAGAGCGCCCGGAGCCGCCGGCCCCTGAGAAAATTCCGACACCCCCGGCCATTCCGGAGCCTGCGCCCGAACCGCGGCCGCAGGAGGTACCGCAACCAGCGCCCGCCGAGCCGGAAATTGTCCCGTCGCGCCCGGAGCAGCTGCCGGAACCGGCACCCGCCGAAGTACCGACGCCCGCCGAAGTTCCGGTCGAGACGCCGGCGCCAATCGAGATTCCTGCGACACCGTCTTCCGCGCAGCCTTCACAGGCCGGCGCCGCCCCTCATCCGCCTGCCGGCACCCTCTCCCCGTATAGTGACGGGGAGAAGGAAGAAGCTGCAACGCCAACGCCTCCCTCTCCCCGTCCTTCACGGAGAGAGGGTAAGGGTGAGGGGCAGCGCCAGCCTATCGAGAACCTGGCACCCAGTGCCGAAACCGCCGCCGAAATCTCGCCGCCAATTCGCCAGCCTGCGCCCATCGAGCCGCGGCCTGTACGCGCCGAAATCGCGCCGGAACCTGAGGCAGTTCCCGTCCCGCCGAAGCCTGCGCCCGCCCCCGGAAAGGTAACGGTCGCCAGAAAGGTGGAGCAGAAGGCCGAGCCGCAGAAGGCGCCGGCGCCGGCGCCGCGGCGCTCCTGGTTCCAGCGCATGCGGGACGGGCTTGCCCGCTCCTCGCGCGAATTGTCGGGCAACATTGCCGGCGTCTTCACCAAGCGCAAGCTCGACGACGACACGCTGCAGGACCTGGAAGACGTGCTGATCCGCGCCGATCTCGGGCTGGAGACCGCCTTGCGCGTCACCGATTCGCTGGCCGCCAGCCGCTACGGCAAGGATGTCTCCGACGCCGAGGTCCGCACCGTGATGGCGCAGGAGGTCGAGAAGGTGCTGACCCCCGTCGCCCTGCCGCTGGAACTCGATCTCAGCCACAAGCCGCATGTCATCCTGGTGGTCGGCGTCAACGGTACCGGCAAGACCACGACCATCGGCAAGTTGGCGGCCAAACTGACCGATGGCGGCCTGTCGGTGATGCTCGCCGCCGGCGACACGTTCCGCGCCGCCGCTATCGAGCAGCTCAAGATCTGGGGCGAGCGGACGAAATCGCCGGTCATCGCCTCCAAGCTCGGCGCCGATGCCGCCGGCCTCGCCTACGATGCTTTCGAGAAGGCGAAGGAAGCAGGCTCCGACGTGCTGATCATCGATACCGCCGGCCGCCTGCAGAACAAGGCCGAGCTGATGGCGGAACTCGAGAAGATCGTGCGCGTGCTGGGCAAGCTCGATCCGGAAGCGCCGCACACCGTGCTGCAGACGGTCGACGCCACCACCGGCCAGAACGCGCTCAACCAGGTGGAGATCTTCCGCAACATCGCCGGCGTCAACGGCCTGGTGATGACCAAGCTGGACGGGACGGCGCGTGGCGGTATTCTGGTGGCGATCGCGGCAAAACACAGATTGCCGGTCTATTTCATCGGCGTCGGCGAACAGGTCGACGACCTCGAACCGTTCTCGGCAAGCGAATTCGCCAGGGCGATCGCTGGCGTTGCCTAACGGCATGATCCCGGAAGTTGCTTCAACCGGATCGTGCGTAAGAAGGAAGATATGAACCCACCCATTCTCGAACGCGATCCGTCCGACCCGCAGAAAGAGAAGAAGGAAGGCGTCAACCCGCTGCTCAAGCTCGTTCTCGAGCTAGGGCCGCTGCTGGTGTTCTTTTTCGCCAATGCGCGAGGCGAATGGCTGACGCAGAAATTCCCGGCGCTGGCGGAATTCGGCGGCCCGATCTTCGTCGCCACCGGCCTGTTCATGGCCGCCACCGCGATCGCGCTGGTCGCGTCCTGGCTGCTCACCCGCACCCTGCCGATCATGCCGATGGTGTCGGGCGTCGTCGTCTTCATCTTCGGCGCGTTGACGCTCTACCTGCAGGACGACATCTTCATCAAGATGAAGCCGACCATCGTCAACACGCTGTTCGGCGGCGTGTTGCTCGGTGGGCTGTTCTTCGGCAGATCTCTGCTCGGCTACGTCTTCAATTCCGCCTTCAGGCTCGATGCCGAGGGCTGGAGAAAACTCACCTTTCGCTGGGGCCTGTTCTTCCTGTTCCTGGCCCTCGTCAACGAGGTGGTGTGGCGGAATTTTTCGACCGATGCCTGGGTTACCTTCAAGGTCTGGGGCATCATGCCGATCACGCTTCTGTTCACCTTCAGCCAGATGCCGCTGATCCTGCGCCATTCGCTGGACGACAAGACCGGCGGCGAAGAGAAGGCCGGCAAGTAAGGCCTGCAAATTGGGGGGAGTGCCATGGAATTCGTCACCACGCGCGAAGAGCTGCGGACGATCTACAAGACGCCGCGTCCGACGGATGGTTCGATCCGCAAAGAATCGAAGGCGCTGGACGGCCATTGCCGCTCCTTCATCGGCAAGAGCCCCTTCGTGCTGATCGGCTCCTCCGACGGCGAAGGCAATGCCGATGTGACGCCCAAAGGCGACAAGCCAGGATTCGCCGCCGTGCTTGACGACAGGACCATCGCCATCCCCGACCGGCCCGGCAACAACCGGCTGGATACGCTGGAGAACATCCTGCTCAATCCGTCGGTCGGGCTGCTGTTCCTCATTCCCGGCATGAACGAGACGCTGCGCGTCAACGGCGACGCCCGCATCACCGTCGACGCGGGTTTGCGCGAACGGCTGGCCGTCGACGGCAAGGAGCCGCAGAGCGTCGTCGTGGTCGCCGTCAAGGCCGCCTACATGCATTGCGCCAAGGCCTTCATGCGCTCCGAGCTTTGGAAGCCGGAGAGCTGGCACGATCGCGCCACGCTGCCGACGCTCGGCCAGATCCTGCGCGACCAGCTGGCGCTCGCCGATTCGGCCGAGGCGACCGACCGCTGGCTGGACGACGAATACAAGCAGACGATGTGGTAGCCTGCGCGGAAGATTCGTCCGAGCGTCGCCTTGCTGAACCTCCTTGCCATTTCCGGCAGCCTGCGGGCGGCCTCCACCAATTCGGGCCTGGTCGCGGCACTGGCGTGGAACGCGCCAGAGGGCTGCCGCGTCGCCATCCATGAAGGACTCGGCCTGCTGCCGATCTTCAACCCCGACGACGAGGGTGAGCGGACGCCGTCCGAAGCGTCCAGGCTGATCGATGCCGTCACCGCCGCCGACGGCGTCATCATCTCATGCCCGGAATATGCGCATGGCGTGCCGGGCGGCCTGAAGAATGCGCTCGACTGGCTGGTCTCGCGCGATGCCGCCGTCCACAAGCCGGCCATGCTGGTGCACGCCTCGCCGCGCTCGCTCTATGCCCGCGCCGCATTGGCGGAGATCATGCGCACCATGTCCTTCGCGCTTCATGACGGCGGGCTGGAGATCGGGCTGCTCGGCAAGAAGCCAGCTGAGGTGGAGGCCGTCCTGGGGGAGCAGGCGAACGCGTTGGCAATGCGCGATGCGTTGTCCGCCTTCGCGGATTTCATTCGCGCGCGTTAGCGCCTACCCTTTTCTCAGCGTCTCGACATCGGTCTTGCCGACATACCAGTCGCGGGCGTTGACCTCCTCGAAGACCACCCAGACATCGTCATTGCCGAGCCCGGTGGCGTCCATGATCGCCGCCGTGACTTTTTTGGCGATGTCGGCTTTCTTGCCGGCCGGATCGGCGGCGATCACTTCCTTGACGATGCGGATGTTGACGAATGGCATGACGTCCTCCCCTTTAATTCAGCTCAGTAGGTCTTGGCGCCGTTCACCATCAGCCGGACCATGTAGAGCGAAGTGGTGCCGGCGATGTAGAGACAGTTCAGCTTGGCGCCGCCGAACACGCAATTGGCCGTCACCTCGGGCACCTTGACCTTGCCGATCAGCGTTCCGTCCGGATCGTAGCAATGGATGCCATCGGCGGCGCTGGTCCAGATGCGCCCGGCATCGTCGAGCCTGAAGCCGTCGAACAGGCCTGCGGTGCAGTCGGCGAAGACTTTTTCACCCGAGATCTTCTTGCCGCCCTCGCCGACATTGAATACCCGCATATGCGCCGGGTTCTGCGCGCCATGCGTGCGGCCGGTGTCGACGACATAGAGCTTGCTCTCGTCGAGCGAGAAAGCCAGCCCGTTCGGCCTGACCATGTCGGTGATGACAGCCTCGACATCGCCGGTACCGGGATCGACCCGGTAGACATGGCAGGCGCCGATCTCGCTCTCGGCCCTGTCGCCCTCGTAATCGGTGTCGATGCCGTAGGTTGGATCGGTGAACCAGATCGAGCCGTCCGACTTGACCACCACGTCATTGGGCGAATTCAGCCGCTTGCCCTTCCATTTGGCGGCAATGGTGGTGACCGAACCGTCGAACTCGGTGCGGCTGACGCGGCGCCCCGAATGCTCGCAGGTCACCAGCCGGCCTTGCCGGTCGACGGTGTTGCCGTTGGAATTGCCGCATGGCTGCCGAAACACGCTGACGCTGCCGTCGGTCTCGTCGTAACGCATCATGCGGTTGTTCGGGATGTCGGACCAGACGACATAGCGGCCGGCGGCGAACCAGGCCGGCCCTTCCGCCCATCGGCAGCCGGTGAAGAGCTTGTCCACTTGCGCATTGCCGTTGAACAGCCGCGCAAAACGCGGATCGAGAATTTCATAGTCGGCGGCGGCCATTCTTTCCTCCCGGTAACGTTGGCAATCCGGCGGCGATCAAGCCAGCAGGAGATCGATATGGCAAGGTCGGCGGCGATGACATTTCCGCAATTTGTAAGACAAAACGACAGGAACAGGCATTCCCATCATGGGAAGGGCAATGCGCCGGCGCCGGGGGTGGCGTTCAGGCGCCATTAACCGGCTATGCACACAGCGCAATGGTGCATTGCAACATCTTCTTTTTGCGATGCACCATTCCTATGTCATGCTCCGTATCGATCAAGGGAGGAAGAAACCGGCCGCCAAAATGCGGCCCAGAAGGAAACTCGCTATGATCCTCGACAGCCTCTTGACCCGCGCCCGCAGCAGCATCGCCAAGCGCAAGAACTACAACCGCCTCGTCGCTGAAATCGACAGCTTCTCCAGCCGCGATCTGGCCGACATGCGCGCCGACCGCTCGGAAATGCTTTATCAGGTCCACAAGCAGATCTACGGCTAAGCCCACAACAAGCAGATCCGCGCGCTCCGAGACATTGCTGTTCCTCAACGGTGATGACGAGGGCGCGTGAAAACAGAAGCATTTGACGCGTCGGCGAGCAGCGAACGCTTGTCCTTCAATTGTCGACGCGCCCGAAAGCCGGCACCTCGCCGATGACGGTGCGCCGGTCCTTGCCGCAGGCGAAGGACCGTGCTTTCTCGTCGGCAAGCTTGCGCGCCTGATCGTTGGCGGCAGGATTTCCTGTAGCCAGCACCAGTGCGACCGTGCAGCCGTCGCGCGCATCTATTTGCGCGACCTTGGAGACGAGCAGCACGTCGGTGGGTTTCTTCTCGTCTTCCGGATTGCTGATCGAGCGGCGGTGAATGACCGCGAACGGCACCGCCTTGTCGCCGTCGGTCTCGATGCGCCACTCGATCCTGGCGCCTGAGGAATTGAAGCCGGAGAAACTTTCCCAGACCGATGTCATGTCGCCGCCGGGCGGGAAACCATAAAACAGCGATTCGCGCGCATCGTCATAGGCGATCAGCACCGGGTATCCACGATAGCCCGAACAGGCGAGGTCGGCCCAGTCGCCATCGCCGTCCCCGGCCTGCGCATAGGTGACGCAGTCGTTCTTCCAGTCGAGATCGGTGTAGGCGCTCGATATCTCGCCGGCATGCGCTGCCTGGCAGACGCTGGCGAGAACGAGCGGAAGAACCAGGCTGCGCATCGCGGACATCTCCGTTGAAGGTCGCAGCAGCCTATCGCCAACCACTATTTCTTCAAGCTCGCCTCGATCAGCAGATCGGCGTTTATGGCTACCGACGCCGCCGGGCCGCCGGCGCCGAACAACTGGCCGCTGATATAGGCGCCTTCGATCAGAAGCAGCAGACCATCGCCCAGCGTGTCGGCGTCGGCGGCATCCATCGCGGCGGCCATGGCGCGCAGGCGGCGGCGCAGTTCCTGCTTGTTGTCCTCACTCACCACGCGCGCCGGATGGCCGCGCTCGGGATATTCTACGGCCGCATTGGTCATGCCGCAGCCGCGATAGTCAGGCTTCTGCGTGCGCTTGCCGACGCGGGTCAGGAAGGCTCGAATTTGCGCGCGCGGATCGCCGGGATGGGCGTTCACCGCCTCGTCGAAGCGTTCCCAGAATTCGAGGTCGTATCGGCGCAGATAAGAGGCGGCCAATTCGTCCTTGGAGGGAAAGCTGCGATAGAGGCTGGGCTTGGTGACCCCTGCGCGCCTGACGATCTCATCGACGCCAATTGCCCTGATGCCTTGCCGGTAAAACAGATCGCGCGCCACGCCGAGTATCTTTTCCGCCGCCTTTGGCGGAGCCGACGCGTGAGCGCTGCTGATGGACGGTTCAATTTTATTGTCTGGTGGCATTCGCGGTCTCGGTTGACACTGTTACCGATCGGTACGTATACATGTTTCCATCCTGCAACGTACCGGTCAGTAACATGCTAGCTCAATCCCGTCCATTTGGCCAGCGCTACGCTTTCGTCGTGGTCGCCGTCATCTTTCTCTGCCTGCTGATCGCGGCCGGCCTGCGCTCCGCGCCAGCCGTCATGATGCTGCCGCTGGAGGAAAGTTTTGGCTGGCGGCGCGACGTGGTGTCGCTGGCTGCCGCGGTCGGCATCTTCCTCTACGGCCTGACCGGACCGTTTGCCGCTGCGCTGATGGAGCGGATCGGGCTGCGGCGCACGCTGCTTGCCGCGCTTGTGGTGATGTCGGCCTCCACCGCGCTCAGCCTGCTGATGACCAAGCCATGGCATCTGCTGATCACCTGGGGCGTGTTTTCCGGCGTCGGCTCCGGCGCGGTCGCCACCGTGCTCGGCGCCACCATCGTCAACCGCTGGTTCAAGACCAACCGCGGTCTCGTCATGGGCTTGATGTCGGCCTCCAGCGCCACCGGTCTGCTGGTCTTCCTGCCGCTGCTGGCCTCGCTGGCGCAGTCAGGCGGCTGGAAGCCGGTCGTCACCGCCATCTCCGTCGCAACGGCCTGTCTGGTGCCGCTGGTGCTGCTGCTGGTGCCGGAACGCCCGGCATCGATCGGCATGGTGCGCTATGGCGCGGAAGCCGACGACGTGCCGCCGGTACCGCCGGCGGCACAAGGCAATTTCCTGACCCACACGCTGACCACGCTGCGTCGCGCCGCCGGCACGCGCGTCTTCTGGTACCTGTTCGCCACCTTCTTCGTCTGCGGTTTCACCACCAACGGGCTGGTCGGCACGCATCTCATCGCATTTTGCGGCGATATGGGCATCAACGAGGTGCAGGCGGCTGGCCTGTTGTCGATGATGGGCATTTTCGACCTGATCGGCACCACGCTGTCGGGCTGGCTCACCGACCGTTTCGATCCGCGCAAGCTGCTCGGCGTCTATTATGCGATCCGCGGCCTTTCGCTGATCTATCTGCCCTATTCCGGCTTTTCGGCGACCAGTCTGATCATCTTCGCCGTGCTTTACGGTCTCGACTGGATCGCCACCGTGCCGCCGACGCTGCGGCTCGCCAATGAAGCCTTCGGCGACCGCAGCGGCCCGATCGTGTTCGGCTGGATCGTCGCCGGCCATCAGGTGGGCGCGGCAACCGCCGCTTTCTTCGGCGGCACCATGCGCGAACTGCAGGGCAATTACGAACTGGCCTTCCTGATCGCCGGCATGACCGCGATTGCCGCCGCCTGTATCTCGCTCCTGATCAACACCAGCCGGCCGGCGTTCGACCCGGAGCCGCAAGCGGCATAGTGCGCCTTCGAACGAGGGGCGATCTTTCAATAAGGGGGAGATCGGCAGCTTCGCCAACGGCGCGCAGCCGATCAGTCGGGATAGCAGACTATCGGAACGTTGGGCCAAACCGCGCTATCGCAGTTGGCGCTTTGCTGCCTTTGCTTGAAGGCCGCGCTGACCGGCCCCGTCACCACCGGATCGACCCCATCGGGCGCATCCGCAAAGACCTGTTCGGCGCTCGGGATATCGCTCGGCAGAGCGGGCCGCGCTTCCTTGAGCGTCGCCGCGGATTGAGCGGCGCCGGCAGCCAGCAGCACGGCGAGAGCCGCAGTTGCGAGAATCGGCCGAAATTTGACGACTGCGTTGGTCATGGTGTTCGAACTGCCCGGGCCCGCAAAAGGTTCCCGCCTTGGTTAACAAAACCATTTCACATGGCGATGCTTAAGATTTGATGATTATTTGGTGTCGCGCTTCCTCTTTCGCAAATGCGAAAAACCCTGTATGAGCCGCGCAACACGAAAGAGGCGGCGCCTTTTGGCCTGCTGCCTGCAACGCTCCCGAGACCAGATCATGAACCTCCGCAATATCGCGATCATCGCGCACGTCGACCATGGAAAGACCACCCTTGTCGACCAGCTTCTGAAACAATCCGGCGCCTTCCGCGACAATCAGCGCGTCGCCGAACGCGCCATGGATTCCAACGACCTCGAAAAGGAACGCGGCATCACCATCCTGGCCAAGGCGACCTCGGTCGACTGGAAGGGCACCCGCGTCAACATCGTCGACACCCCCGGCCACGCCGATTTCGGCGGTGAGGTCGAGCGCATCCTGTCGATGGTGGATTCGGCGATCGTGCTGGTCGACGCCGCCGAAGGCCCGATGCCGCAGACCAAGTTCGTCGTCGGCAAGGCGCTCAAGGTCGGCTTGAAGCCCATCGTCGTCATCAACAAGATCGACCGGCCGGACGCCCGCCATGTCGAGGTGGTCAACGAGGTGTTCGACCTGTTTGCCGCGCTCGACGCCACCGACGAGCAGCTCGACTTCCCGATCCTTTATGGTTCGGGGCGCGACGGCTGGGTCTCGGAAAATCCGGAAGGTCCCAAAGACCAAGGCCTGTCGCCGCTGTTCGACCTCGTCCTCAAACATGTGCCCGCGCCGACCGTGCATCCGGGTCCGTTCCGCATGATCGGCACCATCCTGGAAGCCAATCCGTTCCTCGGCCGTATCATCACCGGCCGCATCGAGAGCGGAACGCTGAAGGCCAACCAGGCGGTCAAGGTGCTGCATCATGACGGTACCCAGATCGAAACCGGTCGCATCTCCAAGATACTGGCCTTCCGCGGCCTCGAGCGCCAGCCGATCGAAGAAGCGCAGGCGGGCGACATCGTCGCCATTGCCGGCCTGTCCAAAGGCACCGTCGCCGACACGTTCTGCGACCTGAGCGTGAGCGAGCCGCTGCACGCACAGCCGATCGATCCGCCGACCGTGACCATGTCTTTTCTCGTCAACGATTCACCGCTGGCCGGCACGGAAGGCGACAAGGTGACCAGCCGCGTCATCCGCGACCGCCTGCTGCGCGAAGCCGAGGGCAATGTCGCGCTCAAGATCGAGGAATCGCCCGACAAGGATTCCTTCTTCGTGTCGGGCCGCGGCGAATTGCAGCTTGCCGTGCTGATCGAGACCATGCGCCGCGAGGGCTTTGAAATCGCCGTGTCGCGGCCGCGCGTCGTCATGCAGAAGGGCGAGAACGGCGAATTGCTGGAGCCGGTCGAGGAAGTCGTCATCGACGTCGACGAGGAGCATGCCGGTGTCGTCGTGCAAAAAATGTCCGAGCGCAAGGCCGAGATGGTCGAATTGCGCCCCTCCGGCGGCAACCGCCAGCGCCTCGTCTTCCACGCGCCGACGCGCGGCCTGATCGGCTACCAGTCGGAACTCTTGACCGACACGCGCGGCACCGCCGTGATGAACCGGCTGTTCCATGCCTATGAGCCCTATAAGGGCGAACTGCCCGGCCGCACCAACGGCGTGCTGATCTCCAACGAGCAGGGCGAGTCCGTCGCCTACGCCATGTGGAACCTGGAGGATCGTGGCCCGATGGTCATCGATCCGGGCGTCAAGGTCTATCAGGGCATGATCATCGGCATCCACTCCCGCGACAACGACCTGGAAGTGAACGTGCTGAAGGGCAAGAAGCTGACCAACATCCGCGCCGCCGGCAAGGACGAGGCGGTCAAGCTGACACCGCCGATCCGCATGACGTTGGAGCGCGCGCTGGCCTGGATCCAGGACGACGAGCTGGTCGAGGTGACACCGAAGACCATCCGCCTGCGCAAGCTTTATCTGGATCCCAACGAGCGCAAGCGCTTCGAGAAATCGTCCAAGGCCGTCGGCGCCGCGTAATTTCTGCTTTCTGATCGTATCCGGGAGGGGCGGAGCACCAGGTGCTTCGCCCTCTGCCGTTCATCCCCTGGCGGCAGATATGATGGCCTGCCGGTCGGGTTCGCCGGCCAGATCGACGCGGACCGTCGTCCCGTCGCGTGCCGGCTTGCGCAAAGCCTTGGCCCCGTCGCAATCGACAACCAACAGGCCTTTCTCCTCCAGGGCTTGAAGTCGCGACCGTGAGATGCCGAGTTCGTTGGCGAGCAAACGATCGAGCCGCAGCGATATCGGGATTTCGAGCCCGAGCCGGAGCTCCAGCACGCTTGCAGCTTCGCTTGTCCCGCCAAGCGCCGTCTTGTGCACGTCGACGTCGGGAAACTCCTCGACACGCCACACCTGGCCGCGCAGTGCGGTCACATCGAATGCATGGCGCCGGGCAAGTGCTGCATCGTTGCTCTCCAGCGCCCGCAGCAGCGCCGGCTCGATGTCGCGGCGGTTGCGGCGCTCAAAAATGCCGAAATTCCAGGAATTGTCGCAGTTGATACAACGATAGATCAGCCAGGCGTCAATGCGCTTCCCGTTGGCGTTGACGCGGAACTTTCCGCTGCTGCGATAGGCTTTGACGCCGCCGCAGCGATTGCAGGTGATCAGGGGACGTGGTGCGGTTTGAGGCGCGACCGTCCAGCGGATGCGCAGAATAGAAGACATGCCGATATGCCCTTCCCGTCGGGAAGTTCATCAGGTCGGCAATGTCGAGATGCCCAGGCGGGCGCGGCGTGGCGGTAGGCTGCGGTTCTTGGGATCAGGCGTCGCGGCGCATGCGACAGCGGTTCAGCAGTGCCAAACCGGTCTCGAACCGCCGCCCAGAGGAACACATGAAATGGAAAAAGGCACCGTTGTGGCGGCGCCATGCATTGTGTCGGGGGAGTTGACGAGACCGGCGGTTACGTAGGCAAAGTGAAGCTCGAAATTGTTTCGCGGCGATCTATCTAGCCGCGAGATGCCGGGCCGGCAAGCATGTTGATGCTACCGAAGCTCGATCGCTTGCGCTAATGTCTGGCATTGCTAATGTCTGGCATTGAAGGTTTTCAAGCCGAGATCCTCGCCATGCACCTCACCTCGCTCCTGATCTTCGCCGCCGCGCTCTTCGTGGCCGCCGGTTCGCCGGGTCCTTCGATCGCGGCACTCGTCGCCCGCGTCATCGCCAAGGGATTTCGCGACGTGTTCCCGTTCCTGCTCGCCATGTGGATCGGCGAGGGCATCTGGCTGTCCCTGGCGGTGTTCGGGCTGGCGGTGGTGGCGCAGACTTTCCATTTCGCTTTCGTCATCGTCAAATGGGTCGGCGTCGCCTATCTCGCTTACCTCGCCTGGAAGATGTGGACCGCGCCTGTCGAAGCGAAAGAAGGCGAGATGCCGCGCGAGGACTCGCCCGGCAAACTGTTCTTCGCCGGCATGGCCGTGACGCTCGGCAACCCCAAGATCATGATGTTCTACCTGGCCTTGCTGCCGACCATCATCGACCTTGCTTCGGTGACGGTGGTTGGCTGGCTCGAGCTGACGGCGACCATGGCGGTGGTGCTTGTTATCATCGACCTTGCCTGGGTGCTTGCCGCCGCCCAGGCGCGCAAGCTCCTGAAGAGCAAGCGCGCCATGAGAATCGCCAACCGCGTCAGCGCCACCACCATGGCCGGTGCAGCCGCGGCGATCGCGGCGCGCTCGTGACCGTCACATCATTTCGACGATCGGCGCGATCTCGACGCTGAAGGCCGGGTTCATCAGGATCGGGCAATCCCTGGCCTTGGCGACGGCATCGTCGATGTCCCTGGCTTCCACGATCGTGTAGCCGGCGGTCGGGTTGCTGCCGCCATTGTTCTCGACCTTGCCGTCGGGCAGCACCGTCTTCGACATGCCGACCGGATTGCCGCCATCGATCACGGCCGAGCCGAGCTTGCCGTACCAGCCGTTCCAGGCATCCATCGCGGCTTTGCGTTCGGCCTCCTCGGTCGGCATCTTGCCGGAGCCGTGATAGACATAGAGAAATTTCGCCATGTTCTCCTCCCTTGTCGGCGGCATCGAACCGGCATGCGGTCATGCCGCCCGGCGATCATCGGACCAAACCGGCAAACAAGCAATGAGAATGAGCGATAGCTAATATACTGCCGAGTCAGGCCCTGATCGTCACCTTGCCATGGCGTGGTACTCGGGGTTCGGGCGCATATCGATTGCCGCCGCCACCCGGTTCGACATGTTGAAGAAGGCGGCCGTGGAGGCGATGTCCCAAATGTCGCGATCGGTGAAGCCGGCCATACGCAGGGCCGCGCGGTCGGCTTCGACGATCTTGGCCGGCTCCTCTGTCAGCTTGACCGCGAATTCCAGCATCGCGACCTGCTTCGATGAAAGATCGGCGGCGCGGAAATTCATTACCATCATCTCGCCGAGCGAAGGGTCGCCCGACAGCTGCCGCACGGCGGCGCCATGCGCCGTCAAGCAGTAGTAGCAATGGTTGATGGAGGAGACAGCGACCGCGATCATCTCGCGCTCCAGCTTCGACAGGCCTGAATCACCCAGCATCAGATCATTGTACATGTCGGTGAAGGCACGCAGCTTCTTGTCGTCGAAGGCATAGGCGCGCAACACGTTGGGGACCAGGCCGAGCTTCTCCTCGCATTTGGCGAAATAGGTCCTGGTCGCATCGCTCAGTTCAGCGGCGGCGAGATCGAGCGCGGTGATCTTGTCGGTCATGGGCATTCCTCCTCGTTTGTCGCCGGCTGCCGCCGAATTGCGATAATTCTTGGCACGCCGTCAAACCTTTGTCGCCAAATAGCGGTCATCTGCTACATAGTCCGCAAAAGCATACGACGGGAGGAAAGAAGCATCATGGCCAGCGTGAAATCGGCGAGCAGGTCGAAGAAGAAAGCCACGGCGATGCCGAAGACGCAGGAAAGGCCGGCCAGGCTTGCCGACTACCTGCTCGCCCGCGCGCCGGCGGAAGACATTGCCGCCTATGAGGTGGCCGACCTCGAACGCGCCGCGGATCTCGCCGGCCGCGCGGTCGCCGGTCACAAGAAGGGCGCGTGCGCCGTCGCCGTCGACACTGATTCCGGCGTCGTTCGCGAGGGCCGACCCGTCACGATCGTCACCGTCGTCAACGACAATATGCCTTTCCTGTTCGATTCCATACTCGGCGAGATCACCGAGAGTGCCGGCGAGCCGACCCTGGTCACCCATCCCGTCATCACCGTCCGCCATGGCAAGGACGGCGTCGAGGAAATTCTCGGCGACGGCAATTTCGCCAGGGACGACGGCAGCCACGACCGGCTGAGCGTCATTCACGTCCATATTCCCCGGCTGACCCCGGAGCAGGCGAACGGCTTGGCCGAGCGGCTGCGCAAGATACTCGGCCAGGTCCATTCAGCCGTCAGCGACTGGAAGCCGATGCTGGCCCGCCTCGACCAGGCGATCTCGGAATTCCGCTATTCGGCGGTACCCCTGGACAAGAAGAGCGTGGCCGAGGCGATCGCCTTCCTGGAGTGGCTGCGCGACGACAATTTCACTTTCCTCGGCATGCGCGAATTCACATATGTCGGCGGCGAGGAAAGCGGCACGCTGGAGCGTGCCGACAAGCCTGGCCTGGGCATATTGTCCGACCTGGACGTGCTGGTGCTGCGGCGCGGCACCGAAGCGGTGACGACAACGCCGGAGATTCGAGCCTTCCTGCATGGGCCGGAGCCGCTGATCGTCACCAAGGCCAATGCCAAGTCTTCCGTGCACCGGCGCATCTATCTCGATTATATCGGCATCAAGACCTACACCGCCAAGGGCGCTCTGGCGGGCGAACTGCGCATTGTCGGCCTGTTTACGTCGACCGCCTACACGCGCTCGGTGATGAAGATCCCCTATCTCAGGTCGAAGGCCGAAACCGTCATCGCCAAATCCGGTTTCGACCGGCACGACCACTCCGGCAAGGCGCTGATCAACGTGCTGGAGAGCTATCCGCGCGACGAGCTGTTCCAGGTACCGGTGCCGATCCTGAGGAAGCATGCCGCGGCCATTCTGGGCCTCGTCGAGAGGCCGCGCGTGCGGGCACTGGTGCGCGCCGACCAGTTCGACCGCTTCGTCTCCATCCTCGTCTTCGTGCCGCGCGACCGTTACGACAGCGTCGTGCGCGAGAAGGTCGGCACCTACCTCAAGACGGTGTTCGAAGGCCGACTGTCGGCCTACTACCCGGCCTTCCCGGAAGGCGGGCTGGCGCGCGTGCATTTCATCATCGGCCGCTCCGGCGGCAAGACGCCGAAGGTCGAACAGGCAACGATCGAGGCGGCGATCCGCGACATCGTGCGCACCTGGGAGGACGCCCTTTCCGAGGCGGCGGAAACCAGCGGCAGCGACCCGGCGCTGAAGAGGATCGCGGCACGATTTCCGGAAAGCTACCGGGACTCCTTCAGCGCCGGTGTGGCGCTGGTCGATGCCGGGCGTATCGCCAAGATCAGCGCCAGCAATCCGATCGCCATCGATTACTATCGCCATGCCGAGCAGAAGCCGCACCAGGCGGCGCTGAAAATCTATCACCATGGCAGCCCCGTGGCGCTGTCGCGGCGCGTTCCGGTGCTGGAAAATATCGGCTTCCGCGTCATCAGCGAGCGCACCTTCGAGGTCGGCGACGACAAGGCCGGCAATAGGGATCAGCCCGGCATGATCAATAGTGATCAGCCCGGCACCGTCTTCATCCACGACATGGAGCTGGAGAACAGCTACGGAAAGCCGATCGACCTCAGCAATGGCGGCGCGCTGTTCGAGGACGCGTTCCTGTCGGTGTGGCGCGGCGACGTCGACAATGACGGGTACAACGGCCTTGCCCAGACCGCCGGCCTGTGGTCGGGCGAAATCACCATCCTGCGCGCCTATGGGCGGTATTTGCAGCAGGCCGGAATTCCGCAGAGCCAGGATTTCATCGCCGCGGCCCTCAACCGCTATCCCGAGATCGCACGCGGCCTGCACGCGCTGTTCATCGCCCGGCTCGGCCCGACGGCCGAGACGGAAGGCGTGGTGGCGGCAAAGCATCTCAAGGCCAAGGTCAGGGACGCGCTGGAAGACGTTCCAAACATCGACGACGACGCCATCATCCGCCGCTACCTCAATCTCATCGAAGCCTCGCTGCGCACCAATCATTTCGTTGCCGATACGAAAGCCAAGGGCCAGTCGCTGGCGATCAAACTCGATTCGCGTTCGGTCGACGGATTGCCCGAGCCGCGACCGTGGCGGGAAATCTTCGTCTACGGCTCTGAGGTCGAGGGCGTGCATCTGCGCTTCGGTCCGGTGGCGCGCGGCGGCCTGCGCTGGTCGGACCGCGCCCAGGATTACCGCACCGAGGTGCTCGGCCTGGTCAAGGCACAGCAGGTTAAGAACGCGGTCATCGTGCCGGTCGGCGCCAAGGGCGGATTCTATCCGAAGAAACTGCCGATGAGCGCCGGCCGCGACGCCATCTTCGAAGCCGGTACCTCGGCCTACAAGAACTTCGTTTCCAGCCTTTTGTCGATCACCGACAATATCGGCCTCGACGGCGTCATCCCGCCGGCCGGCGTTGTCAGGCGCGACCAGGACGACCCCTATTTCGTCGTTGCCGCCGACAAGGGCACGGCAACTTTCTCCGACACCGCCAACGCCATCAGCGAAAGCCATGGCTTCTGGCTTGACGATGCCTTCGCCAGCGGCGGTTCGGCCGGCTATGACCACAAGAAGATGGGCATCACCGCCAAGGGCGCGTGGGAGGCGGTCAAGCGGCATTTCCGCGAGATGAACCGCGACATCCAGACCACGCCCTTCTCCGTCGTCGGGGTGGGCGACATGTCGGGCGACGTGTTCGGCAACGGCATGCTGTTGTCACCGAAGACAAGGCTGATCGCAGCCTTCGACCACCGCGACATCTTCATCGATCCCGATCCCGACATGGCGGCATCGATGGCCGAGCGCCAGCGCATGTTCGCTCTTCCCCGTTCGAGCTGGCAGGACTACGACAAGAGCAAGCTCTCCGAGGGCGGCGTCATCGTCTCGCGCGGCCAGAAATCGATCACCTTGCCGGCCGCTGCTGCTGCTGCGATCGGCCTCAACAAGACGACCGCCACGCCGGTCGAGATCATGAGCGCCATCCTCAAGGCGCCCGTCGACCTCTTGTGGTTCGGCGGCATCGGCACGTATTTGCGGGCCTCGACCGAGACCAACGCCGAGGTCGGTGATCGCGCCAACGACGCCGTCCGCATCACCGCGCTCGACGTGCGCGCCAAGGTGATCGGCGAGGGCGCCAATCTCGGGGTGACGCAGCGCGCGCGCATCGAATTCGGCATGAATGGCGGGCGTTGCAATTCCGACGCCATCGACAATTCGGGCGGGGTCAACTGTTCCGACGTCGAGGTCAATATCAAGATCGCGCTGGCGTCCGCCATGCGCAAAGGGTCGTTGACCCGGCCTGCGCGCGACAAGCTTCTCGCCGAGATGACCGGCGAGGTCGGCGAGCTGGTCCTGTCCAACAACTACCAGCAGACGCTGGCGCTCTCCATCGCCCGCAAGCGCGGCCTCGCCGACATCGCCCACCAGGCCCGCTTCATGTCGGCGCTGGAAGCACGCGGCCTGCTCGACCGCACGGTCGAGACGCTGCCCTCGCCGGCGGCCCTTGCCGAGCGCGAGACGCGCGGCGAGCCGCTGACCAGGGCCGAGCTCGGCGTGCTGCTCGCCTATGCCAAGATCGTGCTGTTTTCCGACATCGTCGCAAGCGACGTGCCTGACGAGCCGCATTTCGACCGCGACCTGATGGGCTATTTCCCCGACCGGATGGCGAAGAAATATGCCGCCGAGATACACGGCCATCGCCTGCGCCGCGAGATCATCGCCCGGGTCGTCGCCAATGAGCTGGTCAACCGCGGCGGTCCCTCCTTCGTCAACCGGTTGCGGGAAGCAACGGGGCGCACCGCCGCCGACGTGGTGCGCACCTTCGCCGTGGTGCGCGACGGCTTTGCCTTGCCGGCGCTTTACCGCGAGATCGACGCGCTCGACAATCAGATCGACGGCCAGATGCAGCTCGATCTCTACCAGGCGGTCAGCCGGCTGATCTACGTGACCAGCGGCTGGTACTTGAAGAACGACGCCGGCACGGCGCCGCTTGCCCAGCGCATCGCCGAATTGCAGGAGGCGCGCAAGGCGCTGGAGCCGAAACTCGTTTCGCTGCTCCCCGATTATTCGCGCGAACGGATCGACGAGAAGCGGCATGGACTGTTCAAGGCCGGGGCGCCGGACAGGCTGGCAGCGCAACTGGCGCTGGCCGATGTGGCGGAGCTGATCCCCGACATCGCGCTGACGGCGCGAACGGCAGGCGCCGACATCGTCGCCGCGGCGAAGGCCTTCTTCGCGGTCAGCGACGCCTTCCGTATTCCGCGCGTCGAGGAGGCGGCCCGCTCCATCACACCGGCGGACTATTACGACCAGCTCGCCCTGTCGCGCGCCACCGACACGATCGGGACCGCGCGGCGCGGCATCGCGGTGGCGGCACTCGTGAACCACGCCGGGGCAGCCGACCCGGTGGCGGCGTGGCTGGAGGCCGGCGGGGAGAGGATCGGCCGCACCCGCGAACGGCTGCAGGCGCTGACCGAGGGCGGCGACATCACCGTGTCGCGGCTGTCGGTGGCATCGGGCCTGATGAGCGATCTGACGGGGATGTGAGCCATCGCCTGACGTACCCTTCCCAGGCGGGGGGCCCTGCGAAGCAGCGGGGAGGGGCGGCGCCGGACGCCCACCCGGACCTTCGGTCCGACCTCCCACAAGGGGGAGCTAGGGTCGGCGCCCTTGCTCTCGTCGGAATGAACGCGGGTAAGCCAAAGAACGGCCGCGCGACTCGTGTTCGTTTGCATGACCAGCGGAAAACATGCAGACATGGGGTGAACCGCCCAACGAAACGAAGGCGACCGGAGGGGACATGGCCGAAGTAGCAGTGCAACGGGCGTCCGGGCGGGGCATCTGGGGGTGGATGTTGTTCGACTGGGCGGCGCAGCCCTTCTTCACGGTCGTCACCACCTTCATCTTCGGCCCCTATTTCGTTTCGCGCATGGCCAGCGATCCGACCACCGGCCAGGCCGTCTGGGGCTACGGCATCGCCGCGGCCGGACTGGTCATCGCCGTGCTGTCGCCGATCCTCGGTTCGATCGCCGACCAGACCGGGCCGCGCAAGCCGTGGATCGCCTTCTTCGCGGCGATCAAGATCGCCAGCCTGGCGCTGCTGTGGCTCGCCGCGCCCGGCTCGAACCTGTTCCTCATCGTGGCATTGTTCTCGCTGGCCTCGGTGGCGGCTGAATTCTCCACCGTCTTCAACGATTCCATGATGCCGCGCCTGGTGCCGAAGAGCGAGATCGGCCGCATCTCCAACATGGCCTGGGGGCTTGGCTATCTCGGCGGTATGATCGCGCTGATCTTCGTCGTGCTGTTCCTGGCCGGATCGCAGGAGACCGGCAAGACCATCATCGGCCTCGACCCGCTGTTCGGGCTGGACCCGAAGCTCGGCGAGGATGCCCGCGCCACCGGGCCGCTGTCGGCCGGCTGGTATTTCCTGTTCATCCTGCCGATGTTCCTCTTCACTCCCGATGCCATCAAAGGCATCCCGATCAAGCCTGCGGTGCGCGAAGGCCTGTCGGAGCTGAAGTCGACCTTGGTCGAGGTGCGCAGGCGCGGCGGCATCTTCCGCTTCCTCGTCGCCCGCATGATCTATCAGGACGGCGTCAATGCGCTGCTGGCGCTCGGCGGCACCTTCGCGGCCGGCATGTTCCAGTGGTCGATCACCGAGATCGGCATGTTCGGCATCATCCTCAACGTCGTCGCCATCTTCGGCTGCTGGATCGCCGCGCGGCTCGACACCGCGCTCGGCTCCAAGGCGGTGGTGATGATCGCGCTGGTCATGCTTTCGGTCGCCACCATCGGCGTCGTCTCGACCGGCCCCGGCTTCACGCTGCTCGGGCTTATCCAGCTCTCGACCACCGATTCCGGGGGCCTGTTCGGCACCGCCGCGGAAAAGGCCTACATCCTCTATGGGTTGCTGATCGGGCTCGCCTTCGGGCCGGTGCAGGCGTCATCGCGGTCCTATATGGCGCGCAGCGTCACGGCGTCGGAATCCGGCCGCTATTTCGGCATCTATGCGCTGGCCGGGCGCGCGACCAGTTTCCTGGCGCCGTTCCTGGTGGCGACCATCACGGCGGTGAGCGATTCGGCGCGGCTCGGCATGGCGGTTATCATCCTGTTCCTGGCCATAGGCATGGCGATCCTGATCAGGACGCCGTATCCGGCGGACCGGGCGGCGGAGTAGCACTCTTCCTTCTCCCGCAAGGGGAGAAGGGAAGAAGTGCTCAATGCCTGAAGTGTCTCACGCCGGTGAACACCATCGCAATACCGTGTTCATCCGCAGCGGCAACCACATCGTCGTCGCGCATCGAGCCGCCGGGCTGGATGACGGCGGTGGCGCCGGCCTCGATGGCCGACAGCAGGCCGTCGGCGAAGGGGAAGAAGGCGTCGGAGGCAACGACAGAGCCCTTGGTCAGCGGCTCGGCCCAGCTTGCCGCTTCCGCGGCGTCGAGTGCCTTGCGGGCAGCGATGCGCGAGGAATCGACGCGGCTCATCTGCCCGGCGCCGATGCCTACCGTGGCGCTGTCCCTTGCGTAGACGATGGCGTTCGACTTGACGTGCTTGGCGACGCGGAAGGCGAATTTCAGGTCGGCCAGTTCGGCCGGCGTCGGCGCCCGTTTCGTCACCACCTTCAGTTCGAGGTCGTCGACGACGGCGTTGTCCCTGCCCTGCACCAGCAGGCCGCCGGCGACGGATTTGACGGTTGTGCCGATCGCGCGCGGATCCGGCAGGCCGCCCGCGACCAGCAGGCGCAGGTTCTTCTTCGCGGCCACGATCGCTGCCGCCTCGTCGGTGGCGCCGGGCGCGATAATGACCTCGGTGAAGGTCTTCACGATCTCTTCGGCGGCCTCGGCGTCAAGGATGCGATTGACAGCGACAATGCCGCCATAGGCCGAGACCGGGTCGCAGGCCAGCGCCCTGGCGTAGGCCGCCTTCAGCGTCGAACCCTCGGCGACGCCGCACGGGTTGGCATGCTTGATGATGGCGACGGCGGCCGAGCGCGCCGGGTCGAACTCGCCGGCCAGCTCGAAGGCGGCGTCGGTATCGTTGATGTTGTTGTAGGAAAGCTGCTTGCCCTGGAGCTGGCGCGCGGTGGCCACGCCCGGCCGCTTGTCGCCATTGACATAGAAGCCGGCGCCCTGGTGCGGGTTCTCGCCATAGCGCATCACGGTCTCCAGCCTGCCGCCGAAGGTGCGCCAGGTCGGGTGCTCGATCTCCAGCGCCTCGGCGAACCAGCCCGAGATTGCCGCGTCGTAGCTGGCGGTGCGGGCAAAAGCCTTGGCCGCGAGCTTCTTGCGGAAATCCAGCGAAAGCGAGCCGATATTCATCTCCAGCGCATTGAGCACGGAGGCATAGTCGCCGGGATCGGTGACGATGGCGACATAGGCGTGGTTCTTGGCCGAGGCGCGGATCATCGCCGGGCCGCCAATGTCGATGTTCTCGACGATCGCCGCGTAGTCGGCGCCGGAGCGGCGGACTTCCTCGAACGGATAGAGATTGCAGACGACCAGGTCGATCGGCTCGATGCCATATTTGTGCATCGCCGCGGCGTGATCGGGATCATCGCGAACGCCGAGCAGGGCGCCATGCACCGACGGGTGCAGGGTCTTGACGCGGCCATCCATGATCTCGGGAAAGCCGGTGAGCTCGGAGACGTCGCGGACCGCCAGGCCCGCATCGGCGATCGCTTTTGCCGTGCCGCCGGTCGACACCAGCTCGACGCCGGAAGCGGCGAGCGCCCTGGCGAGATCGATGAGGCCGGTCTTGTCGAAGACGGAGAGCAGCGCGCGACGCACGGGAACGAGGTCGGGAGCGGGAATGTTCTTGGCGGCGACGGCCATGGGCGTGCTTTCACGGCTGGAGGGGCAGGCCCGCGCCGTATCATATGAGATCAGGAAATCAAGGCGCAAGCTCGGTCAGCGCAGGCGCGGTCAGTTGTTTTCGGGATAGCCGGCGATAGAGGTGCGGGTGAGCTGCCAGTGGACTTCGGCGATGTCGGACGGCTTGAAGGCAAGCACGATCTGCCGGCTTCGGCGCGGGCCGCCGAGACCGGCGAAGTAGATCGATTCCTCGACCTCCGGCACCATCTCGGTGCAGGTGAACACCCAGCTGTCGGCCTGCTCGGCGGTCAGCACCAGGCGGTCATGCTCGTCCTGCAAAAGGTTGATGTCGGGATGGACGTGGAAGCGCACGGTGACGAAATCGCGGCCATTGTTGCGGATCGCCGCACCTCCAGGACGCTGGAAGCGGTCCCTGCCGGTCAGCACATTGCCGTTCGAGGACAGTTTCAGCTCGCGCTCGTGCAGGAAACCGAAGCGCTGGATATAGCCGTCATGGCGGGCGATGAAGCCTTGAACGCCCTTCTGGTCGATACGCTTGCACTGCACATGCTGCGGGCCGCCGATCAAAGGCGACCCCAGAAGATCGTTGATGCGCAGCGAATGGCTGAACCGCGCCGACGAGGTGTCGTTGATGGTGGCGGTCGAATGCGCGGCGGTGGCGCGGGCCAGGGGCCGGAATTCGGCGGCGCCATAGGTGTCGATGCCGGCATTGACGATGTAATGCTGGCGGCCCGACGACAGCTCGAACGCAAGGCAGCTGGCATGGGCGGCATTGGAGACGTGGACGGGCGGCGGCAGGCCGGTGTCGGCGATGACGGTGACGCCACCCATGGACAGCCGCTCATAGCCCGAATGCGGTGCGTGCAGCAACGGCGAGCCGGCGGTGTCGTCGTGGCGCAGGATGCTGGCGATGCGGTCATGGATGGTGGCGCCCATGCCGTTGAAGCGGGCGAGGCTGCCGTCCTGGTGGCGAAAGAAGCGCAGCGCCGGCAGCATCCTGTCGATGGCGCCGATCAGGGCCTGTGGCGGCGCTTCCGCCTGGTTGGCGTAGGTCTGCCGCAGCGGCAAAAGGTCGGCGAGGATTTCCAGCACCGCCATTGGGTTGCGCGAGATGTGGCCGCCATCAGGAAGGATCTGGCGGTCCAGTTCCTCGGCGAGATTGCGGGTGGCGCCGCGCAGCGCCGATGCGGGCGCCGGCAGCGACAGGGCGGCGAAGGCGAGGGCGATGCGGGCGCGCAGCCTGTCCTTGCCGTCAGGCATTTCGCGTGCCATCGACCTGAGGTAGCGGATCTGGACGGCCAGCGATTTCAGGAAGGCGCGGTAGAACGGGAATTCAGCGCCTTGCAGCACGATCGAGGAATGCTGCAGCCAGGCGATAATGCGCTTGGCGGCCGTGCCGGGCTCCCAGGCGATGCCGGAAATGTTGTTTCCATGCGTGGCGATCCAGTCGGACACCAGCGCACGCGCATTGGCGGCGGCAAGCTCGGTGCCGGCGGCGCGCATGTGACGCAGCCAGCGAAAGCCATGCAGCGTCTTCTGCCAGCCGTAATTGGGAACGCTGATCTGGAAGGGCGACTTGCCGCCGGTCTCGACCATATGTCCCGACAGGGGATAGCGGCCATAGTAGATCTCGAGCGCGATCTGCGGGTCGGCCAGCCGCAGGTCCGGCGGCGCGATCAGCACCCGTTCGGGCGTGCGGCCGGAATAGCGCCAGCGATAGACCGGTCCGGCACGCAGGCGCCGGCGCGTTTTGCGCCAAAACTCCTTCGCGACAAGCGCCCACAGACGCGTCGTGTTGCCGGCAGCAAGTGCCAAAACCCCTCCTGATCGTCCTCTATCCCAAGGGCAAGCTTATCTGATTCAACGATTCATGCGAAGGCGAATTCCCGCGAGCGGTGACGCTCCGCCTGGCTTGGCCGCGGATGCTCCCCAAAAAAGTCAGCAGCTTCCTATGCTTAAACCCCGGAGCGGTTCAGCGCCCGATGGGCATCCATACTCCGCTCCAGATCCTTGTTCCACGCAATTCCGGACGGAGAATCATCACGCAGCTTTCGTGGAATTGCCCTAGCCGGCGCGACGCATGCGCGCGGCGAAAAAGCCGTCGAGACCGGAACGTTCCGGCGAGCCCAGATCGAGGTCGGCAGGTGTGGTGCGCAACGTGCCTTCCTGCGTCAGGAAGGGATCGATGCCGACGATCTCGCCGGCGCGAAGCGGGTCGGCAACGACGCCAGGCGTCGCGGCGAGGAAGCCACGATAAAGCTCCTCGCCTTCGAGTGGGTCGAGCGAACAGTTCGAAAAGACGATCCTTCCGCCCGGCTTAACCAGGGTGACGGCGCGCGCGAGCAGCCGGCGCTGGAGATCGGCGAGCTTCTCGACATCAGCCACAGTCTTGGTCCATGGCACGTCGGGATGCCGCCGCACCGTGCCGGTCGAGGAGCAGGGCGCGTCGAGGAGGACGGCGTCGAACAGCTCGTCCGGCTCGTACTGGAGGAGGTCGGCCTGCACGATATCCGCCGACAGGCGGAGGCGTTCGAGATTCTGCGCCAGCCGCGCCAGCCGGTTCTTCGAGGTGTCGATCGCGGTGACGCGTGCGCCGGCCACGATCAATTGGGCGGTCTTGCCGCCGGGCGCGGCGCAGAGATCGGCGACGCGAAGCCCGCCGACATCACCGAGCAACCGGGCAGGCAGGCCGGCTGCGGCATCCTGGACCCACCAGGCGCCTTCGGCGAAGCCAGGCAGTTCGGTGACCGGGCCGGCAAGCTTCTCCACCCGAATCGTGCCGGTCGGCAGGGCAATGCCGCCGAGCCTTTCGGCCCAGTGCTCCGGATCGGCCTTGACCGAGAAATCGACAGGGGCCTCCTGGCGGTGGGCGGCGAGTATCCGTCCGGCCTCGTCCACGCCATAGGCGGCCTTCAAACGGTCGGAAAACCATTTCGGCGCTTCGTCGGTGGTAGCAAGGGCCTCTGGAAGTTCAGCCTCCTTGATCCGCGCGAGCGTGCGCAGCACACCGTTGACCAGGCCGGCAAAGCGCAATGTGCGGGGATCGGACTTGGCATGGGTGACGGCGAGGTCGACCGCGGCGCTGTCTGGAATGTCGAGGAACAGGATCTGCGCGGCCGCCACATGCAAAATATGCGACAGCGCGGTGGCATTGGCCGGCAGCGGTTTTTCCAGACGCCGCGCCAGCAGCCCGGCAATGGTCATGCGATAGCGCAGCGCGGTGACCAGAATGGCGCGCACAAGACCGCGATCGCGCAGATCCAGCGCCTTGTATTGCGGATGGCCGTTTTCATGGTCGGTCAGGCCGTCGAGCGGCGTCCTCGCATCGATGACAGCTGCCAGCAGGCGCGCCGCCGCCTTGCGGGCGGCAAGGCCGGCAACGAACTCGCCGTCCTTTTTGTCTTCCTGACCACCTGTGCGTCGAGGTGCTCTGCCCGCCACGCTCACGACCACGGGCCCTTGGGCCCGGTCGGATTGCGACCCCATGGATTGGATTTGGGCTCTGCCGGCGGTTCCGGCGCGGCCGGCTTGCCCCACGGTCCTGCCGATTGCGGCTCGTCGGCCTGCGGCGGCACTGGCGCCTGGCGCTGCGGGGACCGCGATACACCACCGTCCATGCGCTGCGCCATCGCTTGCAGCGCGGCGATGCGGTTCTCGGTGCTCGGGTGGGTGGAGAACAGACTGTCCATGCGCTCGCCGTGCAGCGGGTTGATGATGAAGAGATGAGCCATCGCCGGGTTACGCTCGGCATCCGGATTGGGTATGCGTTCGGCGCCCCGGGCGATCTTGTCAAGCGCCGAGGCCAGCCACAGCGGGTGTCCACAGATTTCAGCGCCACGCCGGTCGGCCTCGTATTCGCGGGTGCGGCTGACCGCCATCTGCACGATCATCGCCGCAAAGGGCGCCACGATCATCGCCGCCAGCACGCCGACAAAACCGAACGGGCTGTTGTTGTCGCGGTTGCCGCCGAGGAAGAAGGCGAAATTGCCAAGCATCGAGATGGCGCCGGCGAAGGTGGCGACGATCGTCATCGTCAAGGTGTCGCGGTGCTGGACGTGGGCGAGCTCGTGCGCCATCACCGCGGCCACTTCCTCATGCGTCAGCCGTTGCAAAAGGCCGGTGGAAGCGGCGACAGCCGCGTTCTGCGGGTTGCGGCCGGTGGCGAAGGCGTTGGGCTGCGGATTGTCGATCAGGTAGGTCCTGGGCATCGGCAGGCCTGCCTGCTTGGCCAGTGCCTGCACGATGGCGTAATATTCGGGCGCGTTCTTCTCGTCGACCTCGACGGCGCGGTTCATCGACAGCACCATCTTGTCGGCGTTCCAATAGCTGAACAGATTGGTGGCGGCGGCGATCAGGAAGGCGATCATCATGCCGCCCGTGCCACCGATCAGGAAGCCGACGCCCATGAACAGCGCGGTCATCGCGGCAAGAAGCATGGCGGTGCGAAGTGTGTTCATCGTCTGCTCCCGTCCTGGTCGTGATGTAAGGGGGTCGATCCTCGTGGGCTCATCGCTATATGATGGGAAACGCCGGTACCCGTTTCAATCGGCCTGTTTCAATCCGCCGGAATATCGCATGAACGACGAGACCAGTAAAACACCTGCCACTGATGACGAAGCGCGGCTGAAGACGCTGACGCCCGCCGCCCGCCGCGCGCTTGAAGAGGCCGCGGCGCGGCGCGAGGACTACCGCCGCAAGGAAGCCGCGGTGCCGAAGGAAGTCGGCGGCCGCGGCGGCAAGGAGCCCGGCCGCTACGGCGACTGGGAGATCAAGGGCCTGACCAGCGATTTCTAATATGCCGGCCCAGCAAACAGCTAATTTGCTGGCAATCGGGTGTTTGATTGTCGCCAGAGCCTAGAAGGCCGCCGCCGCCGCTGGCTGCGGCTGGAGCGCGATCCAGCCGCGCTCGTCGACGGTGACGCCGATGGCGTCGTAGCCAGCGATCGCGGCATGCCGCGTCGCCAGGGGATGCCGGTGGGTGGCGTTTATGACCATGACCGCTGCGCCCGCCGCCTCGGCCGCCGTGATGCCCGCCGGGGCATCCTCGAACACGAGGCAATCGCGCGCATCGACACCGAGCCGCGTCGCGCCGAGCTGAAAGCAGTCGGGCGCCGGCTTGCCGCGTGAAACATCTTCCGCCGCGATCAGCACGGCAGGGACGGGGATGCCGGCGGCCTTCATGCGCAAGAGCGCCAGTTCGCGCGGTGCCGAGGTTACGATCGCCCAGCGCCCCGGCGGGAGCGCGTTGAGAAACGCGGCGGCGCTGGCGATCTGAACAATGCCCTCCAGATCGGCGGCTTCGGCCTTGAGCAAGAGGTCGGCCTCATGCGCCGGATCGACGCCCGGGAGCGCCAGACCGGCGATCGTCTCGATCGCCCGCACGCCATGGATCGTCGGCAGGAAGGCGGCGACGTCGAGCCCTTGCCGCCGCGCCCAGTCGCTCCACACCCGTTCGGCCGAGGCAATGGAATTGATGAGCGTGCCGTCCATGTCGAAGAGGAAGGCGGCGAATTTTCTGCCTGCGTACATGATTTTCCTTGATTTCGGGGAGGTCTTTCGAGGGAGCGCCGATGGTAACGTCCCGGCGCCGGCATTGGAAGCCGCGCGGCCACCTTTTCGGCCAGTCCCCTTTTCCGCAAGTCAGGGAACCGCGATCCGCCTCCGGCGTTTCAACTTCGCTGCTTTTCCACGACCATCGAAGGGGGACGCGATGCTGATTCGGCTCGGCTACGAAATGGCCATTGAATGCGCTGGAGCCACGCCGGTGATTTCAATGCTCGAGATCCACAGGGACAGGCAGGCCGACATCAAGCGGCAGACGCGCATGCTGACGTCGCCCGCGGTTCCGACCAGGCTCTACAGCGATTTGCATGGCAATTCGTGCCGCCGCTTTACCGCACCCGCCGGCACTTTTCGCATCCTCTACGATGCCGTGGTCGAGGACAGCGGCGAGACGGACGAGGTCAACACGCTGGCACGCGAGGTGCCGGTGGCCGAGCTGCCCAACGAGGTGCTGTTTTATCTGCTGGGCAGCCGCTATTGCGAGACCGATCACCTGAGCCAGTTCGCCTGGGAGCTTTTCGGCCGTTTGCCGTCCGGCTGGGCGAGGGTGCAGGCGATCGTCGATTACGTCCACAACCGGCTGTCCTTCGGCTATGGCTATGCCCGCTCGACCCGCACCGCGGCGCAGGCGCATGAGGAGCAGGTCGGCGTCTGCCGAGACTTCGCCCATCTGGCGATCACGCTCTGCCGCTGCATGAACATTCCGGCACGCTATGTGAATGGCTATCTCGGCGACATCGGCGTGCCGGCCGATCCGGCGCCGATGGATTTCTCGGCCTGGATGGAAGTGTTTCTCGACGGCAAGTGGTACACGTTCGACCCCCGCCACAATGTTCCGAGGATCGGCCGCATCGTCATCGCGCGCGGACGCGATGCCACCGACGTGCCGTTGCTGCACAGTTTCGGCCCGCACCGGCTCAGCCTGTTCAAGGTATGGACCTACGAACAGGAGAACAATCTGTTCAACCCGCCCTACCACGCCATCGACAGGACGGTCACCGCGCAGATGCTGGCTTGAGCCGGGTTTCCATGCATCCCCATACTGCCTCGCTCTGGCACAGGTGCCGCTGTGCCGCGGCGGGACACGGCCGCGCGCCCTGTGCCGCGACATGCAGGATCTTGGTAAGCGCTTCGTAAATGCCGCGCGAACGCAGCATTGGCGTTTACCGGCCATTCACCTTTCCATCCTTGAAAGCGAAGTAAAAACAAGTGTCTAGTCCCTGGTGCGCGGCCGCTGGCCGCGCCCGGCCGGAATCCTGCATCGATCCGTTTGCCCGGCGACGAGGCCGGGGCGAGCGGAGAGAGAACGATGCGGATTTTCGGGGGTCTTGTGGACGCGGCCGGCGACTTTGCCAGGCATCGCGGCGGGAATTTCGCCATCCTGTTCGGATTCGCCGCCTCGGTCTTGGTGCTGGGCGTCGGCTTCGCCGTCAACATCACCCAGCTCTACAACGCCAAATCGAGCCTGCAGAGCGTGGTCGACGCCGCGGTGACGTCGACGGCGCGGGACCTGACGACCGGCGTCATCAAGGAGGCCGATGCCAACAAATCGGTGCAGGCCTTCCTCGACGCCAACAGCACGGCCGGCATCCTGCAGGCCAACCAGATCGTGCTCGACAGGCTGACGGTCGACAGGACCGCCAGGACGGTGCAGGCGGAGGCCCATGCCGACGTCGCCTTCTATTTCCCGCTGTTCGGCACGCGCGACATGCAGCGCGTTCCCGCCTCGACGACAGCGCTCTATTCGGACAAGCAGATCGAGGTGGCCATGATGCTCGACATAACAGGCTCGATGGCGAAGCGGGGCAAGGTCGACAAGATCGGCGATCTGAAAGCAGCAGCGAAAAACGCCGTTCGGACGATGCTCCGGAACCAGGATCCGAAGAACCCCCGCATCCGCGTCGCGATTGTGCCTTACGCATCCGGCGTGAATGCCGGCAAGCTGGCCGAAAACGTCTATGCCGAGAAGCCAGGGAGCTCTGAGCTGCCACCCGTCGCCGGCAGTTCGCTTCTCGTCGCCAAGACGGGCAAAAATTTGCTGCCGTCCTTCAGCGACTACATCTCCATTGTCGGCGCGGCGATGCCACGCCCCGATAATTGCGCCACGGAGCGCAAGGACAAAAATGGCGACGCGGATTTGAGCGCCGACGGCCCAGATGCTGTTCGCACGGACAAGAACGGCAAGAAGTACTACGCCCTGGTCAACCGGGATGATCATCTCGATGGCGGCGGAATGAACAAGTGCCCCGATGCGGAAGTGATCCCGCTGACCGCCGATTCCGGCGCATTGCTTGGTTCGATCGACGACTTCCAGGCTGAGGGTTATACCGCCGGCGCGATCGCCATTCAGTGGACCTACTATATGCTGTCGCCGCAATGGCGCGTTGCGATCAAGAATGCCGGCCTCGGCAACGGCGCCTCGGACGTCAACGCGAAGAAGATCGCCAAGGTCGCGATCCTGATGACCGATGGCCAGTTCAATACCGCCTTCGCCGGCGCCGGGGGCCGCTACAACAGCCAGGGCAATCTTGCGCGCGGCAACGCCGAAACGCTGTGCGGCAACATGAAAAATGACGGCATCGAAATTTTCACCATCGGCTTCGACCTGAACAACAAGGACATGTCGGCAACCGAGCGGGATCAGGCAAAGGCGGTGCTGAAGGACTGTTCGTCGAAAGATGCCTCCACCGCTCAAAAACACTATTTCGAGGTGTCGACCGGGGTGGAATTGGACGCCGCCTTTCAGGAAATCATCCGCAACACCGAAAAGGTCGCGCTGACGCAGTAAGCCGCACAAGGAAAAGGCCGCCGCTTCTTTCGAAGCCGGCGGCCTTCCGTGTTTCCGTCCATGGCGCGGCTCCTGGCGGCAACCCGAGGGGTCGCCCGCCGCGCATCTCGCGCCTTAACGGGAAGACTGCTTCCCGAAAGTGCAATCCGCTGAGGCCACGTTCTGGAAAACGAAATCACTCGACATCGGATCACCTCCTTTCAGTTTGTTGAACACGCACTGATGATGGGGTGCGTTGCAGCAAAAGACAAGACGCCGGATGGAAAAAGACGTTTTTCCGGCTTGGCCGCGTCCTTTCGTGCAATCGGGTTGCGGCCAGGGGTTCAAGCGGACAAGATCGGCCTACCGAATGTAGTGGGGGACGGCATGGACGCTACCGAAAGAGCAGCACGCATCGTTCGCACGGTCGTCGAGGCGTTGAAGCCGGGCTTTGCCGTCAGGCTTTGGACCGGCGAGCGCATCGGTCCGGCCGGCGGCCCGGTGCTTGCCATCAACGACCAGGACATCGTCTGGCAACTGGCCCGCCGGCCAAATTTCTCGACGCTGGTCGAGATGTGGATTTCCAAGGCGGTCGATGTGGAGGAGGGGTCGCTGTTTGACCTCTACGCGCTGCCTTCACAAGGCAAGCTGCGGTTCAAGGCGCTGCCGAAGCTCGCGATCATGCGCGACCTGCCGGCCGTGCTGTTCTCGCGAAGGCAGATGACGCAACGCGCCGATCTCGCCGGGCAAAATCCCTTTGTCAGCGGCTCCAACAAGCAGGCGATCCAGCATCACTACGACATATCGAACGCCTTCTACCGGCTCTTCCTCGACGAGCGCATGGTCTACAGCTGCGGGTATTTCAAGGATTTCGCCAATGACATCGACCAGGCCCAGGCCGACAAGCTCGAGCATATCTGCCGCAAGCTCCGGCTGAAGCCTGGCGACCGCCTGCTCGATATCGGCTGCGGCTGGGGCGCGATGCTGATCCATGCGGCGAAGCATCATGGCGTCGTCGGCCATGGTGTCTCGTTGTCGGAGGCCCAGACCGGACTCGCCCGCGAACGCATTCGGGCCGAGGGGCTGGAGGACCGGATCACAATCGAGATAAAATCCTATGCCGAGCTCACCGGAAGCTTCGACAAGATATCCTCGATCGGCATGTTCGAACATCTGGGGCTGGCCAACCACGCCGCCTACTTCTCGACCGTCCATCGCCTGCTCAAGCCGGGTGGCATCTATCTGCATCATGCCATCACCAGGCGCAGCAAGGGCAGCATGAAGAAGACCTTGCGCAAGGGCTCGGAATACAAGGCGCTGATCAAATACATCTTCCCGGGTGGCGAGATCGACACGATCGGCATGACGTGCGGCAATCTGGAAGCACATGGCTTCCTCGTCCACGACGTCGAGAATCTGCGCGAGCACTACGCCCGCACCTGCCGGCTGTGGGCAGAGCGCCTGCATGCGCGCTTCGACGAGGCCATCGCCGAAGTGGGAGAAGCCAAGGCGCGGCTGTGGCTGCTTTACCTGACCGGCTGTTCGATCGCCTTCGATCGTGCCTCGGCGCAGATTTTCCAGACGGTCGCCACCAAGCGGACGCGGGGCCCGAGTGGCTTGCCGCCGACGCGGGCGGACCTATACCGGTAATTCAGGCGAATCGCATCCCGTCGCCGACCTTGACGCTGGCCGCGCGGTCGACGGTGCAGTAGACGCCGAGATTGTGCGCGTTATGACGCACCAGATTGCGCAGGATCGCCGGGTCGTCGTCGAAACCGTCCTGGGCGATGATGGTGAAGCCGCAGCGGCGGCACGGCTCGGAAATGGTCAACAGCAGGTCGCCGACGGCGAGCTTCCTGCCGATCCATTCGGTTTCGGGGAAAGTGCCTTCGACCGCCGCCATGTCGATGACGATGTTGGGACGGAAGCGGCGTGGGTCGGGAGTGCCTTGCGGATGCAGCGCCTTCAGGCGCGCCAGGGAGGCGGTGGTCAACAGATGGATCGGCGCCTTGCGGTAGCGCGCCTCGGTCAACGGGCCGGTATAGGCCGGCGGGGCGTTCTCCAGGCCGAACGGACGGATCGAGGCCGGAAAGCCTAGATAGTCGGAAACGGCACGATCGCTTTCGGCGCCGGGCGCCGCCAGCCAATCCGCGCCGGGAATCGCGATCTCGAGCCCGCGGTCGCCCGTCAGCCGGGTGCGGATGCGCGGCACCTTGTGCCACTTCGGCTCGCGATCGGGCCGGGCGATCTCATTGTCGGAGGCATCGACCAGGCCGAACATACGGTCGCCCTCGATGCTCTCGGTGCCGACCGCGATCGTCTCCAGGCGTTCGCCGGCGAGCGAACTCGCCGGATAGCGCCAGAGTTCGGCAACGCTGCCTATCGCTGCCATGGCCGGTGTCAGCCTTTCTTGTTCTGGCGGTTGGCGACGAGGTCGTCGACGACGGCCGGATCGGCGAGCGTCGAGGTATCGCCAAGGGCGCCGAAATCGTCCTCGGCAATCTTGCGCAGGATGCGCCGCATGATCTTGCCCGAGCGGGTCTTGGGCAGGCCGGGTGCGAACTGGATCTTGTCGGGCGTGGCAATGGCGCCGATCTCCTTGCGGACATGGGCGAGGAGCTCCTTGCGCAAGTCCTCGCTCGGCGTCTCGCCGGCCATCAGTGTGACGTAGCAGTAGATGCCCTGGCCTTTGATGTCGTGGGGATAACCGACGACGGCGGCTTCCGAAACCTTGTCGTGGCTGACCAAGGCGGATTCGACCTCGGCCGTGCCCATGCGGTGGCCGGAGACGTTGATGACGTCGTCGACGCGGCCGGTGATCCAGTAATAGCCGTCGGCATCGCGGCGGCAGCCGTCGCCGGTGAAGTACTTGCCCTTATAGGTCGAAAAATAGGTCTGCACGAAGCGGTCGTGATCGCCATAGACGGTGCGCATCTGGCCGGGCCAGGACTCGGTGATGCACAGATTGCCGTCGGCGGCTCCTTCAAGCACCTGGCCCTCACCGTCGACCAGTTGCGGCTTGACACCGAAGAAGGGCCGCGTGGCCGAGCCGGCCTTGAGGTCGGTGGCGCCCGGCAGCGGCGTGATCATGATGCCGCCGGTCTCGGTCTGCCACCAGGTGTCGACGATCGGCACCTTGGCGTTGCCGACGACGTTGAAATACCACTCCCATGCCTCCGGATTGATCGGTTCGCCGACCGAGCCCAGCACGCGCAGCGATTTGCGCGACGCCTTTTTCACATGATTGTCGCCGGCGCCCATCAGGGCGCGCAGCGCCGTCGGCGCGGTGTAGAAGATGTTGACCTGGTGCTTATCGATGACTTCCCAGAAGCGCGACTGCGAGGGGTAGTTGGGCACGCCCTCGAACATCAGCGTGGTGGCGCCGTTGGCGAGCGGCCCGTAGACGATGTAGCTGTGGCCGGTGACCCAGCCGACATCGGCGGTGCACCAGTAGATGTCGCCATCATGATAGTCGAAGACATATTGGTGCGTCATCGAGACGTAGACGAGATAACCCGCCGTGGTGTGCAGCACGCCTTTCGGCTTGCCGGTCGAACCCGATGTATAGAGGATGAACAGCGGATCCTCCGCCTTCATCTTCTCCGGCTTGCACTCAGCCTTAACGGTCGCGGCCTCTTCGTGGTACCAGACGTCGCGGCCCGGCGCCCAGCCGATCTTGCCGCCGGTGCGGCGGACCACCACTACCTTTTCGACCCTGGTACCGGCTTTTGCCGCGATCTCGATTGCCTTGTCGGTGTTCTCCTTCAACGGGATCGGCTTGCCGCCGCGCAGGCCCTCGTCAGCGGTGATGACGATGGTTGACTTGCAATCGTCGATGCGGCCGGCGAGCGCGTCGGGCGAAAAGCCGCCGAAGACGACCGAGTGGATGGCGCCGATACGCGTGCAGGCGAGCATCGCATAGGCCGCTTCCGGGATCATGGGCATATAGAGGGTGACGCGGTCGCCCTTCTTGACGCCGTGCTTCTTCAGCACGTTGGCGAAGCGGCAGACATGCGCATAGAGCTCATTGTAGGTGATCTTGCGGTCGTCGTAGGGGTTGTCGCCTTCCCAGATGATGGCGGTCTGGTTGCCGCGCTTCTTCAGGTGGCGGTCGATGCAGTTGTAGGAGACGTTGGTCTGGCCGTCCTCGAACCATTTGATTGAGACCTTGCCGTCGAAGGAGGCGTTGCTGACCTTGGAGAAGGGTTTGAACCAGTCGATGCGCTTGCCGTGCTTGCCCCAGAACCTGTCCGGATTCTTCACGCTGTCGGCGTACCATTTGAGATAGGTGTCGTTGTCGATCAGCGCATTCTTCTTCCAGGCCGGCTGAACGCGGTGGACATGAACCTCGGACATTTCCTGCTTTTCCTCCCGAAACTAACGCCGGCTTGAACCGCCAGCGGGATCGCGCCGACGCGGCCGCGAATTCGCGCGCATTATTAACAGTTCCGCGATGACGGCAACATTAGACGTTGGGTTTGCGCGGCGGGATGCCGCACATGGGTCCGCGGCTGCTGTCAGCACTTGCACCGGACCGCTGCTAACTTCATGTTTTCGCGTGCTAAAGCCGGTTTCGATCAAGAAAAAATCAATAGACGGTTAAGCAACCGCGCGCACAATCCATTGTTGGGAGGAAGGAGAATCAACCCGGGGAGCAAAAATGCGCGACCAGCTTGAAATGGACCTGATGCTGCGGGGCTATGGCCTGACTACGGCCAATATCCTTTATCATTTCCCAGACCATCCGCATCTGTTGCAGAGCTTCATATGGCAGGACTACGACATCGCGCCGAAGTTTCCGGTGCTGATCCGCTTCATCGAGTTCTGGAAGACCAAGCTCGAGGGGCCGCTGCATTCGGTCAGCTACACGCACCAGAAGCTCATCGCGCCCAACGAGTGGCGCAAGGTCGACGGCGAATTCGTGCTGCATTAGGGGCCGCTGCTTCGAGGCCGTAAGGTCGGCACTCTACGGCGCCCCCCTCTGTCCTGCCGGACATCTCCCCCACGAGGGGGGAGATCGGCAGCTTTGCTAACAGCGCCATCCCTTCACGTTGGAAATTGGCGAAAGCCGAGGTGACATCCAATCTCCCCCCGTGGGGGAGATGTCCGGCAGGACAGAGGCGGGCGCTGCCCCGCTAACCTTCGGCTCTAGCGGTCGGACACGCTCAAACCGCCGGCGGGCTCAGCCGGGCAAAGCCCTCCTGGCGGCGGTAGGGAAAATAAGGGTAGGGCGCGGTGACCTCGCTTGCCGCATCGAGCTTCCCGATCTGCTCCGGCGTCAACGTCCAGCCGACGGCGCCGAGGTTCTGGCGCAACTGCTCCTCGTTGCGGGCGCCGATGATGACGGACGACACGGTCGGGCGCTGCAACAGCCAGTTGATGGCGATCTGCGGCACGGTCCTGCCGGTCTCCTGCGCCACCGCATCGAGGGCCTCCATGACCCGGTAGAGATGCTCGTCCTCGACCGGCGGTCCGAAGCTCGCGGTGTCGTGCAGCCGGCTCTTTTCCGGCACGGGCTGGCCGCGACGGATCTTGCCGGTCAGGCGGCCCCAGCCGAGCGGACTCCAGACCAGCGCGCCGACGCCCTGATCGAGGCCGAGCGGCATCAACTCCCATTCATAGTCGCGGCCGACCAGCGAATAGTAGACCTGATGCGCGACATAGCGCGGATAGCCGTGCCTGTCGGCCAGCCCGAGCGACTTCATCACCTGCCAGCCGGAGAAATTGGAGACGCCGACATAGCGCAATTTGCCGGCGCGCACGAGGCCGTCCAGCGTCGACAGCACCTCCTCGATCGGCGTGCCGGCATCGAAGGCATGCAACTGCAACAGGTCGATGTAATCGGTGCCGAGCCGCTTCAGCGCGGCGTCGACGGCCTTGATCAGCCGCGAACGCGAGGAACCATAGTCGGCCGGCCCGTCGCCCATCGGCAGCGAGGTCTTGGTCGAGATCAGCACGGCATCGCGCCGGCCCTTGATCGCCTCGCCGAGCACCTCTTCCGAGGCGCCGTTCGAATAGACATCGGCGGTGTCGAACAGATTGACGCCGGCCTCGAGGCAGATGTCGACCAGCCGCCGCGCTTCCCTGGCGTCGCTGTTGCCCCACGCGCCGAACAGCGGGCCGGAACCGCCGAAGGTTCCCGCTCCGAACGAGAGCACCGGCACTTTCAGGCCCGATGCGCCAAGATTTCGATAGTCCATTTTCTTACTCCTTGTGATTTTGAAAGAAGTCGAATCGATCCGGCTTGCCGGCGAGCTTCACGACCGGACGCAGACGGGCGCGCCGAGCGCGGTGCCGCGATCGAGACGCAGGGCCAGTCCCGCCACGGCGAGTGCCGCGACCGGCAGCAGCGCGGCGACCCAGGTGAGCGAACCCAGGCCAAGACCTTGGGCAATGACCGCGCCGCCGAGCCAAGCGCCGGCGGCGTTGCCGAGGTTGAAGGCGGCGATGTTGAAGGACGAGGCGAGGCTCTGGCCAGCACCTTGGGCCTTTTCCAGCACCCACATCTGCAAAGGCGCCACGGTGGCGAAGGCGGCGGCGCCCAGCAGGCCGACATAGATCACGGCCAACACCTGGCTGTGGATAGCAAAGCTCATGGTCGCCAGAACCAGGGCGAGCACCACGAGGCTGCCGAGCACCGCCGGCACCAGCCAGCGGTCGGCGATCTTGCCGCCGGCGATATTGCCGGCGATGAGGCCGCCGCCGAAGACGAGCAGGATCGGCGAAACGGCCGCTTCCTTGAAGCCGCTGATCTCGGTCAGCAACGGGGCGATATAGGTGAAGACGGCGAAGACGCCGGCATAGCCGAGAACAGTGGTGGCGAAGCCGAGCAGGACGGGCGTGCGGCGCAGCACGGCGAGATCGGCGCGCAGGTCGCTCTTCTCGGGAGCTGTCCGGCTGCGCGGCACCAGTGCCAGGATGACGGCAAAGGCCGCGAGACCGACCGCGGTCACCGCCCAGAAGGTGGCGCGCCAGCCGAAAGCCTGGCCCAGCCAGGTGCCGAAGGGAACGCCGAGAATGTTGGCGATGGTCAGGCCGGTGAACATGAGCGCGATCGCCGACGCCTTCTTGTTGGGAGCGACCAATTCGGTGGCGACCACCGAGCCGACGCCGAAGAAGGTGCCATGGGCAAAGGCGGTGATGACGCGCGCGCCCATCAACGTCCAATAATCAGGCGCCAGCGCACAGGCCAGATTGCCAATGGTGAAGATCGCCATCAGCGCCAGAAGCACCGTCTTGCGCGGCCAGTTGCCGGTGGCGATCGTCAGCAGAGGTGCTCCGATGACGACGCCCAGCGCATAGCCGGAAATCAGTTGGCCGGCGGCCGAGATCGAGACGCCGAGATCTTTGCTGACGTCGATGAGCAGGCCCATGATGACGAATTCGGTGACGCCGATGCCGAAGGCGCCGGCGGCGAGAGCATAGAGAGCGAGAGGCATGATGTTTCCACTTCGGCGGTGACGGGCGCCCTGTCCAGGCTGCGCCCCGACCGGGAAGATCGTGGGGCCATGCGATGTGAACCAGACTTGCTCCAGGCATACTTTCTGTGAAATAGATTCACAGATGGCGAGATCCGACATCAACCGTTCCGGCGAGATCGAAGTGTTTGTGCGCGTCGTCGAGGCGGGCAGCTTTTCGGCGGCGGCACGTGCCTTGCGCATGACCCCGTCCGCGGTGAGCAAATTGATCGCGCGGCTGGAGGCCAGGCTCGGCGCGC
This sequence comes from Mesorhizobium sp. B2-6-1, assembly GCF_006440475.1. Classification (NCBI taxonomy): domain Bacteria; kingdom Pseudomonadati; phylum Pseudomonadota; class Alphaproteobacteria; order Hyphomicrobiales; family Phyllobacteriaceae; genus Mesorhizobium; species Mesorhizobium sp. B2-6-1. Next base: position 712,895 of record NZ_VFUH01000001.1, read on the forward strand.
GGCTGGTCACCCGCTCGACGCGCAAGCTGCAACTGACGCCGGAAGGCACTGCTTTCTACGACAGCGGCATGCGCATCCTCGCCGACATGGACGCGGCCGAGCGCGAGGCGGCCGCCGGGGCGGCGCCGCGCGGCCGGTTGAGGGTCAACAGCTACGTGCCGTTCGGCCACCACCGGCTGATGTCGCTGCTGCCTCGGTTTCTGGAGCGTTATCCCGAGATTTCCGTCGACGCCGTGCTGACAGACAGCGTGATCGACCTTCTGGAGGAGCGCGCCGATGTGGCGATACGCGCCGGGCCCTTGCGCGAGTCACGGCTGGTAGCGCGCAAACTGGGGCAGAGCCGGATGGTGCTGGTCGCGGCACCCTCCTATGTCGACGCGCGTGGGACGCCGCGCACGCTGGCCGATCTCGGGCGTCACAATATGCTGGCCTTCGGCTTTGCGCGGCATATAGACGGCTGGCCTTTTGTCGATGCGGCAGGTGCGCCGGTCATCGTCCCGGTTGTCGGAAACGCAACGCTGACCGACGGCGAGGCGATGCGGCGGATGGCGCTGGCGGGAGGCGGAATCGCTCGGCTGGCGCGCTGGCATGTCCAGCCGGACATCGACGCCGGGGCATTCGTCCCGTTGCTGGAGGAATTCAACCCAGGCGACGAGGAGGCCACCCATGCCGTCTATGTCGGCCAGGGCAAGCATCTGCCTGCGCGGGTGCGGGCTTTTCTCGATTTTCTCTCGGAGGCCGTTCGCCTCTAGAGCAGTTCACCGTTTCATGGAAACGGCGAACCGCTCTAACTCTTTGTTTTGACGCAATTCTGGACAGAAAACCGCCCACACTTTTCTTGGAATTGCTCTAACTGAGAAGCCGCGTACCTAAGGCACGCGGCTTCGAAGCAGGCTAGAAAAGCGATCAGGCCTTCGGCACGAACGGCGCCGGACGCCGGCCGGCGGCCTGCCGCTCCAGCATCCAGCCGGGATATTCGGCCGGCAGCGCGCTCACCTCGTCCAGTCTGGCGAGATCATCGGTATCAAGTTTGAGGTTCGTGGCGGCAAGGTTCTGTTCGAGCTGATCCATGCGGCTGGCGCCGATGATCACGCTCATCACGAAGGGCTTGGCCAGGACATAGCCGAGTGCCACGGTAGCGACGCTGACGTCATGCTTTTTGGCGATCTCGCGCATGACCGCGACCGCCGCCCAGGCGCGGTCCTCGTTGACCGGTGGGAAGTTGAAGGAGGCGCGGCGGCCCTCGCCATTGCCGGGCGCACCAGGGCCGTATTTGCCGGACAGCAGGCCGCCGGCCATTGGCGACCAGACCATCAGGCCGAGCTTCTCATCGTTGATCAGCGGTACGATCTCGCGCTCGAGATCGCGACCGGCGATCGAGTAATAGGACTGGATGGTCTCGAAACGGGCAAAGCCCTTGCGGTCGGCGACGCCGAGCGCCTTGGCGATGCGCCAGGCCTGCCAGTTGGAGACGCCGACATAGCGGACCTTGCCGCTGGCAACGAGATCGTCCAGTGCCCGCAGCGTTTCGTCGATCGGCGTCACCGCGTCGGTTCCGTGCAGCTGATAGAGATCGATGTGATCGAGCTGCAGCCGCTCGAGGCTGGCATCGACCGAATCCATGATGTGGCCGCGCGAGGAGCCGCGCTGGTTCGGGCCCTCGCCCATGGCGCCGTGAACCTTGGTGGCGATGACCACGCTCGACCTGTCAACGCCGAGATCCCTGAGCGACTGGCCAAGCAGGCGCTCGGATTCGCCGAAGGAATAGACATCGGCCGTGTCGAAGAAATTGACCCCGGCGGCGAGCGAGCGGCCGACGATCTCGTTGACGCCTTTCTGGTCGAGGCTGGCGATCAGGCCCCATTGGGCATTCTGGCCGGCGGCGCCGAAGGTCATGGTGCCGAGGCAGAGTTCGGAGACGAACAGGCCGGTATTTCCAAGCTGGTTGTAACGCATGGCGAAGGCTCCAAAGATTTGTGATGACACAGATCAAATAGGAACGGTACGTTTCGTTTCCAGCGCTGGCGTAATCAGCCGGTAGAACTGGACCATCTTGCCGGTGACAGAAACTTGTCAGAGATGGACCGCTCGGATCATTGTGTTCGGGCGGCGATTGACCTCCTCGACAAACTCGTCATCCCAGACGGGGCCGGAGAGAAGATATTGCGCAAGGGAGGGCTTTGCGCCAACCCACCGTTCGTAGTCCTCAACCGCTAGCACCACGGCAGATGGCTGCCCTCGCACCGTAATGGTTTGCGGCCCTTTTTCGCGCGACTGTCTTACCAGCTTCGAGAGGTTGTTTCTTGCGTCCCGCAGCTGCCAGCTCAAGAAGACTACTCCTCGCTTAACTCGCAAGATGTGTTCAGTCCGTCTGTGTATCATGGGCTTAGAACTCACAGACGACAGGGCCAACCCAGGGCGGACGGCTTTATCGACTGCCGAAGATCGCCGAACCGACCCTGACACTGGTGGCGCCGAAGGCGATGGCCGTCTCGTAATCGCCGGACATGCCCATCGACAGTTTGGCGACGCCTGCCTCCCGCGCCAATTTTTCCAGCAGGGCGAAATGCGGGCCAGGGTTCTCGTCCGCCGGCGGAATGCACATCAGGCCTTCGATGGCGAGGCCGTGGACATCGCGGCAGCGGGCGACGAAGGTCACGGCCTCGCGCGGCTCGATGCCGGCCTTCTGCGGCTCGGAGCCGGTGTTGACCTGGACGTAGAGTTTCGGTGCCCGGCCTTGCCGGGCGATCTCCTTGGCGAGTTCGGCGGAAATCTTCTCACGATCGACCGTCTCGATGACGTCGAACAGCGCCACGGCTTCCCTGGCTTTGTTCGATTGCAGCGGTCCGATCAGATGCAGTTCGACATCGGGGAAAGCCTCTTTCAGCGCCGGCCACTTGCCCTGCGCTTCCTGCACCCGGTTCTCGCCGAAGACGCGCTGGCCGGCCTCGATGACGGGCCTGATGTCGGCGGCGTCAAAGGTCTTGGAAACGGCGACCAGCGTCACCGCGCCAGCGTCGCGCCGGGCTTCGCGCTCGGCGGCGGCGATCTTCGCCTTGACCGCTAAAACCTGCTGAACGGCGTCGCCCATGTCCAAATCCCGCTGTTTTGACCGCGTTTTTTCCAGACGCGATACCCATATGGTTGACGGGTTTGCCAAACCATGGTGAACACCCGGACCACATCCAATGGACTGCCGAGCTGTCGCCCGCAGTCCGCATGCTTTTTAAGTGAAAAACGTCCCATGGCAACCGAACGATACAATCCGCGCGCGTCAGAGCCCAAATGGCAGAAGGCCTGGGCCGACAGGAAGCTGTTCGAGGCGCACAACGATGATCCGCGCCCGAAATACTACGTGCTGGAGATGTTCCCCTATCCATCGGGACGCATCCATATCGGGCATACGCGCAACTATACGATGGGCGATGTCGTGGCGCGCTACAAGCGGGCCAAGGGTTTCAACGTGCTGCATCCGATGGGCTGGGACGCCTTCGGCATGCCGGCCGAGAACGCGGCGATGCAGAACAAGGTCCATCCCAAGGAATGGACCTACCAGAACATCGCCACCATGCGCGAGCAGCTCAAGGTCATGGGCCTGTCGCTGGACTGGGCGCGCGAATTCGCGACCTGCGATGTCGACTACTACCACCGCCAGCAGATGCTGTTCCTCGACTTTGTCGAGAAGGGCCTGGTGACGCGCAAATCCTCGAAGGTCAATTGGGATCCGGAGGACATGACGGTGCTCGCCAACGAGCAGGTCATCGACGGGCGCGGCTGGCGCTCGGGCGCGCTGGTCGAACAACGCGAGCTGACGCAATGGTTCTTCAGGATAACCGACTTTGCGCAGGATCTCCTGGATTCGCTCGATCGCCTCGACGAATGGCCCGAGAAGGTCAAGCTGATGCAGCACAATTGGATCGGCCGTTCGGAAGGCCTGCTGGTCCGCTGGCCGCTGGCGGCTCCCGTCGCCGGCGAGCAGGAGCTGGAAGTCTATACGACGAGGCCCGACACCATCTTCGGCGCCTCCTTCATGGCGGTCGCCGCCGACCATCCGCTGGCCAGGAAGGCCGCCGAGACCAATCCGGCGCTGGCGAGCTTTATTGACGAAGTCCGCCATATGGGCACTTCGGTGGCGGCGCTGGAGACGGCCGAGAAGAAGGGCTTCGACACCGGCATCCGCGTCGTGCATCCGTTCGACGAGAACTGGACGCTGCCGGTCTACGTCGCCAATTTCGTGCTGATGGACTACGGCACCGGCGCCATCTTCGGCTGCCCGTCCGGCGACCAGCGCGACCTCGATTTCGCCAACAAATACGGCCTGCCGGTGATCCCGGTGGTGATGCCGGAAGGTGCTGATCCCAAGACCTTCCAGGTCATCGACGAAGCCTATGTCGACGACGGCGTGATGATCAATTCGCGCTTCCTCGATGGCATGAAGCCAGAGCGGGCGTTCGACGAGGTGGCGAAGCTGCTGGAGCAGAAGACGATCGGCAACCGGCCGATGGCCGAGCGCAAGGTCAACTTCCGCCTGCGCGACTGGGGCATTTCGCGCCAGCGCTACTGGGGCTGTCCGATCCCGATGATCCATTGCGAGGATTGCGGCGTGGTGCCGGTGCCGAAGGCAGACCTGCCGGTGAAGCTGCCCGACGATGTCGAGTTCGACCGCCCAGGCAACCCGCTGGACCGCCACCCGACCTGGCGGCATGTCAAATGCCCGCAATGCGGCAAGGATGCGCGGCGCGAAACCGACACGATGGACACGTTCGTCGATTCGTCCTGGTATTTCGCCCGCTTCACCGCGCCCTGGGCGAATGAGCCGACCGACCCGAAGGCGGCGAACGAGTGGCTGGCCGTCGACCAGTATATCGGCGGCATCGAGCACGCGATCCTGCATCTGCTCTATTCGCGCTTCTTCACCCGGGCCATGCGCGAGACCGGCCATCTCGACCTGGCCGAGCCGTTCAAGGGCCTGTTCACGCAAGGCATGGTGGTGCACGAGACCTATCGCGTGGGATCGGCATCGAACGGGCGCTGGCTGGCGCCGACCGAGGTGCGGCTGGAGGACGTCGACGGCAAGCGCCGCGCCGTCGAGATCGCCACGGGCGAGACGGCGGAGATCGGCTCCCTGGAAAAGATGTCGAAGTCGAAGAAGAACACGGTCAGCCCGGAAGACATCACCGACGGCTACGGCGCCGACACCGCGCGCTGGTTCATGCTGTCGGATTCGCCGCCCGAACGCGACGTCGAATGGACCGACGATGGCGCCGCCGGCGCGCATCGCTTCATGCAGCGCATCTGGCGCCTGGTCTCGACCGCGGCCGAATCGCTGGCCGGCATCGCACCCATAGCGGGCGGTGGCGGTGAAGCCGGGGCGGTTTCCAAGGCCACGCACAAGATCCTGAAAGCGGTCGGCGAAGACATCGAGAAACTCGCATTCAACCGCGCCATCGCCCGCATCTACGAACTCGCCAACGTGCTGACCACGCCGCTCAATGAGGTGGCCGAAGGCAAGGCCGATACCGCGCTCAAAGGCGCCTGCCGGGAGGCCGTGGAGGTGCTCGTGCACCTGATCGCGCCGATCATGCCGCATCTGGCCGAGGAATGCTGGGAGGCGCTCGGCGGTGCCGATCTGGTTGCAGAACGGCCGTGGCCGATCTTCGACCCGGCGCTGGTCGTCGACAATGAGGTCACCTACCCGGTCCAGGTCAACGGCAAGAAGCGCGGGGATTTGACAATTGCCCGCGACGCGGACCAAGGTGCGGTCGAAAAAGCCGTGCTCGCTCTCGACTTCGTGCAGAAGGCGCTCGAAGGCAAGGCTCCGCGCAAGGTGATCATCGTGCCGCAGAGGATCGTCAATGTCGTTGCCTGATCGGGAAAAGACAGAGCTGAGCCGTTTGCTGCGCCGTGCCGCGCTTGCCGGCCTTGTCGGCTCGCTTGCGCTCGTTTCGGCCTGCCAGGTGCGGCCGCTCTACTCGAGCGCGCCGCTGTCGACCGGCTCGAGCGCCAATGCCGAACTGGCGTCGATCGCCATCAAACCGGTCAGGACGCGTTACGGCCAGCAGGTGCGCAACAATTTGATCTTCGGATTTGGGCGCGGCGCCGGCGAACCGGCATCGCCGGCCTACTCGCTCGACCTCGGCGTGACCGAAGCCGTTGAATCCTCGGCGCTCGTGCAGGTCGGAACCGACCAGGACGAGCCGACCGCCGGTTCGGTGACGCTGACCGCCGGCTACAGGCTGACCGATGCCAAAACCGGGGCGGTGATCGCGACCGGCAAGCGGGCGATCACTTCGTCCTTCGACAGGCCGCGCCAGGAATTCGCCGCGTACCGGGCACAGATCGATGCCGAGAACCGCGCCGCGCGCGAGCTTGCCAACGCGCTGCAACTGTCCATCGCCCAGGATCTCGCACGGCACGGCAAGACGGCCGGTTAGCGCCGCTCTCCGTTTCATGGTGGCATAACAATCTGGTGCCTGAAGGCCGCCTTTGCCACGGCTCCGGAGCCGGTTCTCCGTTCGCCTTTAGCCGAAGCACGCGGGTGTGTTGACGATCGTGGGATGACGATCGGCCGCACGGGTCCGATCGTCCGACACCGCTGTGAAAGTCACGCTTCGCCGCTCTTGGGGGGCCGACGGGAAGCAACTGTTAACCACTCGCTCTCTATTGCTCAGCAGACATTTCAGCGTGAGTCTTGAGCATGGAATCCAAGCGTTTTCCTCGGGTCAGTTCATTGAAGGCAGCGTCGCCCGATGACCCCGGGGTGAAGCGTTTCACGGGTGTGGACAACAAGGCGGACAGCCAGCGGGCAAGAGCAGCAGGAGCCGGCCCTTCCCCATCCCCTGTCGATCTCGGCGGCAACGAAAGCCCTGCCTGGCAAGACTATTTCTTCCTGGCGCCCAATGTGCGGTTTACGCGCACGCCGGACTATGAAGCCAGCACGCGCCGTCCGCGGGACGAGGCGATTGCCGTCGAGCAAAGCGAATCACCAGCACCGCAGGCACCTGGCCAATCCACCGCGGCTGGGACGTCTTCATCGGCGCCGATACCAAGCCGAAACCTTTCTTCGGGCGCCGCCAGGCCGCCCGTCGGCAACAGAGCGGTGGTGCAACCGGCCCCGGCCCCCGTTCCGTCAGGGCATGCCGGCGAAAAGGCGCGGGCCGCCGCTACGCCTGCGGGCCACAGGATGACTGCGGCGGCGCGGGCGTCCGCACCGGCAGCGTCCGCCCAAGCAGCGACAGCCCCGGTCAAGACGACGGCGCGCGAAAATGTGCGCTGGCCCTATCTGTCGGATCACGTCTTTTTCGAGGTCATGGCGCCCTATTTGGTCGAAGGCCCGTCACCCGCGCCTCGGGCCGTTTCGGTTGCACGCACGACCGCGCCTGTGGTCACCGAGCGGATCGACAACCGCCCCGCGCCAACGGCCGATCCGACCGCGTTGTTCCGTGTCATCGAATGCCTTCCCGGGTCGCCAGCTCCGTCCGCCGTGCCGGATGTCCGTCCGGCCAACTCCAACCAGGCCGCGGTTCAGCCGGCGGCGAACCGCGTGCCGCAGCAAGCCCGGGCTCCGGCCGCAATTCCCGCCGTCGCAAGCAATGCCGTTCCGGCACTGGTCACGCAAAGTTTGGAGCAAGCCGTACCGGCTCCGGCTGCGTGCGCATCGTCGCGAGCGCCACTGGTCGGCAGGATCGTGCCGACCGCGACGGGCGAGACGTACGAACTCCCCTCAGAAGAATTGTTGCAGCAGCCGCCGGAGGGACAAGGCTTCTACATGTCGCAGGAGCGGCTCGAGCAGAATGCCGATCTTCTGGAAAGCGTGCTCGAGGATTTCGGCGTGCGCGGCGAGATCATCCATGTTCGCCCCGGTCCGGTCGTCACTCTCTATGAATTCGAGCCGGCGCCGGGCGTCAAATCCTCCCGCGTCATCGGTCTCGCCGACGACATCGCCCGCTCCATGTCGGCGATCTCGGCGCGCGTCGCCGTCGTGCCGGGCCGCAACGTCATCGGCATCGAGCTTCCGAACGAGGCGCGCGAAACCGTCTATTTCCGCGAGCTGATCGAATCGGAGGGCTTCCGCAAGACCGGCTGCAAGCTGGCGCTCTGCCTCGGCAAGACGATCGGCGGTGAGCCTGTCATCGCCGAACTGGCAAAGATGCCCCACTTGCTCGTTGCCGGCACCACCGGTTCCGGCAAGTCGGTTGCCATCAACACGATGATCCTGTCGCTGCTCTACCGGCTGAAGCCGGAGGAATGCCGGCTGATCATGGTCGATCCCAAGATGCTCGAACTCTCCGTCTATGACGGCATCCCGCATCTTCTGACCCCGGTCGTCACCGATCCAAAAAAGGCCGTTACCGCGCTCAAATGGGCGGTGCGCGAGATGGAGGACCGCTATCGCAAGATGGCGCGGCTCGGCGTGCGCAATATCGACGGCTACAATCAGCGCGCCGCCGCTGCCCGCGAAAACGGCGAGACGGTCGTCATGACCGTGCAGGCGGGCTTCGAAAAAGGCACCGGCGAGCCGCTCTTCGAGCAGCAGGAAATCGACCTCGCGCCAATGCCTTACATCGTCGTCATCGTCGACGAGATGGCCGACCTGATGATGGTCGCCGGCAAGGAGATCGAAGGCGCCATCCAGCGCCTGGCGCAGATGGCGCGCGCGGCCGGCATCCACCTGATCATGGCGACGCAGCGCCCCTCGGTCGATGTCATCACGGGCACGATCAAGGCCAATTTCCCGACCCGGATTTCCTTCCAGGTCACTTCCAAGATCGACAGCCGCACCATCCTTGGCGAGCAGGGCGCCGAGCAGCTGCTGGGTCAGGGCGACATGCTGCATATGATGGGCGGCGGGCGCATCGCCCGCGTGCACGGCCCGTTTGTCTCCGACGTGGAGGTCGAGCATGTCGTGGCGCATCTGAAGGCGCAGGGTCGCCCCGAATACCTGGAAACCGTGACGGCCGACGAGGATGAAGAGGAAGACGAAGGCGATGAGGGCGCGGTCTTCGACAAGGGCGCCGTTGCGGCGGAGGACGGCGATACCAGCTATGACGAGGCGGTCAAGGTGGTGTTGCGCGACAAGAAGTGCTCGACGTCCTACATTCAGCGCCGCCTCGGCATCGGCTATAACCGCGCCGCGTCCCTGGTCGAGCGCATGGAGAAGGAGGGTCTGGTCGGTGCACCAAACCATGTCGGCAAGCGCGAGATCATCATGGGCCGGCGCCCGCCGGTAACCGCAGCTGAGGATGACGGCACGGACTGACCGGCCTCTTGATCCGCAGCGCACGAAAAAAGGCCGGTTGCCCGGCCTTTTTTCGTGTCGGATATAAGCTCGCTCAGCCGATTTTCTGGCCGGTCTTGGCCCAGTCGGCGAGGAAGGCGGCAAGACCCTTGTCGGTCAGCGGGTGGTTGACCAGCGCCTTCAGTGTCGCGGGCGGCGCGGTGACGATATCGGCGCCGATGAGCGCCGCCTGCTTGACGTGGTTCACGGTGCGCACGGAAGCCGTCAGGATCTCGGTCTGGAAATCGTAATTGTCGTAGATCTGACGGATCTCCTGGATCGCTTCCATGCCGTCCGAGCCGGTATCGTCGATGCGGCCGACGAAGGGCGAGATGAAGGAGGCGCCTGCCTTGGCGGCGAGCAGCGCCTGGTTGGCCGAGAAGCAGAGCGTGACATTGACCATGCGGTTCATCTGGGTGCGGATCGTCTTGCAGGCCTTCAATCCATCCAGCGTCAACGGCACCTTGATGGCGACATTCGGCGCGATCTTGGCCAGCACCTCGGCCTCCGCCATCATCTGCTTGTATTCGGTGGCTACGACCTCGGCCGAAACCGGACCTTCGACGATGTCGCAGATTTGCTTGGTGACCTCGGAGATCTTGCCGCCCGATTTGAGAATCAGCGACGGGTTGGTGGTGACGCCGTCGAGCAGCCCCAGATCAATCAGTTCGCGGATTTCCTTGATGTCGGCGGTGTCGGCAAAAAATTTCATGGCGGTCTCCTGACGATTTCGTCGTGCTTGGGAAGGCGCGTTCAGCGTTGCCCTTTGATCTAGAGCAAAGTCGGGGCAAGGTCACGCCTCATGATCGAAGATTCGCCCTTTGTCGCAGCCGCACCGGTGCTGGTGCCGATGCCGGCCGAACGCCCCTACACCTATGCCGTGCCCGCCGGCATGCGGGTGGTGCCGGGCTCGATCGTACGCGTGCCGCTCGGGCCTCGCCAGGTCGCCGGCATCGTCTGGGACGGCGCGGTCGAGACGGTAGACGCGAAAAAGCTGCGCCCGATCGAACAGGTCTTCGATTGCCCGCCGATCGATCGGGCGATGCGCCGTTTCGTCGACTGGGTGGCGCAGTATACGCTGTCGGCGCCGGGCATGGTGGCGCGCATGCTGCTGAGGGCGCCGGAGGCCTTCGATCCGGAACCGTGGATCGAGGGATTGCAGCGAACCGCGGCCGTTCCGGACCGGATGACGGATGCGCGGGCCCGCGTGCTGGAGACGGCCGAGGGCGGACTGGCCTGGACGCGATCCGGCCTTGCCCATGCGGCCGGCGTGTCGTCGACGGTAATCGAGGGGCTGAAGGCGCAAGGCGTGTTCGAAACGGTGATGATCCCGCCGCGGCCCGTGGTGGCGGAGCCTGACCCAGCCTACGCCGCGCCGGAATTGATGCCCGACCAGAACGAAGCCGCACGGCTGCTGCGCGCCAATGTCGCGGGCGGCGGCTTCAACGTCGCACTGCTCGACGGCGTCACCGGTTCGGGCAAGACGGAGGTTTATTTCGAGGCGGTGGCGGCGGCACTGGACCGCGCCAAGCAGGTGCTGATCCTGCTGCCCGAAATCGCATTGACCCACGCTTTCCTCGAACGTTTTCAGCAGCGTTTTGGCGCCAAGCCCGCCGAATGGCACTCCGACCTGCCGCCGAGGATGCGCGAACGCGTCTGGCGGCAGGTGGCGGAAGGCGGCGTGCGGGTTGTGGCCGGCGCGCGCTCGGCGCTGTTCCTGCCGTTCAAGGAGCTTGGCCTGATCGTCGTCGACGAGGAGCACGACCCCGCCTACAAGCAGGAAGACCGCGTCTTCTACAATGCCCGCGACATGGCTGTCGTGCGCGGCCATATAGGTGGCTTCCCCGTGGTGCTGGCATCGGCGACGCCATCGGTCGAGAGTCGCGTCAATGCCAGCCAGGGCCGCTACGCCAGGGCGGTGCTGTCCGCCCGCTTCGCCGAGGCGGCACTTCCCGATCTGAAAGCGATCGACATGCGCCGCGCGCCGCCGGCGCGCGGCGGCTTCCTGTCGCCGGTGCTGCTCGACCACATGCGCCGGACGATGGAGAAGAGGGAACAATCGCTCTTGTTCCTCAACCGGCGCGGCTATGCGCCGCTGACGCTGTGCCGCGTCTGCGGCCATCGCTTTGGTTGCCCGGTCTGCTCGGCCTGGCTCGTCGAGCACCGCTTTCGCGGCCAACTGGTCTGCCACCATTGCGGGCACAATGAGCGCCGTCCGGAAGCCTGTCCGGAATGCGGCACGCTCGATCATCTGGTCGCCTGCGGGCCGGGCGTCGAGCGCATCGCCGAGGAAGTCGTCACGCATTTCCCGAATGCGCGCACCATCGTTTTGTCGTCGGATCTGATGGGCGGCGTGCGGCGGCTGCGGCTGGAGCTGGAAGCCATCGCCAATGGCGAGGCCGATATCGTCATCGGCACGCAACTCGTCGCCAAGGGCCACAATTTCCCGAACATGACCTTGGTTGGTGTCGTCGATGCCGATCTCGGCCTTGCCAATGGCGATCCGCGCGCCGCCGAGCGCACCTTCCAGCTGCTTAGCCAGGTGACCGGCCGCGCCGGGCGCACCGGCAAGAAGAGCCTCGGCCTGTTGCAGACCTTCCAGCCCGACCATCCGGTGATGCGGGCGATCGTCTCCGGCGATGCCGACGCGTTCTACGAGCGCGAGATTTCCGAGCGCGAGCGGGCGGCTCTGCCACCCTTCGGCCGGCTGGCCGGCGTCATCGTCAGCGCGGTGACGCGGGCGGAAGCCGAGGGCCATGCACGCGGCCTGCGCCGTGCCGCGCCCGAGGCATCCGACCTGTTCGTGCTCGGGCCGGCCGAAGCGCCGCTGTCGCTGCTCGGCGGCCGTCACCGTTTCCGCCTGCTGATCCAGGGCGAGCGCCGCGCCGACATGCAAAGGTTTATCCGGACCATGCTCGCCAACGGGCCGAAGCAGCGCGGCTCGGTCCGGGTGCAGGTCGACATTGATCCGCAGAGCTTTTTGTAAGGTCGCTCAGCGTTCGCGCGGATTGCTGGTCGTGTCCTTCAGTTCGGGACGTTGCCTAAACTCTTCAGGATAGAGTCGACGGGCGTCCTCGATCGATATCACTATGGCCACGGGGCGTCCCCGCTTGGTGATTGTTGTCGGGCTGCCTTTGCTGGCTTCAGCGACCACGGCGCACAGTTCGCTGCGTGCTTTGCTGCTGGATTTTGTTTTCATCGAGTAGCCCTTAACATCGCCTTGGACTGTATCATAAGTCGCTGCAAGGAAAGGAAACCGTTTTGAAAACCCTTGGCCTTCTGGGCGGCATGAGCTGGGAATCGACGGCGATCTATTATCGCCTGCTCAACGATCTCGTGAGGCAGCGTCTCGGCGGGCTGCATTCGGCGAAATTGCTGCTGTGGTCCTTCGACTTCGCCGAGATCGCCGAGCTGCAGCATCACGGGGACTGGGACGGCGCCGGCGCGCTTCTGGTCGATGCCGCGCGCAAGCTCGAGTCAGCTGGCGCGGAAGGCCTGCTTTTGTGTACCAACACCATGCACAAGCTCGCCGACCAGGTGCAGGCCTCGGTGTCGATCCCGCTGACCCACATCGCCGACGCCACCGCAGCCGCGGTCAAGGCGGCCGGCATGCGGCGCCCGGCGCTGCTCGCAACGCGGTTCACCATGGAGCAGGATTTCTACAAGCGCCGGCTTGCCGACAAATATGGATTGCAGCCGATCGTGCCGGACCAGGCAGGACGCGACATGGTCCATCGCATCATCTATGACGAGCTCTGCCAGGGCATCGTCACCGAGCCATCGAAAACCGCCTATATCGCCGAGATCAACCGCCTGCGGCGCGATGAAAATGTCGACTGCGTGATCATGGGCTGCACCGAAATCACGATGTTGATCGGCCAGCAGGATTTCGACATTCCGGTCTTCGACACGACGCGCATCCATGCTGAAGCGGCGGTCGCCTTCGCGCTCTCCTGATGCGTTTGGCCTAAAGTGCTGGCCGCCATCTGGCGCGCGGCTTTTCCTCCGCTAGAATGCCCGCGATTTCAGAGCGGCATTTACGAGGGGACACTATGGATTTTGCGTTTCCATGGCCGGTGAGCCAGGGCGAATGGCTGGCCTGGTCGAGCGCCGTCGTCACGGTGCTGCTCGGCCTGGTGCTTTTCCTGGCGCCGGGGCTTGCCTTCCGCATTCTGCGCTTGCAGGTCAAGCCGGAGAAGGCGGCGGCGATCGCCGAAGGGCGCGGCCGCATGTCGGGCTTCTATCTCGGCGTCGGCCTGTGCTGCATCCTGCTGGCGCAGCCGCTGATCTACATGGCGCTCGGCTTCTCCTGGCTGTTCACCGCCTTCGGCCGGTTGCTGTCGATGATGTCGGATGGCGCCAACACGCCCTTCAACTGGGTTTCCATCGTCGTGGAACTGGCGCTGGCGGCGTTGCCGCTTGCCTTTGCCTTCGGCTTCCTGCCCTGAATCCGCAGGCAATCCAGGGACTTCGTCCCCGGATGCGACAATAGTGCCTGAAAACCATGCGGAACGACGCATTGCGGTCTTAAAAGGCCTGTGCTAGACGGCAATCGACTTTCGGCCGGGGATAGCGGAAGCCGCGCCTCCGTGCTTGAAAAAATGCAGTAAGGTCAAAGATTTAGCCAGAGTTTTCGCTCGCGCCAACAATCTGCGGCCTGTCAGACAAGAGAAAAGACGGTCCGTGGCCCAATCGTCATCGCCAATCTCAGGTGTCGCAGAACGCTATGCGGGTTCGCTGTTCGAACTGGCATCGCAGGCGAATTCCGTCGCCAAGGTCGAAGCCGACCTCAACAGTTTCGAGGCGATGCTCGCGGGCAGCGCCGACTTGACCCGGCTGATCAACAGCCCGGTGTTCTCCAGCGAGGACCAGGCCAAGGCCATCGCGGCGATCGCCGACAAGGCCGGGATCACCGGCCTGACCGGCAATTTCCTGCGCGTCGTCGCCAAGAACCGCCGGCTGTTCGCCGTGCCCGGCATGATCAGGGCATTCCGCCAGATCGCCGCCGAACATCGTGGCGAGACGACCGCCGAGGTAACGTCGGCTCACCAATTGAGCGCTGCCCAGCAGACTGAACTCAAGGCGGCGCTGAAGAGCGTTGCCGGCAAGGACGTTTCCATCTCCGTCACCGTCGATCCGTCGCTGCTCGGCGGGCTGGTGGTCAGGATGGGCTCGCGCCAGATCGATACGTCGCTCAAAACCAAACTCAATTCGCTCAAGCTTGCACTGAAAGAGGTCGGCTGATGGACATCCGCGCCGCGGAAATTTCCGCAATTCTGAAAGACCAGATCAAGAATTTCGGCAAGGAGGCCGAGGTCTCCGAAGTTGGACAGGTGCTGTCCGTCGGTGACGGTATCGCCCGCGTCTACGGCCTCGACAATGTCCAGGCCGGCGAGATGGTCGAATTCCCCGGCGGCATCCGCGGCATGGCGCTCAATCTCGAAGCCGACAATGTCGGCGTCGTCATTTTCGGCGCCGACCGCGACATCAAGGAAGGCGACACCGTCAAGCGCACCGGCGCGATCGTCGACGTTCCGGTCGGTCCCGGCCTGCTCGGCCGCGTCGTCGACGCGCTCGGCAACCCGATCGACGGCAAGGGCCCGATCAAGGCGACCGAACGCAAGCGCGTCGACGTCAAGGCGCCCGGCATCATTCCGCGCAAGTCGGTGCATGAGCCGATGTCGACGGGCCTCAAGGCCATCGACGCGCTGATCCCGGTCGGCCGCGGCCAGCGCGAGCTGGTCATCGGCGATCGCCAGACCGGCAAGACCGCCATCATCCTCGACACGATGCTCAACCAGAAGTCGGTGCACGACAACGGCCCCGAGAAGGAAAAGCTCTACTGCGTCTACGTCGCCGTCGGCCAGAAGCGCTCGACCGTGGCGCAGTTCGTCAAGGTGCTGGAAGAGCGCGGCGCGCTCGAATATTCGATCATCGTCGCCGCCACCGCTTCCGATCCGGCGCCGATGCAGTTCCTGGCGCCGTTCGCCGGCTGCACCATGGGCGAGTATTTCCGCGACAACGGCATGCATGCGCTGATCAGCTACGACGATCTGTCGAAGCAGGCCGTCGCCTATCGCCAGATGTCGCTGCTCTTGCGCCGCCCGCCGGGCCGCGAAGCCTATCCGGGCGACGTCTTCTACCTGCACTCGCGCCTGCTCGAGCGCGCCGCCAAGCTCAATGACGACATGGGCAACGGTTCGCTGACGGCGCTGCCGGTCATCGAAACCCAGGCCAACGACGTGTCGGCCTATATCCCGACCAACGTGATCTCGATCACCGACGGCCAGATCTTCCTCGAAACCAACCTGTTCTTCCAGGGCATCCGTCCAGCCGTCAATGTCGGCCTGTCGGTGTCGCGCGTCGGCTCCTCGGCGCAGATCAAGGCGATGAAGCAGGTCGCCGGCTCGATCAAGGGCGAGCTCGCGCAGTACCGCGAAATGGCGGCCTTCGCGCAGTTCGGCTCGGATCTCGATGCCGCCACGCAGCGCCTGCTCAACCGCGGTTCGCGCCTGACCGAGCTCCTGAAGCAGCCGCAGTTCTCGCCGCTGAAGACGGAAGAGCAGGTCGCGGTGATCTTCGCCGGCGTCAACGGCTATCTCGACAAGCTGCCGGTCAACCAGGTCGGCAAGTTCGAGCATGGTCTGCTCAGCCACATGCGTTCGGCCGGCAAGGACGTCCTCGACGCCATCCGCAAGGAAAAGGCGCTGTCGGACGATCTGCGCGGCAAGCTGAAGGCCGAGATCGACGCTTTCGCCAAGACCTTCGCCTGAGCGAAGCGCCAGTCCGGATGAGACAAGACGGGATCAGGTTTGAAGCATGCCTTCATTAAAAGACCTTCGTAACCGTATCGCCTCGGTCAAGGCGACGCAGAAGATCACCAAGGCGATGCAGATGGTCGCCGCGGCGAAGCTGCGCCGTGCACAGGAGGCCGCGGAAGCGGCGCGCCCCTATTCGGAGCGCATGGGTTCCGTGCTGGCCAACATCACCCAGGCGATCGGCGGCGGTGGCGATGCCCCGGCGCTGATGACCGGCACCGGAAAGGACGACGTGCACCTGCTCGTTGTCTGCACGGCCGAGCGCGGCCTGTGCGGCGGCTTCAATTCTCAGATCGCCCGTCTTGCCCGCGACCACATCCGCAGGCTCCTGGCCGACGGCAAGCAGGTCAAGATCATCTGCGTCGGCAAGAAGGGTTTCGATATCCTGCGCCGCGACTATGCGTCGATGATCCTCGACCGGATCGACCTGCGCGAGGTCAAGACGCTCGGCTTCGTCAATGCCGACACGATCGCCCGCAAGGTCATCCACCTGTTCAATGAGGGCGGCTTCGACATCTGCACGCTGTTCTATTCGCAGTTCAAGTCGGTGATCAGCCAGGTTCCGACCGCGCAGCAGATCATTCCGGCCGCTGCTTCGTCCGCTCCGGCCGAGGCTGCTGACGGCGCCAGCGCCGTCTACGAATACGAACCCGAGCCGGGTGAAATCCTGTCCGAGCTCATTCCGCGCAACATCGCGGTGCAGATTTTCCGCGCGCTGCTCGAAAACGCGGCTGGCGAAATGGGCGCCAAGATGAGTGCGATGGACAACGCCACGCGCAACGCCGGCGAGATGATCAACAAGCTGTCGATCACCTACAACCGCCAGCGCCAGGCGCAGATCACCAAGGAACTGATCGAAATCATTTCGGGCGCCGAGGCGCTCTAGGCACGGTTTCCCGGGGTCAACGACCTCGATCCGACCGCGCGAGAAACAAAGGACGAAAAGGGTAAAGACGATGGCGAAAGCAGCGACCCCCAAGACGGCGGCTCCCAAGGCAGCAGCCCCGGCCAAGGCGGCACCGGCAAAGGCTCCGGCCGCAGCAGCTAAGGCGGCTCCGGCCAAGAAAGCGGCAGCGCCGACCAGGGCCGCCGCGGTAAAAACCCCGGCCGTGGCCAGCAAAGCCACCGGCATCGTCGGCAAGGTCCGGCAGGTCATCGGCGCCGTGGTCGACGTGCAGTTCGGCGATCACCTGCCGCCGATCCTGAATGCGCTCGAGACCACCAATGTCGGCAACCGCCTGGTTCTCGAAGTTGCCCAGCATCTGGGTGAAAACACCGTGCGCTGCATCGCCATGGATTCCACCGAAGGCCTGGTGCGCGGCCAGGAAGTGCGCGACACCGGCGGCCCGATCGCCGTGCCGGTCGGTCCGGGCATGCTCGGCCGCATCATCAACGTCATCGGCGAGCCGGTCGACGAAGCAGGCCCGGTCGACGCGGTCGAGTTGCGCTCGATCCACCAGCCGGCCCCGGCCTATATCGAACAGTCGACGGAAGCACAGATCCTGATCACCGGCATCAAGGTGCTCGACCTGCTCGCGCCCTACGCCAAGGGCGGCAAGATCGGCCTGTTCGGCGGCGCCGGCGTCGGCAAGACGGTGCTGATCCAGGAACTGATCAACAACATCGCCAAGGCGCATGGCGGCTATTCGGTGTTCGCCGGCGTCGGCGAGCGCACCCGCGAGGGCAATGACCTCTATCACGAGTTCATCGAATCCGGCGTCAACAAGAAGGGCGGCGGCGAAGGCTCCAAGGCGGCGTTGGTCTATGGCCAGATGAACGAGCCGCCGGGCGCGCGTGCCCGCGTCGGCCTGACCGGCCTGACGGTCGCCGAATATTTCCGCGACCAGGGCCAGGACGTGCTGTTCTTCGTCGACAACATCTTCCGCTTCACGCAGGCTGGTTCGGAAGTGTCGGCGCTGCTCGGCCGTATCCCGTCGGCCGTGGGCTACCAGCCCACGCTCGCCACGGACATGGGTGCCCTGCAGGAACGCATCACCACCACCACCAAGGGCTCGATCACCTCGGTGCAGGCTATCTACGTGCCGGCCGACGACTTGACCGACCCGGCGCCGGCGACCTCGTTCGCCCACCTCGACGCGACGACGACGCTCAACCGCTCGATCGCCGAAAAGGGCATCTATCCGGCCGTCGATCCGCTGGACTCGACCTCGCGCATGCTCGACCCGCTGGTGGTCGGTGAAGAGCATTATGGGGTCGCGCGCCAGGTGCAGTCGATCCTCCAGCGCTACAAGTCGCTGCAGGACATCATCGCCATCCTGGGCATGGACGAGTTGTCGGAAGAGGACAAGCAGACGGTGGCTCGCGCCCGCAAGATCGAGCGCTTCCTGTCGCAACCCTTCTTCGTCGCCGAAGTGTTCACCGGCGCGCCGGGCAAGCTGGTCGACCTCGCCGACACCATCAAGGGCTTCAAGGGCCTCTGCAACGGTGACTACGACCACCTGCCGGAAGCCGCCTTCTACATGGTCGGCGGCATCGAGGAAGCGGTCGAGAAGGCACAGCGCCTCGCGGCTGAAGCGGCTTAATCAAGGGAAATAGGGAGTAGTCAGTAGTCAGTAGTGAATGGCAGGCAGGTGACCGGGGGCAATTGCCCTTTCTCCCTACTTCCCTACTCACTATTCCCTACTCGCTAAATCGACATGGCAGAAGCTTTCAAGTTCGAACTGGTCTCGCCGGAGCGCCTGCTGGTTTCCGCAGAGGTCGAGGCAGTCGTCATTCCGGGTGCGGAAGGCGAGATGACCGTGATGGCGCATCACGCACCGGTCATGACAACCATCAAGCCGGGCGTCGTCACGGTGAAGGCTGCATCGGGCGGTGAAGAGCGTTACGTCGTCTTCGGCGGTTTCGCCGACATCGTTCCGGCCGGCTGCACGCTGCTGGCGGAATCGGCTGTCGCGGTGAAGGATGTCGACCGCGCCGATCTCGCGCGCCGCATCCAGGAAGCCAGGGAAGACGCCGCCGACGCCAAGGACGACCGGTCGCGCACGAAGGCCGAACAATTCCTCAGCCAGCTCACCACGCTGGAAGGCGCCATCCTGCCGGCTTGAGGCTGGCACCAGTAGTCGACTGAAAAGCGGGGCCTTGCCTCGCTTTTTTGTTTTTAAATGCCCAATGCCGCGAAGGCCTGAGCCGGTCCGCCACAGCGCAACTGCTCGAGATGGACGGCCGCAAGGTCCATCAATCCTGGCCGCTCAGGCGCCCCGGTCGCGAAGCCGGCGAGATCGAACACTGCCGCGACGGTTTCGGCAGCGGGCAGATTCCGGTCAATGATCGCCGTCATCGGCATGTCAAGCGGATCGGTAAAATGGCCGTCGGGCAAGGATTTGCCGCGCGCTTCGCAGGCGGCGATCCAGGCGGCAACCGCCAGCATGAGATGTCCGGGCGCGGCGCCTGAATGGAGGCGCTCGATCGCGGAGGCCATGATGCGCTGCGGCAGTTTCTGGCTGCCGTCATTGGCGATCTGCGCGGTGCGGTGGGCAAGTGCTGTGTTGGAGAAACGCTGGGCAAGCTCTGCCGTATAGCTCGCGGTATCCAGCCCGGCATCGGTGGGCAGCGTCGGGATTGCCTCGGCCCACAGCGCATCGACAAAGCGCCTGATCGCCGGATCGGCGAAGGCGCGGTCGACGGTGGCGTGTCCGCTGAGCAGGCCGAGATAGGCAATGGCCGAATGCGCTCCATTGAGCAGTCTCAGCTTCATGTCCTCGAAGGGCCTGACATCCCCGACCATGGTGACGCCGAACTTTTCCCAGGCCGGGCGGCCTGCCGGAAAATTGTCCTCGACCACCCACTGGCGGAACGGCTCGGTCATGACCGGCCAGGCGTCGTCGACGCCGAGCTCGAGAGCGATCCGCGCCCGGTCGGCATCGGTCGTGGCCGGCACGATGCGATCGACCATGCTCGAGGGAAACGCGACCTCGTCGGCGATATGGCCGGCAAGCCTGGTAGCGCCCTTCTCACCGAGGCTGGCATCGCGCAGCGTGGCGAATTCCACCAGCAGCCTGTGCAAGGTCGCCCCGTTGGCAGGCAGGTTGTCGCAGCAGAGCACGGTGAAGGGCTGAAAGCCGGTCGCGCGACGGCGTGCAAGCGCCTCGGCCAGAAAACCGTGCGCGGTCTTCGGCAGATGCGGGTTCGCCAGATCGTGGGCGATATCAGGGTGGGCTGCGTCGAGCCCGCCGCCGGCGGCCCGCAGATAGGCTTTCTCGGTGATGGTCAGCGTCACGATGCGGGTGCGCGGATCGGTCAGCGCGGCCAGCACGGCGGCGGGATCTTCCGGCGCCACCAGCATCGCGCCGATGGAGCCGATGACATGAAGACTTTCCTCGCCCCCGCTGCGGATCGCCAGCGTGTAGAGCCCGTCCTGCGGCGCCAGCGCATCGCGCGTCTCGGCACTGCGCAGCGACACGCCGACGATGCCCCAATCCGTTTCTCCGGCAGCCAGGCAATCGTCGACATAGGCTGCCTGGTGGGCGCGATGAAAGGCGCCGACCCCCAGATGCACGATGCCTTGCGTGACCGATGCGCGATCAAAACGCGGCACGGCGATCCTCGCCGGCAACGTCGTGATCGTATCCTTCGAAAGACGCCTGTTCATTGCTGTGCGAAGTCCCCGATTGGCCTTTGGGAGCCGCCCCGTAAGGTCGGCGAAGGAGAAACGGCAGCGGCGTAACATCCACTGCCGTCCCACACAATGGCCGGTTGCCGATCCAAAGTCATCATACAACAATCCATTTTTTGTATGTTGACATTATTTCCTTGCGACCCTACCGATAGCGCCTCTTGGGAGGATCACCGTGGCACTGACCGATGCGGATTTGCTGTTTCGCGCCGACGTGCGTCCACGCTCGCTCGCCCGCACCGGCTCTGAGTCGGCGCCTTGATTTTTGAAAAGGGAGGAAGTCATGTTGCATTTTTCGAAATTGACGGCGGCTACATTCGCGTTCGGCTCGCTGCTGATCGGCATCGCCAACGCGCAAACCGTGCTGCGGTCGGCCGACACGCACCCCGACGGCTATCCGACGGTCGAGGCGGTAAAATACATGGGCGAGTTGATCAAGCAGCGCACCGATGGCCGCTATTCGGTCGAGGTCTATCATTCGGCGCAGCTCGGCGAGGAGAAGGACACGATCGAGCAGACCCAGACCGGCGTCATCGACCTCAACCGTGTCTCGATGGGGCCGTTCAACGGCATCGTGCCGGAAACCGCGGTGCCGTCGCTGCCCTACATATTCCGCTCGGTCGAACATATGCGCCATGTCATGGACGGGCCGATCGGCGACGACATCCTGAAAGCTTTCGAGGCACATGACCTGGTCGGTCTGGCCTTCTACGATTCCGGCGCGCGCTCCTTCTACAACACCAAGAAGGACATCGCCTCGATCGCCGATCTGAAGGGCATGAAATTCCGCGTCATCCAGTCGGACGTGTTCGTCGACATGGTCAACGCACTGGGCGCCAACGCCACGCCAATGGCTTATGGCGAAGTCTATTCGGCACTTGAGACCGGCGTCATCGACGGCGCGGAAAACAACTGGCCGAGCTTCGAATCCGCCAAGCACTATGAGGTCGCCAAGCACTACACGCTCGACCAGCACCAGATCGTTCCGGAGGTGCTGGTGATGGCGAAGGCGAGCTGGGACAAGCTCTCGCCGGAAGACCAGGCGATCGTGCGCCAGGCGGCCAAGGACAGCGTCGTCAAGATGCGCGAACTGTGGGACGCGCAGGAGAAGAAATCCCGCGATATCGTCGAAAAGGCAGGCGTCAAGGTCAGCGAGATCGACAAGCAGCCGCTGATCGACGCGATGAAGCCGGTCTACGACAAATACCTGTCGACGCCGGCGCTGAAGGACCTCGCCGCCCGCATCCAGGCGACCAAGTGAAGTCGGCCGCGGGGCGGGCAATGCATGCCGTCCCGCGCCTTCGTGACCGGCCGGCGATCGGGAGGATCAGATGGCGATAATGACAAGCAGCGCGGCGCCGCCGCGGTTCAGCGTCGTGCTTTCGAGGATTTGCGACGGAGCGCTCTATCTGGCCGGCATCGGGCTGGTCGCCATGACCGCGCTCGTCGCCTATCAGGTCTTCTTCCGCTTCGTGCTCAATTCGTCGCCGAGCTGGACCGAAACCAGCGCCATCATGCTGATGAACTGGTTCATCTTCCTTGGCGCCGCCGTCGGCGTGCGGGAGAACTACCATATGGGGTTCGACGTGCTGCTTTATATCCTGCCGAAAGGCAGCAAGGGAGCGTTGCGCACGCTGTCCGACCTGATCGTGCTCGGCTTCGGGTTCGGCATGGTCTGGTACGGCTGCAAGCTTGTCGGCCTGACCTGGCACACCATCATCCCGGCGCTCGAGCTGCCGGGTGGCTTCGACTATCTGCCGCTGGTCGCCGGCGGCGTGCTGATCTGCCTGTTCTCGGCCGAGCGCATCGCGCTGCGCTGGTCGGGCGTCGATATCGACAAGGACATCAATCTCGAGGACGTGCCGGAGATGCCGGCGGTGCAGGAGGCCTAGATGGAGCTCTGGATCCTGTTCGGCGTCTTCACACTGCTGATGTTCGGCGGCACGCCGATCGCGTTCTGTCTTGGTGCGGCCTCCTTCGCCACCGTCCTCTATCTCGGCCTGCCGCCCCTGGTCGTGTTCCAGCAGATGAAATCGGGCATGAGCGCGTTCTCCCTGATGGCGATCCCGTTCTTCATCTATGCCGGCGATCTGATGGTGCGCGGCGGCATCGCGCAGCGCATCGTTTCCTTTGCCGGCTCCCTGGTCGGCCATGTCCGGGGCGGCCTCGGTCAGGTCAACATCATCGCCGGCACGCTGTTCGGCGGCATTTCCGGCTCGGCCGTGGCCGAGGCCGCGGCCGTCGGCGGGCTGATGATCCCGCAGATGAAGGCACGCGGCTACGGCGCCGACTATGCCGTCAACGTCACCTCGATGGCGGCGCTGATCGCGCTGCTTTTGCCGCCATCGCAGAACATGATCATCTATTCGATCGCAGGGGGCGGCAAGATTTCGATCGCCGACCTGTTCACCGCCGGCATACTACCGGGCCTTTTGTTCGCCGCCTCGCTGATGGTCACCGCCTATTTCGTCGCCCGCAGCCGCGGCTACCCGGTCGAGGCCTTCCCCGGTTTTTCGCGTGTCGGGCAGCTGGCGCTCATCGCTATTCCGGGACTGCTCTTGATCGGCATCATCTTCGGCGGCGTCCGCTCCGGAATCTTCACAGCGACGGAGAGTTCGTGCATCGCCATTCTCTACGCCTTGCTTGTTACCGTCCTCGTTTACCGTTCGATGGGCTGGAGCGATTTCGTCCACGCCACCAAGGGCGCCGTGCGCACCACTTCGATGGTGCTGTTGATCATCGGCACGGCGGCTTCTTTCAGCTGGCTGATGGCCTATCTCAAAGTGCCGGTGCTGCTGATCGCCGGCATGAATGCGATCTCCACCGATCCGCTCGTCGTGCTGCTGCTGCTCAATGTCCTGATGCTGGTGCTCGGCACCTTCATGGACATGGGACCGATGATCATCATCTGCACGCCGATCTTCCTGCCGCTGGTCACACATTATGGCGTGGATCCCGTGCATTTCGGCGTCATCACCATCCTCAATCTCGGCATCGGGCTGAACACGCCGCCGGTCGGCACGGTGCAGTTCGTCGCCTGCGCCGTCGGCAAGATCACGGTCTGGGAAGCGATGCGCTCGATCTGGCCGTTCTATGGCGCCGGTATCGTCGTTCTCGGGCTGGTGACGTATATTCCGGCCATCTCGCTCTGGTTGCCGAGCGTGTTCAAGTAGAGGACGACATGGCATTGGATAGCGCAACCGACCTCAGGGTCGAGAGAAAACCCAAACTGTCGGAAACCGTCGTCGCGGCAATTCGCAGGCAGCTTCAGGCAGGCGAGATCCTGCCCGGCCACAAACTGCCGACCGAGGGCCAGTTGACCGAAACCTTCGGCGTCAGCCGCACCGTCATCCGCGAAGCCCTGGCCAAGCTCGCCGCCGATGGCCTGGTCGAGCCGCGGCAGGGCGCCGGCGTCTTCGTCACAGAGCACATCTCGACGATGTTCGGCGCGCTCGCGGCCGATATGGGCAGCAAGGATTCGATCGCACTCAACGTGCTCGAAGTGCGGCTCGCCATCGAGATCGAATCGGCCGGGCTCGCCGCTATCCGCCGCAACGCGGCCCAGGAGGCGGCGATCCAGGAAGCCTTCTTCGACTTCGAACGGCTGCTGCTCGCCAGCGAGCCGACCGGTCCGGCCGATCTCGCCTTCCATCGCGCCATCGCCAGCGCCACCAATAACCCGTTCTATGTCGAAATGCTCGACGTGCTCGGCCGGCGTGCCATTCCGTGCGACGTGACCTCGCCCTGGTCGACCGAGCTTGTGCAGTCCGACAGCTATCAGCGCGGGCTGCAGCGCGAGCATCTGGTGATCCTGAACGCGATCACATCGGGCGATGCCGAAGCCGCGCGCGAGGCGATGCGCACGCATCTCTCGGCCAGCCAGCAGCGCTATCGCGAGCGCCTGCATGCGCGGCAGGTCTATTATTCCGACTCGGTCAAGGCGGCCGGCGGCGAATGATCCATCTCAAGTCAGGACAGCAATGAGCCAGAACCATACCGACTATACATCGCGTTTTGCCATCGACCCCGCCGCCGCCGCGGCCATGGGGACCGACGAGTTGCGCCACAATTTCCACATCGAAGACCTGTTCCAGCCCGACCGCGTCAGCCTGACCTACACACATTACGACCGCATGATCGTGGGCGGCGCGATGCCGGCCGGCGCGCCGCTTCGGCTGGAGGCAATCAAGCCGACTGGAACGAAAGGCTTTCTCGAGCGCCGCGAGTTGATCGCCGTCAATATCGGTGGCGGCGGCACGATCGAAGCCGGCGGCCAGCTCCATGAGTTGCAGGTACGCGACATGCTCTATCTCGGCATGGGCACGCAGGATGTGTCGTTTGCCTCAGTCGACAAGGCGGCGCCGGCAAAGTTTTATCTGCTCAGCGCGCCGGCGCATCAAACCTTTCCCAGCCGGCTGATCCGCATCGGTGACGCCCGGCGTCTCGATCTCGGCAGCAAGGAGGCCTGCAACGAACGCTCCATCTTCCAGTTCATCCATGCCGACGGGGCCAGGACCTGCCAGCTCGTCGTCGGCATGACGCAACTTGCGCCGGGCTCCATCTGGAACACCATGCCATGCCATGTGCACGACCGGCGCATGGAGGCCTATCTCTATTTCGACCTGCCGGAGGCGGCGCGCGTCTTCCATTTCATGGGCGAGCCGGACGAGACCCGACACATCGTCATGCGCAACGAGGAGGCCGTGCTGTCGCCCGGCTGGTCGATCCATTCAGGCGCCGGCACCTCCAACTACGCCTTTGTCTGGGCGATGGCCGGCGACAACGTCGACTACACCGATGTGGATCCGGTGGCGATGGAAGACCTGCGGTGAGCGATCTTTCCGCCTTCAGCCTGACCGGTCGGCGCATCCTCGTCACCGGCGCCAACACCGGAATCGGCCAAGGCATTGCCGTCTCGATCGCGCGCGCCGGCGGCATGGTCGTCGGCGTCGGCCGCTCCTCGATGGATGAGACGGCCGCAAGGATCGCCGCGGCGGGCGGGCGGTTCGAGGCGGTCGCGGCCGATCTTGCCGACACATCCGCCGCAGGTCCGATGCTGGAGCGCGTGTGGGACGAAAGCGGGCCGCTCGACGGGCTGGTCAACAATGCCGGCATCATCCGGCGCGCCGATGCAATCGACCTTTCTGAGGCCGATTGGGACGAGGTGCTCGACCTCAACCTGAAGACGGCTTTTCTGCTCTGCCAAGGCTTTGCCAGGCGCGTCCTTGCCGGCGGACGCAAAGGCAAGATCGTCAACATCGCCTCGGTGCTGAGCTTCCAGGGCGGCATCCGCGTCGCGTCCTACACCGCCTCGAAGCATGGCGTGCTCGGCATCACCCGGCTGCTCGCCTGCGAATGGGCAGCGAAAGGCATCAACGTCAACGGCATCGCGCCGGGCTATATCGAAACCAACAATACGCAGGCGCTGCGCGCCGATCCCGACCGCAGCGCCTCTATCCTGGCGCGCATTCCGGCCGGCCGCTGGGGCCGGCCGGAAGATATTGGCGATGCGGCGGCCTTCCTGCTGGCGCCGGCGTCGGACTATATGCATGGCGCGGTGGTGCCGGTGGACGGCGGCTGGCTGGCTCGGTGAGGATCTGTCTCGACGAGGATATTGGGATGAGCGAAACGAAAATCTTCTCGCAGGCCGGCGCGGGCGCCTGGACGGCGACGCCGGATGGCAACAGGCGGCGCGTTCTCCTGCACACGGATGAACTGATGATGGTCGAGTTCGCCTTCGACAAGGGCGGCGTCGGCGCCCTGCATTCGCATCCGCATGTACAGGCAAGCTACGTCGCCGAGGGCCGCTTCGAAGTGACCATCGACGGCCGGACCGAAATCCTCGAGACGGGCGGCAGCTTCATCGTGCCGTCCGGCCTGGTGCACGGTGTCAAGGCGCTCGAAGCCGGCCGGCTGGTCGACAGCTTTACGCCGCACCGCGCCGATTTCCTCGCCTGAGGGCCGGCCATGCGATGAGCGATGGACGCTCGTTTCGGCGCGCTGTTTCCAAATGAAAAACCCGCGCCTCCGGAGAGGCGCGGGTCTGTTGCCTGGGCGCTTGCGCGCCGCGGTACTCGAAACGTGGCCGCAGGAAATGGAGCCTGCCGAATCATGGTGAAGATAGGCTTAACGCGCGGACGCCATGTGATAGCGCCGCCATGTGATCGCGTCGCCGGCGGCGGGCGCCGCACGGCGTTCAAGTGATGTGCCTGAGCAGGCCGAAAAGCCGTTCGAAGGTCCTGCCATAGGGCGGACGCAGAAGGCTCCCCGCGCTCAAGCGCGACTGCAGGAAAACCGGCTTCACCTTGCTGAAGGTGCGAAAGCCCCATTCCCCGTGATAGGCGCCCATGCCGCTGGCGCCGACGCCGCCGAAGGGTTGGTTCTCCTGCACCAGATGCAGCATGCAATCGTTGATGGTGACGCCGCCGGCGATGGTCTCGTGCAGGATGCGTTGCTGGTTGCCGCCGTCTCGCCCGAACCAGTAGAGCGCCAGCGGCCGGTCGGCCCGGTTGACATGGGCGATGGCGTCGTCGATCCCGGCATATTCGAGGATCGGCAGCACCGGCCCGAAAATCTCTTCGCGCATCAGCCGCAGGTCGGGATCGGCGTTCCTGACCAGGGTCGGCGGCAATTTGCGGCCTGCGGCGCCGAACGCCTCGCCGGCCGGGTTGATTTCGATGACATCGGCGCCGGCGTCTCGGGCCTCCGCGATCATGGCCCGCAGGCGCTGATAATGCCGGTCGCTGACGATGGCGGTATAGTCCGGATTGTCGCGCAGGCTGGGGTAGAGCTTCGCCATAGCCGCCGCGAGTTTCTCTGCCACGATGCCTGACTGTCCCTTGGGCACCAGCAGGTAGTCCGGCGCGATGCAGGTCTGCCCGGCATTGAGGAGCTTGCCATAGGCGACGCTGGCCGCCGCCGCATCGAGGTCGCATGAGGGGTCGAAGATCGCCGGCGACTTGCCGCCGAGTTCCAACGTAACCGGGGTCAGGTTGGCCGCGGCGGCCAGTGCGACCTGGCGGCCGACGGCCGTCGAACCGGTGAACAGCAGGTGATCGAAAGGCATCGACACGAAAGCCTTGCCGACCTCCGCGTCGCCGGTGATGACGCCGAGTTCGTCCGGTGCGAAATGCTCGGCGGCCAGGCGCGCCAGCAGCGCTGAAAATGCGGGCGTCAATTCGGATGGTTTGATCAGCACGCGATTGCCGGCGGCGAGCGCCGCGGTGACCGGCGCGACGGCGAGCTGGAAAGGATAATTCCAGGGCGATACGATGCCGACGACACCGAGCGGCTGCGCGACGAGGCGGTTCCTGCCCGGCAGGAAGGGCAAGGTGGTGGCGACGCGGCGTTCCCGCATCCAGCCTTTTAGGTGGGACAGTGCGTGGCGGATGCCGGCCCGCACCACGAACAGTTCGGCAAGGCGGGTCTCATGAGCCGAGCGGCCGCCGAAGTCGGTGTCGATTGCCGCGCAGATGTCGGCCTCATGCTTTTCCGTGAGCGCCAGCAGCCGGGCGAGGCGATCCTTGCGGAGATCGAGGCCCGGAAAGGGCTGCGCCTCGAATGCGGCGCGCTGCTGCTTGAAGCGTTCGCCGAGAGCATCCTGTCTGGTCTGCAGCATCGCTCCCTCCCTGGTCGTCCCGGGCAAGCTTACATCGCAGCGCGTGAGGGAATCCAGCAGGGGTGCTGATGTCGCAGGGGAAGGCACGAATTGGGACCGGTGGACATGCCACCCCGCGCATCCGCGGATAGCGTTCCGGCGATCTTCGCTTTAAGAACGTTGCCTCAGCCAAACGGGGACCATTGCGAGATGCCAATATCGACGGCGAGCGTTCCGCCGGATGCACCAGACCCCAAGCAACGCGTGTTGAAGGACGTGTTCGGCTTCGACGATTTTCGTCCCGGCCAGGCCGAAATCATGGACGCGCTGCTGGGCGGACGCCATGTGCTGGCCGTCATGCCGACGGGTGCGGGCAAATCGCTCTGCTACCAGGTTCCGGCGCTGGTCCTGGGCGGCCTTGCCATCGTCGTCTCACCGCTGGTTGCGCTGATGCAGGATCAGGTCGCGGCGTTGCGCCTTGCCGGCGTGGCAGCCGATACGATCAACTCCTCGATCGAGCGCGAGGCCAATGTCGCGGCATGGCGCCGTGTCGCCTCCGGCCAGACGCGCCTGCTCTACCTCGCGCCGGAGCGGCTGATGACGGAGCGGATGCTCGACGCGCTGGCCAGGCTCGACGTCAGCCTGATCGCCATCGACGAGGCGCATTGCATCTCGCAATGGGGTCCGGCGTTCCGGCGCGAATATGAGGATCTGTCGCGGCTGCGCTCCATTTTCCCGCAAGTGCCGATCATCGCGCTGACGGCGACGGCGGACGAGGCTACCCGCATCGATATCGAAGCGCGTCTGTTCGCCGGGCGCGCCGAAACCGTGGTGCTGGGTTTCGACCGGCCGAACATCAAGCTTGCCCTTGAGGCCAAGCAGGACAGCAAGCGCCAGTTGCTGCGCTTCGTCGAGCGTCACGCAGGCAAAAGCGGCATCGTCTATTGCCTGTCGCGCAAGAAGACCGAGGAGATGGCGGCCTTCCTCGAGAAGAACGGCGTCACCGCGCTCGCCTATCACGCCGGGATGAGCAAGGAAGCGCGCGAGGCGAATCAAAACGCCTTCATGACGCTCTCCGGCGTCGTCATGGTGGCGACCATCGCCTTCGGCATGGGCATCGACAAGCCCGACGTCGCCTTTGTCTTCCACACCGACCTGCCGGGCAGCCTCGAAGCCTACTATCAGGAGATCGGCCGCGCCGGCCGCGACGGGCGGGCAGCCGAGGCGCATATGCTCTACGGGCTCGGCGATATCCGCATGCGGCGCCTGTTCATCGACGACGAAGAATCATCACCTGAGCACAAGAGGCGCGGGCATCGCCGGCTCGATACGTTGATCGGCTATTGCGAGGCGGTACAGTGCCGTCGGCAGATCCTGCTCGGCTATTTCGGCGAACAGGCAGCGCCCTGCGGCAATTGCGACAACTGCCTCGACCAGGCGCCGCGCGCCGATGGCGGAGCGGAAGCGCGGATCATCCTGACGGCAGTCGCGCAGACCGGCGAGCGCTTCGGCGCCGCCCATGTCATTGACATCCTGCTCGGCCACGAGACCGAGAAAGTACTGGCGAGAGGCCATCAAACGCTGACCAGTTTCCGGGCCGGCGCGGCGTATAGGAAAACGGTCTGGCTGTCGCTTATCCGGCAACTGGTCGCCGGCGGGTTCCTTGTGCCGGATCCGGACGGCCATGGCGGCCTCGCCATTTCCGAAAGCGGCCGCGCCCTCGGGCGCGGCGAGGTTGCGTTCCATTATCGCGTCGAGATGCGGGACCCTCTCGCGCGCGGCAGGAAGCGTTCCGGGGAAAGCTCCGCCGCCAGCGCCGAGGGTGTGGATGCATCGCTGCTGGGCGCGCTCAAGGCGCTGCGGCTGCGGCTGGCCAAGGAGCGGCAGGTGCCGGCCTATGTCGTGTTCTCGGACCGCACGCTGATCGACATGGCCGAACGCCGCCCGCGCGACCTCGACGCCTTCGCCGAGGTGAATGGCGTGGGAGCGGCGAAGCTTAGGGAATTCGGGGAGATTTTTCTCGCCGCGATTGCCGGGCATCATCCGAATTGAGCTGAACCGGTCGACGCGTCACGCACAGGCTACAGCGGCCATCCAGACAGAAGTGCCTTCGTGACGTCACCTCGCTGTCTGAGCTGATCAATATGGCACCGTCTGCTTTTCGGTGCCGCTTGCCGTGGCGGCTGGTGCGTTCGTCGCGTCAATGATCGACTTCCTTCGTTCCGGCGAGATCACGGAAGACCGTGCGCCAGAACGATAACCATCCTCTCGACTGTCTTCCATGCCTTGACACTGGTGCTAGATTGGCAGTCGTCAAGGCAGGCACCGCCCTGACGAACGACGAAAGGGAGGCAACAACCAATGCAAATCCGAGCCGATACCTTGATAATAGCAGCGGCTATTCTGTTGGGCAGTGGAATGCTCGCCAGGACGCAAGCTCCGCTGGCGGCGTCGCCAGCCGATTGGTTAGTGGCACCCGGCGACGGTATGATGGTGTTCAATTCCGCGTCGAGGAAAGCCTATCATTGCGCAATGATATCAGGCACTGGAAAAGCGCCTTTTGTGAGCTGCTACGCCCCAGCTACGCTGCCCTAACAGCGGGGTTGCTTCGATCAGTACCCGCGCTGCCTCCGTTGCTCGTCGCTGACTGGCGCTGTCACGCGGCCCGCCTGGACGAGCAGACGACTGAGTAGGCGACGCTGTGTCGGCGTCAGCCTGTCAACTGCTTGGCGAGCTTGCCAGTACCGTAAGCCGCCGAGCCTACCAGACGCGGCGAGACCGTCGAAATGGGGGCAGTCAGTGCGCAGTGCGCAACGGCCGTCGCCGTGCCCGCCCTATAGACCTGCATCGCCGCTTGGACGGCGCTTTTCGTGTCGACCAGGTCCGAAATCGTTCAATCAGTCTTGGCTGTGCTTGCAGCCTATGGGTGGGAGGACTTGATCCCGGCTTTAGCTGGTCGGCCCGGCGCGAGGGAAGAACAAATCGAGGCGGACGCAACCGTGATCGAGATTTCGGACTGGCCAAATGGCCGTCCGACGGTTGGAACAAATTAGGCTCGTGCGTGACCTGTTCGCCAAGCTCCCGGCGCCGGCGCATTTGGATGATGTTTCCTTATCGTTCGATGGCAGGAACACCAGCAAGCGCAGCGGACGTGTGGCCCAGGTTTTGGAAACGCTGGTTGCGACCGGACTGGCGAGAGAGGACGCAGCTGGTGGCCGCGCCCGCTATTTCGTGCCTCGATGACCCGTGGGTTTCGGCACCGGGCTCGCTGGCGAAGCTCATCGTCAGATGATTACACGGCAATCCCGATGCCAGACAATTACAGCGCCGCAGGAGCTCAGGGCTGCACGCACTCCCCCGGTGCGGCTGCTTCGCTTTAGCAAACGTTTATGGCTGGGCGGGAAAAGCCAAATAAGGTAAGGAAATCAATTCGGACTGGCGGAGAGGGAGGGATTCGAACCCCCGATGGGCTTGCACCCATGCCGCATTTCGAGTGCGGTGCATTCGACCACTCTGCCACCTCTCCGCGGTCATGGTCAGCCGTTGCCGGCGCGGCGCACTAGATAACGGCTGAACGGGCAGGTTACAAGGCCAAATCGGCCGGAAACTCAGCTTGCGTCAGAGGCTGGCCCGGAGCGACGCCGTCCCGACCGCGGTAGACGATGCCGGACACTGCGCCGGCCAGGAAACCGGCCAAGATTTCGAACTCCGATTAACGAGGCATAGGGACGCCAGTCCGGCGGTGCCGGCGACCTCCTGATAGGAATTTTTTCTTGACGGGGTGAAGGCAACTATGGTAGAGATCTGGTTATGGTGCTGAGTTGCGCCAGGGACCCGCCGCACAAGCGGGTTTTTCCGTTCAAGGCTCCATCAACAGCGCGCCGACGAAAGCTCCGAAGGAACCCGTTAGCCCGGATTCGTTGCCCTGAGAATCTGGCCGTTTGCCTTGACTCGCAACAAACCTTCGGTTAGGGACAGCGCGCAATCGGCGTGGAGGGTTCTTCCGCGCCGCTTGTTTTTTGAACCCGCAGACTGACAAAAAGACGGCCGAACCGCCACAGGCGGTTCATCGAGGCCGACCGAACAGCGAAAGGCAAAAAATGTTCGCAGTCATCAAAACGGGCGGCAAGCAGTATCGCGTCGCCGCCAACGATCTCCTGAAGATCGAAAAAGTCGAAGCCAATGTCGGCGATATCGTCGAGATCGGCCACGTGCTCGCGCATGGCGAGGGCGAGAATGTCACGTTCGGCGCACCGTTCGTCGACGGCGCGGTTGTCACCGCCGAGGTCGTCGAGCAGGGCAAGAACCGCACGGTCATCGCCTTCAAGAAGCGCCGCCGCCAGAATTCGCGCCGCAAGATCGGCCATCGCCAGTTGCTGACCACGGTCAGGATCTCCGAGATCCTGCTGGGCGGCGCCAAGCCGGCCAAGAAGACCGCTGCCAAGGCGGAAGCCAAGGCCGAGGTAGCCGCCGACGCGGCGCCGAAGGAAGCCAAGGCCAAGAAGGATGCCCCGAAGGAAGAGGCAAAGGCCGAGACCGCGGCAGCGCCGCTGTTCAAGGCGCCGAAGGGCGAGCCGGACGATCTGACCGTGATCAAGGGCATCGGCCCGGTCGCCGCCAAGGATCTCAACGAACAGGGCATCATCACCTTCGCCCAGCTCGCCAAGCTGACCGAGAAGGATGTGGCCAAGATCGACGAGAACATGCCGTTCAGCGCCGACCAGATCAAGGACTGGCGCGAGCAGGCCAAGGAACTGGCAAAGAAGTAAGGCGAACCGGCGCGAAACGTCGCCGGATCGGACTTGAAACGGAACGCGAACGCGTTCATAAGACCATTCAAGCGCCCTTGGGCGCATCGGAGTTAGTTAGATGGCACACAAGAAAGCTGGCGGCTCGTCGCGCAACGGTCGCGACTCGCATTCCAAGCGTCTGGGCGTGAAGAAGTTCGGCGGCGAAGCCGTCATCCCGGGCAACATCATCATTCGTCAACGCGGCACCACCTGGCATCCCGGCGTCAATGTCGGCATGGGCACGGATCACACCCTTTTCGCGCTCGAAGCCGGCGCCGTGACGTTCAACAAAAAAGCCAACGGCCGAACCTACGTATCGGTCAACCCGATTACCAAAGCAGCGGAGTAGCCGGTTCCGCACCACAACACCGGCAGCCCATCTCGGGAACCGGTGTCTGGAAGCCAGAAGGTTTGGCAAAGCCAGGAAAAGGATCAGGGGAGATGGGTTTCCATCTCCCTTTTTTCTTGTGCCTGGAGGACTTTGACATGGTTGCCGAAGCGGAAGACTCAGAAGACGAAAGTTATGCGATCGATTGCCCGGTGCTGGTGACCGAGCGGCTGGTGATGCGGGCTCCGCGCGAAAGCGACATCGCGCAATTGGTCGAGCTCGCCGACAACCGTCATGTCGCCGAGATGCTGGCGCGCATGCCGCATCCCTATGGCGAGGCCGAGGCACGCGCTTTCCTGGCCATGACCAAGTCGCGCCGCGCCGGCATCGCCTATGCGCTGACGCTGACCGGCACCGAAAGCTTCGTCGGCTGCGCCGGATTGAACACCACCGACCGCGGACTGGAGCTCGGCTACTGGATCGGAGAACCCTACTGGAAGCGCGGCTTCGCCACCGAGGCATCGCACGCCCTGGTCGATCTCGCGTTCCAGCGGACAAACATCCAGGTGCTGCATGCCTCGACGCGGGTCATCAATCCGGCCTCGCGCCGGGTGATCCACAAATGCGGGTTCCAGTACGCCGGCCAGGGCATGCTGAACTCGATCGTCGCCGGCCAGGTGCCGGTCGAACGTTACCGCCTCGACCGGAAGACATGGACCAGCCTGCGCAACTGGGTGCATTTTTGATGTGTGCCGATATTCAGGTGAGGCCGGCCTGCAAACGCTGATTTTCTGCGCTTCCGGTGCTCGCGTACTTTAAGTACGCTCCGCTCCGGTTCTCGAAAACCAACGTTTTCGGCTCGGCCTGACCTGAATCTCAGCACACATCGGCGCTGGGCCTCTGGTCAAAGGTTCGGAAAGAATCGTGCATCGATTTGGGCTCAGCCCAGTTCGGCCCATACCGGCAGATGGTCCGAGCCAACAGCCTTTCGGTCGACCCACAGGCGCTTCAGCGACCGGGCAAGCGAGGCGCTGGTGAAGATATAGTCGATACGCTTGTGGCGGTCGGTATTGCCGGGGTCCTTGGGGTCGACCCAGCTGACGAGATCGTCGCCGGCGACATTGAGGCGCACGGCGGCGTCGACGGCGAAATCAGCGGTCAGCGGCATGCCGAATTCGTGGTCCGGCCGGCCGGCGAGTTCGACATATTCGGGCGATCCGGCCAGCATGTTGAAGTCGCCCATGCCGACGAAGGCCTCGGGGTGCGGCAGTTCCGGCAGGCCGATCTCGGCGACGCCGGACAGCGCGCCGCCTTCAAGCGCATAGTTCAACAGGCGCCGGCGCAGGAACTGGATCTGGCTGGCGCGCTCGACCGGGCTGCGGTGATCGAGATGGATGGAATAGAAGCGGATGAAACCAAGCGGCGTCTCGATCAGCGCCTCCAGCGCGCCGCGCTGGAAGTTCATCATCTCGAAGCTGCGGCTGCGCGGCAGGAGCAGGTTGCGCGACAGATGAATGGGCGTCTTCGACAACACCATGTTGCCGAGCTGGAAGGTGGTGGTGATGGCGCGGCCGTTTTCGATGCGCGAGCCGATATTGGCCTCGAAATTGCTGCCATAGACGGCGAAATAGTCGGGCAGCGCTTCGCCGATCTCGGCGACCATGTCGCGTCCGCCGTTCCTGGGATTGTTGCGGGTGACCTCCTGCAGCGCGATGACATCGGCGCCGCGCACGGCGTCGGCGATACGCCCGACATCGTACTGCCCATCGAGGCCGATGCCGTACTGGATGTTGTAGGTTACAAGCTTCATGCCGACATCTCCGGCCAACCCCACGCGGCCACTGTCACAAAACGGCCTCGCCCTTCGCCGCGCCTTGGTTTAGAGCAAGGCGCAAGGTTTAGAGCAATGCCGCAAGGCCAATAAAGAAACTGCTGTCCGATGAAATTTCTCGATCAAGCGAAGGTCTATGTCCGCTCCGGCGACGGGGGCGCGGGTTCCGTGTCGTTCCGGCGCGAGAAATTCATCGAGTTTGGCGGACCGGACGGCGGCGATGGCGGCCGCGGCGGCGACGTCTGGCTGGAAGCGGTCGACGGGCTGAACACGCTGATCGACTACCGCTACCAGCAGCATTTCAAGGCCAAGACCGGCACTCATGGCATGGGCCGCAACATGACCGGCGCCAAGGGCGCCGACGTCACGCTGAAAGTGCCGGCTGGAACGCAGGTGTTCGAAGAGGACAACGAGACGCTGATCTGCGACCTCACCGTGGTCGGCCAGCGCTTCCTGCTGGCCAAGGGCGGCAATGGCGGCTTCGGCAACCAGCACTTCAAGACCTCGACCAACCAGGCGCCGCGCCGCGCCAATCCGGGTCAGCCCGGCGAGGAGCTCAACATCTGGCTCAGGCTGAAGCTGATCGCCGATGCCGGGCTGGTCGGGCTGCCCAATGCCGGCAAGTCGACCTTTCTCGCCGCCGTCACCGCCGCCAAGCCGAAGATCGCCGACTATCCCTTCACCACGCTGCATCCGGGCTTGGGGGTGGCACGCATCGATGCGCGCGAATTCGTCATCGCCGACATTCCCGGCCTCATCGAAGGCGCGCATGAGGGCGTCGGCATCGGCGATCGCTTCCTTGGCCATGTCGAGCGCACGCGCGTGCTGCTGCACCTGGTCTCGGCGCAGGAAGAAAATCCTGGCAAGGCCTACAAGACGGTGCGCGCCGAACTCGAAGCCTATGGCCATGGCTTGACCGACAAGGCCGAGATACTGGCCCTTTCACAGGTCGATACGCTCGATGCGGATGAGCGCAAGAAAAAGATCGCCTCGCTGAAGCGCGCCGCCGGCCGTGCGCCGATGCTTCTGTCGGCGGTCACCGGCGAAGGGGTCGAAGCGGTGCTGCGCGCGCTGATGGCGGTGGTAGCCGAAGCGCGCGACGCGATCGCGGCGCCGGTCGACACGCGCTGGGAAAAATAGCATGACCGTGCAGTCGCTGAAGAAATACCGGCGCATCACCGTCAAGATCGGCTCGGCGCTTCTGGTCGACCGCACCGCCGGGCTGAAGCGCGACTGGCTGGCCTCGCTGGCCGACGATATCGCCGTGCTGGCTCAAGGCGGCGCGGAAATCCTGGTCGTCTCGTCGGGCGCCATCGCGCTTGGCCGTACCATTCTTGACCTGGGAAAAAGGGCGCTGAAGCTCGAGGAGAGCCAGGCGGCCGCAGCCGTCGGCCAGATCGCGCTGGCCGGCGCCTGGTCGGATGCGCTCGGCAAGGGCGGGTTGAAATCGGGCCAGATCCTGCTCACGCTTGGCGACACCGAGGAGCGCCGCCGCTACCTCAACGCCCGGGCGACGATCTCGACGCTCTTGAAGATGGAGGCGGTGCCGGTCATCAACGAGAACGACACCGTGGCGACCTCCGAGATCCGCTATGGCGACAATGACCGACTGGCCGCGCGGGTGGCGACGATGATGGGCGCCGACCTTTTGGTGCTGCTCTCGGATATAGACGGTCTCTACACCGCGCCGCCGGCGCGTGACCCGGAGGCCAAATTCGTCGCGGTGGTCGATCGCATCACGCCTGAGATCGAAGCGATGGCGGGTGCCGCGGCTTCCGAACTGTCGCGCGGCGGCATGCGCACGAAGCTCGACGCCGGCAAGATCGCCACCGCGGCCGGCACCGCCATGATCATTACCTCCGGCACGCGGCTTTCGCCGCTGATGGCGATCGAGCGCGGCGAGCGCGCCACCTTCTTCCGCCCGAGCGCCAATCCGGTGAAAGGCTACAAGAGCTGGATCGCCGGCCAGCTCGAACCGGCGGGAAGGCTGACCGTCGATGCCGGCGCCGTCGGGGCGCTGACATCGGGCAAGTCGCTGCTGCCGGCCGGTGTGAAGCTGGTCAGCGGCAATTTCTCGCGCGGCGATACGGTGGCGATCCTGTCGCCCGAGGGCCGCGAGATCGCCCGCGGGCTGGTTGCCTATGATGCGGCGGATGCCGTAAGGATCGCAGGCCTGAAGACAACCGAAATCGAGACCGTGCTCGGCTACGAGGCGCGTTCGGCGATGATCCACCGCGACGACCTTGTGGTCAGCCTCGCGGGCGACCAAGTAACGGGCGGAGGATGAGCCATGCTGAAGCTGCATGAAAAATCCCGGAACGATACAGTGGCGACGATGGCCGACCTCGGCCGCCGTGCCCGCGCCGCCGCACGACCGCTGGCCATCGCTACGACAGCCGCCAAGAACGCGGCACTTGCCGCCATGGCGGAGGCGATCATCGCCCGCGAGCGAGCCATACTTGACGCCAATGCCATCGACATCGCGAACGGGCATGAAGCCGGCCTGTCGGCGTCCTCCATGGACCGGCTGAAGCTCAATCCAGCCCGCATCCGCGCCATGGCCGACGGCATTCGCGAAATTGCCGAACTCGGCGATCCCGTCGGCGACGTGATCGCCAGTTGGGAGCGGCCGAATGGCCTGCAGATCGAGCGCGTGCGCACACCGCTCGGCGTCATCGGCGTCATCTATGAGAGCCGGCCGAACGTCACGGCGGATGCCGGCGCGCTCTGCCTCAAGGCCGGCAACCCGGTGATCCTGCGCGGCGGCTCGGATTCGCTGAACTCGTCGTCGGTGATCCACGCCTGCCTGGTCGACGGCTTGAAGGCAGCCGGCCTGCCGCAGGACGCCATCCAGCTTGTGCCGACCGCCGACCGCGCCGCCGTCGGCGAAATGCTGAAGGGCCTCGGCGGCAATCTCGACGTCATCATCCCGCGCGGCGGCAAGAGCCTGGTCGAGCGGGTGCAGACCGAGGCCCGCGTGCCGGTCTTCGCGCATCTCGAAGGCATCTGCCATCTCTATGTCGACCGCTCGGCCAAGCTCGACATGGCGGTCGGCATCGCCGTCAACGCCAAGATGCGGCGCACCGGCGTCTGCGGCGCTGCCGAAACGCTGCTGGTCGACCGTGCGGTTGCCTCCACCCACCTGGTGCCGATCCTCGACGCCTTGCGCGCCGCCGGCTGCGAGATCCATGCCGATGCCGAGGTGCTGAAGCTGTTCTTCGACGCCAAGCCGGCGACCGATGCCGACTGGGTCACCGAATATCTCGACGCCGTCATCGCGGTGAAGCTGGTCGACGGTGTCGCTGGCGCAATCGAGCATATCGAGACTTTCTCCTCCCATCACACCGAGGCGATCGTCGCCGAGGACGCGCAGGCGGTGGAACGGTTCTTCAACGAGATCGACTCGGCGATCCTGCTGCACAATGCCTCAACGCAGTTCGCCGATGGCGGCGAGTTCGGCATGGGCGCCGAGATCGGCATCGCCACCGGCAAGATGCACGCGCGCGGGCCCGTTGGCGTCGAGCAACTGACCTCGTTCAAATACCGCGTGCGCGGCTCGGGACAGGTGAGGCCTTGACGCTTTTCGTCCAAAGGGCCTGAAGCTTGCGCCCAGCCACCCCCCTCTGTCCTGCCGGACATCTCCCCCGCAAGGGGGGAGATCGGCTGACATTTTTGGTTTCGCCGATCTTCAATGCTCCAAGATTTGTGCCTTCACCGAAGCTGCTAATCTCCCCCCTTGCGGGGGAGATGTCCGGCAGGACAGAGGGGGGTGCCTAGCGAATGCTTTCCCTGCTTGAGCAACCTATCCCGTCCAGCTACC
The DNA here is from genome assembly GCF_006440475.1 of Mesorhizobium sp. B2-6-1. Taxonomy (NCBI): domain Bacteria; kingdom Pseudomonadati; phylum Pseudomonadota; class Alphaproteobacteria; order Hyphomicrobiales; family Phyllobacteriaceae; genus Mesorhizobium; species Mesorhizobium sp. B2-6-1. The sequence goes on from NZ_VFUH01000001.1 coordinate 751,989, forward strand.
TCAAAATGCCGCATGCCGGCAAAGGCCTTGCCGTCGGCCTGTTCGGCGGCTCGTTCAATCCGCCGCATGCCGGCCACGCGCTGGTCGCCGAGATCGCGCTCAGGCGGCTGGCGCTCGATCAGTTGTGGTGGATGGTCACCCCGGGCAATCCGCTGAAGAACACGCACGAGCTGGCGCCGCTGGCCGAACGGCTGTGCCTGTCCGAGAAGATCGCCAAGAACCCGAAGATCAAGGTCACCGCTTTCGAAGCGGCGCATCATGTGCGCTACACCGCCGACGCGCTGGCGCTGGTCAAGGCGCGCAATCCCGGCGTCGACTTCGTCTGGATCATGGGCGCCGACAGCTTGCGCGATTTCCACCGCTGGCAGCGCTGGCGCGAAATCGTCATGACCTTCCCGATCGCGGTCATCGACCGTCCGGGCGCGACGCTGTCGTTCCTGTCGTCGGTCGTGGCCAAGACCTTCGACTATGCCCGCGTCGACGAAGGCGATGCGCCAAGGCTCGCCCGCATGAAGGCGCCCGCGTGGACCTTCATCCACGGCCCGCGCTCGTCGCTGTCGTCGACGGCTATCCGCGAGCAGGCGAAGGGCTGATCGGTACGCACAGCGCCCTTTCTTCGCAAGGAGGAAGGCAAGTCCGGCAATGTCGCTTTTGCGGCGGCCTTTCGTCATCGAATGGATGATCTTGCGCTGATATGACCACTCTCGTGAAAAGCCAAACCGAAACGGAACCGAGGCACGGCGACACGCCCACGCCGCTGATCGCGATTGCCAGCGTCGTGGTGTCGATGGCGCTGATCGCCATCGGCAACGGGCTGATGTTCGCTTACATCCCCGTCCGGCTCGGCGTGGAAGGCTTCGATCCGACCTGGGCCGGTCTGATCGTCACCGGTCTGTCGGCGGGTGGTCTCGCCGGCTGCATCCTGACCGGACCGCTGGTGCGCAGGGTTGGCCATGCCCGTGCCTTCATGGTGCTGTCGGCGCTGATCGCGCTGTCGAATGCCGCAATCGGCGCCGGGCCGCACCCCCTGTTGTGGATCGCGGCGCGCGCTCTCTACGGCTTTGCCATATGCGGGCTTTTCATCGTCGCGCAGAGCTGGCTCAACGATGCCGTGGCCAACGCCATACGCGGCAGGGTAATGGCCGTCTTCTACGTCGCCTATGTCGGCGGGCTCGGCATCGGCTATGCGACGCTGGCGCTGGTCGACATCAGGACGGCGGATGCATCGCTGATCGGCATAGCCTTCACCGCGCTATCCATCCTGCCCGTCGGGATGACCCGGCTGGCCCAGCCGCCGGCGCCGCAGGCGGCATCGGTGGCGCTGCGCCGGGCCTGGCGGATTTCGCCGGTCGGCGTCGCCGGCATGCTGGCGGTCGGTGGCCTGTCCATGTCGATTTCCGGTTTTGCGCCGATCCACGCCACCGCGAAGGGGTACAGCCAGGCCGACGTGGCGCTGCTGCTTTCGGTGATGCCGCTGGGCACGCTGATCCTGCAGGTTCCGCTCGGCTGGATTTCCGACCGCACCGATCGCCGCTATGTGCTGGTCGCGGCATCCGCGATCGCCGCGGCGGCAGGGATGTTTGCGCTCGGCTTCGACGGCGGTACGCTGGCGGTGCTGCTGGTGATCTATGTGATGTGGGACGGCGCCTCGGAATCGATCTACTCGTTGGCCAGTGCGCACGCCGCCGACCGCGCCGGCAAGGACGACATGGTGGCGCTGTCGAGTTCCTTGTTGTTTGCCTGGTCGCTGTCCGGCTTCATCGTGCCGGGCATCGTGACCGCGCTGTCAGCCGTCTTCGGCACGCAGGCCTTCATCTATGTAACAGTGGTCATCGCCTGCATCTTCTGCCTGTTCGTGCTTTTGCGCGTGTTCACCGCGCGGCCGGTGCCGGCAACCGAAACCGGCAGCTTCGCGCCGATGACGGCGCAAGCGCCATTGCCGGTGGAACTCGCCTTCGCGCCGGACGAACAGCACCGGCACAGGGGCGATTGACTATTGCCGGCGGGTTTCCGGCGCCGGGGCCTGCGGTGGCGGCAGCGGGATCGATATGCGTTCGCGGTCGAATTCCTGCTTGGCCCGCTTGGTGAGATCGGCCTGGGCGGCGAAGAAATCCACCGATGATGTCCAGTAACGCAAGGTGATCGAGACGGTGCTTTCGCCCAATGCCGCGACAAAGGCGGTCGGCGCCGGCTCACGCTTGACGCGGCGCTCGGCGGCGGCGATCGCAAGCAGCGTCTTCTGGGCGCGGTCGATGTCGTTCCAGGAGCCGATCGAGAGGGTGATGTCGCCGCGCCGCACGCCGTTGCGCGAAAAATTGCGCACCGGCTGGTTCCACAGCGTCGAGTTGGGCGCCAGGATGTAGACGCCTTCGGCGCTCCGGAGCTTGGTGGCGAAAAGGCCGATTTCCTCGATCGAGCCGGCAATGGACCCGACTTCGACGGATTCGCCGATGCGGAACGGCCGCAATGCCAAAAGCATGATCCCGGCGGCAATGTTCTGCAGCGTGCCTTGCAGCGCCAGGCCGATGGCCAGGCCGATGGCGCCGATCGCGGCGATGATCGAGGCCGTCTGCACGCCGAACTGGCCGAGCACCATGATGACGACCAGGACGAGGATGGCATAGCGGACGATCTTGGAAAAGAAGTGCCGCAGCGTCTGGTCAAAGCCATGGATGTGGCCCAGGCCGGCAAAAATCGAACGCTCGGCAAAGCCGGCGACGATGTAGCCGACAACCAGAAGGATGACGGCGCCGACCGCCGAAAGGGAATAGGAGACAATGAGCGCGCTGAGCTGAGAGAGCCCCGCCTGCACGGTCAGGAGGGCATTTTGCGGGTCGATCGGCATAATGGGATTCCGGTTGATCAATCAGCCGATAACCCCTGCGGAACGCCTGGGTTCCGATCTTTTGCGTGTCGCGCGGAACAAGCGGGGCCTCAATGAGTTCGCATGGAAGCGGGGCTCCGTCTTGAAACTGCAACGGAACTCTGCCTATCTAAGCGGTGTCACCCGCTTTCAGGGGTGATTTGGTTGTTCTTGCTGCGAAAGGAAATACACTGAGAACAGCACTGCGGAAGAAGGCCGACATCGTGCCCTCGCCGGCCGGGATCAGCGTAAACGACGCCGTGTCCCGCGCCATCAAGACAGTCCTTGCCAGTCTGGAAGACTCCAAGGCCGAAAACATCGTCTCAATCGACATTCAGGGAAAATCGAGCCTCGGCGACTACATGGTCGTCGCGTCGGGTCGATCGCACCGTCATGTCTCGGCTGTTGCCGATCATCTCCTCAAGGCGTTGAAGGATGCCGGCCTCGGCACGGCGCGTGTCGAGGGGCTGTCCGGCGCCGACTGGGTCCTGATCGATTCAGGCGACATTATCGTCCATGTCTTCCGCCCCGAAGTCCGCGAATTCTACAATCTCGAAAAGATGTGGCAGGCGCCGGACTTCGAGGAAGAGACCTTGCACTGAGCCGGTTGGTTTGGTGCGTGCCGTGGTTCCTGGCCCATTGACGATTTTCGGGCGACACGCATCGGCGGCCCTCTGAGGCGAGGATGAAGATTACCGTTCATGCCGTGGGCCGGATGAAAAGCGGCCCCGAGAGAGAACTCGCCGACCGCTATTTCGAGCGTTTCTCCAAGAGCGGCCCGGCTGTCGGCCTCGAATTCTCCGGCATCGCCGAGATCGCCGAAGGCCGCGCCCAGAACGCCGATGAACGCCGGCGCGATGAAGGCGCAAGGCTGCAGGCGCAGTTGCAGCCCGGCTCGGCGCTGATCCTGCTCGACGAGCGCGGCAAGAACCTGTCCTCGGAAGATTTCGCCGGCCGCATCGGCCAATTGCGCGACGCTGGCCGCAAGGCGCTGGCGCTGGCCATAGGCGGCGCCGATGGCCACGATCCGTCGTTGCGCGCCCAGGCCGAGCTGGTGATGTCTTTCGGTGCGCTGACATGGCCGCACCAATTGGTGCGGGTGATGCTGGCAGAGCAGCTCTACAGGGTCTCGACGATCCTGTCCGGCCACCCCTATCACAGAACCTGAAGGTCGCATCGCACCGAATTCCGCCCCAATGCCGCGCAAGATCACGGCTTCGGGCCGGCTTTCCCTATTTTGCTCACCGGTGTGCGAAACCGCTGCACAGTTTTGGGCGATGCGCATTAATATGGTTGATGGTTCGTTAACGAAGCCGCAGATAGAGTCCATCCCGCATGGCTGAAGGCTGGAAATCGACGACGGGCTCATCGACAGCGGGCTCCTGGCGCGCGCGCTGCGGCATCGCGGCGGCGGTGGTCATCCTTTCGCTCAATGCCGCATGGGCCGAGAACACGCTCGACATGGCCCCCGATCCGGACCAGAGCCGCGCCGAATACGAACAGATCTCCAAGGAGATAAGCCTGTCGTCCGAGCGGCTGGCCAAGCTGGCCGCCGACATCGCCGCGGTCAAGAAGGACCACGCCTCGATCACCGCCGCGCTGATCCAGTCGGCAATGACCGAGCAAAAGCTTGGGCAGGACATCGAGGACATCGGCGCCAAGCTGGAGGGGCTGAAGACCCAGCAGCAGAAGATCCGCGCCTCGCTGATGGCGCGGCGCGACGTGCTGGCGGAGGTGCTGGGCGCATTGCAGCGCATGGGACTGAACCCGCCGCCGGCGATCCTGGTCAAGCCGGAGGACGCGCTGTCGTCGGTGCGCAGCGCCATCTTGCTTGGCGCCGTGGTGCCTGAATTGCGCCAGCAGACCGACAGGCTCCTGGCCGACCTCAAGGAGCAGACAAGAGTGACGGCCTCGATCGAGGCCGAGCGGGCACGGCTGACGGCGGCGGTCGGCGAGCAGACTGCGGAAAAGAAGCGGCTCGGCATGCTGCTGGAAGCCAAGCAGAAGCTCGAAGCCGACACGCAGGCGCAGTTGTCGGCCGAGCGACAGCATTCCGAGGCGCTCGCGGCCAAGGCCAGCAGCCTGAAGGAATTGATCGCCTCGCTCGAAGCCCAGGCCGAACGCAACCGCAAGGCCGCGGATGCCGCAAAGGCCGCGGAGGCCGGCCAAGCCGGCGGCGACAAGGCGGGCGGCGACAAGGCGGGCAGGGATAAGGCGGGCGGCGATATGACGGCGTCGCTGCCGGTTCCCGAGGCCAACCGGCTTGCCGCTGCGGCACCCTTCTCGGCGCTGCAAGGACAGATCGCGCTGCCGGTCATCGGCCGCATCAAACGCCGGTTCGGCGCCGAAGACGGTAACGGCGCGGTGATGCTTGGGGACATGGTTGCGACACAATCGGGCGCCATCGTCACCGCACCGGCGGATGGGAATGTGCTTTATGCGGGGCCGTTTCGCTCCTACGGTCAACTCTTGATCCTGAATGCCGGCGACGGTTATCATGTCGTCTTGGCGGGGATGAGCAGAATCAGCGTCGCAACCGGCCAATCAGTGCTCGCAGGAGAGCCGGTCGGTGCGATGGGAGAGGCCCGGGTGGCAAGCACCTCGGCTTCGAAGAATGGAAATGCCACGCCGGAGCTCTATGTCGAGTTCCGCAAGGATGGAAAACCCGTCGATCCGGCCCCATGGTGGGCGGACCGTTTTTCTGGAAGGACGTGAAATGATGCGGAAACTGTCGCTTCTGTTTGCCGGTGCGCTGATGGGCGCGTCCGCCATGAGCCTGGTCTATGGCGCGCCCGGCTCGGCAGCGAACGCTGCGGGGTCGGAGACCTACAAGCAACTGGCGATCTTCGGCGATATCTTCGAGCGGGTGCGGGCGCAGTATGTGACGCCGCCCGACGACAAGTCGCTGGTCGAGAACGCCATCAACGGCATGCTTGCCTCGCTCGACCCCCACTCCTCCTACATGAACGCCGAGCAGGCGCAGGACATGCGCGTACAGACCAAGGGTGAGTTCGGCGGCCTCGGCATCGAGGTCACCATGGAGAACGATCTGGTCAAGGTGATCACGCCGATCGACGATACGCCGGCCGCCAAGGCGGGCGTGCTGGCCGGCGATTACATCGCCAAGATCGACGGTGAGGAGGTTCGTGGCCTGACGCTGAACGACGCGGTCGACAAGATGCGCGGCCTGGTCAACACGCCGATCAAGCTCACCATCCTGCGCCAGGGCGCCGACAAGCCGATCGAGCTGACGGTGGTGCGCGACATCATCAAGGTCAAGGCGGTCAAGTTCCGGGTCGAGAACGACATCGGCTACATGAAGATCACCTCCTTCACCGAAAAGACCTATGACGACCTCGAGAATGCCATCGACACCATCAAGAAGCAGGTGCCGAACGACAAGCTCAAGGGCTATGTGCTCGATCTGCGCCTCAATCCCGGCGGTCTGCTCGATCAGGCGGTAAGCGTATCGGACGCCTTCCTCAACCGTGGCGAGATCGTTTCGACGCGCGGCCGCGATCCCAAGGACGTTACCCGCTTCGACGCCAAGTCCAAGCAGGTCGACGATATCGGCGGCAAGCCGCTGATCGTGCTGGTCAATGGCGGATCGGCGAGCGCGTCCGAAATCGTCGCTGGCGCGCTGCAGGACCTACGCCGCGCCACGGTGGTCGGAACGCAGTCCTTCGGCAAGGGTTCGGTGCAGACCATCATCCCGCTTGGCGAGAACGGCGCGCTCAGGCTGACGACGGCGCTCTATTACACGCCGTCCGGCAAGTCGATCCAGGGCAAGGGCATCACGCCCGACATCAAGGTCGACCAGCCGCTGCCGCCGGAACTGCAGGGCAGGGACCTGACGCGCGGCGAATCCGACCTCAAGGGCCACATCAAGGGTGCCGACGAGAGCTCGACCGGTTCGGGCTCGGCAGCCTATGTGCCGCCGGATCCGAAGAACGACCTCCAGCTCATCTATGCCGAGCAGCTTCTGCGCGGCCAGAAGACCGATCCGTCCTTCCCGCCCAATCCGCAGAAGGCTGTCCTCAACCAGTAACAGGTGGCGGCCAACAACGGGTCTGGCCGCCCGATGGAAGCAATGCGATGCTGCCGGGACCGAAAGGTTCCGGCAGTTTGATTCGGGGGTAACGCGAATCCCTCGATACAGGGCGCCAGGGGTGCGCCGGCATGAAGAATTCGCGCATGTCTCTTCGAAAGGTTCCATGTTCGAAGCCATGCGGACGGGGACAGGGCTTGGCTGATATCGGCAAGGACATCGAACGACCGCTCGGACTGACTGTCCGTCCGCCGCGCGCCGCCGGCAAGGTCAGCGTGGGTGCGCTCGTGGCTGCGTTCGTCGTGCTGGCCGTTGTCGGCGTCTCCGGCGCGATCGCGCTCAGGGACAAGCCGTTTCGCAAGCCGCAGGAAGTCGCGGTTTCGACGCCGAAAGTGGTGCCGGAGCCGACCGCTGCGCCGTCCGCTCTAGCGCCGGTCACGACGCCAAAGGCGGAAATGCCGGCCAAGGCTGGAGGCCCGCAGATCATCCATGTGCAGACAGAGGAAGGCGATGGTCCGCCCAAGGCGGCAATCGTCATCCGCGATCCGTCGACCATCGGCCAAAACCTGAAGATCGCGCATATTCCCGACAGGGCGCTGATCGAGGCCAGCGATGCCGGCCCCTTGCCGGTGCGCGCCGCAGACGGCCGGCGGCCCTTCGATGTCTACGCGCGGCCGTGGTCAGGCGCGCGCGGCGCCCGCGTGGCGATCGTCATCGGCGGGCTCGCGGTTTCACAGACCGGCACCCAGGCGGCCATCGCCAAGCTGCCGGCGGAAGTGACGCTGGCGTTCGCGCCGCAAGGCAACAGCATCGGCCGCTGGATGCAGGCCGCCCGGCAGAGCGGCCACGAGATCGTCATGCAGGTGCCGCTCGAACCGTTCGACTATCCCAATGTCAACCCTGGGCGCAACACGCTGACGGTGGCGGCGAGCGCGGAAGAGAACCTGAAGAACCTGCGCTGGGCACTGTCGCGGACGACGAACTATACCGGTGTCATGAACTATATGGGCGCGCGGTTTTCCGCCGACCCGGCGGCAATGGAACCCTTCATGGCCGAGCTCGGCAAGCGCGGGCTCGCCTATATCGACGACGGCTCGTCGGCGCGCAGCCTGGCGCCGGATCTGGCGCTGAAGGACGGCGTGCCCTTCGTCGCCGGCGACACGGCGATCGACGCCGTGCAGGATCGCGGCGCCATCCTGAAGAAACTGGACAGCCTGGAGGCGACCGCCCGTGCCAAGGGCACTGCGGTCGGCATCGGCTCCGCTTTCGACCTGACGGTCGACACGGTGTCGTCATGGGCGGCCGAGGCCAAGAAACGCGGCATCGAGATCGTGCCGATTTCAGCGGTGGCGATCGATCCGCAAAAGGGCTAGCCACCGGGAAACAGCTTGAAAGACTGAATGATGCCGAAGACGAAGAAGGTCGACCGCGAGACGCTGCCCTACCGTCCCTGTGTCGGGCTGATGATCCTCAACGCCGAGGGCCTGGTCTGGGTCGGCCATCGCATAGCCGAGCCGGACAGCGAATTCGCCGGCACCACGCAGCTCTGGCAGATGCCGCAAGGCGGCATCGACAAGGGCGAGGAGCCCCTGCAGGCGGCGGAGCGGGAGCTCTATGAGGAGACCGGCATGCGCAGCGTCTCGCTGCTCGCCGAGGCGCCGGACTGGATCAACTATGATCTGCCGGACAACCTGGTCGGCGTCGCCTTCAAGGGGCGCTATCGGGGTCAGACGCAGCGATGGTTCGCCTTCCGCTTCCATGGCGATACCAGCGAGATCCAGATCAATCCGCCGCCCGGCGGCCACACCGCCGAATTCGACAAATGGTCGTGGCGGCCGATGCAGGAGCTGCCCGACCTGATCGTGCCGTTCAAGCGCAAGGTCTATGAAGACGTGGTGACGGCGTTCCGTCACCTTGTGCCATAGCTGGACGGGCCGAGGCCGCGGTTCAAACGCCAGCGGTTGCCGCGCCGGTTCGACCGTCTTATTGATGTCCATCCGCCACAAGAAGGGCCGCCATGCACGACGCCCCCAAAAGATCGCTGCCCGAGGAAGCCGACGCCACAAGCGAGGCTGCTGCCGGGGCCATCCTCACCATCGACCTTGGCGCGATCCGCGAAAATTACCGGCGGCTGAAGGCGCGGCTGGGCGGCGTGCGCTGCGCGGGCGTGGTCAAGGCCGACGGCTACGGTCTCGGCGCCGCGCAAGTGGCATCGGCGCTGATGAAGGAAGGCTGCGACATCTTCTTCGTCGCGCTGCTGTCCGAAGGCATCGCGCTGCGCAAGGCGCTGGGGGCCGGACCGGACATCTACGTGCTGAACGGGCTGCCGCCGGGTTCCGAGCCGGAAGCGGTGGCGGCTGGCTTGTGCGCTGTCATCAACAGTGGCGCACAGTTGCAAGCCTGGCGCGCAGCGACACACCGCGCCGGGCGCCGGCTCCCGGCTGCCGTCCAGGTCGACAGCGGCATGTCGCGGCTTGGGATGGCGCCAGCCGAGGTCGAGGCGGCGGCCGGGGATGTCGGCGCTTTCGATGGCATCGACGTCAGATATGTGATGAGCCACCTGGCCTGCGCCGATGAACCGCGCCACCCGGCCAATGAACAGCAGAGGCTGGCATTCGCGCGGTTGCGTGCCATGCTACCCGTGGCGCCGGCCTCGCTTGCCAACTCCTCCGGCATCTTTCTAGGCCCGCTTTATCATTGCGATCTTGCCCGGCCCGGTGCCGCCCTCTACGGCATCAACCCGACGCCTGGCCAAGCCAACCCGATGCTGCCCGTGGTCGGGCTGCAGGCCAAGGTGGCGCAGACGCGCAGTGTCCAAAAGGGCACTGGCGTCGGCTATGGCCACAGTTACCATGCGCAGGGCCCGCTCAGCCTGGCGACGATTTCGTTCGGCTATGCGGACGGCTGGCTGCGCCGCTCCGCTTCGGCCGCATGGTTCGAGGCGGTGCGCCTGCCTTTCCTCGGGCGCGTGTCGATGGATTCGATCATTCTCGACATTTCCGCCTTGCCGCCCGGCCGGCTCGGAGAGGGCGACCTGGTGGAGTTGCTAGGGCCCTCACAGAGCGTCGACGATGCTGCCGACCATGCCGGCACCATCGGGTATGAAATCCTGGCCAGCCTCGGAACGCGTTTTCACCGGCGCTATCTGGGCGGTTGAGCGGTTTGGCCGCGCTTGACAAGCGGGCGCCATTCGGCAAGCTTTGGCACATGAGCAAGCTCGCTTATATCAAAACCTTCTTCAGGGTCTGCCCGATCGCGGGATCGTAGCCCCGGCGCGGCCGCCTTCCGGCGTCCGTCCGTACCGGGGCATCCATCCATCCACAATCGCCATCAAGCCGAACAGCCCTTCGCGGCTGCCGGCCTTTCATCACGCCGCCGCCAGCGCGCCGGCAGGCGCGCATCCGCTCGATGCGCCGATCCATGAGGTTTGCCATGCAACACGCAAAAGAACTGCGTCCAGACAACCATATTCTGATCAGCGACGCCGACCATGACAGGCTGACGGGCCTTGCGAGGGCTTTGCTCGATCGCGCGCCCGAGACGGCCGAGGAGCTGCTTTCGGAAATGGACAGGGCCGTCGTCACGAACGCGGCGGCGATGCCGGCCGGTGTGGTGCGAATGGGTTCGACGGTGATCGTGCGCGGCGAAAGCGGCGACGCCCAGCGCATCATGCTGGTCTACCCGGGTGAGGCCGACATAGCCGAGAACCGCATCTCGGTGCTGACGCCGATGGGAACCGCGCTCATTGGCGCGAGTGTTGGGCAGGCGGTTTGCTGGAACGGTCGTGGCGGTCGGGAACTGTCAGTGACCGTCGAGGCCGTCGATGCGCCGGCTTCCGGCCCGCAACGAGCTTGATGGCGAGGCGGTGATGACGAGCACGAATTGTTGCCTGACGACGAAGGACTTCGCCGTTCTCGAATTCATGCTGGAGCGCCGACGGGCGTTCGCGGATCCGATCGTGCGCATGCTCGAACACAAGCTTTCAGGCGCCGATGTCGTGCCGATCGATTCGGTCGGCCCCGACATCGTTACGCTGAACAGCAGGGTGGTGTTCGGCGTCGATGCCGGTCCCGCCGAGACGCGAACCCTGGTACAGCACGAGGTGCGCGGGCCGGTCGGCTCGAGCCTGTCGGTCGCAACGAGGCGCGGGCTCTGCATGCTTGGCATGGCGCAAGGCCAGACGGCAACGGTCGAACACGCCGACGGCAGGCGGGAGTCGATCCTGATCAAGGCCGTGCTTTACCAGCCGGAAGCTGCCCGGCGCACGATCAAGCAGAAAGACCAGGCTGACGCGCGGCGACCGCACGGGCCCAGGCTCGTCTACAGTGCCGCAGCCGATTGGCGGCCTCTTGGCGAGACGGCCGGAATGCGGCAGACAGAAGAAGACGACCCCGGTCCCTCGGCGGCGTGAATGGGCAACGGCGCGTGGTCTCGAAGATCGACATCGATTTTCGCTCGGGATCATGCGCAAATCGAAAATACGGCCGCGTCCACGGGCGTCCTGAGGACGCTCGGCGCGGCAAGGAGTGAATGAATGAAAATCATGGTGCTGGGCAGTGGCGTGATCGGGGTGACCACGGCCTATTATCTCGCCGAGGCTGGCCACGAGGTGACCGTGATCGACCGCCAGAAAGGGCCGGGACTGGAAACCAGCTTCGCCAATGCCGGCGAGATTTCGCCCGGCTATGCCTCGCCTTGGGCCGGGCCCGGTATCCCCCTCAAGGCGATCAAATGGCTGCTGATGAAGCATGGTCCGCTGGTGGTGCGGCCGGCCTTCGATCCGCATATGTGGACGTGGCTGGTCAAGATGCTGCGCAACTGCACCGCCGAACGCTACGCGGTCAACAAATCGCGCATGGTGCCGCTGGCCGAATACAGCCGCGACACGCTGAAGGCGCTGCGCGAGGCGACCGGCATAGCCTATGACGAGCGGACGCAGGGCACGCTGCAGCTGTTTCGCACGCAAAAGCAGCTCGACGGCACATCAGGCGATGTCGAGGTGCTGAAGAGATATGGCGTGCCCTACGAAATCCTCGACCAGGACGGCTGCATCGCGGCGGAGCCGGCTCTGGCCGCGGTGCGCGAAAAATTCGTCGGCGGCCTGAGGCTGCCGGGCGACGAGACCGGTGACTGCAAGATGTTCACCGACAGGCTGGCCGAGCTTTGCGTGGCACGCGGGGTCAAGTTCGAATACGACACGACGATATGGCGCGTCATCCGCAGCCGCAACCGCGTCAACAATATGAGCACCAGCAAGGGCTGGCTGACCGCCGACGCCTATGTGATGGCGCTGGGCAGTTATTCGTCGGACTTCATGCGCCGGATGAAGCGGCCGATCCCGGTCTATCCGGTCAAGGGCTATTCGATCACGGTGCCGATCAAGGATGCCGCCGCCGCGCCGGTGTCGACGGTGATGGACGAAACCTACAAGGTCGCGATCACGAGGCTCGGCGACCGCATCCGCGTCGGCGGCACGGCCGAGATTTCCGGGTTCGACCTCCGGCTGCACGAATCGCGACGGCGCACGCTCGAACACTCGGTCGGCGACCTGTTCCCGGGAGCCGGCGCCATGCGGGAGGCGACGTTCTGGTGCGGCCTGCGGCCGATGACGCCGGACGGGCCGCCGCTGATCGGGCGCACGGAGCTTTCCAATCTCTACCTCAACACCGGCCATGGAACGCTCGGCTGGACCATGGCCTGCGGCTCGGCCAAGGTGCTGGCCGACATCATCTCGAACAAAGTGCCCGATATCGACGCCCGCGCGCTGGCGCAGGAGCGCTATCTGAAATAGACGCCGCCCGCTCGCCATCGGCGGGCGCGGCCGGGGGATATCGCGTCAGAACGCCTGTTTCACCCAGCCCTCGTCGAACAGCAGCCGGTAAGCCCACCGGATGGTCACTTCGGTGGCGACCGATTGGAATGGGCGAGATACTCGTCATCTGGCGAAGAAGGCGGGGTCGAGCACCATCATGCCGTTCTCCGTGTCGTGGAAGAAGCTGCGATGGCCGACATGCGTCAGACGAAAAGATTTCTCTCCCGCTCCACCGCCTTTGTGATGAAGGAGGCAACGATCTGGACGCGGCGCAGCGGCCTGACCGATTCGTGATAGACCAGCCAGTAGGCACGGCGGATGGGCGCCACCACGTCGACGGCCACCAGTTCCGGCATCGAGCGGGCGACGAAAGTGTGCAGGATGCCGATGCCGGCGCCCGACCGCACCGCTTCGGCCTGCCCGAGCGCGGAGGAAATGGCGAAGCTGGTGCGCCAGTCCGCGCTGAATTCGGCGGCGTAGTCGAGCGATGGGCTGACGATGAGGTCCGGCACATAGCCGATCAATGTGTGCCGTCCCAGCTCGGCAGCGGTCTGGGGCAGGCCGTGGGCTTCAGCATAGGCACGTGAGGCAAACAGGCCGAGCGAGTAGTCGACCAGCTTGCCCGCTACCAGCCGGCCCTCGGTCGGGCGCTCGACGGTGATGGCAATGTCGGCCTCGCGGCGAGACAGGGAGAAGGAGCGCGGCACCGGTACGAGCTGAATCGTCAATTCACGGTGCAGCGCGGTCAGTGCACCGAGGCGCCGGGCGAGGAATGCGACGCCAAACCCGTCCGGCGCACCGATCCGCACCGTGCCCGAAACGTCGTCGCCTTCGCCCGATATTGTCGAGCGGGCGGCGATCATGTCGCCCTCCATGCGCTCGGCAATATCGAGGAAACGCTCGCCGGCGGGCGTCAGCTCGCTGCCGGTGGTCAGCCGGCGAAAGAGTTTCGTGCGCAGCGCGTCTTCAAGTGCGGCGATGCGGCGCGAGACGGTGGCGTGGTTGAGTTCCAGCCGCCTGGCGGCGCCAAGGATTTGCCCGGCGCGCGCCACGGCGAGAAAGATGCGGACGTCATCCCAGTTCATTTTACCCTCCCTTTGTGGGAGGTCGATCCGCGTAGCGGAGCGGGGTAGGGGCGACGCCGGCGCTTGATCCCCACCCCGTCGAACGATCTCCGCTCCGCTCCGACCGCTCGCCGACCTCCCCACAAGGGGGAGGGTGAAGGCAGGGGAGATGTCCGGCAGGACAGAGGGGCGTGAAGGAACTCAATCTATCAATCCGTGAACGTCATCTTTGTGACCCTTCTCATTTGCGAGAATTGATGCTCTCCCGTCAACCGCTGTCTATTTTCTGCACAACGGTTGCGTTCTCCCTCGCGTTGCCATCGGCGTGCCAAAGGCGGACAATGCACCATCATAAACACAGGGAGAGACATCATGATCGAATACGGTCATTTCATCGGCGGCAAGCGTGTCGCCGGCACCAGCGGCCGCAAGCAGGACGTGATGCAGCCGATGGACGGCTCCGTGCGCGGCACGGTGGCGCTGGCCTCGCAGGCGGAACTGCGCGCGGCGGTCGAGAACGCCAAGGCGGCGCAGCCGAAATGGGCCGCGACCAACCCGCAGCGCCGCGTGCGCGTCCTTATGAAGTTCCTTGAACTGGTCGCCCGCGACTATGACGAACTGGCCGACATCCTGGCGCGCGAGCACGGCAAGACCATCGCCGATGCCAGGGGCGACATCCAGCGCGGCCTCGAAGTGGTCGAGGTCTGCATCGGCGCGCCGCACATGATGAAGGGCGAATTCACCGACGGTGCCGGCCCCGGCATCGACGTCTATTCGATGCGCCAGCCGCTCGGCGTCGTCGCCGGCATCACGCCGTTCAACTTTCCGGCGATGATCCCGCTGTGGAAGATCGCGCCGGCGATCGCCTGCGGCAACGCCTTCATCCTGAAGCCCTCCGAACGCGACCCGGGCGTGCCGATCCGCATCGCCGAACTGTTCATCGAGGCGGGCCTGCCTGCCGGTATCCTCAATGTCGTCAACGGCGACAAGGAAGTCGTCGACGCCATCCTTGACGACCCCGATATCAAGGCTATCGGCTTCGTCGGCTCGACGCCGATCGCTCATTACATCTATTCGCGCGGCACTGCGTCAGGCAAGCGCGTGCAGTGCTTCGGCGGCGCCAAGAACCACATGATCATCATGCCCGACGCCGACATGGACCAGACCGTCGATGCACTGATCGGCGCCGGCTACGGCTCGGCCGGCGAGCGCTGCATGGCGATCTCGGTGGCGGTCCCGGTCGGCAACGACACCGCCAACCGGCTGATGGAAAAACTGGTGCCGCGCGTCGAAAGCCTGAAGGTCGGCCCCTCGACGGATTCCGCCGCCGATTTTGGCCCGCTGGTCACCGCTCAGGCGCTGGAGCGGGTGAAGGGCTATGTCGATATCGGCGTCAAGGAAGGCGCCAAGCTGGTCGTCGACGGTCGCGGCTTCAAGATGCAGGGCTACGAGAACGGCTACTATATGGGCGGCTGCCTGTTCGACAACGTCACGTCGGACATGCGCATCTACAAGGAAGAGATCTTCGGGCCGGTGCTGTCGGTGGTGCGCGCGCCGACCTACGAGAACGCCATCAAGCTCGCCAATGACCACGAGATGGGCAATGGCGTCGCCATCTACACGCGCGACGGCGACGCCGCGCGAGACTTTGCTTCCAGGGTTCAGGTCGGCATGGTCGGCGTCAACGTGCCGATCCCGGTGCCGATCGCCTACTACACGTTCGGTGGCTGGAAGGCGTCGTCCTTCGGCGATCTCAACCAGCACGGTCCGGACGCGTTCCGCTTCTACACCAAGACCAAGACGGTCACCTCGCGCTGGCCGTCCGGCATCAAGGACGGGGCCGAGTTCGTCATCCCGACGATGAACTAGCCGGACGCTTGTCCGCTTGCGCGTCCTTCGGCTGCGGCCGCGCGGGCCGGCAGGACCACCCAAAAATCTACGGCCCGAGTCCCCTGGCTCGGGCCGTTTATTTTGCAAACGCTAATGTGATGGAACCGGCGAGGGCGCCAGGACTTAGAGCTACGATCCTGCCCTGGAGGAGGCATGGCAGGCAACCAGAGCGCCGACGGCTGACCGTTAGCATCGCATCGTCGGGCGCAAGGAGGTGTCCGATGGCACAACGTCTTATGTCCATGCTGCTATGCGCCGCGGCGGCGCTATCGATAGGGCCGGCGAATGCAGCCGGGCAATGTGCGGCACGCGCCGACATCGTCAAGGCGCTCGGCGAGAATTTCCACGAAAGCGAGGCCGGGCGTGGCCTGATCAATCCCAACGTGGTGCTTGAGGTATTCGTTTCCGAACAGGGCAGTTGGACCGTCCTCGCCTCCGACACCAAGGGCCAGAGTTGCATCCTGTCCGTGGGCGAGGGCTGGGACAGCCCGACGATCAGGGCGGCCTTGCCAGGAGCCTGAGGCGCATCGCGTCTAAGCGGTTCAGGCGACGCGTAGGCTTGGGCATGCACTGTCCTGAACCGGGGTCGGTGTCTGGCGGTATGCTTCAACGTGTGGCGGCCGCCTCGGCATGGGCGCGCAGCAATGCCATCAGCCGCTTGGCATCCTTCGCGGCGGCTTCCTCGTCACCGTGGACAATCGAGCGGATCAGCGCGACGTGATGCTCGGCCGATTCCGCCAGGCCGGTATCGGCCTTGTAGCGGAACCAGAAGCGGCGGCTGTGGGTCTGCAGCGGGGCAGCCAGCCTGGCCGCGAACGGGTTGTCGGCAGCCCGCGCCAGCGCCTCGTCCAGCGTCTTGTCGGCCTGGATGAAGGCAAGCACGTTGCCGGAGATGACAGCCTTCTGCATGGCAAGCGCGGCATCGTGGAAGAGGTCGGCTGCGTCGCGGGTGACGAAGCGCGCCGCGGAGCGGGCCAGCACCACCTCGACGCCGCGGCGCGCGTCGAGGACGCGCAGCCAGTCGCCGGGGTGCAGCGGCGCGATGGCGATGCCTGCGCGCGGCCGCACGTCGAGCAGTCCTTCCCAGGCCAGCCTCTGGATCGCCTCGCGCACCGGCGTACGGCCGAGCGCCAGCTTCTCGATCAGGCCGCCTTCAGTGACGAAACTCGCCGGCGCCAGTTCGAGCGTGACAATCATATGCTCGAGCATGCGGTAGGCCTTGGTCGCAGCTGGCTCGAACGCAGCGCTCCTCTGCATGGATATCAAAGGCGGTCTCCTGATATATTTTGCATATATCATAGGAGAATCCGTGTTGACAGCGGCTTTCTTAATAGATATACGGCTGATATATCAGAGGAGCGATGACCATGTGGACCGGAGTTTTCCCAGCCGTCACGACTAAATTCACCACGGACGACCGCCTCGACCATGCCGAGATGGAGCGCTGCTTCGGCTTGCAGATGGAGGCCGGCTGCGACGGCATCATCGTCTGCGGATCGCTCGGCGAAGGGCCGATGCTGTCCCATGACGAAAAGATTGAAGTGCTGAAAACCGCGCAGAAGGTGGCTGGCAAGAAACCGGTGCTGCTGACGGTGAACGAGGCGGGGACACGCGAGGCCGCCAGCATCGCCCGCCGCGCCGCCAAGGAAGGCGCCAACGGCCTGATGGTGGTGCCCAGCCCGATCTACCATACCAATGCGGAAGAGACGGTGGCGGCGCTGCGCGCCGTCGCGGAGGCCGGCGACTTGCCGGTCATGATCTATTCCAACCGGCTCGCCTACCGCGTGGATGTCACCGTCGACCAGATGGAGGAGCTGGCGTCGGACGAGCGCTTCGTCGCCATCAAGGAATCCTCCGACGACATCAGGCGCTCGACCGAGATCATCAATCGCCTGGGCAGCCGCTACGACCTGTTTACCGGCGTCGACAATCTCGCTTTCGAGGCGCTGTCGGTGGGCGCCATCGGCTGGGTGGCCGGTCTCGTCACCGCCTTCCCGCGCGAGACGGTGGCGATCTACCAGCTGATGCAGCGGGGCCGCCGCGAAGAGGCGCTCGCCATCTATCGCTGGTTCCGGCCGCTGCTTGATCTCGACGTCTCGACCTATCTGGTGCAGAACATCAAGCTTGCCGAGGTGTTCGCCATTCAAACCAACGACCGCGTCCGCATGCCGCGCCAGCCGCTGTCGGGCGAGCGCCGCAAGGCGGTCGAGAAGATCGTCAAGGACGCACTGGCGGTGCGGCCGACACTACCGGCGTTCTGAGGCTTTCTTCCGAGAGGCGGCGCCCAGGTGACAGGAAGTTCCAAATCGATGGAAGCGCGGCGGCGCCCCGCCCTGCGGGCGTCTTCTCCCCGTGAACAGGGAGAAGAAATAGATATCGCCATCGTCGGCGGCGGCATCATCGGCATCTGCGCGGCGGCGTTTCTTGCCGAGGCGGGGCGAAACGTCACGGTCTACGACCGCACCGGCATCTGCGAGGAGACGAGCTCCGGCAATGCCGCCGCCTTCGCCTTTTCCGACGTGCTGCCACTGGCGCACAAGGGCATGCTCCGGCAATTGCCGAAATGGCTGGCCGATCCGCTCGGCCCGCTCGCCATCCCGCCCACCTACCTGCCGAAGCTGCTGCCCTGGCTGATCCGCTTCTGGCGTGCCGGCTCGGCGAAGCACTACGAGGCTGGCCTGGTGGCGCAGGCCGCAATGATGGCGCTCGCCGAGGCCGAATGGATGGGCCTGCTCGACCGCTCCGGCACGAGGCGGATGCTGCGCGAGGATGGCTCGCTCGAACTCTACGAAAGCGGGGCCGAATTCCAGGCCTCGCTGTCCGGCTGGGCGGCGCGCCAGCGCTTCGGCATCGGCTTCCGCCATGTCGGCGGCGAGGAGCTGGCGGAGCTGCAGCCCGGCCTGTCGCCGCGCTTCGGCAAAGGCACGTTCGTGCCGGGCTGGAAGACAATCGCCGATCCGAAACTGCTCGGCAAGGCGATCTGGGACTATGCGCAATCCAAGGGCGCGCGGTTCGAGAAGGCCCGCATCGCCGGCGTCGCCGCGGACGGGAACGGCGCGACGTTGACGCTGGCCGACGGCACGACGCGGCAAGCCCGGCACCTGGTCGTCACCGCCGGCGCCTGGTCGCATCTGCTGGCGCGGCAGCTCGGCGATCGCATTCCGCTCGAAACCGAGCGCGGCTACAACACGACGTTGCCAAAGGCCGCCTTCGAGGTGAAGCGGATGCTGATCTTCTCCGGCCAAGGCTTCGTCATCACGCCGCTCGACACGGGCCTGCGCATCGGCGGCGCGGTTGAGCTCGGCGGCATCGAGCGGCCGCCCAACTACGCGCGCTCGAAGGCGCTGCTGCGCAAGGCGCAAGACTTCCTGCCGGGCCTCGATCCTTCGGGCGGACGCGAATGGATGGGGTTTCGTCCCTCGCTGCCGGATTCATTGCCTGTCGTCGGCCGCGCATCGGGAAGCCGGCCGGTGGTCTACGCTTTCGGCCACGGCCATCTTGGCCTGACTCAGGCTGCTGCGACGGGACGGTTGATCCGCGAGCTTGTCCTGGGGCAGACTCCGCCGATCGACGTGGCCCCCTTCAGTCCACAACGGTTTTGATTTTTCGAGGAGCGTCATGGCCAGGAAATCCTTCTTCTGCATCGACGGCCACACCTGCGGCAACCCGGTGCGACTGGTCGCCGGCGGCGGCCCGCTGCTCCAGGGTTCGACGATGATGGAGCGGCGCGCGCATTTCCTGGCCGAATATGACTGGATCCGCACCGGCCTGATGTTCGAGCCGCGCGGCCACGATGTCATGTCCGGCTCGATCCTCTACCCGCCGACGCGCGAGGATTGCGACATCGCCATCCTGTTCATCGAG
This sequence comes from Mesorhizobium sp. B2-6-1, assembly GCF_006440475.1. Taxonomy (NCBI): domain Bacteria; kingdom Pseudomonadati; phylum Pseudomonadota; class Alphaproteobacteria; order Hyphomicrobiales; family Phyllobacteriaceae; genus Mesorhizobium; species Mesorhizobium sp. B2-6-1. Next base: position 771,530 of record NZ_VFUH01000001.1, read on the forward strand.
ACCTCGGGCTGCCTGCCAATGTGCGGCCACGGCACCATCGGCACGGTGACGATGGCCATCGAGCACGGGCTGATCAAGCCGAAGACGCCCGGCGTGCTCAGGCTCGACACACCGGCCGGCCTGGTCATCGCCGAATACAAACAGGTCGGCGAATATGTCGAGGAGGTGCGCATCACCAACGTGCCCTCCTTCCTCCATGCCGAGGGGTTGACGGTCGAATGCCCCGGGCTCGGCGAGATCGTCGTCGACGTCGCCTATGGCGGCAATTTCTACGCCATCGTCGAGCCGCAGAAAAACTATCGCGACATGGCTGATCATTCCGCGGGCGACCTCATCGCCTGGAGCCCGGTGGTGCGGCAGCGGCTCAACGAGAAATACTCATTCGTGCATCCGGAGAATCCGGGCATCAACCGGCTGTCGCACATGCTGTGGACCGGCGAGCCGACGGTGGCGGGTGCGGACGCGCGCAATGCGGTCTTCTACGGCGACAAGGCGATCGACCGCTCACCGTGCGGCACGGGCACCTCGGCGCGCATGGCGCAGCTCCATGCCAAGGGCAAGCTCAAGGCCGGCGATGCGTTCGTCCATGAATCGATCATCGGCTCGCTGTTCAAGGGCAAGGTTGAAAAAGACGTCACGGTCGCAGGCAAGCCGGCGATCATTCCCTCGATCGGCGGCTGGGCGCGCATGACCGGGCTCAACACGATCTTCATCGATGACCGCGATCCGTTCGCGCACGGCTTCGTCGTCAAATAGGCGATTCATCACGCTGCGGAAGGTCGGGAAGGACAAAAAGGATTGCTGTCACGAGCGCAACGAATCGTCTCATCAACTTATTTTGACGGCGATTTCTTCGAAATGGAGCGCATGATGACGCTTAATCGTCAAAGACATTGCGTTATGCCAATGATAGGGTCCGCGATAGTCCAGGGGGCGGGTGCGAAAAAACGGGCAATCGAACGGCGTGCAGTCGGAAACACGCATGACGATCAAAAAATGACGTTGCAATCCCGTCTCGAAACCTTACGACTAGGGGAAATACGAAAAGGAATGCGTCTGCATGGGCGACATTCCAGGGGAGCCATGTACACATGCAGTATTTTGTCCAGCAGCTTATCAATGGGCTGACGCTGGGATCGATCTATGGGCTGATCGCGATCGGCTACACGATGGTCTACGGCATTATCGGCATGATCAACTTTGCTCATGGCGATATCTTCATGGTGGGCGCTTTCACGGCGCTGATCGTTTTCCTCATCCTGGGTGCCCTGTTCTATTCGGTTCCCGTGGTCATCGCGCTGCTGGTGATGATGATCGTGGCGATGCTGCTGACCAGCCTCTACAACTGGACGATCGAGAAGGTGGCCTACCGGCCGCTGCGCGGCTCGTTCCGGTTGGCGCCGCTGATCACCGCCATCGGCATGTCGATCGCGCTGTCGAATTTCGTGCAGGTGACGCAAGGCCCGCGCAACAAGCCGATCCCGCCGATGGTGTCGAAGGTCTACAACATAGAAGGCATCAGCGTGTCGCTGAAGCAAATCATCATCGTCGTCGTCACCGCGTTGCTCTTGGTGTTGTTCTGGTACCTGGTCAACAAGACCTCGCTTGGCCGGGCGCAGCGCGCCTGCGAGCAGGACCGCAAGATGGCGGCGCTGCTCGGCATCGATGTCGACCGCACCATCTCGATCACCTTCATCATGGGCGCGGCACTTGCCGCCGTCGCCGGCACGCTGTTCCTGATGTATTACGGCGTCATCGCCTTCTCGGACGGCTTCGTGCCCGGCGTGAAGGCATTCACCGCAGCGGTGCTGGGCGGCATCGGTTCGTTGCCGGGCGCGGTGCTGGGCGGTCTTTTGATCGGCTTCATCGAGAGCATGTGGTCGGCCTATTTCTCGATCGACTACAAGGATGTCGCCGCCTTCTCGATCCTGGCTATCGTGCTGATCTTCCTGCCTTCCGGCATTCTCGGCCGGCCAGAAGTCGAAAAGGTCTGAGATCATGGCCGTCACCGTATCTCCCGAGCGCGACACCGTCGCAGCCACGCCCATGCAGCGCGCCTTGCGCGAGGCCTTCTATGCCGGTGCCATCGCGCTCGGCCTGTTCGTGCTGTTTATCGGGCTCAAGACCGACCAGAACATCTCAAACGAGCTGATCCTGGTGCAGCGCTGGGGGTTGCTCGCCGCAGTGGTCATCGCCACCGCCGTCGGCCGCTTCCTCTATGTCGCCTACGGCCAGCCCTTTTTGGCCAACCAGAAGATCGCCGACGTCGCCACCGGCTTGCTGCCGGCCAGCGTGGCGTCGCGCTTCTTCCTCTTTCCAGCCTTCATCGTGGCCGTCATCGTCGCGGCGCTGCTGTTCGTCTTCAGCAGGTCTCTCGCCGGCTGGGTAGGGGCGGAGCCGGCCGGCTATCTGCAATTCCTGCGCGCCCTTGCGGTCATCTACGCGCTGGCCTGCGTGATCTACTATTTCCGCGGCTTCATCCATGCCAACTTCACAAAACTCGGCATCGCCGCACTGGTGCTCTATCCGATCATTGTCGTGGGCATGCTGTCGCTGATGTCGTGGTCGCTCGTCGGCGGGCTGCAAGGGTCGCTGAAATGGGTCGATAATTTCGGTATCCAGATCCTGATCTATGTCATGCTGGCCTGGGGGCTGAACATCGTCGTCGGTCTGGCCGGCCTGCTCGACCTCGGCTATGTCGCCTTCTATGCGGTCGGCGCCTATGCCTATGCGCTGCTCGGCACGCATTACGGCCTCTCCTTCTGGATCCTCCTGCCGGCCGCAGGCGCCATGGCCGCCTTCTGGGGCGTGCTGCTCGGCTTTCCGGTGCTGCGCCTGCGCGGCGACTACCTGGCCATCGTGACGCTTGCCTTCGGCGAGATCATCCGGCTGGTGATCATCAACTGGCGCGAGGTGACCAATGGCTCGGCCGGCATTTCCGGCATCCCGAAGGTCACCTTCTTCGGCCTGATGAGCTTCAACGTCTCGGATCCGAACTACATCGGCAAGGTGCTGAACATCGCCACATCGAGCGCCTATTACAAGATCTTCCTCTATTACCTCATCCTGGGGCTGGCGCTGCTCACCGCCTTCGTCACGGTCAGGCTGAGGCGCATGCCGGTCGGCCGCGCCTGGGAAGCCTTGCGCGAGGACGAGATCGCCTGCCGCTCGCTCGGCATCAACACCACGACCACCAAGCTGACCGCCTTTGCCACCGGCGCCATGTTCGGCGGTTTTGCCGGCTCGTTCTTCGCCGCCCGGCAAGGCTTCGTCAGCCCCGAATCCTTCGTCTTCCTGGAATCGGCCATCATCCTGGCCATCGTCGTGCTTGGCGGCATGGGATCACTGGTCGGCATTGCCGTCGCGGCTCTGGTCATGATCGGCGGCACCGAGGTGCTGCGCGAACTCGACTTCCTCAAGCAGGTCTTCGGACCCGACTTCACGCCGGAACTCTACCGTATGCTGCTGTTCGGCATGGCCATGGTGATCGTCATGCTGTGGAAGCCGCGCGGCTTTGTCGGCAGCCGTGAGCCGACCGCCTTCCTCAAGGTGCGAAGGGCTGTCTCCAGTTCCTTCACCAAGGAGGGGCACGGCTGATGAACGCGAACCCCTCCATGAACGACGCCATCCTGAACGTCGAACACCTGTCGATGAAGTTCGGCGGCCTGGTCGCGATCGGCGACCTGTCCTTCACCGCCAGGCGCGGCGAGATCACCGCGCTGATCGGGCCCAACGGCGCCGGCAAGACCACCGTGTTCAACTGCATCACCGGCTTCTACAAGCCGTCGGAAGGCATGATCACTCTCACCCGGCAGGACGGCTCGATCTACCTGCTCGAACGGCTGCCCAACCATGAGATCCCGGCGCGCGCCAAGGTGGCGCGCACCTTCCAGAACATCCGCCTGTTCTCGGGCATGACGGTGCTCGAGAACCTGCTCGTTGCCCAGCACAACAAGCTGATGAAGGCTTCGGGCTATACGGTGCTCGGCCTGTTCGGCTTCAGCGGTTACCGCAAGGCCTCGGCCGAATCCGTCGAACTTGCCAAGCACTGGCTTGAGAAAGCCGATCTGGTCGACCGCGCCGACGATCCGGCCGGCGACCTGCCCTATGGCGCGCAGCGGCGCCTCGAGATCGCGCGCGCCATGTGCACCGGCCCGGAGCTTTTGTGCCTCGACGAGCCCGCCGCCGGTCTCAATCCAAAGGAATCGGCCGCGCTCAACGACCTGCTGATGGACATCAAGAACAACACCGGCACCTCGATCCTGCTGATCGAGCACGACATGTCGGTGGTCATGCAGATCTCCGATCACGTCGTGGTTCTGGAATACGGCCGCAAGATCTCCGACGGCAATCCGCAGTCGGTGCGCACCGATCCGCGCGTCATCGCCGCCTATCTCGGCGTCGACGACGAGGAGGTCGAGACCGTGCTGACTGAAGTCGGCGACGAGGACGTCATCGAGCAACTCGATACCGGTCCCGATGCCGCGCATGGTCCGGGAACATCGTCGTCCTATCTCGCCGGCCCGGTGAGCGACACGGTCGGCCACAGCGAAGGCGAGCGCATCACGGTGTCGAAGGGCGCCTCGAAGGCGGCGCAGGTCGATGCGCGGGCGGCGAGCGTTGCGGCCAAGGCTGTCGCGCCAGCACCTGCTTCGCGGACCAAGCCGGCGGCGAAGCCGGCCACCAAGGCGAGTGTCAAGACAGGGGCCAAGACGCCGGCCGCGAAGGCCGCGGGCATCTCGAACCGCCTCACGGCGCCCCGCGGCGGCAAAGCCGACAATCTCACCCGCATCAAGGGGATCGGCGCGGTCAACGAGAAGAAGCTCAACGAACACGGCATCTTCCACTTCGACCAGATCGGCGCCTGGAAGAAGGCCGATGTCGAGGCCGTCGAAGCGTATCTCGCCTTTGACGGACGCATCGCCCGCGAAGAATGGGTCAAGCAGGCCAGGCTGCTTAGCCAGGGCAAGGACACGGAATTCTCGCGCCGCGTCGACGCCGGCAAGGTGGCGACGAGCCATGCTTCCGGTAAGCAGGCAGCAAAGCCCGCGACAGGAGCGGGCAAGCCCGTTCGGGCCAAGCGCGGAGGGGGCAAGTGATGGCCGGGAAGACGCTGCTCGATATCAAGGGCGTGCAGACCTATTACGGCAACATCCGTGCGCTGAACGGCGTCGACGTCACCGTCAACGAGGGCGAGATCGTGGCGCTGATCGGCGCCAACGGCGCCGGCAAATCGACGCTGATGATGACCATTTTTGGAGCGCCGCGCGCCCGCGCGGGCACCATCACCTTCGCCGGCGCCGACATCACCCAATTGCCGACGCACGAGATCGCGCGCTTGCGCATTGCCCAGTCGCCGGAAGGCCGGCGCATCTTCCCGCGCATGACGGTGATGGAAAATCTGCAGATGGGCGCCAGCCTCGACAACCTCAAGCACTATGACGAGGACGTCGAGAAGGTGTTCGCACTGTTCCCGCGCCTGAAGGAGCGCATCGCCCAGCGCGGCGGCACGCTGTCGGGCGGCGAGCAGCAGATGCTGTCGATCGGGCGCGCGCTGATGGCGCGGCCGAAGCTGCTTCTGCTCGACGAGCCGTCGCTCGGTCTTGCGCCGCTGATCGTCAAACAGATCTTCGATGCCATTCGCGAGCTGAACCGCACGCAGGGGCTGACCGTGTTCCTGGTCGAGCAGAACGCCTTCGGCGCGCTGAAGCTGGCGACGCGCGGCTATGTCATGGTCAACGGCAATGTGACCATGAGCGGCACCGGCAAGGAACTGCTCGCCAATCCGGAAGTGCGCGCCGCCTATCTCGAAGGCGGCCATCACTGAGTTCAGGAGTCCTTACCATGCAAGGCATTCTCTACGAGGAACCGTCCATCTGGCAGTTCTTCTTCGTCACCTGCCTGCTCGGCGGCTGGGCGGCATGGATGACCGGCAAGGCCAGTGCCCAGACCTGGCGCAGCTTCGTCCAGCTGTTCGCCTATCTGCTGGGTCTCGGCATCGGCATCCGCTTCATCCATCACGCGCTGTTCAACGGCACGATGTTCTCGCTGCATTACTATGTCGTCGACACCATCGTACTGATGATCCTCGGCTTCGTCGGCTATCAATACACACGAACCAACCAGATGGTGACACAGTATAATTGGCTCTACGAAAGAGCTTCAATCTTGAGCTGGAAACCGAAAGGTTGACGTTCATCATTAACGCCGTTTCGGGGATGAATCGGCGTGACAAGTGCCTGAAAATCGGCAAACTATGCTTTCTGCGATAAGGGTGGGCATCGCATGAAAGCTTCATCCACGCCCACTCCGTTAATGGGAGCGTTTAAATGAAAAAATCACTTTTGTCCGCCGTCGCCCTGACCGCGCTGATCGCGTTCAGCGGCAATGCGTGGGCTGATCTAATGGTCGGCGTTGCTGGCCCGATCACGGGTCCGAATGCCGCCTTCGGCGCACAGTTGCAGAAGGGCGCGGAGCAGGCGGTCGCCGACATCAATGCGGCGGGCGGCATCAACGGCGAGCAGATCAAGCTCGAAGTCGGCGACGACGTCTCCGATCCGAAGCAAGGCATCTCGGTCGCCAACAAGTTCGTCGGCGACGGAGTCAAGTTCGTGGTCGGCCACTTCAACTCGGGCGTCTCCATTCCGGCGTCGGAAGTCTACGCGGAAAACGGCATCGTCGAGATCACGCCTGCCGCGACCAACCCCCAGTTCACCGAGCGCGGCCTGTGGAACGTGTTCCGCACCTGCGGACGCGATGACCAGCAGGGCGGCATCGCCGGCGGTTATCTGGCGGCTAATTTCAAGGACGCCAAGATCGCCGTCGTGCACGACAAGACCACCTACGGCCAGGGCCTTGCCGACGAGACCAAGAAGGCTATGAACGCCAAGGGCGTGAAGGAAGTCATGTATGAAGGCGTCAATGTCGGCGACAAGGACTTCTCGGCGCTGATCGCCAAGATGAAGGAAGCCGGCGTCTCCATCATCTACTGGGGCGGCCTGCACACTGAAGCCGGCCTGATCATCCGCCAGGCGGCCGACCAGGGCCTCAAGGCGACGCTGGTTTCCGGCGACGGCATCGTGTCGAACGAACTGGCTTCGATCGCTGGCGACGCGGTCGCGGGCACACTCAACACGTTCGGCCCGGACCCTCGCCTGATTCCGGCCAACAAGGAACTGGTCGAGAAGTTCCGCGCGCAGGGCTTCGAGCCGGAGGCCTACACGCTCTACGCCTACGCGGCCATGCAGGCGATCGCCGAGGCAGCCACCTCTGCCAAATCCAACGACCCGCAGGAAGTTGCCAAGGCGCTGCATGAGAAGGGTCCGTTCAAGACCGTGCTCGGCGACCTCTCCTACGACGCCAAGGGTGACCCGACGCTGCCCGGCTACGTCATGTACGAGTGGAAGAAGGGCGACGACGGCAAGTACACCTACGTCCAGAAGATGTAAGCCTGTCCGAATTGACTTCACGGAATGCCCGGCGCCTCGCGCCGGGCATTTTCTTTTACGGAAGCAGCGATCGCGCGTTTATTATCTGGCAAAGATCCTCGTTTTGAGGACAGCGGCGGCTTTCCCTGATGTTCAGCCGTTTGGGGCCACGCTCAAGGCGAAGACTCGGGTTTAAATCGGTTTAAACGCGCGTCAAATTTTGTTTGCACTGCAGCATTTTCACGCTAATCATGGCGCCGCTTGCTCTTCCCTTCCGCTGCTGGAGCCCAATCCTTGGCCATCACGAAGATCCTCGTCGCCAACCGGTCCGAAATCGCCATCCGCGTGTTTCGCGCGGCCAATGAACTCGGCCTCAAAACGGTGGCGATCTGGGCCGAGGAGGACAAATATTCGTTGCATCGCTTCAAGGCCGACGAGAGCTACCAGGTCGGGCGCGGGCCGCATCTCAACAAGGACATGGGGCCGATCGAAAGCTATCTCTCGATCGAGGAGGTGATCCGCGTCGCCAGGCTGTCGGGCGCCGATGCGATCCACCCCGGTTACGGGCTGCTTTCGGAAAGCCCCGAATTCGCGGAGGCCTGCGCCGAAGCCGGGATCACCTTCATCGGGCCCAAGCCGGAGACGATGCGCCGGCTTGGCAACAAGGTCGCGGCGCGCAATCTGGCCATCGAGGTCGGCGTGCCTGTCATTCCCGCCACCGATCCGTTGCCGGACGACATGGAGGCGGTCAAGAAACTTGCCACGGAGATCGGCTATCCCCTGATGCTGAAGGCTTCGTGGGGCGGCGGCGGCCGCGGCATGCGCGCCATCCGTGCCGAGGCCGATCTCGCCCGCGAGGTCACCGAGGGCAAGCGCGAGGCGAAAGCCGCCTTCGGCAAGGACGAGGTCTATCTCGAAAAGCTGATCGAGCGCGCCCGCCATGTCGAAGTGCAGATCCTGGGCGATACCAGTGGCAATGCGGTGCATCTGTTCGAGCGCGACTGCTCGATCCAGCGCCGCAACCAGAAGGTCGTCGAGCGGGCGCCCGCGCCCTATCTCAGCGAGGAGCTGCGCCAGGAGCTGTGCGGCCATGCGCTGAAGATCGCGCGCGAAACCAGCTATATCGGCGCCGGCACGGTCGAGTTCCTGCAGGACGCCGACACCGGCAAGTTCTATTTCATCGAGGTCAATCCGCGCATCCAGGTCGAGCACACCGTCACCGAACAGGTGACGGGCATCGACATCGTCAAGGCGCAGATCCACATTCTCGACGGCTTCGCCATCGGCACGCCGGAATCGGGCGTTCCAGCACAAAAGGACATCAGGCTGAACGGCCACGCGCTGCAGTGCCGCATCACCACCGAGGATCCCGAGCACAATTTCATCCCGGACTATGGCCGCATCACCGCCTATCGTGGCGCCACCGGCTTCGGCATCCGCCTCGATGGCGGCACCGCCTATTCGGGCGCGGTCATTACCCGCTTCTATGACCCGTTGCTGGAAAAGGTGACCGCATGGGCGCCGACGCCGGCCGAGACCATCGCACGCATGAACCGGGCGCTGCGCGAATTCCGCATCCGCGGCGTGGCCACAAACCTGACTTTCCTCGAAGCGATCATCAATCACCCGAACTTCGCCGACAATTCCTACACGACCAAGTTCATCGACACGACGCCGGAGCTGTTCGAGCAGGTCAAGCGCCAGGACCGCGCCACGAAGCTGCTCAACTATCTTGCCGACGTCAGCGTCAACGGCCATCCCGAGACGCGCGGCCGGCCGCAGCCGAAAGCCGATGCCGCCGCACCCGTGGTGCCCTACCTCAACGGCAATGTGCCCGGCGGCAGCAAGCAGAAGCTTGACGTGCTCGGTCCGGAAAAATTCGCCGCCTGGATGCGCTCGCAAAAAGAGGTGCTGGTCACCGACACGACGATGCGCGACGGCCATCAATCCCTGCTGGCGACGCGTGTGCGCACGCACGATATCGCCGGCATAGCGGGCACCTATGCGCGTGCCCTGCCGCAGTTGCTTTCGCTTGAATGCTGGGGCGGCGCCACCTTCGACGTCGCCATGCGCTTCCTCACCGAGGATCCCTGGGAGCGGCTCTCGCTGGTACGCGAGGCGGCGCCCAACCTCCTGCTGCAGATGCTTCTGAGGGGCGCCAACGGCGTCGGCTACACCAACTATCCCGACAATGTCGTGCAGCATTTCGTCAAACAGGCGGCATCAGGCGGCATCGACCTGTTCCGGGTGTTCGACTGCCTGAACTGGGTCGAGAACATGCGCGTTGCCATGGACGCGGTCGGCGCCGAGGGCAAGCTGATCGAGGCGGCGATCTGCTACACCGGCGATATTCTCGATCCCGCGCGGGCGAAGTACGACCTGAAATATTATGTCGGGCTGGCGAAAGAGCTCGAGGCGGCCGGCGCCCATATCATAGCGGTCAAGGATATGGCCGGGCTGTTGAAGCCGAGCGCCGCGCGCGTGCTGTTCAGGGCGCTGCGCGAAGCGACAGACCTGCCCATCCATTTCCACACGCACGATACATCGGGGCTCTCAGCGGCAACGGTTCTGGCGGCGGTGGAGAGCGGCGTCGACGCCATCGACGCGGCGATGGATGCGTTCTCCGGCAATACCTCGCAGCCCTGCCTCGGCTCTATCGTCGAGGCGCTGAAGGGCACCGAGCGCGATCCCGGGCTCGACCCGCAATGGATCCGGAGGATCTCCTTCTACTGGGAAGCGGTGCGCAACCAGTATGCCGCCTTCGAAAGCGACCTCAAGGGGCCGGCGTCGGAAGTCTACCTGCACGAGATGCCGGGCGGACAGTTCACGAACCTCAAGGAACAGGCGCGTTCGCTTGGGCTGGAGACGCGCTGGCACGAGGTGGCGCAGACCTATCATGACGTCAATCTGATGTTCGGCGACATCGTCAAGGTGACCCCGTCGTCCAAGGTGGTCGGCGACATGGCGCTTATGATGGTCAGCCAGGACCTCACCGTCGCCGACGTCGAGAACCCGGCGAGGGATATCGCCTTCCCGGACTCGGTCGTCTCAATGCTGCGCGGCGATCTCGGCCAGTCGCCTGGCGGCTGGCCGCAGGCGCTGCAGAAGAAAGTGCTGAAGGGCGACAGGCCGATCACGGCGCGGCCGGGCTCGCTGCTCAAGCCGGCAGACCTCAAGGCCAGCCGCAAGGAGATCGAACGGAAGCTCGAGCGCAAGCTCAGCGAATACGAGTTCGCTTCCTGGCTGATGTATCCGAAGGTCTTCTCGGACTTCGCGGCCGCGCAGGAAACCTACGGTCCCGTCAGCGTGCTGCCGACGCCGACCTATTTCTACGGCATGAAGCCGGAAGACGAGGTGTTCGTCGACATCGAGAAAGGCAAGACGCTGGTCGTACGCTGCCAGGCGATCGGCGACGTGGACGACAAGGGCATGGTCACCGTGTTCTTCGAACTCAACGGCCAGCCGCGCCGCGTCAAGGTGCCCGACCGGGCACATGGCGCGTCCGCCGCGAAGGCAAGGCGCAAGGCCGAACCCGGCAACGAGGCGCATGTCGGCGCGCCGATGCCGGGCGTCGTCTCGGCGCTCGCGGTGGCCGCCGGCCAGGCGGTCAAGGCCGGCGACGTCCTGCTCTCCATCGAAGCGATGAAGATGGAAACGGCGCTGCATGCCGAGCGTGACGGCACGGTCGCCGAGGTGCTGGTCAAGGCCGGCGACCAGATCGATGCCAAGGACCTGCTGATTGCCTTCAATTGAGAGCTCGCAAGAGAGAGCCACAGACTGTCGGCTTCTGTCGGCAGCCCTGACGGCCTGTTCGATAACCGCTTGACCCGCGGTCCCCGGTCGGGCATCGAACCGCAGAAATTTGCGGCGGCACGGTTCCCCCGAGTCGCGGCGAAGCACCGATTTTTTTGGAGAAAAACATGGCCGACGATATCACAGAGACCAGCCAGACTGTTGCCGCCGGCCAGTTGCGTGCCTTCATCGAGCGCATCGAGCGGCTCGAGGAGGAGAAGAAGACCATTTCCGACGACATCAAGGAAGTGTTCGCCGAGGCCAAGGGCACCGGCTTCGACACCAAGGCGATGCGCGCGATCATCCGGCTGCGCAAGAAGGACCAGGCCGAGCGCCAGGAGGAGGAGTCCATCCTGGACCTCTACAAGGCCGCCCTCGGCATGGTGTAAGGCGAGGCATCTCGTGACGTCCGGGGTCGGCGATGAGTGAGTTCGACTTCGGTGGCCGAAGGGCCTCGGAGTTCCGCCAACGCGGCTTCTGGACGCTGTTTGCCGAGCGTCACCCGGAAGAAAGAACCCGGCTGGCGAGGCGAGGGCCCTGGTTCTGGCAGCGCGGGCTGCCGGAATTCGCGCTGGTGCTCTCCATGTATGTGGCGCCCAGCGAGAATGTGGTCGGCGTCTTCTTCGGCCGTAACGAGAAGCTTGGCGCAACCGACGTCTGGGTGCGCCTCAAGCCGTTTCAGCCGGCGATCGAGGAACGGCTGAAGCTCAGGCCGGAGCAGAGCGCACAAAACCTCGGCATCAATTCACAGTGGCGGGTCAACTGCTTTGCCGAGGACAATTGGCCGGCCATGTCCGACTGGCTGGTGACCGAATGCTCGCGTTTCGAGCGCGCCGTCATCGATGTTCTGGGGCAGGGATAGGTATCCGGTGTTGCCGGGGGTCGCCAGATCCTTCTTTCGCTCACGCTGGCTCGGCCAGGTGCGGCTCGACCGGCTGTTCTGGCGCGATATGGTGCTCGTCGGCACGGCGATCAACGTTGCATCGTCCGTGGCGGCGCTCATTCTGCTGGGGTTGAAGATGCCGCTCGGTCTTGTGCTGGCGGTGCATTTCGCGCCGGTGCCCTACAACATCTTCCTGACTTCGGCCGTCTGGCGGACGGCGGAGCGAACCGGTGGCGCCAAGGCCTCCCTTGCTATGCTGGGTTCGGCGCTCTGGCTGATCGCAACAGTCGTCGTCTGACAATGCTGCACGAAAAAGGGCGGCCGAGGCCGCCCTTCGCAGAAAACATTGGCGAGGCCTCGCTCAGGCCGGCTCGAATCTCAGCGCCACGCCGTTGATGCAGTAGCGCAGCCCGGTTGGCGGCGGGCCGTCCTCGAAGACGTGGCCGAGATGGCTGCCGCAGCGAGCGCAATGGCATTCCGTGCGGACCATGCCGTAGCTGCGGTCGGTCGTGGTCTCGATGGAACGGGGAACGGGGTCGTTGAAGCTCGGCCAGCCGGTGCCGCTCTCGAACTTCAGCTTGGATTCGAACAGCGGCTGGTCGCAGCCGACGCAAAAGAAGGTGCCGGCGCGCTTTTCGTGAAGCAGCGCACAGCTGCCCGGGCGTTCGGTGCCATGGTTGCGCATGACGGCATATTGCTCAGGCGTCAGCCGGGCGCGCCATTCGGCGTCGGTGCGGGTGACAGGATAGGTGTGGGTGTCCATGCAGAAAACTCCTCGGCCTTGACGGCTCATTGTTGATTGCACTCTCTATTCGCAACAAGATAGGCGTTTGTTACGAGATTTGCCCGCATTTTCGAGCGTGCCGTCTGCAATCCTCACGCGATCGCCGTGAGATAGCGCGCAACGGAGGCCGCCAGCGCCTGTTTCGCGCCACCGATAACGTTCTGGTTCCACCACGCGCCGTAGATGTCATCGAATGTGAAAGGCTCCAGCGCGGCCGCGATGCGGCGCACGGCGGCCGCATTGAGCGGGATGTAGTTGGGATAGCTGTACATGAAGCTGACGTGGCGGCGGGTCGGCGTCACCTGCAAGATATCGCCGGCCAGGAGAGCATTGCCGCCTTCGCGCTTCCAGTGCAGCACCTGGCCGCCAGCAAAGTGGCCGCCGCAGCGGATGAGCGTCAACGCCGGGTTCAGGTCCAGTGTCTCGCCTTGCCAACTGACGATCGACGGGTGCGGCCGCATGATCCACTGCCGGTCGTCGTCATGGAGATAGATCGGCACGCCGCCAAACGCCTCGCTCCATTCGACCATCACCGAATAGTAGTGGCAGTGCGAGATGGCGATCGCGGCGAGACCGCCGCGGCGCTTGATCTCGGCCACCCCCTCGTCGGTCACAAGCGAGATACAGTCCCACAGAACGTTGCCGTGCCGCGTCTGCGCCAGCAGCGCCCGTTGACCGATGGCGAAGCGCGGCTCGATGCCGAAGGCGAGCACGCCGGCATCGTCCTTCATCACAAGCCGATGCCCTGCGGCGAGCTCTTCCGGTGTGATCCAGGCCTGGCCTTCCCAGCGCACGTATTGTCGCTCGTCCTCGCAGATCGGGCAATGCCGAGGGGGCGCTTTGCTCTGCGCGAACTGGACGCCGCATTGCAGGCAGAGGAAACAGGTCATGGAACCTCCCGTCATTGCGCCGGCTCAATGCTTGCGCGACAATTGCCTGGTGGCGCCTTCCAACCCGGCCAGCGTCAGCGGAAACATGCGGCCGCCGAACATGTCGCGGATCATAGCGATCGAATGGGTGAAACCCCAGTTCTTCTGGCTCTCGGGGTTCAGCCATACCGCGTTCGGCCACTGCCGCAGCAGACGGCCGAGCCAGACGGCGCCCGCCTCCGGATTCCAGTGCTCGACCGAGCCGCCGGGATGCGCGATCTCGTAGGGGCTCATCGAGGCATCGCCGACCACGATCACTTTGTAGTCAGGTCCATATTTGTGGAGGAGGTCGAAGGTCGGGATCGTCTCGGCATGGCGGCGGCGATTGTCCTTCCACACGCCCTCGTAGAGGCAGTTGTGGAAATAAAAATATTCGAGCTGGCGGAATTCGGCGCGGGCGGCCGAGAACAATTCCTCGACGCTTCTGATGTGGTCGTCCATCGAGCCGCCGACATCGAAGAACATCAAAAGCTTCACCGCGTTGCGCCGCTCTGGCCGCGTCTTGACGTCGAGATAACCGTGCTCGGCGGTGGCGTGGATGGTGCCGGGCAGGTCGAACTCCTCCTCGGCGCCTTCACGCACCCAGCGGCGCAGCCGCTTCAGCGCGATCTTGATGTTGCGGGTGCCGAGCTCGACGGCGTCGTCGAAATTCCCGAACTCGCGCCTGTCCCAGACCTTCACGGCCCGGCGGTTGCGGCTCTCATGCTGGCCGATGCGCACGCCTTCGGGATTGTAGCCATAAGCGCCGAAAGGCGAGGTGCCGCCAGTGCCGATCCATTTCGAGCCGCCTTGGTGGCGGCCTTTCTGTTCCTCGAGCCGCTGCTTCAGCGTCTCCATCAGCTTCTCGAAACCGCCGAGCGCCGCGACCAGCTTTTTCTCCTCCTCGGTCAGGTGCTTTTCGGCCAGCCGGCGCAGCCATTCCTCGGGGATATCAGCGACGTTGACGGCATTCGGACCGCTGAGCGCCTCCACACCCTTGAAGATATGCGCGAACACCTGGTCGAAGCGGTCGATATGGCGTTCGTCCTTCACCAGCGCGGCGCGAGCGAGGTAGTAAAAACCTTCGACGTCGTAGTCGACCAGCCCGGCTTCCAACCCCTCCAGCAGCAACAGGTATTCCCTGAGCGAAACGGGAACGCGCGCTGCCTTCAGTTCGAGGAACAAGGGGATGAACATTTTCTATCTATAGAAGATCATATTCGATGAAGCCGGTGCGGCGCGCGACATAGTCATAGAGCTTGCGCGCCGTGGTGTTGGTTTCGTGCGTCATCCAGTAGACGTTCCTGACGCCGATCTTGCCGGCTTCCTGCTTCACGGCTTCGATCAGCGCAGCGCCAATCCCCTTGCCGCGCACTTCGGGGTCGGCGAACAGATCCTGCAAGTAGCAGTTGTTCTTCTCGGACCAGCAAGAGCGATGGTACAGGTAATGGGTGAGGCCGACAGCCTTGCCGTCGAGGACGGCGATAAAGCCCTTCGGTTCGAACTCGCCTTGCGTGAACAGGCGCTTCCAGGTGACCTCGTAGACCTCTTGGGGCAGCTTCGTCTCGTAGAAAGCAAGGTAAGCGGTCCAAAGCCGGCGCCAGTCGGCGTGGTCGGATTCTGTGAGCGGGCGGATAGTGATCTCGGCCATTTCGTTCCCTCTGAAGTCTGGAACCCAATCCATACCAACAGAATCGGGATCAGGAACACCCTTGCCTATCCCGCCGGCGAATTATACTCGCGAAAAGCGGTCGCGAGCATGTGCAGCGCCTCTCGTGCCCTTGGCGCCAAGCCGTGCGAATGCAAAACGATCTCGGAAGGGGGAATTGGCGGCAGGCCGAGTTTGCGGCCCACCTCGACCAGGCCGGGCGGCGCGACACGGTAGGCGAGCGCAGCGACGGCGAAGCCGGCCGACACCGCGATATTGACGGCTGCGCCGCCGCCGCCCACGAAAGCCTCGTTCCAGGCAATGCCTGCCTTATCCAGCGTCTCGACAGCTCTCACGCGGTCAGGGCAATTGCATACGGTGCTTAGCAGCGCCAGGCGCAATGGCGTTCCCGGCCGCCATTCGAAGGCCGGGGCGGCGAACCAGCCATATTGAGTGCGCGACAAGGCTTCGCCGCGGCGGCTGTCGTCTTCCTGATGGACAATCACCGCATCGAGCTCACCGCGATCGAAAGCCTCCTCCAGCATGGAGCTCGTATCGATCCTGATGTTGAGCGCGAGCGACGGATCATGGGCATGCAACTGGGCTATCAATATGGACAGCTCAGGCCCGGCGACGTGATCGACAAAGCCGAGAGCAAGCCGACACGGCGCGTCGGAAAATTCCGTAACGGCTC
The DNA here is from genome assembly GCF_006440475.1 of Mesorhizobium sp. B2-6-1. Lineage (NCBI taxonomy): Bacteria > Pseudomonadati > Pseudomonadota > Alphaproteobacteria > Hyphomicrobiales > Phyllobacteriaceae > Mesorhizobium > Mesorhizobium sp. B2-6-1. The sequence goes on from NZ_VFUH01000001.1 coordinate 787,666, forward strand.
GTTCGTGGGCGGCAAGGAATTCACGCGCCGCCGGGAGAAAAGCCGCTCCCCTTGCCGAGAGGGCCACGCGGCGCGGCGTTCGTTCGATCAGACGCGCGCCGAGCTTCTCTTCCAGCCGACGCAGCTTAACGCTGATCGTCGCCTGGGTGCTGCCCAGCGCGGCAGCCGCACGCGTGAAGCTCTGCAGGTCGGCCACCATGACGAAGGTCCGCACGGCATCGACGTCAAGACTGGTCATCTCTAATCATTCCATTTTGTCATTTCTGAAATAGAAACGCATAGTCTTTTTTCATGATGGGGGGTCATTTAAGTCATGTCGACCGCTGTGTGAAGAGCGACGCTCGCAGCCACTTCCGAATGCTCCGACTGAAAGTGACCGACATGACGTTTCCAATCGACCGAAACACCGTTGCTCTTGCGGGGGTCTGCCTCGCCTCGCTGCTGTTCGGCCTCGAAATCTCCAGCGTCCCGGTGATCCTGCCGAAACTGGAAACCGTGCTTGGCGCTGATTTCAAGGATCTGCAATGGATCATGAATGCCTACACCATTGCCTGTACCACGGTGTTGATGGCGACGGGGACATTGGCCGACCGTCTCGGCCGCAAACGCGTGATGGTGGGCACTACCGTCGCCTTTGGCCTCGCCTCCCTGCTATGCGGTCTCGCAACGAGCGCTCCGCTGCTGATCATCGCCCGGTTTCTTCAGGGCCTGGCGGGCGGAGCGATGTTTACCTGCAGCGTGGCGGTGTTGTCCCACCAGTTTCAAGACGGCAGTGAACGCGGCAAGGCCTTCGTCGCCTGGAGCGTCGTCTCGGGCATCGGGCTTGGCTTCGGCCCCGCCATTGGCGGATTGATTGTGACGCTGTCGAGTTGGCAATGGGTGTTCCTCATCCATGTGCCGCTTGGCGTTCTTGCCTTGGCTTTCATCGGCGCCGGTGTCACCGAATCGCGCGATCGCAACGCGCAGAAGCTTGACCGGGCCGGCATACTGACACTGTCGTTCGCGGTGTTCGGCTTCTCCTATCTGATCACGCAAGGGGCCGATCTGGGCGCTGGCGCGCGCATCGGCGTGGCAAGCGCGGCCGTGCTGGCCTTCGTCGCGTTCCTCGTAGCCGAGAAGATCAATCCCTATCCGATGTTCGATTTCTCCGTTTTCCGCATCCGCCAATTCTCGGGAGCGATCATGGGCGGCATCGGCATGAATTTCAGCTACTGGCCGTTCATCATCTATCTGCCGATCTATTTTTCGGGGGTCCTCGGTTACGACAGCACCACGACCGGGCTGTTGCTGCTCGTCTACACGCTCCCTTTCATGCTGATGCCGTCGATCGCCGAGCGCCTGCGGGCACGCTATCAGGCGCGGGTGGCGATCCCGCTCGGCTTGTTGACATTGGGGGTCGGTTTCATCGCCATGTGGATAGGTTCCGGGCTCGAGGGCAACTGGCTGACCATGCTGCCCGGCACGCTGATCGCCGGCATCGGCATCGGCCTGACCAATTCGCCGACCACCAACACCACGACCGGCTCGGTGTCACCCGATCGTGCCGGCATGGCGTCCGGCATCGATATCAGTGCGCGGCTGATCACCCTTGCCATCAACATCGCGGTGCTGGGACTGCTGCTGACGCAAGGGATCGTTTCTTATCTGCGCAACGCATTCGGCACGGCTATCGACCCGAACGAACTGCGCGCCCTGGCGGAGAAGATCGCAGCCGGCAATCTCGACGGCCTGGCGCAATACTCGCCCAAGCTTGCGACCCTCGATCCGACGGGCGCCATCGTTCATGCCTCCCTGGTCAACGGTTTTGGCTGGGTCATGCTCTATAGCGGGATCGGCGTTCTGGCTCTTGCCGTCATCAGCTTTGCTATCTTCGGTCCAAAACATGTCGCGCCGCAGCAGCGAAGCGGGCGTCCTGCGCAGGGTGCTGGCAAGGTGCGCTCCTAGCAATGCCTTGCGGCTCGGCCTCAGGACGCCGAGCCGCTCGTCACCCTTGCCGTCTCGCCATGAAGGCCAGCCGTTCGAACAGATGCACGTCCTGCTCGTTCTTCAGCAGTGCGCCATGCAGCTTGGGCAGCGCGTTCTTCCGGTCGGCGCGCAGATCCTCGGGCGCGATGTCGTCGGCGACCAGCAGCCTTATCCAGTCGAGCGCCTCGGAGGTCGACGGCTTCTTCTTCAGTCCCGGCACGTCGCGGATTTCGTAGAACTGAGTGAGCGCCGCCCGCACCAGATTCTGCTTGATGCCGGGATAATGCACATCGACGATCCTGTGCAGCGTCTCGACGTCGGGAAAGCGGATGTAGTGGAAAAAGCAGCGACGCAGGAAGGCGTCGGGCAGTTCCTTCTCGTTGTTGGAGGTGATGATGACGATCGGCCTCACCGCGGCGCGGATCGTCTCGCCGGTCTCGTAGACGAAGAACTCCATCCGGTCGAGTTCCTGCAAGAGGTCGTTGGGAAATTCGATATCGGCCTTGTCGATCTCGTCGATCAGAAGCACAACCTTCTTGCCGGCGGCGAAGGCTTCCCACAATTTGCCGCGCTTGATGTAGTTCTTGATATCGTTGAACCTGGTATCGCCAAGTTGGCTGTCGCGCAGCCGCGACACTGCATCGTACTCGTAGAGGCCTTGCTGCGCCCGCGTCGTCGATTTGACGTGCCATTCCATGAGTTCCAGCCCGAGTGCCGCCGCCACTTGCCTGGCAAGCTCCGTCTTGCCGGTGCCGGGCTCACCTTTGACCAGCAAGGGCCGTTCCAGCGCGATCGCCGCGTTGACCGCCACCATCAGATCCTTGTCGGCGACGTAGGCCGCCGTGCCTTCGAAACGCATTTTTGCTCCTTGGTTCAGTACGGACGACCGTAAGGAGACGGCTTGGCCCATGCAAGGGTGGGTTGGCGGCGGCGAAGTGTGAAGCCGGCAGGGCAAGAGCGCCAACTCTCTGGCGCCAAGTCTCTGGCGCTTGGGAGGGCATCGGCCTATATTGGGGCTGACGGTCTGCGCTTCCCGGCAGGAGACACTTTTCCCCGGGGCCTTAACGATCCTTAGGGAGCTGTCCCTGGGAAGACCCGTGGGTTTTCTCACACGGCGCCCACCTACTTTGTAGGCACCCGGGATCGACTTCTCCACCGGTTGTGTGGATCGTCACTTATTCGCCACATCCACGTATTTCGTGGATCATGCGATGGAAAACGTCGCTCCCAAAACGTCCATTCAGGTCTGGCTTTTTCTAGCGTCTGCGCATGGCATCCTCAAAAGACCTGAAAAAACAGCTGCGCAAGGAAGCACTTGGCCGCCGCGACGCGCTCGATGAATTCTGGCGGGTGGAAGTCGCGCTCGATATGGCCGAAACCGCGCGCGACCAGCTTGCCATCGAGCCAGGCCAAATCGTGTCCGGCTTCTGGCCAATGCGCTCGGAAGTCGATGTCCGGCCGCTGATGTTCGCCTTGCGCGAAAAGGGCGCACGGCTCTGCCTTCCGGCGATCCTCGACAAGACGACCATCGTCTTTCGCGAATTGGTACGCGGCGCGCCGATGATCGATATGGGATTTGGCACCGTCGGGCCGCATGAGGAGGCCGAAGTTCTTGACCCCTCCGTCATGCTGGTGCCGCTCGCCGGCTTCGACGCGCGCGGCCACCGCATCGGTTACGGCGCGGGCTATTATGACCGTGCGATCGCCAAGCTTGTCGACAAGGGGCATGCGCCCCGGCTGATCGGCATTGCTTTCGACTGCCAGGAAGTGACGATGGTTCCCAATGAGGACCACGACGTCATCATCCCGGAAATACTGACCGAGAGCGGGTTGCGCCGGTTCGCGCCAGAATTGTAGATAGTTCTTTGGGACGCATGATCTTTGCCGAAAGTCATGCCACTTTTCCGGATCAGGCGTAGATGAGACTTCTCTTCCTCGGCGACATGGTGGGCAAGACAGGCCGCACGGCGGTGTGGGAGCAATTGCCGGGCCTGATCTCGGATTTCAAGCTCGATTTCGTCATCGTCAACGGCGAAAACGCGGCCGGCGGCTTCGGCATCACCGAGGAGATTTTTCGCGAGACCATCGCGGCCGGCGCCGATGTCGTCACCACCGGCAACCATGTCTGGGACCAGCGCGATGCGCTCGCCTTCGCGCCGCGCGAAGAGCGCTTCCTGCGCCCGTCCAATTTTCCCAAGGGCACGCCCGGGCGCGGCTCGGGCGTCTACATCGCTAGGAGCGGCGCGCGCGTGCTGGTCGCCAACATCATGGGCCGGGTGTTCATGCATCCCGAGCTCGACGATCCCTTCCAGGCTGGCGAGCGCGAGCTTGCCGCCTGTCCGCTCGGCGAGCAGGCGGATGCCGTGGTCATCGACTTCCACGCCGAGGCGACCTCCGAAAAAATGTGCTTCGCGCATTTCGTCGACGGTCGCGCCAGCCTCGTGGTCGGCACTCACACCCACCAGCCGACCGCCGATCACCATATCCTCAATGGCGGCACCGGCTACATTTCCGACGCGGGCATGTGCGGCGATTATGATTCGTCGCTCGGCATGGACAAGGAGGAGCCGCTCAACCGGTTCCTGTCGAAAGTGCCGAAGGGGCGTTTCGAGGCGGCGACCGGACCCGCGACCTTGTGCGGCGTCGGCGTTGATATTTCCGACCGCACGGGGCTGACCGAGAAGATCGCGCCGTTTCGCCGCGGGCCGCGGCTCGAGGAAACGGCGCCGTCCTTCTGGACGTGACATTGATATAGGGGCTCTCAATACCTAACTGCCGGCGACACTGCTCTAGATCGTAGAGGGGACGACCTCCATGCAGCTTATCGAGTTCCTGGCGCCGCACTTCGCCTTCGTGTTCGATCCCACCGCCTGGGTCGCGCTGTTGACCCTGGTGGTGCTCGAGATCGTGCTCGGCATCGACAACCTGATCTTTATCTCGATCCTGACCAACAAGCTGCCGGAAGCACAGCGAGCCCGCGCCCGCCGGCTCGGCATCTCGGCGGCGCTCGTCATGCGGCTGGTGCTGCTCGCCACCATCTCGATCATCGTCCAACTGACGGCGCCGGTCTTCACCGCCCTTGGCCACGGCTTTTCCTGGCGCGACCTGATCCTGATCGCCGGTGGCCTGTTCCTGGTGTGGAAGGCGACCAAGGAGATCCATCACACGGTCGACCCCGACGACCACCAGGACACGATGCTGGGCGAGACCGTGCAGATGAGCCTTGCCGGCGCCATCTTCCAGATACTGCTTCTCGACCTTGTCTTCTCCATCGATTCCATCATTACCGCCGTCGGCATGACCGACGAGATCGCCATCATGTACATCGCCGTCATCGTGGCGGTTACGGTGATGATGCTGGCGGCTACGCCGTTGGCGAACTTCATAGCCAGGAACCCGAGCATCGTCATGCTGGCGCTGGGCTTCCTGTTGATGATCGGCATGACGCTGATCGCCGACGGCATGGGCTACCATGTGCCCAAGGGTTATATCTACGCGGCGATGGGTTTTTCGGCGCTCGTCGAAGGCCTCAACATGCTGGCGCGGAACCGCAAGAAGGCGAAGTCCGGCGGCGGGCATTGAGCCTGACGACATGGCCAATGCCGAGTTCAGGCTGACTCTTACGAAATTGTACGTACAATATCGTAATCGATGGTGCTGCTTTGCGGTTCGAATGGGATGCTGAAAGAGCCAGGCGCAAACTTGCCAAGCTCGGCATCGGATTCGATCTCGCGCAGAAGGTGTTCGATGATCCGCTTTATCTCATCGTGCCCGACCGGTTTGAAGATGGTGAGCAGCGTTGGCACGCTATCGGGACGATCGATGCCGTAGTGGTCATGCTGGTTGTCCACACATATCCTGATCGCGAAGATGAAGGACGAGTTAGGATTGTTGGTGCCCGGAAAGCGACAGCGCATGAAAGGAGGCGCTATGAGCAAGAAGGACCTTAGTCAGGATCAGCGCAACCAGCTCGCCAAGCTGGCTGGTTTGCCTGACAGCGAAATTAATACTTCCGACATCCCAGAAGTTCCGGCGGAGAATTGGATTCATGCTCGTCGTGGACATCTTTACAGACCACTCAAGCAGCCAGTGACAATCAGACTCGATACTGACGTGCTATCGTGGTTCAAGGAGCATGTCGGGGGTGGTGGTTACCAGACCGAAATCAATCGTGTGCTCCGCCATCACGTGATCGAGCAGGAAAAGCGTAAAACCTGAGCCGGTTCAACTCCCCGGTGCGCCCTTCGGGTGACGGTCGCCGATCAGGCCTAGTGTCAGGCCTTGTTCGAGCCAGGCCTTGGCGCCGGCCAGAACGAGCGTGAAGCCGCCGGTTGAATCGACCGCCTGTTTCGCCTGTTCGTCGCCATTGCCGGCAAAGCCGAAATTGTGGACCTCCAGGAAGGTCGCGTCACCTGGCATTTCGGTGAAGGTCCAGATCACCGTGGTCGGCGGATCGCTCCATTGCATGACGATCTTTTCGTTGACGACGATCTCGCTGGCGACCACCGTCGTCGAGACGCCATACATGCGCCACTCCCATTGAACCGGCTTGCCGCCGTCCAGCCTGCCGCTGGAATGGGTGAACCAGAATTTCGTGGTGATCTCCGGGTCGACGATGGCCTCGAAAACGTCGGAGACCGGCCGCCGGATCAGCATGGCGGCTTCGGCCGTCGGTGTCTCGCGGATTTCCATAGCGTTCTCCCCTGCCGAACACGCCTTCACCAGGCGTCGGGCTCCCGCACCATGTGAACGATGTTGGCGGGGCTGGTGATCCAGAAACCACGGAAGCCCTCTCCCAGCGGCTCGATGACGTCGCATCGCTCGACGCCGGCCTTGGCGAGATGATCGGCGGCGCCCGGGAAATCCCCGGTGAACAGTCCCAGCCAGGATCTCGGCCTGGCCCGGTCCTGCTACGGCAGATTGATCTGCCAGGAAACGCCGAACCTGTCGTTCAGCCAGGCGAAACGGCGGCTGAAGCCGTAATTGCCGGTCGGCATCAGAAACGTGCCGTTTTTGGACAGGGCCTCGACGATGCGTTCCAGCTCTTCTTCGGTGGAACAGTCGACGAAGAGCGAGACCGACGGCGTGAAGGTGAAGGCGTGGTGCACAGGGCTGTTGAAGATCATGACCTCCGTGCCGCCGATGGATGCGCGGGCCAGCTTGACTGCCCCTTCGAGTCCGTCCTCGCCTGCACCGTAGCGCGTGAGGTCGAGGACACGGCTCTCCGGGATGGTTTCGCAATAGAAGGCCATGGCCTCCTCGGCCTTGCCTTCGAACATCAGGAACGGAGTTACTTTCACGGCAGGCCTCCCTTCGCTCAAATGTTGGTCTCGTTGGCAGGCTCGCCCTTCATCTCGCTGCGGTAGTAGCCTTCGCGCAAATTGATGCCGTGTTCGACATAGGCCTTCATGCAGGCCAGCATCTGCGACCAGCCCTCGCAATTGAGATAGGACTTCTTCAGGCCGACCGCGTCCTCGTGCCAGCCGGCCTCGGCGATGGTGACGAAGGTGCCGCCGTCGTCGAGCGGCTCGAAATTCATCTCGATGCGGGTCTTGTAGGCCGGCTTTCCCTCTTCGTCGGTGGCATCCCAGCGCAGCACGATGCGGCTGTCCCTGACGATTTCGTCTACTTCGACCGGCACCTTGCCCCACCACACGACATTGGCGCCCGGCACCAAGGGCGCGCTGGCACCGCCGATGGTGGTGAAATAGGAGCTGAGCTTCTTCGGATTGACGACCGCGTCGAAGACGTCGGCGACCGGTTTGCCGATGCGTCCTGAAACCCTGAAACCAAGAGACATATCCACAGTTCCTTCCTTGATTGATAGGAGCTTATGTTATAAAAAAATAACATGTCAAGCCGATCGCAAGACGACAATGTTTTCAAGGCGCTGGCGCATCCGCGCCGGCGCGAGATGCTGGATCTGCTGAAGGACGCGCCAAAGACGACCGGCATGCTGTGCGAGGCGTTTTCCGACATCGACCGCTGCACCGTCATGCTGCATCTCAAAGTGCTGGAAGAGGCCGATCTCATCGTGGCGCGGCGCGAGGGGCGCGAGCGCTGGAACAATCTCAATGCGCTGCCGATCAAGCAGATACACGACCGCTGGATCAGCCAGTACGCCGGCCATGCGCTTAGTATCATCGACCGGCTGAAGTCGGATCTGGAGGGGTGAACAGCCGTCACGGCTTTTGCCGTGCGTGGCAAAGCGCGGCGCGGCTGGACGAATTGAGCCGATTTATCTATAAGCCGGCCATTCCGACAAAGAGCGCCATACGTCCATTCGGACGCAGCAGGGACGTTCTGACATTTTGAATTCGAGCATTGCGGAAGGCGGGTCATGCATCTCGCCGCGCGATGCTCTAGCCGAACACGACAGGGGTGCCATGGCTGGCCATTCACAGTTCAAGAACATCATGCACCGCAAGGGCCGTCAGGACGCGGTGCGGTCGAAAATGTTTTCCAAGCTGGCGCGCGAAATCACCGTCGCGGCCAAGAGCGGGACCCCCGATCCGTCGATGAATCCGCGCCTGCGCCTTGCCGTGCAGAACGCCAAGGCGGTGTCGATGCCGAAGGACAACATCCAGCGCGCCATCAACAAGGCGTCGATGGGCGACGCCGAAAATTACGAAGCCGTGCGTTACGAGGGCTACGGTCCCGGCGGCGTCGCCGTAATCGTCGAGGCGCTGACCGACAATCGCAACCGCTCGGTTTCGAATGTGCGCGCCGCCTTCACCAAGGCCGGTGGGGCGATGGGCGAAACCGGCTCGGTGTCGTTCATGTGGGATCGGGTCGGCGAGATCTATTATCCAGCATCGGCCGGCAGCGCCGACAAGGTCATGGACGCGGCAATCGAAGCCGGCGCCGATGACGTGGAGTCGGATGAGGAAGGCCACACCATCTATTGCGCCTTCGAAAACCTCGGCGAGGTGTCGAAGGCACTCGAAGCCTCTCTCGGCGAGGCGGAATCGGTGAAGCCGATCTGGAAACCGCAGAACAATGTTCCGGTCGACGAAGAACGCGCCCAGTCGCTGATGAAGCTGGTCGCCACGCTCGAGGACGACGACGACGTTCAAAGCGTCTACGCCAATTTCGAGGTCGACGAGGAGACCATGGCCAAGCTCAGCGCTGCGTGAGCAAAGCCTGACATGACCGAAAACCCGCTGCCCACCATCCGCATCACCTATTGCACCCAGTGCCAGTGGTTGCTGCGTGCCGGCTGGATGGCGCAGGAACTGCTGTCGACATTCGGCGTCGATCTGGGCGAGGTGACGCTGGTGCCCGGCACCGGCGGCGTCTTCACCATAAGCTGCAACGAGGTGCTGGTCTGGGACCGCAAGCGTGACGGCGGCTTTCCGGATGCGGCAAAACTCAAGCAACTGGTGCGCGACGTCATCGACCCGGACCGCGATCTCGGTCATTCCGACCGCAAGGCGAAGAGCTGAGACTTCCGCAGAAGCCGGACGTCATTTTCCTCGCCTCTGCCCGAAAATCGCGCCGATCCCCGCGCCGATTGCTATGCCCATGCCGATGCCGACGGCAGGGTCATCCATCGCTGCGCCACAGACAGCGCCGAGGCCGATCCCCGCGGCAATGCCCAAGGCCATGGTGGAATGCGGGTCGTTCACGGCGCTTCTCCCGACAAACACGCCTCGGTCGCCGCGATGCCGAACGCGGCGGACCGAGACATGTCAACGCGCGGCGAACCAGAAGGATGCCAGCGCGGTGATGGCGGTGATCGCGCGCACGTGGTTCCACATCACCCAGTCCCTGAGATAGGTGGTCCATACAGCAGCGCCGTTGCTGCTGGCCGGATCGATGGCGGCCAGCGCGTCGTTGAGCGGCACGTTGAAAACCATCGTCACGATCGGGTTGCCGACGAGATAGATGACTGCGCCGGCCAGCAGCCAGAAGGAGCCTGGCTGCTGCCAGCCGATGATGGCGCCGGCGATCAAGACAAGGCAGATCAGGCCGGTGCCGAACAAGGCGGTCATGAACATCGGCGTGATGACGGTGATGTTGATCGAGTTCATGGCGGCGATGCCGCCCGCGGCAGGCAGGCGAGCCATTGCCGGCATGACGAAGTTGGAAAAGGCGAAGAACACGCCGCCGACAACGCCCGAGCCGATAGCGGCGATGAAGATGAGGGTGGGAAGTAGCTTCGCGATCATGTCAGTTGCTCCAGATGCCGGTTGCGGCGGTTTCAGCCGCAATGGGCAGAAAAGTTTTGCGGGATGGCCGGCCACCTGTTCGACGCCTTCAAATCAATTATCCTGTCTGCTTCTTTCAAAACATGAGAAATCCTCATATTTGCAAAACGTGATAAACCCTCGTATTTTGCGAGTCAAGTCATTTCTGGGTGGCATTGCCGCCCGGCGTCTGTTGAAGAGCCATGGAAAAAACCGCCACGTCCCCACCGGAACAGGTCGCCACGCCACGCCGCGCGCCGAGCCAGCAGCGCAGCCGTGAACGGGTCGAGCGCATGCTCGCCGCCGCCTCGGCGCTGATTGCGGAGCAAGGCAGCGATGCCATGCGCATGGGCGAGGTGGCGGAGCGGGCTGGGGTGTCGATCGGCTCGCTCTACCAGTTCTTCCCCGACAAGCGGGCGATCGTCTGGGCGCTGGCCGAGCGCTACACCGCCGAAAGCCAGGCCTGCATTTCAGCCGCGCTCAAGGACGTCGGCGACGCCGAGGGCCTTCGGCGGGCGTTCTCGGAACTGGTGGACATTTATTACCACCTGTTCCTGGCGGAGCCGGTGATGCGCGACATCTGGTCGGGCACGCAGGCCGACAAGGCGCTGCGCGAACTGGAGCTTGCCGACAGCCGTGCGAACGCCGAATTTCTCACTGCGGCGCTCAAACGCCTGCGGCCCGATGCCGATGCCGTCGCGCTGGAGACGACGGCGTTTCTCGTCTGGCAGATGGGCGAGGCCGCCATGCGGCTGGCGATCTCGGTCGAGCGGAAGGAGGGCGACAGGCTGGTCGCCGCCTACAAGCGCATGGCGCTCAGGGAATTGCTTGCGGAATAGGATGCTCTCACCCTCCCCTCGTGGGGAGGGTCGCTGCGAAGCAGCGGGGCGGGGGCAGCGCCGACCCACCCGACCTTCGGTCCGACCTCCCACACGGGACCGACAAGGGGGAGGTGGAGGCAAGCGCCAGCGTGAAGGGACGTGCATTGGCCAACAAAAAACCCGCCACGAGGACGGGTTCTCTGGTCAGCGAAAAGCTGATGGGGCCTAGAGGCCGAAACCTTCGAAGCGCTTCTTGAACTTCGACAGGCGGCCGCCGCGGTCGAGCAGGGTCTGCTGGCCGCCGGTCCAGGCCGGGTGCGTGGTCGGGTCGATGTCGAGGTTCATCGTATCGCCTTCCTTGCCCCAGGTCGAACGGGTCATGTACTCGGTGCCGTCGGTCATGACGACCTTGATGGTGTGGTAGTCGGGATGGATATCGGTCTTCATGGCTCGGTTCCTGGTTTGCCGGGCGCGGCTGACGGGCTGAAAGCCTGCGTCGATGCGCCCCTTTTTAAAACTCGAAGCCGCAGCTATTGAGGAGCCACGGCTTCTAAAACGGTCGGCGAGCCTATACATCAGCCGGAATTGAATCACAAGGCCGCGGCAAGCGCATATTGAGGCGCATAGCTGAAGGCGGCCAAGAGGAAAAGACCAGGATGGCGCAAACCAGCAGCGCAGACGAGCGCCGGCGCTCGCTCAAGCCGCTCAGGCGCCTGTTTCCCTACATCGGCCGCTACCGCACATTGGTGGCGGGCGCCGTCATCTCGCTGATCGTCGCGGCGGTGACGACGCTGGCGCTGCCGCTGGCGGTACGGCGCATGATCGATCATGGTTTCACGCCGTCCGGTTCCTCCTTCATCGCCGAATATTTCGCCGCGCTGGTGGCGATGGCCGCGCTGCTGGCGGCGGCATCGGCGGGCCGCTACTATTTCGTCATCACGCTCGGCGAGCGCGTCGTCGCCGATATCAGGCGCGATGTCTTTGCCCATGTGACGAAACTGTCGCCGGCCTTCTTCGACACTGCCCAGTCGGGCGAGATCGTGTCGCGGCTCGCCGCCGACACCACGCAGGTCAAATCGGCGGTAGGGGCGACCGCTTCGGTGGCGCTGCGCAATGTCATCCTTGGCCTCGGCGCGGTCGCGATGATGGTTTTCACCAGCCCGAAACTGTCCGGGCTGGTCATCGCAGCCATTCCAATCATCGTGCTGCCGCTGGTCGCCTTCGGCCGCTCGGTGCGGCGCAAGTCAAGGCAGGCGCAGGACACGCTGGCCGATGCCACCGCCTATGCCAGCGAGCAGATCGGCGCGGTGCGCACATTGCAGGCCTTCACCAATGAGACGCTGGTCACCGGGCGTTTTTCGGGTGCCGTCGAGGCCGCCTTCGAGGCCGCGCGCGCCTCGATCTTCGCGCGCTCGTTCCTCACCTTCTTCGCCATCTTCACGATTTTCTCCTCGGTCGTGGCGGTGCTGTGGTTCGGCTCGCGCGACGTGCTCGACGGCAATCTGTCGCCGGGCACGCTAGGCCAGTTCCTGCTCTATTCGGTATTCGCCGCCGGTGCGCTCGGCGCGCTATCGGAGGTCTGGGGCGAATTGGCCCAGGCAGCAGGTGCCGCCGAACGGCTGACCGAAATCCTCGCCGAGGAGCCGGCGATCGTGGCGCCTGCCAATCCCAGGCCGCTGCCGGTGGCGAGCAAGGGAGCGATCAGCTTCGAGGCCGTGTCCTTTTCCTACCCGGCCCGGCCCGACCGCGCCGCCGTCCACGGCCTGAGCTTCTCGGTCAAGCCTGGCGAGACTGTGGCGATCGTCGGTCCCTCGGGAGCGGGCAAGAGCACGGTGTTCTCGCTGATCCTGCGCTTCTACGATCCGGAGACCGGCAGGATCCTGATCGACGGCGTCGACATCCGCGAAGCCGACCCCCTTTCGATACGGCAGCGCATCGCCATCGTGCCGCAGGACGTCACCATCTTCGCGGCCAGCGCGCGCGACAATATCGGCTTCGGCCGGCCGGGCGCCAGCGAGTCAGAGATCGAAGCGGCGGCAAAGGACGCGCTGGCCGACGAATTCATCCTCAAGCTCGAGAAGGGCTATGACAGCCAGGTCGGCGAGCGCGGCGTGACGCTGTCGGGCGGGCAACGCCAGCGGGTGGCGATCGCGCGCGCCATCCTGCGCGACGCGCCGATCCTGTTGCTCGACGAGGCGACCTCGGCACTCGACGCCGAAAGCGAGACGCTGGTGCAAATGGCGCTGGAGCGGCTGATGCGGGGCCGCACCACGATCGTCATCGCGCACCGCCTGGCGACGGTGCTGAAGGCCGACCGCATCCTGGTGATGGATGGCGGCCGCATCGTCGAGGAAGGCACGCATCAAAGCTTGGTGACCAAGGGCGGCATCTATGCCCGGCTGGCCAAGCTGCAGTTCGAGACCGGCGCCAGCGCCTTCAGGGGCGCGGCTGAGTAGCGGCTACGCTGGGCGTGCTCACGCGGTTCCATACCGTTTGCGCAGGTGGTCGGTGAAATAGACGGCATTGAGCTTTTCACCGGTGGCGCGTTCGAGCAGATCGGGCGTCGACCAGCGCGATCCCTGCGACCATATGTTCTTGCGGCGCCAATCGTTGATGGCACCGAAATTCCCCTTGGCAAGATCGTCATCGGCCGACGGATGCTCCCGCGTCAGCGCCGCCCATTGCTGCGCCGCCATCATCGCGCCCAGCGTGTAGGAGGGAAAGTAGCCAAAGGCGGCAGCAGGCCAATGCACGTCCTGCATCGGCCCATCCGCGGGGTTGTCGATCGTTGAAAGGCCGAGATAGTCGCGCATCCTGGCATCCCAGGCCTCGGGCAGCTCGGCCACCTCAATCCTGCCGGAGACGAGCTCCTGCTCCAGTTCGTAGCGCAGGATGACATGCAGCGGGTACGTCACCTCGTCGGCATCGACACGGATCAGGCCGCGCTCGACATGGTGGACATGCGGCAGGATGTCGTCGAGCGACCAGATTTCGCCGAGATGTTTTTCCACGACCGGCAATGCCCAACGCCAGAAGGCGGGATTGCGCCCGATCTGCTTTTCAACGAACAGGCTCTGGCTTTCATGCACGGCCATGCCGCGCGCCTTGCCGAGCGGCCAGTGCGACCAGGCCTTCGGCAGGTTCTGCTCGTAGAGTGCATGACCGGTCTCGTGCAGCACGCCCATCAGCGCCGACAGGAAATCGGACGTCTTGTAGCGGGTGGTGATGCGCACGTCGCTCGGCACACCGCCACAGAACGGATGGTGCGACACCGACAGCGAGCCGTGCGTCAGGTCGAAGCCGACCGCCGCCATCATGGCGAGGCCGAGTTCGCGCTGCCTGTCGACCGCATAGGTTCCCGAAAGCGGCTTGAGAGGGCGCTTGCGCAGCCGCGCTTCCTGCACCGCCAATGCTTCCGGCACGAAACCCCTGAGAAATGTCTTCAGCTGGGTGAAGACAGGCGTGATATCCGCGGCGCGGTTGCCGGGGTCGTATTGCTCCATCAGCGCGTCGTAGGGGGCGAGGCCGAGGATGTCGGCGCGCAGGGCCGCCTCTTCGCGCACCAGCGCCGCCACGCCTTCAAGCGCCGGCAGGAAGCCCGCCCAGTCGTTCTTGGCCCGCAGGTCGCGCCACAGCTGCTCGCAGCGCATGCGGGCGGTCGTCTGGCGTTCGACGAATTCGACCGGCAGGCAGGTCAGGTTGGTGTATTGCCGCCGCAGTTCGGCCAGCGCCGCCCGCTGTTCATCGTCAAGCGCCTCGCCTTCGGCGGCGGCGATCCAGTCCGCTATTTCCGGCGCGGTCGCCCTGGTGTGGTACATGCCGGCAAGTGCCGCCATGGCCTCGGCGCGCTTCTCGCCGCCACCGACGGCCATGTGGGTCGCTTCATCGGCGCCGAGGATGGCCAGCGCGTGCTCCAGGGCTTCGAGCTTGTGGCCGAGGTCATCGAGTTTTTGAAAGGACATGGCGGCTTCCGTGATTGAGGAAGGGGCGAAAAGATACCAACGCCTGCGCGTTTGCAACCCTCACGCGCCATCCGGCAGATGCACCTTGCGCTGGCGAGCCGACGCGTGAAATGCTGCCCGACGATACATCACGAGGGAATACGATGATCGGCAACATCCTGGTCGGGCTGGTGGCCTTGATCCATGTCTATATCGTCTATCTGGAGATGGTGCTCTGGGACACGCCGCGCGGGCACAAGGCATTCCGGCTGACGCCGGAATTCGCCAGCGCCTCGAAGGTGCTTGCCGCCAATCAGGGTCTCTATAACGGCTTTCTCGCCGCCGGCCTGATCTGGGCCCTCTACCTCGGCACGGCCGGTTTCCAGGTCAAGGTTTTCTTCCTGCTCTGCGTGGCCGTTGCCGGGCTCTACGGGGCGGCAACGGTCGGTCGCAAGATCCTGTTCGTGCAGGCCGCGCCGGCAGCGGCTGCCTTGGTAGCGGTCTGGCTCGGCTGGTGAGGAAAAGAGGCGCCTGCGGGATTGGTCCCGTAGACGCCAGGTGGTCCCTTCCTTTTGGGCCGCGATCAGAATGGCCTCAGCCGTTCGGATAGTTCCCGCCGTCGGCGCCGTCGCCCATCAGGAAACCGCTACCGATGTCGACCCTCAGCCGCTGGTCGACATTGTCGAGACGGCGCAGCAGGTCATGATATTGTGCGGCCGGTATCCTGCCGTGATCCGACGAGGCTATCTTCTCCGCCGCCTGACCTATGCGAGCGGTGCGCATCTCCAGGCGCTCCGCCGCGGCCGGGGTGATGTTGTTGGCCTGTCTGGCGGTGATTATGCCCTGATGCACGCCTTGAACCTGTTCAATGAGAGCCTCGACACGCGGGCCGGTCATGTCGGTTGGGTCGGTCGCGTCGAGCGCGCCCTTGTGGTGACCCGCGGCGTAGGCGCCGGCAAGCGGGGCGGCGACAAGAATCGCGGCAAGGGTTGCAGTCTTGAGAGATGCTGAAGAGCGCATGACGGCGCCTCCTTTTGCTGCGGAAAAGAACGGCTCTGCCGTTCCGCTTCCGGACGATGCGGGCCGTCCAGTTCCGTCGCGTCGCGATGGGAGGCATCGCCGGCGGTTCTCGGCCCTGCGCAGCACGCTAGGAGCGCTTTGCGGCGAAGTGTAATTAAAAAAAGATAATCTTTTCAGGCCTTGCCGGTGCACAACTGCGCCCTAGAGTTGAGCCGGCGAACAAATTCGCGTGAGATCGCGTGATGATGGATCACCGTTCGGTGAGCTTCAGTTCGATCCGGCGGTTCTTGTTGCGCGCCTCTTCGGTGTCGGCGGGATCGAGCGGCTGGAACTCGCCGAAGCCGGCGGCGACCAGCCGGTTGGCCGGCACGCCGTTCTCGATCAGGAACTTCACCACGGAAGTGGAGCGCGCCGTCGACAGCTCCCAATTGTCGCGATACCGACCGGTGCCGGACAGCGGCTTGTTGTCGGTATGGCCGTCGACGCGCAGCACCCAGTTGATCTCCGGGGGAATCTCCTTCTGCAACTCGATGATGGCGTCGGCAAGTTTCTTCATCTCGACCTTGCCGGCATCGTTGATCACTTCCGAGCCGGTCGGAAACAACACTTCCGACTGGAAGACGAAGCGGTCGCCGACTATGCGGATGTTCTCGCGGTCGGCGAGGATTTCGCGCAGGCGGCCGAAGAAGTCGGAGCGGTAGCGGTTGAGTTCCTGCACGCGCTGCGCCAGCGCCACGTTGAGGCGGCGGCCAAGGTCGGCGATCTTGGTGTTGGAATCCCGGTCGCGGGCCTCGGAGACGTTGAGCGCGTCCTCGAGCGCGCCGATCTGCTTGCGCAAGGCCGCGATCTGCTGATTGAGGATCTCGACCTGGCTCAGCGCCTGCTGGCTGATCTGGCGCTGGCTGTCGAGCTCGCCCGTCAGCGCCGCCGCGCGCTGGTTGGCCGCATCACCGGCGCCCGCACCTTGCGCCAGCAGCTGCTGGAGCCGGCTCTTCTCCGCTTCGGCCGCCGACAGCGATGCCTGCAGATTGGCGAGCGAATCCTCCTTGTCCTGTGTCGTGGAACGCTCCAGCGCCAGAAGCTGCGTCAGTTCGTTAATCTGCGAATTGAGACGCGACAGCACGGCGTCCTTGCCGGAGATTTCGCGGCCGAGCAGGAACTGCGCCAGCACGAAGACGGTGAGCAGGAACATGATGGCCAGAAGCAGCGTCGACAACGCGTCGACGAAGCCCGGCCAATAGTCGATGCGGCGGTCGGCGCGCCGGCTCCTGGCGAGCGCCATGCTAGTGCACCCCGGTCTTCTTCAGGGCGTCGGCGATCTTTTCCAGCGTGTTGCGCATCGCCTTTTGTTCATCCGACTGTGCTTCGACCCAGTCGCGCATGATCTGCTGCTCGGAGCGCATGTTCTTGACCAGGCCGGAAATGCCGTCGGCGAGATTGGCCATGGCGGTGGCGACGCGCGGATTGGAGCCGCCGCCATTCTCCTGCATGCTGCGCAGCCGCTCCGACAGCAGGCGGATTTCATCGGAAGGCTCGGTCCGGACCGCGTCGGAGACGACGATGTCGGACGACAGGTCGGTGACCGAGGACAGCCAGTTCTCCAGTTCGGTGTAGAAGCGCGTCTGCGCGCGGCCGGCCTGCAGGTCGAGGAAACCGAGAACGAGCGAGCCGGACAGGCCGAACAGCGAGGACGAGAAGGCCGTACCCATGCCGGCGAGCGGCGCCGACAGCCCTTGCTTCAGCGAATCCAGCACAGCGGCGGCATCGCCCGTGCCGGGATCGAGCGACTCGATGGTCTCGCGGATGGAGCCGATCGTGTTCAGCAGGCCCCAGAAGGTGCCGAGCAGGCCAAGGAACACCAGGAGGCCGACGAGGTAGCGCGAGGTGTCGCGGCTTTCATCGAGCCGCGTGGCGATGGAGTCGAGCATGGTGCGCATCGAGCTGGTCGAAAACGCCATGCTCGACGAGCGGCCGATCATCGCCTTCATCGGCGCCAGCAGCACCGGTTCGGTGATCTCGGAACCGGCGCGGAAGGAGTTGACCCAGCGCACTTCGCGAAACAGCCGCCCGACCTGGACGAAGGCCAAAAGGATGCCGACGGCAAGCACGCCGATGATCAGGCCGTTGAGCCCCGGATTGGTGACGAAGGCGGTCGAGATCTGCCGTGTCAGGATCGCTGCGATGAAGGCGACGATGGCCAGGAAGATGACCATGGTCAGGAGAAAGACCTGCGGGCTCGACAATTTGTGTGGGTCGTAGATCAGCACGTCGGAGCGCCTGCCCATGCCGAAGGATCTGAGAAAAGCCATCCGTGCCCCGTTTCCGATGCCGCTGCCGCCGATCACGTCGTCGGCGACTCTAAACGGAATTGTGACCAAATTGAATGGTGCTTGGCAATATTGCCGCCAGCAGTTTCAGAGACGGTTGATGACCAGGCAATCGACCATCGCCGCCAGATGCAGGCCTGCGCCGGTGACCACGAAACCATGCCACAGCGCGTTGTGGAAGCGCAGCCCCTTCCAGGCGAAGAAGATCACGCCGCAGGAATAGACGACGCCGCCGGCGACGATGAGCACGATCGCCGTCGTCGGCAAGGTAGCGACGAGCGGCTCGACCAGGACGATGCCGCTCCAGCCGATGGCGAGATAGAAGACGATCGCCAGCCGGTCGAAGCGGCCGGGGAAAAACACCTTTATGGCGATGCCGATAATGGCCGCGGTCCAGACCAGGACGATCATCCAGCCGGCCAGCGCCGAGCCGTCGAGCTGCGCGAGAAAGGGCGTGTAGGTGGCGGCGATGAGCAGATAGATCGCAGCGTGGTCGAAACGCCGCAAAATCCATTTCACCGGCGAAGTCACCGGCCATAGATTGTAGGTCAGCGACACCGAGAGCACGGTGAGCAGCGACACGACATAGAAGGCGGCGGCGATGTATTCGCCCGGTCCGACCCGAAAGGCGGCCAGCGCCAGCAGCGCCGAACCGGCCGCGATCGCCAGCACGATGCCGACGGCATGGACGATGCCGTCGGCGATCATCTCGGCACGCGAATAGTGCCATCGTCCGACAAAGGGGATCTCGATCTGCGGCGGCGTCTTGATCATCATCATCCTGCGTCAACCCTATCTGGGCAAGCGCCGGACAGTATTTCAAGCTTTGTTTGCGGTTTTGCGACTGCGGCGCTTCAGCGCGGCGGGGATTTGACATTACTCCGCGCTTATTCCTGCTTCAGCGGGCAGCGAGCGGCTTTTTCACGGCCTTCAGGAGGGCGCGCTGGATGATCTCGTTGCCGGCGACGACCGAACCGTTGTCGAGCATGTCCTGACCGCCGTCCATGTCGGAGGCGAACCCTCCTGCTTCACGGATCAGCAACAGGCCGGCTGCGATGTCCCAGGGCGACAGGCCGACTTCCCAGAATCCGTCCATGCGGCCGGCGGCGACGTAAGCGAGATCGAGCGAGGCCGAACCCAGGCGCCGGACGCCGGAAACCTCGGCCATGACATTGCGTAACTCGATCAGGAAATTGCCATGCTGGCCACGCCCCAGATGCGGCACCCCGCAGCCGATGACGGTGTCGATGAGCTTGGTGCGGCCGGCGACACGCAGGCGGCGGTCGTTCATGAAGGCGCCGCCGCCGCGCTCGGTCGTATAGAGCTCGTCCATGGCCGGATTGTAGATCACGCCGGCCACGATCTGGCCCTGGCGCTCGAGCGCGATCGAGACAGCGAAAAGCGGAATGCCGTGCAGGAAATTGGTGGTGCCGTCGAGCGGATCGACGATCCAGCGGTGCTGGCTGTCATCGCCGGCGATCGTGCCGCGCTCTTCCATCAGGAAGCCGTAACCGGGCCGCGCCTTCGACAGTTCGGCAAAGACAATATCCTCGGCCTTGCGGTCGGCCTGGCTGACATAGTCGCCCGGTCCCTTCATCGAGACCTGCAGGTTCTGGACCTCGCCGAAATCGCGCGACAGCGAGCGGCCGGCCTTCATTGCGGCCTGGACCATGACGTTGAGAAGGGCTGAGCGTGCCATCGTAACTCTTCCTGCTGCACGCGCTTTAACCTTTGTCCTGATGCATGTCGGTGACCCGAAACCTGGGCCACCTCTGGGCGACATGCATCAGTCGGCGCGGCGCATATAAGTGATTTCATTGGTGTCGACGACGATGCGTTCCCCCGCGCCGATGAATGGCGGCACCAGCACGCGAATGCCGTTTTCCAGCACCGCGGGCTTGTAGGAAGAGGCCGCCGTCTGGCCCCTTACCACCGGGTCCGCTTCGGTGATGGTCAGCGTTACCTGGTCGGGGAGCGAAATGCCGATAGGCCTTTCCTCGTAGAGCTGGACCGTCACCATCATGCCGTCCTGCAGGAAAGCGGCGCGGTCTCCGACGAAGTCCTTCGCCAGCTCGAGCTGCTCGTAGCTCTCGGTGTCCATGAACACCAGGGCGTCGCCCTGCTCGTAGAGGAAGGAAAAATCCTTGAGATCGAGCCGGATCTGCTCGACCGTCTCTGCCGAACGGAAGCGCTCGTTCAGCTTTGTGCCGTTGATGAGGTTCTTCAATTCGACCTGGTTATAGGCGCCGCCCTTGCCCGGCTTGACCGTGTTGGTCTTGACGGCCACCCACAGGCCGCCATCGTGCTCGATGACGTAGCCGGGACGGATTTCGTTGCCGTTGATCTTGGCCATAATGATGTGATCCGGGAATGAGATGTTCGCAAGACAGCGATTTCGGGCCTCCAAGACCACAAATCGCCCGAAGAGGCAAGCTGGCGCTGATCGGGTGTCCCGTGGCGGCGGCTCAATCGAAGCGCACGATGGTGCCGCGTTGCGGCGTCTTGTCCTGCGAGAAATCGAGCATGACCTCGTCGACATAGCACCAGCCCCACGTCTCGGGCGGGTCGTAGGCCTCGATGACCGGATGGCCGGTCGCCCGGTAGTGGCCGGTGGCGTGACGGTTCGGAGAACTGTCACAGCAGCCGACATGGCCACAGGTGCGGCACAGCCGCAGATGCACCCACCAGGAACCGGTCTTCAGGCACTCCTCGCAACCTTCGGCGCTTGGCGTTACCTCGAGGATGAAGCTGCCATGCGTGCATCGTTTGTCGGGCGAAGCCATTTCATTGCCTCCTTGGAGAAGCGATGCCGCGATATAAACCCTCAACCGCTCTCATCGAAACCGCGGCGACCGCTTCGGTAATGATATCGAAGACTTTTGCCAGCCGACGGATCTGCGACGACCGCATGATAGCCATCTGCATGGAAAGATCGAGGTCACTTGCCTCGACGAGCATCGCGCGATGACTTCCGCTGGATTTCCGCTGATCGCGTCAGGGCAGGCGGTTTGCCTTCTGCAGTGCCTGCTTGGTCTGGTCGTCGCTCAATCCTTGCAGGAAATCGTCCATCTCGGGGTCGATGAGGCCGGCGCGGCGGGCGACGATGTACCAGGCGCCGGCAAGCACGAGGTCCGGCTCGGTGCCGATGCCTTGCATATAGAGTTTCGCCAGGCGGTTCTGGGCGGCGACATTGCCGCCTTCGGCGGCCTGCTTCATCCAGCCGAAGGCGGATTTCAAATCACGCCC
The DNA here is from genome assembly GCF_006440475.1 of Mesorhizobium sp. B2-6-1. Classification (NCBI taxonomy): domain Bacteria; kingdom Pseudomonadati; phylum Pseudomonadota; class Alphaproteobacteria; order Hyphomicrobiales; family Phyllobacteriaceae; genus Mesorhizobium; species Mesorhizobium sp. B2-6-1. The sequence goes on from NZ_VFUH01000001.1 coordinate 809,175, forward strand.
GCCGCCGCGGCCCTCGATCATCCAGGTGGCGAGGTCGAGTTGCGCGGTGTCATAGTTTTGCCGCGCGGCCTGAGCCAGCAGGCGCCGGGCCTGGGCGTCGTCGCGCGATTTGCCGCCGACGCCGTTGGCATAGATCTGTGACATCGCATACTGGGCGTCGGCGAGGCCGGTCGCCGCGGCGCGCTCGTAATAGGTCACGGCCTTGGCGATGCCGGCGTCGCCGGGGTCCTGCTGGACCAGCATCTGCGCGAAATTGAATTGTGCCAGCCGGTTGCCCGCTTCGGCGGCGGCCTGCATCAGCGCATAAGCTTCCTTTTCGTCCTTTTTGACGTAGCGGCCGTCGAGCAGCATCAGCGCATATTGGAACTGCGATTCCGGCACCCCTTGCTCGGCGGCGGCTGCGTACCATTTCGCCGCTTCGGCCGCATTAAGGGGCACGCCCAGTCCGCGCGACAGGATCTCGGCCACCAGCGTCTGCGCCGCCGGGTCGCCGTTTTGCGCGCGCACCAGCGCGAGGTTGTAGGCGGTCTTGTAGAGCCCGCGCTGGAAAGCGCCGTAGGCCGCATCCGCCGGCTTGGCGCCGAAGCGGTCGGGATTGATCGCGTCGGCCGAAGGCAATGGCGCTGGCTCGGCGGTGGTGGCGGGCTGCGGCAGCTGCTTTTCGATCGGCTTGTCGGTATGCACGCCGGCATCCGGCTTAGGGTGCGGTAAAGGAATCGTTTCGGCGGCAGCGGCCTGGATCATGACCGCAGCAAGCAGGGCCTGAAGGGGAAGCCTTGCCGAAGACACGTCAGTCCTCGAAACGCGGTGCGGTTTCGTCGAGCAGCGCATTGGCCTGCGCGATCGCCGCCTTGGGATCGACACCGTCGGCGAACACCGCACTCGACAGGGCGACGAACTCGGCGCCCGTATCTGCGACGGTTTCGATCGAAGCGAGCTCCGATCCGGCCATGACAATGCAGGGGATCTGAATCATCTGCGCCCACCATTGTCCCAGCGCCACGTTGCGCGGATGCGGATCGGGCTTGTTGTCGTAGCCGAAGCGGCCGAAGAAAATATAGTCGGGCCTGACTTCGCCGAGTTCGAGCGCGTCATCACGCGTCTTGGCGCCGCCGGCGCCGACCATCATTTTTGCCTGGAAATGCTCGACCGTCTCGGCGAGCTCGGCCTTGGAGACCTCGACATGAATGCCGTCGGCCTGGACACGCCCGGCAATGCGCGTATCGCCGGCAATGACGACCGCGATGCCGGCCGCCTGTGCCGCCGGTACGATTTCGGCGGCGAAGGCCTGGAAGGAAGCTTCGTCCATGTCGTTCTGCGGCAGGATGAGCGAGGCGACGTCGCCGCCCTCGAACGCCGAGACGATACGGGCGGCCGGCACGCGAGATGGCGCGATCAGCACGATGCGGCAGCGATTGGGGGGCGTTGCGTCGTTCATGGTCTTCGATCCCGGGTTTCGCCTATGCCGGGCGAAGATGGTTGGATTGCGGCATAGAGCAAAGTGCCCGCTTTGAACAGGCGGGCAGGCGGGATCGCTATTTTTGACCGCCGAAGCGCCGGCGATTGGCGTTACTCGATCGGTTGCGCACCTGCCGCGGCAGGCCTTGGCTTCCACAATTTCCAGCCGAGATTCATGCCGGCGGCCGCGATCAGGATGGCGGCGGCACCGACGAGTTGGCTGAGATGCAGGCGATGGCCGAATGCCGTGACGTCGACCAGGATCGCAACGATCGGGTAGATGAAGGACAGCGACCCCTGCAGGTGCGTCGGCAGCTTCTGGATGGCGCCGTACATCAGGATGTACATCAGACCGGTGTGGACGATGCCGAGCGTCGCCAGCATGGCCCAGCTCCTTGCGTCGGTCGGAAGATGCGAGAGATTGGCGAAGGGCGCCAGCATCAACACGCCGACGCAGACCTGGACGAGCGCGATGAGATGCGGCGGCGTGCCCTTGAGCTTTTTGGTGACGATGGCGGCGACGGCCCAGAAGAAGGCAGCGGCCAGCGCCATGACGATGCCGGCGAAATAGTTGGTGCCGATATCGCCGGCGTCAGGGGCGGCCTCGACGATCAGCACCATGCCGGCGAAGGCGATTGCCAGCCAAGTCAATTTCGTCAGGGTCAGCCGCTCGCCGAAGAAGAGCGCGCCGAAGCCGACCAGCATGAAAGGCTGGGTATTGTAGACAGCGGTGGCGATCGAGATCGACGCGCGCGAGAATGCACTAAACAGCAGCAGCCAGTTGACGACGATAGCGGCGCCACCGAGGGCCGCGATGGCGAAAACGCGAAGCGACAGCCTGTTGCGCAACAGGCCGAGGCCGACGCAGATGAAGAGCAGCGTCACCGCGCCGAAAGCGCAGCGCCAGAACACCACATCCATGATAGGCTGGCCGGACAGGACGACGAACCATCCGATCGTTCCCAGAATCGCCATTGCGGCGGACATTTCGATCGTCCCACGTGCTGTATCGCTCACGACAAATCTCCAGATCGTTGCTTGTGCATAATCTCATGCTGATCCTGAGCTTTCCACCCAGCGAGAAAGGTGACATGCTGGTTTTGCCTATTAAAAATAGGCAAATACCCGGAAATCCTGAGAATGTGAAATGCTTGACGATCTCGACCGACGTCTCCTCGAAATCCTGGTGAAGGATGCGCGGACTTCACTGAAGGAGCTGGCCGGCCAGGTCGGGCTGTCATCGCCGAGCGTTTCGGAGCGGCTGAGGCGGCTCGAGGAGCGCGGGGTTATCAGGGCTTTCACCGTCGAGATCGACCCGCTGGCGCTCGGCTATACATTGCAGGCGATCGTGCGCATCAAGCCGCTGCCGGGCAAGCTGCACATCGTCCAGAAGCTGATCGAGGAGATCGCCGAATTCGGCGAATGCGACAAGGTGACGGGGGACGACTGCTTCGTCGCCAGGCTGTTCGTGCGTTCGATCGCCGACCTCGACGGTATCCTTGATCGCATCGCCGACAAGGCCGAGACCAGCACCGCCATCATCAAGGCGCAGCCGATCCGGCGGCGGCCGCCACCGCTCGGCGCATGACCGGTCCGCGTTCTTGACTCTGCTTGGCGGTGGTGGAAATGCGTGGCGGCTCCGCCAGTCAGGCATATGAACAACGAGGAAAGAACATGGCGCAGAATGTCTATGATCAGCCGGATTTCTTCGCAGGCTACAGCCAACTCGGCCGGTCCGTCGAAGGGCTGGACGGCGCCGCCGAGTGGCCGGCGCTGCGCGCGATGCTTCCCGACGCCAGCGGCTTGCGAATCGTCGATCTCGGTTGCGGCTTCGGCTGGTTCTGCCGCTGGGCTCTTGAACACGGGGCCAAGGAGGTTCTGGGTCTCGACCTGTCGGAAAAGATGCTCGCCCGGGCGCGTGCCGCCGGCCCGGACGCCGGCATCGTCTACGAACGCGCCGATCTCGATGAACTCAGCCTGCCGCCGACGGCTTTCGATCTCGCCTACAGCTCGCTTGCCCTGCACTATGTCAGCGATGCCGCGCGGCTGTTCCAGACCGTGCACCGGTGCCTGGTCCCCGGCGGGCATTTCGTCTTCTCGACGGAGCATCCGATCTATATGGCTCCGACCCATCCCGGCTGGTCTGTCGATGCCGAAGGCCGCAAGACATGGCCCGTCGACCGGTATCTGGTGGAGGGACCGCGCAAGACGGACTGGCTGGCCAAGGGAGTTGTGAAACATCACCGCACCATCGGCACCACGCTCAACACGCTGATCCGGTGCGGCTTCACCATCGAGCATGTCGAGGAATTCCGTCCGACCGACGCGCAGATCGCGGCCAAGCCCGAACTGGCGGAAGAGCTCGAGCGGCCGATGTTCCTGCTGGTCTCGGCCCGGCGATAGGCAGAGCAGAATGGGCCGGCCTTGCTGTGGCGACGCCCACATTTGCTGTCGCTCCGCTCGGGAATCTGGGCTATTCAGGCGTTGACTCGCTTTCCCTCCAGACCAGTCCCTCCTCCATGTCAGGCCTGCTTTCCGATCCGTGGTTCTATGCGGCCGCCGTCCCGGCGGTCATTCTGGTCGGCCTGTCCAAGGGCGGATTTGGCGGCGCGGTCGGTTTCGTCGGCGTGCCGCTGATGGCGCTGACCATGCCGCCGGTGCAAGCGGCGGCCATCCTGCTGCCCATCCTGTGCCTGATGGACATCGTTTCGGTATGGACATGGTGGGGCGTCTATAACAGGAAGATGCTGGTCGACATGATGCCCGGCGCGGTGATCGGTATCGGTCTCGGTTGGCTGACGGCCGCACTGGTCACCGAGGAGGCCGTGCGGCTGATCGTCGGCGCCGTCGCCATCATTTTCGTGCTGCGCTGGCTCTATCTGAAGTACCGCCACGGCGCCGACCATGCGGCGCAGCCCAACCGCGTCGCCGCGGCCCTCTGGGGCACGGTCGCCGGCTTCACCAGCTTCGTCGCCCATGTCGGCGGCCCGCCCTTTCAGGTCTACGCGCTGCCGATCCGGCTCGACCCGAAGGTGTTGTCCGGCACGGCGGCGATCTTCTTTGCCGCCACCAACGCGCTGAAGCTCGTTCCCTATTTCGCGCTCGGCCAGTTCGACAGCACCAATCTGACCGCGTCGGCGGTGCTGATGCCGCTGGCGCCGCTATCCACCATCGCCGGCGCCCGGCTGGTGCGCCGCATGCGTCCGGAGATCTTCTATCCCTTCACCTATGCGACGGTGGCCGTCGTCGCGGTGAAGCTTCTGTGGGACGGGATCGCCGGCCTGATGTAGCCGGGACCGTTTTCGCCTGCCTCAGGCGACGCTCGGCACCATGCGCCTTGGTCGGCCGAGCGCCAGGGTGGCGCCAGCCGCCAACACAAGCCCCATGGCGGCAAGGACCGTGAAGTCGTCGATGGTCGGCTTCAGCACCATGTCGGCGATGATGATCAGCATTACCGCATAGTCGAAGCGCGCCGCCCGCAAGATGCGCTGGCCAGAGGCAAGGGCGGCCGGCGTCACGCCATCCCTGGCGATCATCGCGCCCATGTGGTCGGCGCTCGGCTTGAAGACGAACATGCCGATTGAAAAGGTGGTGGCGTAGCCGGCAAGGCCGATCAGGATCCACAGTTGCGAGAAGCCGACCCAGAACCAGCACATGATTAGCCCGAAGGCCAATGTCAGCATCGACATCGGCGCGAAGAAGCGGTTTCCCAATTCGCCCGTAGCCCGCATTGCCTGCAGCGTTCCCTGGATGTTTCCCGACCGATCGGCGAGCGTCGCCAGCACCATCAGCGCGAAACCGCCGCCGACCCATAGGGTCGCCGAAAGAATGTGCAGCAATTTAACGATCGAATACCAGTCCATGCTTCTCCCCGGCGCCTGATGTAGCGGAAGGAGCGAATCCTCGCCTGCCGCTTCGATGGCCAAGCGTTTATCGCCGCGCCTGTTTCGGAACGATGTCGTGAAAAAACCAGTTCTGTTTCAAGTGCCGGCTAACGTAAGGAGCCACTGATATTGCGAGCGCGCCATTCGGTTTTCTGCTATTATGAGGGGCGTCCGGGGGCGCGACATCGTCCAGAAACAGTGCCGATGCTAGTGCGCCCGCGCCGGGAGCCCGGTGGCGAGAGCAATCGCCTGACGATCAACCCTTTCCCGAACACGGGAAAGGCAACTCGGGGGAAAGATATGCAAGGGGTAGCACGGAATTTCTTCACGCTGGCCGTTATCTATGCGCTGTGCGGCATGGCGCTCGGCCTGTACATGGCGATCAGCCAGGACCATGGCCAGATGCCGACCCACGCCCATACGATGGTCGCTGGCTGGCTGATGTCGGCGGTCTTCGCCTTCTTCTATCACCTGTTTCCGGCGGTCGGACAGAAGACGGTTGCCGTCGTTCACTTCTGGCTGACCGCAATCAGCGGCATCGGCCTTTTGATCGGGCTCTACTTCCTGCTTGGCGGCGATGCCGCGATCGAACCGCTGGTGGCGGCGTCTTCGATGGGTTTCTACGCGGCCTTGCTGCTGTTTGCCTTCATTGCCTTGCCGGCGGTTTGGAAAACGGCCTGAGCCGAGGCTCGGCACATCCTTCAGGAACTGTGCTGTTACGGCACAGTGGCGCGGGGTTCGCTCAAAAAACATCGGCGCCGTTAAGGGTTCATTAAGCTTTACAGGCGTTTACTATGCGCATCCAGTGATCTGGATTCTTACCGAGTGGTTGGAGCCACTTTGTTTGACGCCTCCCTGTTAAACTCCTGAGAGCCGCCTTATCCGCGGCTCTTTTTTTGTCCGCTTTCCAGCGACACGGTCCGCACCGGATCACGTTAACCTTCTGTTAAACATGTGCTTGCCTTCACCCCGGACGAGGCGCATTTTCAAGCTTCAGTTATGTAGGGTTCCGGGTGTATCGGCAGTAAGCCGAATCGGCCGGTTGCAAGTGCAGGGGCGTATCGATGAACGAGCCTTCGAAGGGCAGCGCGAAAACCGTCAAGCTGGCGGAACGTAGGGTCTTTTCGCACTCCTTCAAACCGCTCTACCAGGAAGGCATGGGGCTAGTCGAACAGGCGGCGGAGTATCTCGACGGCAAGGGCCGGGCCGAGGCCAAGAAGCTGTCGCGGCTGGCGGCCACGCTCTATGCGGCCGAATCGATGCGGCTGACCACCAGGCTGATGCAGGTCGCCTCGTGGCTGCTTCTGCAGCGCGCCGCGAATTCCGGCGAGATGACCCGCGACCAGGTCGCATCGGAAAAGTCCAAGGTGCGCCTCGACACCGCCTCCGCCCATGACGAGGCGGCCGGCTGGGCCGAACTGCCCAAGGATTTCCTCGACCTCGTCAACCGGTCGCTGCGCCTGCAGGCACTGGTGCGCCGCATGGACGAGGAGATCTACGGCGCCGGCGCGGTGGTCGACATGCAGCCCATGAGCCGCCGGCCCAATCCGGTCTCGGACCAGATCAGCCTGCTCAACACGGCTTTCGCCCGAAACTGAACTATTCTGGAACGTTCCCGGTCAGCGCGTTACTGTTTCCGGTTTGTTCACATTTCGCTGGCATGGCTGTCTCCGGGAGATAGAGTAACCGGATGAGGGACGCGATTCGCATCATCGGTATCGATCCGGGGCTCAGGCGCACCGGCTGGGGTATTGTCGAAAGCCTCGGCAATTCGCTGCGCTTCGTCGCGTCCGGCACGGTGCGTTCCGAAGACAGGGCGGCGCTGGCGACGCGGCTGTGCCAGCTGCATGACGGGTTGGCTGAAATCCTGCATACGGCCATGCCGCATGAGGCGGCCGTCGAACAGACCTTCGTCAACAAGGATGCGGTGGCGACGCTGAAGCTTGGCCAGGCGCGCGGCATCGCCATGCTGGTGCCGGCACGCGCCGGCCTGGTCGTTGCCGAATATGCACCCAATGCCGTCAAGAAGGCGGTGATCGGCGTCGGCCATGGCGACAAGAAGCAGATCCACATGATGGTGAAGGTGCTGCTGCCGAAAGCGACCTTCGACACTGAACATGCCGCCGACGCGCTCGCCATAGCCATTTGCCACGCGCATCACCGGCAAAGCGTCGCCTATCGGATGGCACTTGCCGGTTGACGATGTTCTTGACTTGTTCCCTTGTCTGTCGTAGGTAATACTTTGAGGTATTACCATGCGTGTCACCACCAAAGGCCAAGTCACGATCCCCAAACAGATAAGGGATCACCTGGGTATCCGCCCGGGCTCCGAGGTGGAATTCGTGGCCACCGATGAGGGTGCTCGGCTTGTGGCCGTCAACGAGAATCTCCCCGAGGAGGAGAAATTGCGCAGGTTCAGTAATGTCCTTGACCGGATGGAGGGGACGTTGGATCTGGGTGGCATGACGACCGACGAGTATATGGAGTGGCTGAGGGGGCCGCGTGAAGATCTCGACGTTGATTGACACAAATGTCCTGATCGACGTTTGGGGGCCGGCCGGACCGCTGACAAAATGGTCAGCGTCTGCAATCGCCTCATGCCGCCGCGACGGCGACTTGGTGGTCAATACGATCATCTGGTCTGAACTGGCGCCGCTGATCGCCTCGGAGGCAGCGCTTCGAAAAGCGGTCGACATGCTCGAGATCGATCGCGAGTTTCTGCCCTGGGATGCGGCCTTCCTTGCAGGTGTGACGCATTCCCGTTATCGCCGTGCTGGTGGAATCCGCGAACGAACCTTGCCGGACTTCTTTATTGGCGCTCATGCGACCGTTGCCGGACATCGTCTTTTGACGCGCGACGCCGCGCGTTATCGCAGTTATTTCCCGGACCTTGACATCATTTCTCCTGAAACGCACCCATGAGGGCCTATCTTCCATGAAAGATTTGGCATGATCGGCAAGCTCAAGGGTATGCTCGACGAGATCGACGAGGATCATTGCCTGGTCGACGTGCATGGCGTCGGCTACGTCGCCTACTGCTCGGCGCGCACGCTTGCCGCGCTGCCTTCGCCCGGCGAAGTGGTGGTGCTGTTCATCGAGACCTATGTGCGCGAGGACATGATCCGGCTCTACGGCTTCCAGTCGGTGCTGGAGCGCGAATGGTTCCGGCTGTTGATGAGCAATGTGCAGGGCGTCGGCGCCAAGGTGGCGCTGGCAATCCTGTCGACGCTGGCGCCGGCCGACCTTGCCAACGCGATCGCGCTGCGCGACATCTCCATGGTCTCCCGCGCGCCCGGCGTCGGCAAGAAAGTGGCCGAGCGCATCGTTACCGAATTGAAGAACAAGGCGCCGGCCTATGCGGGTTCAGCGGCGGGCACGATCGGTCTCAAGCAGGAGCTCGGCGAAGGCGTCGCAGCCGCGCCAATCACAGACGCGGTCTCGGCCCTAGTCAATCTCGGTTATTCCCGCGACACCGCCGCCAATGCAGTGGCGGCGGCACTGAAGACGGCTGGCGAGGAGGCGGACGCGTCGAAGCTGATTCGCTTCGGGCTCAAGGAACTGGCGCGGTGAGCGCACGCTTGTCCGGTTCCCGGCCATATGCAAGGAAGGCGGCATGAGCCTTTCCCCCCGTCTGATCGCTCCGGAAAAACGCGGCGAGGATGCCGATCAGAGTTTGCGGCCGCAGACGCTCGACGATTTCGTCGGCCAGGCGGCGGTGCGGGCCAACCTCAAAGTGTTCATCGAGGCCGCCAAGGGGCGCAAGGAAGCGCTCGATCATGTGCTGTTCGTCGGGCCGCCAGGTCTAGGCAAGACGACGCTGGCGCAAATCATGGCGCGCGAGCTCGGCGTCAACTTCCGCTCAACCTCCGGACCGGTCATCGCAAAGGCCGGCGATCTCGCTGCACTCTTGACCAATCTCGAAGAAGGCGACGTCCTGTTCATCGACGAGATCCACAGGCTGAATCCTGCGGTGGAAGAGATCCTCTATCCGGCGATGGAGGATTTCCAGCTCGACCTGATCATCGGCGAGGGGCCGGCGGCGCGCTCGGTCAAGATCGATCTTGCCCGTTTCACCCTGGTGGCCGCCACCACGCGGCTCGGCCTGCTCACCAATCCGCTGCGCGACCGCTTCGGCATCCCGGTGCGGCTCAACTTCTACACGGTCGAGGAACTGGAGCAGATCGTGCGGCGCGGCGCACGCATCCTGCAAATGCCGCTCGGCGATGACGGCGCGCTGGAGATCGCGCGGCGCGCGCGAGGCACGCCGCGCATCGCCGGCCGGCTGTTGCGGCGCGTGCGCGATTTCGCTTCGGTCGCCGGCGATGGTCATGTGAACCGCTTGATCGCCGACGAGGCCTTGACCCGGCTGGAGGTCGACGCGCTCGGCCTCGATGCGCTCGACCGCCGGTATCTTTCGATGATCGCGCGCAATTTCGGCGGCGGGCCGGTCGGCATCGAGACGATCGCCGCCGGCCTGTCCGAGCCGCGCGATGCCATCGAGGACATCATCGAGCCCTATCTCATCCAGCAGGGTTTCATCCAGCGCACGCCGCGCGGCCGTGTGCTGACGGCCAATGCCTGGCGCCACCTCGGCCTCGACGCGCCGAAGGACCTGGCGCAACAGCAGATCAATTTATTCCAGGAAGAATAGCGGCCCCCGGCGGCGGCGTTCGGGCCGGCGATCAAGCGTCGCAACCGCTTTGCGGTGTGCGACCGGAGATCTTGCTGATCGATCCCGGCGGTGTGGAGCAACGGCGCTCAGTGAAGCGACCGGATCACGTCCAGCACATCGTGCTCGGCCTTTTCGCCGTTGAAAGCATCGACGATGCCGAAAGCGCCGCCGTAACTCCAGACCGACCAGGAGAAGCCATGCGCCTCGGCGCGAGCGATCATGTCCCGGACATAGGCGGCACGATAGCCGGCCGGCATCACATAGGGATTGCCGTATTCCTGGCGGATCATGCCGAACTCGCCCAGCGTGACGTTTTCCGGCCTGATGCGGTTGGCCTTCGCCCAGGCATCGACGGCCTTGAATGGGGCGTCCATGAGACCAAGCAGCTTGGCGTCGGTGTCCATGCTGGCTACCTGCTCGTCGAGATAGGCAAGCAGCCCGCCCTGCCGCGCCCAAGGTGCCTCGGTCTTGATCCTGGCGCGGATGGCGTCGAGCGTGACGTCGAGCTCAGCCGGCGGCACCGCGGTCAGCGGGTAGGGCAGGCCGGTCACATAGGGAATGAAATCGCCGGCCCAGGTCGCGCCCTGATGGGTAAGCAGGAACGGATCGTAGGAATGGAAGGTCCAGATGACGTTGTCGTCCGGGATCGCCATCGGATCGATTTTTTCCAGCGACGACGCCGCGGAATAGCAGGCCCCGGTCAGCACAAGCGTCAATCTCGTCGCCGAAGAACGCGCCGCGGCGAACAACCTCTGCTGGCGTTGCGGCCACAGGCTGGTGCCGTCGGCGTCGCAGTCGACGATCGGTTCGTTCATCGGTTCGAAGGCCACTTGCCCCGGATCTTCCCCGGCGAGCGTGTGCGCCATCTTGCGCACCACCTCGACATAGGCATCGAATGTCACCGGGTTGTTCATCACCTCGGCCATGCCGATCTTGCGCCCACTGCCGGCGGGGATCAGATGCATGTCGACGACAACCTTCAGGCCGGCGCGGTTGATCATGCGGACAGAGTCCAGCACGCTGGCATAGAGATCCTCGCGCAAGGCCATCGTATTTTCGGAAAGGAAGGGCGAAGGATCGACCGGCATGCGCAGGAAATCGAAGCCTGCATGCTTCAAAGCCTCGAGATCGTCGTCCTTGAGAAATTTGCGCCATTCCGGGTAGGGCAGGATGGCCTTGGCGTTGCCCCATTGGTCTTCGCCCGGCCAGGTCACCCACTGGTCGAGATTGAGCCCGCGCTTCATGGAGAAGGTCGCGGCCTGGCTCGGCCCGGCCAGAGCCATCACGACGAACAGAGCCATCACCACGAACAGCGCCGTCACCAAGGTCTTGATCATCGCCGTCAACAGTGCCATCCGATGCCATGTCACGCGCGGCACAGGTGCCTTGCCGCGACTGAAAAAGGAAGCGCAATGGACGATCATGGTGAATCCGCGACCTTGCTGGCGGGGATTTCCGGTGCGCTGACGGCGTTCGGCCATCGGCTGATGGCGCGGGTCTATTATGCCGACACCGATTTCTCCGGCGTCGTCTACCACGCCCGCTATCTCGAATTCCTCGAGCGCGGCCGCTCCGACTATCTGAGGCTGAGCGGCGTCCACCACACCGAACTTGCCGATGGCAAGCATGGCGAAAGAATAGTCTGGGTGGTGCGTCGCATGGAGATCGACTTCCGCATGCCGGCCCGCATGGACGACATCCTGACGATCGACACCCGGACCGAGGAAATCTCCGGCGCGCGCATCTTCATGGCCCAGCAGCTCAAGCGCGGCGACGAGGTGCTGGTCGAGGCCAGGGTGGAGGCGGCGATCATCGGCGAGAATGGCCGGCCACGCCGCTTCCCCAGGGAGTGGATAGCAGCGTTCATACCCAAGGCAGGCTAAAAGGTCGGCCTCGTAGGTATCGCCGGTGCCGGCTTGAAGCGCGGCAATGCGCCGCGCCTGCTCGACTAACCCATCCTTAACCATAACGGTTCATGAAGAGATTGGTGAAGATTGGCGCTATCCAGCGCCTTCCTTTCACCAACATTTGCCCCGAAAAGGCCGCGAAAGGCACGTTTTGGGGTTGTTCCGGTAGCTTCGCGCGAACCGACCACAAGGGATGCCAGGGGCCAGCCGCCAGCTTCGCCCGGAAATCTTAAGGACGTTACGATGGAAAATATCGCACTCGCCGAACCGGGCGCGCAATTGTCGATTTGGGCGCTGTTCATGCAGGCCAGCTGGGTGGTCAAGCTGGTCATGATCGGGCTGCTCTGCGCCTCGGTCTGGACCTGGGCGATTATCGTCGACAAGCTCGTATCCTATGCCCGCATGCGGCTGGCGCTGAACCGGTTCGAGCAGGTGTTCTGGTCGGGGCAGTCGCTGGAGGAGCTTTACCGAACGTTGGCCGACCGCAAGACATCGGGCATGGGCGCCATCTTCGTCGCCGCCATGCGCGAGTGGAAGAAGAGTTTCGAAAAAGGCGCCAAGACGCCGCTCGGCTTGCAAACCCGCATCGATAAGGCGATGGACCTGGCGCTGACCCGCGAGATGGAGAAGCTCGAAGGCCGCCTCGGCTTCCTCGCAACCACGGGCTCGGCGGCCCCGTTCATCGGCCTGTTCGGCACCGTCATTGGCATCATGACGTCGTTCCAGGCGATCGCCGGCTCCAAGAACACCAGCCTGTCGGTGGTCGCGCCCGGCATCGCCGAGGCGCTGCTGGCGACCGCCATCGGCCTGCTCGCCGCCATTCCGGCCGTCATCGCCTACAACAAGCTGTCATCGGATGCGAGCAAGATCGCGGTGCGCATGGAAGGGTTCTCCGACGAGTTCTCCGCCATACTCTCGCGCCAAATCGATGAAAAAGTAGCGCCGAAGGCCTGAGGAGTAAGCCGATGGGAATGTCCGTAGGCATGGCTGGACGCGGCGGACGCGGCCATAGGCGGCGCGGCCGCCATCATGGCCTCATCGCCGAAATCAACGTTACGCCGATGGTCGACGTGATGCTGGTGCTGTTGATCATCTTCATGGTCGCCGCGCCGCTTTTGACGGTCGGCGTGCCGATCGATCTGCCGGATACCCAGGCCAAGGCGATGAATGCCGACACCCAGCCGATCACCGTTTCGATCAATGCCGCCGGCCAGATCTATCTCCAGGAAACCGAAATTCCGATCGAGGAATTGGTGGCGAAGCTGCAGGCGATCTCGAAGACCGGCTATGACGAGCGCATCTTCATCCGCGGCGACAAGTCCACCGACTACGGCACGGCGATGAAGGTGATGGCCCGCATTTCGGCCGCCGGCTACAAGAATATCGGCCTGGTTTCACTGCAGGAACAGGATCAATAGACCCACTATGAGGACCGGCCTCACCACATCGGTGATCATGCATGCGGCGCTGATTGGCTTCGGCCTGTTCACGCTGTCGGCACCGGCCGCGCTTCCGTCGGCCGACGTCGAGTCGGTCGCTGTCGACATCGTGCCGATCGAAGCCACTGCCCAGGTGCTGCAGGGCGACAAGAAATCGGTGGTGCATGAAAAGCCGGCGCCCTTGCCCACGCAGCGTCCCGATGTGGTGCCGGATGCGCAGAAGGTCGGCGAGAACAGCGTCGATACCGACAAGCCGATAACGCCCGAGGCCAAGCCGAAGCCGGTCGACATGACGTCGGCTCCGCCGCCGGCGCCAACGCCGATCGAAAAGCCGAAGACCGAGGACGTGCCGAAGCCGCAGGAAAAGCCCAAGCCGACGCCGGCCACGGAAGTGGCTCCCGCGCCGCAGCCCAAGGAAGAGGTCAAGCCCGAGCCGGTCAAGCAGACCGAGCCGAAGCCGGCGCCGGCCAAGGAGCCGACGCCCGCACCGCCACAGGACAAGACCGCGGCCATCGAGCCGACGCCCGAGGTGAAGCCGGACGCGGTCGCCCAGGCGATCGCCAAGGACCAGCCTGACGATGCCCAACTGCCGGACTCCGCGCCCGCGCCTCAGGCGCGGCCGAAGCCGCAGCCGGCACAGGCCGAAAGCGCCAAGGCGCCGGAGCGCAAGGACGCCGACAAACCGGTCAAGGAGGCTTCATCCAAGCCGAAATCGGAGGACAAGCAGTTCAATTCCGACGAGATCTCGGCCCTGCTGGACAAGCAGAAGCCCTCCGGCGGCGGCGCCAAGCGTTCGACACAGCAGGCTTCGCTCGGCGGCGAGAAGGACCAGGGCCAGAAGCTGTCGAGATCAGAACTGGGCGCCCTGTCGGATCAGCTTGGCGGTTGCTGGACATTGCCGGCGGGGCTGGAGGGCTCGGAGAATTTCGTCGCCGTGGTCATGTTCAACCTCGACCCCTCGGGCAAGCTGGATGGCCGGCCCACCGTCGAGAAATCGAGCGGGAATCGCCAATTCGATGAAAGCGCCGTGCGTGCGGTTCAGAAATGCAACATGGCCGGCCTTCAGGTTCCGGCGGGCAAACAGGACATCTGGGCCCAGGTCCGTGTCACTTTCGATCCGAGGGAAATGCTTGGCCTTTGAGGCCTGCCCTCCGCAGAATCAGTGAAGAGAAGCGAGAAGACATGAAATTCATCCTCAAGCCGCTCCTGATGGTCGCGACAATGGCGCTGGGCTCGATGGCCGGCGCCGTCATGCCTGCGTGGGCGCTCGTCGAGATCAACGTCAACAAGGGCAATGTCGAGCCGCTGCCGATCGCTATCACCGATTTCCAGTCGGGCGATGGGCTTGGCGCGCAGATTTCCGGCATCGTCACCGCCGACCTGAAGCGCTCGGGCCTGTTCGCACCGATCGACAAAAGCGCCTTCATTGAGAAGATCGCCAATCCTGACGCAGCGCCTCGCTTCGACGACTGGAAGGTGATCAATGCCCAGGCTCTGGTCACCGGCAGCGTCAGCAAGGAGGCCGACGGGCGCATCCGCGCGCAGTATCGGCTGTGGGACACGTTCGCGGGACAGCAGATGTCGGGCGAACAATTCTTCGCCAACGACGCCAATCAGCGACGCGTCGCTCACATCATCGCCGACGCCATCTACGAGCGGCTGACCGGCGAGAAGGGCTATTTCGACACGCGCGTCGTTTTCATCGACGAGTCCGGCGCCAAGAATGCGCGCAAGAAGCGCCTCGCCATCATGGACCAGGACGGCGCCAATGTGCGCTATCTCTCGGACGGCAGGGCGATCGTCTTGACGCCGCGCTTCTCGCCGAACCGGCAGGAAATCACCTACATGTCCTATGAGAGCGGCCAGCCGCGGGTGTATCTCCTGCAGATCGAGACCGGCCAGCGCGAACTGGTCGGCAATTTTCCGGGCATGACGTTTGCGCCGCGCTTTTCGCCGGATGGCCAGAAGGTGATCATGAGCCTGCTGCGCGACGACGGCAATTCCAACATCTTCGCCATGGACCTCAGGAGCCGCTCGACGACCCGGCTCACCAACTCGACCGCCATCGACACTTCGCCTTCCTATTCGCCCGACGGCAGCAAGGTGGTGTTCACCTCCGACCGCGGCGGACGCGCGCAGATCTATGTGATGGGCGCCGACGGTTCGGGCCAGACCCGCATCTCCTTCGGCGACGGGGTCTATTCGACGCCGGTGTGGTCGCCGCGCGGCGATCTCATCGCCTTCACCAAGCAGACCGGCGGCGAATTCCAGATCGGCGTTATGAAGACCGACGGTTCGGGCGAGCGCATCCTGTCATCCGGCTTCCAGCAGGAAGGACCGACCTGGGCGCCGAACGGCCGCGTGCTGATGTTCTTCCGCGATTCCGCCGGCGGCCCGAAACTGGTTTCTGTCGATCTCACCGGCCGCAACGAGCAGTCGATCCCGACCGCGAACTTTGCCTCCGATCCGGCCTGGTCGCCGCTGCTGGAGTGAGAGGAATTGGAGAAATGAAGAAATGAAGAATTGAGGGATGGAGAGAGAAGCGGGCTACATCAAGCGCGCGAAGGATTTGGATGTCTATAGGCACGCTTATGGGGTTTCCCTCGACGTCCACAAGGCCACGCTTGTTTTTCCGAAAAACAATACGCGTTGGCTGACCAAATGCGGCGATCCAGCAAGGCGATCTGTGCCAATCTGGCTGAAGGATTTGCCAAACAGACCCATTCCAGGCCCGATTTGCGCGTTTCATTTCGATGGCCATGGGATCATGCAGCGAAGTAGAGACGTGGATTTCGTATGCGTTCGACCTTGGCTACATCACCCACGCGCAGCGCGATGAATGGCTGCAATCCTATGTCCATATCTATGGAATGCTGGTGAATCTCAAGAAGAAGTTGAAATGACCCTTTTCCTCATTTCTTCAATTCCTCAATTCTCCATTTCCACCTCTTTGTCGCGTTTTGGCCGCATTTCCGCCTAGGGTCCGCGCCAACTGTGGCCCGGATCAAAGGGCTGCGGACGGGCGGCCTAAACCAAATTTTAACCGTGTTTCTTGAATGCCGGTTAACCCAAACGTGGTTACTGGGTGATCAACGAAATCACTCGAATGCGAAGGAGAGGCGGCATGAGCCGTATCGCAGCACTTACCAGAAATCCCGTCATGATCGCGCTGGTGGCGATGCTCGCCATTGCCGGTTGCGCTTCGAAGAAGACGCCCAACAGCGCCGCCGATCTCGGCCTCAACGGCGCCGGTGCCGCAACGCCCGGATCGGCGCAGGACTTCACCGTCAATATCGGCGACCGCATCTTCTTCGACACGGACTCCTCCTCGATCCGCGCCGACGCCCAGACGACGCTGTCGCGCCAGGCGCAGTGGCTGAACCAGTACAAGCAGTATGCGATCGTCGTTGAAGGCCATGCCGACGAACGCGGCACGCGCGAATACAATTTGGCGCTCGGTGCCCGCCGCGCCGCCGCCACGCGCGACTTCCTGGTCTCCAAGGGCGTCTCCGCCAACCGCCTGAAGACCATTTCCTACGGCAAGGAACGGCCGGTCGCGGTTTGCGACGACATCTCCTGCTGGTCGCAGAACCGCCGCGCGGTCACCACGCTCAGCGGCGCCGGCTCCTGACATTTTTCGCGCGTCGAGCGACGCGCGAAAAACACGACGGCAAAAATGCAACACAGGTTTGCGAAAGGCGGCTGAAAGGCCGCCTTTTTCATGTTTGGTCCCTTCAAACAAAATTTGGCCGAAGTCTCGCGTCCTGCTATGAGCCGAGGGCGCTTGGCTGGTCCCATACCGATTGGAAGGCGCGAACAAGCTAACGACACGGCGAGAGGCATATGCATTTGAGATCAGTTCTGAGCGGCACGCTTGCGCTGCTGCTCCTTTCAGGCGTCACCGCGATGGCGGGTGGCTTAGGGACTGATGGCACGGGACAGCCAGCCGACAGCGGCTTCTCGTTCCATCTGCCCAGCATCGAGTTGCCTGGCGTTTTCGGCGAAAAGAAGAAGTCGGACCAGGTTCAATTCGCGCAGCAGTCGACTGGCACAGGCGCCACCGGGCTCGAGGACCAACTGCGCCAGATGAACGGCAAGATCGAGGAACTGAACTTCCAGATCCTGCAAATGCAGGAGCAGATTCGCAAACAGCAGGAAGACAACGAGTTCCGCTTCCAGCAGCTCGAAGGCGGTACGCAGGGTGCGCAGCAGCCGGCCGGGCAGAAGAAGTCACAGGCCGCGCCCGCCGACAGCGATGACAGCGTGGCCGAGGCGCCGGCCACGCAACCGCCCGCGGAGGCCGACAATCGGGCAGCGGCCGGCCAGTCGGCTGGCGGCGGCCAGAGCGTCGAGGACGTCATCGTCGAATCCTCTGACGGTGATCCGGGCAAGGTGATCCCCGGAACGGGAGCGCCCGAAAAGACCTTCGGCAGCATCACCGTCGACAAGAACGGCAATGTGGTCGATGCCGGCGGCAGCACGCAGGCGACCGCACCGGCGCAGGATGTCGCTCCAGCCACCGGCGCTCCGGCCAAGAGCGGCAAGTCCGACGGCACGGTGGTTGCGGCGCTGCCTTCCACGAACGATCCCGAGGAGCTCTACCGCAACTCCTACCAGTTCATCCTTTCGGGCGACTACGGCACCGCCGAACAGGGCTTTCGCGACCACATCGCGCGTTTTCCCCGTGACGCGAAAACGGCGGATGCGCACTATTGGCTGGGCGAATCGCTGCTTGGCCAGCAGAAATACCGCGATGCCGCGGAGGTCTTCCTCGCCGCCAGCAAGGACTATCCCAAGGCCAAGAAGGCCCCCGACATGCTGCTGAAGCTCGGCGTGTCGCTGGTCGGCCTGAAGCAGCACGACGTGGCCTGCGCCACCTTCAGCGAGGTCGGCAAGCGCTACCCCGACATTTCCAACACGCTCAAGGAGCGCGTGAAGCAGGAAAAGGCCCTGGCGGCGTGCTAGCCCTTCTCCTGCCTGCCGTTGCCTTGCCGTCGGAGCCGTGTTCGGGCGACATGCATTGATGCTCGACACCGAGCCTGATCTTTCGAAAGACCTTTTTTCGCACATCGACTTTACCAGCGGCGCCGTTGCGGCCGTATCCGGCGGCAGCGACTCGACCGCCCTACTTCTCCTTCTCAAACGACATCTCGACCGAACCGCGCCGTCCGCGAAGCTGCTGGCGGTGACGATCGACCACGGTTTGCGGCAGGGCGCGGCGGCCGAAGCGGAAGCGGTGGCCAGGCTTTGCGCCGCGCACGCCATCGCGCACCGCATCGTCGCCTGGTCCGGACGCAAGCCGTCGACCGGGCTGCCGGCCGCCGCGCGGGAGGCTCGCTACCGGCTGCTGGCCGAGGCGGCGCGGGAGGAAGGCCTCGGTCTGATCGTGACCGGTCATACGGCGGACGACCAGGCCGAGACGGTGCTGATGCGGCTAGTCCGAGGCAAGGGCGCCCGCGAGGACGGGCGCGGCCTCGCCGGCATGGCACCGGTCACCTTGCACGACTGGCACGAATGGATCGTGCGGCCGCTCCTTGGCATTCGACGCTCGGCTTTGCGCAACTTCCTGCGGCGCGAGCATGTCGGCTGGGCCGAGGACCCGACCAATGCCGACGCGGCCTTCGAGCGACCGCGCATGCGCGCGGCACTGGCCGGCGCTGACGGTGCGCAGCGCATCGATGACGCATTGACGCTGGCGGCGCGCGAGAGCGAGGCGCGCAGCCGGCTTGGCATCCGCGCCGCGGATTTAATCGCGCGCTTCGCCAGCCAGCCGGCGCCGGGTCTTGTCCGCCTCGATCCGACCCTGCTTTCGGCCGGCGACGATCCGGCGGCCGTCTATGCGCTGCGCATCCTCCTCGCCATAAGCGGGGGCGTTGCGTTTCTGCCGGACCAGGCGCGATGCGAGGCGCTGTTCGGTAGGCTGAAGGCTGGATTTCTTTGCGCCACATTGTCGCGGACGGTGGTCGATTCCAGGCGCGCCGGCATCTTTCTGCGCCGCGAGACGCGAGGCTTGCCGCCTGTGGTCGCGGCCACCGGCGGGCTGCTCTGGGACGGCCGCCGGAACATCACGTTGGACGACGGCGGCAGTGCATTGTTGATCGCGCCGTTCGGGGCAGCGGCGGCGAAGCGTCTGGCAATCGCGGAAGGCGAGACGCCGCGCAGCCTCGTGCGCGCCGCCCTGGCCTGCGAGCCGGCATCGCGGCAAGCCGTTGAAAACCCTGGCCTGCCTCAGGGTGGGCAGGCGTCGCCGGGGTTCACGGCACAGGCCGTCGTCGCCCCCTTTGTCCGTTTCCTGCCGTCCTTCGACCTGGCGCCGGCGCGGGTCGTCGCCGAATTGATCGGCGCACCGTTGCTTCCCGCGCCGCCTTTCAAGCGGCCATAGCGCCGGTCGGTCATGGGCGAAAGCTTAACCCACACGTGCTGTTCTGCTTGGCAAGGGGGGGCGCTCTCCCTATGTTAGGCTCAAGTTTCCTCTCACGACGCGTGTCCGCCCGCGGACGCCAACGGGACAATTGATGAATCCGAACTATCGCAACCTCGCGCTCTGGGCGATCATAGCGGTCCTGCTCATCGCCCTCTTCAATCTGTTCCAGACGCCGCAGACGCGTGGGGCTTCGAGCGATGTACCTTATTCGCAGTTCCTGCAGGATGTCGCGGCGGGCCGGGTCAAGACGGTGACCATCGCCGGCGCCCGCATCTCCGGCACCTACACCGACAATTCGAGCGGCTTCCAGACCTATTCGCCCGGCGATCCGTCGCTGGTCTCGCGGCTGCAGGACAAGAACGTTACCATCAATGCGCGGCCGGAGACCGACGGTTCAAACTCGCTGTTCGGTTACCTGATCTCGTGGCTGCCGATGATCCTGATCCTCGGCGTATGGATATTCTTCATGCGCCAGATGCAGTCCGGCTCCGGTCGTGCCATGGGCTTTGGCAAGTCGAAGGCCAAGCTTCTGACCGAGGCGCATGGCCGCGTCACCTTCCAGGACGTCGCCGGCGTCGACGAGGCCAAGGAAGACCTGGAGGAGATCGTCGAGTTCCTGCGCGATCCGCAGAAATTCCAGCGGCTCGGCGGCAAGATCCCGCGCGGCGTGCTCTTGGTCGGCCCTCCGGGAACCGGCAAGACGCTGCTCGCCCGCTCGGTCGCCGGCGAGGCCAACGTGCCGTTCTTCACCATTTCGGGTTCGGACTTCGTCGAGATGTTCGTCGGCGTCGGCGCCAGCCGCGTGCGCGACATGTTCGACCAGGCCAAGAAGAACGCGCCCTGCATCATCTTCATCGACGAAATCGACGCGGTCGGCCGTCACCGCGGCGCGGGTCTCGGCGGCGGTAATGATGAGCGCGAGCAGACGCTGAATCAGCTGCTGGTCGAGATGGACGGCTTCGAGTCCAACGAAAGCATCATCCTGATCGCCGCCACCAACCGGCCCGACGTGCTCGACCCGGCGCTGCTGAGGCCCGGCCGTTTCGACCGCCAGGTGGTGGTGCCGAACCCCGACATCGTCGGACGCGAGAAGATCCTGAAAGTGCATGTGCGCAACGTGCCGCTGGCGCCCAATGTCGACCTCAAGGTCGTCTCCCGCGGCACGCCGGGCTTCTCCGGCGCCGATCTGATGAACCTCGTCAACGAGGCCGCCCTGATGGCGGCGCGGCGTAACAAGCGCCTCGTGACCATGGCCGAGTTCGAGGACGCCAAGGACAAGATCATGATGGGCGCCGAGCGCCGCTCCTCGGCCATGACCCAGGCCGAGAAGGAGTTGACCGCCTATCACGAGGCCGGTCACGCCATACTGGCGCTCAACGTGCCGTCGGCCGATCCGCTGCACAAGGCGACAATCATTCCGCGCGGCCGCGCGCTCGGCATGGTCATGCAGTTGCCGGAAGGCGACCGCTATTCGATGAGCTACAAGTACATGATCTCACGGCTTGCCATCATGATGGGCGGCCGCGTCGCCGAGGAGTTCAAGTTCGGCAAGGAGAACATCACGTCGGGCGCTTCCTCCGATATCGAGCAGGCGACCAAGCTGGCGCGCGCCATGGTCACGCGCTGGGGCTTTTCCGACAAGCTCGGCCATGTCGCTTATGGCGACAACCAGGAGGAAGTGTTCCTCGGCCATTCGGTGGCGCGCACGCAGAACATCTCGGAAGAAACCGCGCAGATCATCGACGCCGAGGTGCGGCGCCTGATCGACGAGGCCTATTCGACCGCGAGGTCGGTGCTGACCAAGAAGAAGAAGGAATGGATCGCGCTGGCGCAGGGCCTGCTCGAATACGAGACGCTGTCGGGCGACGAGATCAAGCAGCTGATCGCCGGCGAGAAGCCCGCGCGCGATCTCGGCGACGACACGCCGCCGAGCCGTGGTTCGGCCGTGCCGAAGTCGGGCCGCCGCAAAAAGGGTCCCGAGCCCGAGGGCGGCATGGAACCGCAGCCGTCGAGCTGAACTCGGCCAAGAACAAATTGAGAAACGCCGCGGTTCGACCGCGGCGTTTTTGTTTGGGGCAGGCTGCTGAGTTTCTCCGTGGCCTGCGCCTGCAAGGTTGGTTAGGCGATTGGCGGAAGCCGGCGTGGCAGCAGCCAATCTTCCCACTTTGTGGAAGATGCCGGGCAGCTCAGCGGGGGCAGCGTCCGCCGACAAATCGAGTTAGGCCTTCCGGGCTGCGGGGGAGGATCTCTCTTGCCGTTCGACGATTCCTCGAGCCACCCCCGCCCAGCTTTTCGTGAATGCGAGGCAACCTGGCCGGGAGCAGGCAACGATCCTTCGTGCCCCTCTGGCCTGCCGGCAATCTCCTCTACGAGGGAGATTGCAGCGTCGCGACAACGCGCCTCTCATCAGCACAGCGGGGATCCCTGCTGAAGCCGCGGGCAAAAAAGGCCCGCGAACCTTGCGGTTCGCGGACCTTACTTTCCTCAAATAGTGCTGTCGCTCAGCTCTTCAGCTTGGCATTGCACAGGCTGTAGAAGCCGCCGCCCTTCTGGATCCACTTCAAGCCGCCAAGCGTGTTGGCGTCCTTGTTGGCATAGTACTGCTGGAGGCAGGTATGCATGCGGGCCTTGGCCGGGGTTTCGGTGGCGAATTTCGGCGAGATTGCGGTCGGGAAACTCACGCCCTTCGGCGCAGCGACAGTCGGCTTTGCCGGCTCCTTGGTGTAGGTCGCCTCTGTTGGAGCCGGGACGGTGTCATCGTCCGAGGCGCTGGCGCCGCATTCGGCCTTCCGGAAGTCGTTCCACTTCATGCCGTTGAGCGTATTGGCGGTCTTGGCAGCCTGGTACTTGCTGCTGCAGTCGGCCATGCTCAGGCCCTTGCCCGAGCTGTCGGTCGCCGCAGCCGTGGTCGCCGCCTTGGTGGTCGCCGGTTTGGTGGCGGCGGCAGCGGATGCGCCGGCGGCAGCGGACGCGCCGGTGGCGCATTCGCTCTTGCGGAAGTCGTTCCACTTCATGCCGTTGAGCGTGCCGGCGGCCTTGGCCGCCTGGTACTTGGTGCTGCATTCCTTTGCGGTCAGGCCTTTGGCTCCGTCGTCGGCGGCGGCCGCAGCCTTGGTCGCCTTGGCCGGCTTCGTATCGGCCGCCTTGGTGTCCGCTGCCTTGGCGTCGGGCTTGGCTGTCGCGGCGGCATCAGTGCTGCACTGCGCCTTGCGGAACTGGTTCCAGGTCTGGCCGGCAAGTGTCCCCGCGTCCTTGGCCACGTTATACTTCGTGCTGCACTCGGCCATCGTCAGCGCGTTGGCTGGCGCGGCCAGGAATAACGTCGCGACCGCAAGGCCGGTCAAAGTGGCAAGTCGGTGGATGAGCATAGCGTTTCTCCGTTGCAGCAGCCCATTATACGTCCCAGCAAATCAATAACGCTCAACGGTCGGTTGCGCCAGATGCTAAGTGGCGTATACATCGCCGAAACCCGGCTTCTGCCGGCAAGGTGATGAAATCGTTGCCTGTTGCCGGCTGGAAGACAAGAATTTGTGGGTAAATCCATGTCGAATGGTCCACAGGCATGGTATATTGTGGCGAGGCAGCGCCATCACGCTAGGTTGCGCCAGTCTGTGTGCAATGCACAACAAGGGTTTTCTAAAGGATTGGTAACAGATAATCACGAAATGTGATCGTAGTGCGCCGGCCAATTATGGCATGACGTACCGGGCAAGAACCACCGGGGACACTGACTAGCATGGCAGGAAATTATTTCGGCACGGACGGTATTCGCGGGCGCGCCAACAAGTTTCCAATGACGGCGGAAATCGCGATGAGGGTCGGCATGGCGGCCGGCCTGTCCTTCCAGCGCGGCAGCCATCGTCACCGTGTGGTGCTCGGCAAGGACACCAGACTTTCCGGCTACATGATCGAGAACGCCATGGTGGCGGGCCTCTGCGCCGCCGGCATGGACGTGTTCCTGCTCGGCCCCATCCCGACGCCGGCGGTCGCCATGTTGGTGCGTTCGCTGCGCGCCGATATCGGCGTCATGATCTCGGCCTCGCACAATCCTTATTACGACAATGGCATCAAGCTGTTCGGTCCCGACGGCTACAAGCTCTCCGACGAGATCGAAGAGCGCATCGAGAGCATGCTGGACAAGGATATCGAACTGGCACTCGCCGATTCCGACGGGCTTGGTCGCGCCAAGCGCGTCGATGGCGTGCATGATCGCTACATCGAGTTTGCAAAGCGCACCTTGCCGCGTTCGATGTCGCTTTCAGGTTTGAGGATCGTCGTCGATTGCGCCAATGGCGCCGCCTACAAGGTTGCCCCCGAGGCGCTTTGGGAGCTGGGCGCCGAAGTGGTGGCCATCAATGTCGAGCCCAACGGCTTCAACATCAACAAGGAATGCGGCTCGACCCATCCGGCAGGCCTGCAGAAGAAAGTGCACGAGGTGCGCGCCGACATCGGCATCGCGCTCGACGGCGATGCCGACCGTGTCGTCATCGTTGACGAGAACGGCGCGATCGTCGACGGCGACCAGATCATGGCAATGATCGCCGAGTCCTGGCACCAGAGCGGGCGGCTTGCCGGCGGTGGCGTCGTTTCGACGGTCATGTCCAATCTCGGCCTCGAACGCTTCCTCGGCGACATGAAGCTGCAATTGCACCGCACCAAGGTCGGCGACCGCTATGTCGTCGAGCATATGCGCGCGCACGGGCTCAATGTCGGCGGCGAGCAGTCGGGCCACATCGTGCTGTCGGACTTCTCGACCACGGGCGACGGCCTGGTTTCGGCGCTGCAGGTGCTGGCCTGCATCAAGCGGCAGGGCCGGCCGGTCAGCGAATTGTCGAAGAAGTTCGAGCCGGTGCCGCAACTCCTCAAGAACGTCCGCATCGCCGGCGGCAAGCCGCTCGAGGAAGCTCCGGTCAAGGCTGCGATCGAGGACGCCCGTCAACGCCTCGGCAAGGCGGGGCGGCTCGTCATCCGGCCGTCCGGCACCGAGCCGCTGATCCGCGTCATGGCCGAGGGCGACGACCCGCAGCTGGTCGAGGCCGTCGTCAACGACATCGTCGAGGTCATCTCGGAAACACGCAGCGCCGCCTGATCTCAGGTGCATTCGGAGGGCCGACGCCGCTCTGATTGCTTAGAAGCCCGCCCGTCCGGCGGGCTTTTGTTTGCCTGCGAAACTGGCTTGAGACACGTGGAACCATCCGAATTCCTCAAATGCTCGAGATTCGTGGTTAATAGACAGGGTTAAATGCCTTTTAACCTTTGCAATTCATTATCCACGCCTGAAAGCCAATCTCATTCGGACGCGACCGCTGTTCCGAGGGTTTCTAGGGGTGACAAGCATGTTCAATACAGCAAGAAAGGCCCTGTTCGCCGCGCTGTTCGCGGGCCTGGTATGGCCGGTGTTCGCGGCCGACCTTCCGGAGCCGGTGGTCGAAGAGGCGCCGCCGCCGGTATACGAGCAGCCAGTCGATGTCGGCGGCTGGTACATTCGCGGCGATCTCGACTACCACAAGTCGAAAGTGCGCGGCATCGACTACACGACCTACACCATCGATCCCTGTAATTGTAACGTCATTCCCGGCGACAGGAGCTTCGATTTCGGCAAGCTCAAGGGCGGCTTCTCGCTCGGCGCCGGCGTCGGCTACAAGATCAACGATCATTTTCGTACGGATTTGACCGCCGATTACTGGTTCAAGTCGAACTTCGACGGCGGAACCTCGGACGCTTTCTCGACGTCGACCGAAGTGTCGAAAATGAGCGCCTTGCTGCTGCTGGCCAACGCCTATGTCGATCTCGGCACCTATCACGGCATCACGCCCTATGTCGGCGCCGGCATCGGCGGCGCGCATGTCAGATGGGACGATGTCAGGGACCCGAACACCACCGAGTTCAACCCCGGTGCGAAAAGCTGGCGCTTTGCCTACGCGCTCATGGCCGGCGCTTCCTACTGCCTGACCGACAAGCTGATCCTGGACGCGGGCTATCGCTACAGCCACATCCAGGGTGGCCGCATGTTCGAGTGGGATATCAGCAGCGCCGGGCCGGGCTTCGACCGCGGCATCGACACGCATGAGGTGCGCGGCGGCCTGCGGTACCAGTTCGGCGGCAACAACGGTTGCGCCGCGCCGACGGTGGCCTATCAGCCCGAACCCGAGCCGATCTACACCAAGTAACATCCGACCATCCAACGGTCCGAAACCGCCCGGCATCAGCCGGGCGGTTTTCGCTTGTCTGGCTGCCCGAAAATCATTCGCTAACGCTCTGTTAGCCTTAACCCCGACTTAACCACTATGGTTAACAATGCTTCCTGAAACGATGGCTGCCGTCTGGTGGCGCCGAAATCGGGAGCAGGGGATCATGAAACTCACATCGCGTATGGCGCCGGTGCTTGCCACATTCGCCATCATGCCGCTGACGCCTGCGCTGGCCGCCGACTATGATCCCCCGGTCTATGTCGACCAGGCGCCCGACTACGTGCCGGTCGAGGTCGGCTCGGGCTGGTATCTGCGCGGCGATGTCTCCTACCTGGTAGAGAAGAGCTTCAAGAATGAGGATTTCGCCTTCACGCCGGCGAGCTTCGACAACGAGGAAGACCCGGTCTTCGCCAGCATCGGCTTCGGCTACCACTTCAACGATTATCTGCGTGCCGATCTCAATCTGGGTTACCTGCCCGGCAACAAGATCGGCATTGGCTATGACGATTCAGCGACCGCGGCAGAGGCGACCCTGGCGTCGGCGTCCCTGAAGAACTATGCCTTTTCAGGCATGCTCAACGGCTATGTCGACCTTGGAACCTATGTCGGCATAACACCCTATCTCGGCGCCGGCATCGGCATCGTCAGGAGCACGCACAAGCTCTCGGCGAGCTATTTCACCGACGATGGCGATCCAACCGACGACTTCGGACTGAGTGACGACAAGACCAGGTATTCCTTCGCTTACACGCTGAATGCCGGCCTTGCCTATCAGGTGTCGAAGAATGTTTCCGTCGATCTCGGCTATCAGTATTTCTCGGCGCCCGACGCCGAATATGTGACGGCCGAGAGCCTGACCTCGTTTCCGGTCCACAAGGGAATCAGCAATCATCAGGTTAAGCTCGGGCTACGCTACGATCTCTGGTAGTAGGCTGGCATACATGAACCCTGGCGGCGGATCTCTTCGGTCCGCCGTTTGCGTTTGAAGCTCACGAGATCCTGATCGCGGATCGCCGATATCCTGCCCGCGACAAAAACTTTCCCCTTGACGCCCGAAGCCCGAGCGCATATCGCCGTCCGTGGGCCACCCCTCCCCAACGAGGGGCCACTATCTGGAAGGATAGACCACGATGACGACGCATACGAAGCCCGGATTCCGTCCGGCAAACCCCAATTTTTCCTCAGGTCCCTGCGCGAAACGTCCCGGCTGGTCGGTCGAGGCGCTGAAAGCTGCCGCGCTCGGCCGTTCCCATCGCGCCAAGATCGGCAAGACCAAGCTCGAACAGGCGATCGCGCTGACGCGCGAAATTCTCCAGGTTCCTGCCGACTACCGCATCGGCATCGTGCCGGCGTCCGACACAGGCGCCGTCGAGATGGCGCTTTGGTCGCTGCTGGGCGAGCGCGGCGTCGACATGGTCGCCTGGGAGAGTTTCGGCTCCGGCTGGATCACCGACGTGGTCAAGCAGTTGAAGCTTGCCGATGTGCGCAAGCTCGAGGCCGGTTACGGCGAACTGCCGGATCTCGGCAAGATCGATTTCGACCGCGACGTGGTCTTCACCTGGAACGGCACGACCTCGGGCGTGCGCGTGCCGAACGGCGATTTCATCCCGGCCGATCGCAAGGGTCTGACCATCTGCGACGCGACATCGGCCGCCTTCGCGCAGAAGCTCGACTTCGAGAAACTCGATGTCGTGACCTTCTCCTGGCAGAAGGTGCTGGGCGGCGAAGGCGCGCATGGCATGCTGATCCTGTCGCCCCGCGCCGTCGAGCGGCTGGAGAGCTATAAGCCTGCATGGCCGCTGCCGAAGATCTTCCGCCTGACCTCGGGCGGCAAATTGATCGAAGGCATCTTCAAGGGCGAAACCATCAACACGCCGTCGATGCTGTGCGTCGAGGACTATCTCGACGCGCTCAGCTGGGCGGAATCGATCGGCGGCCTCGATGCGCTGGTCGCCAGGGCCGACGCCAACGCGGCCGTGCTCGACCGTTTCGTCGCGAAATCCTCCTGGCTTGGCCATCTCGCCGTAGAGCCGGCGACGCGGTCGAACACGTCCGTCTGCCTGTCCTTCACCGACGGACAAGTCGCTGCACTCGACGCCGACGCACAGGCGGCCTTCGCCAAGGGTCTGGTTTCAGCGCTCGACAAGGAAGGTGTCGCCTATGACATCGGTTCCTATCGCGACGCGCCGCCTGGCCTGCGCATCTGGTGCGGCGCAACGGTCGAGACCTCCGATCTCGAAGCTCTGCTGCCCTGGCTCGACTGGGCCTTCGCCGGCCAGAAGGCGTCGCTGAAAGCGGCGGCCTGAAACTCAACAGTTATTTTCTGGAACAGCCCTCATCCGGCCGCTTCGCGGCCACCTTCTCCCACAAGGGGAGAAAGATCGGCGCCTGACCTTCTCCCCCGTGGAGAAGGTGCCTGAGCGAAGCGAAGGCGGGTGGGGTAAGCAACAAGGACCAATCCCATGCCTCGCGTTCTCGTCTCGGATAAACTTTCCACCACCGCTGTTCAGATCTTTAGGGATCGCGGCGTCGAGGTCGACTATCTTCCAGATCTCGGCAAGGACAAGGAGAAGCTGCTTGAAGTAATTGACCAGTATGACGGCCTCGCCATCCGCTCGGCGACCAAGGTTACCGAGAAGCTGATCAATGCCGCCACCAGGCTCAAGGTCGTCGGCCGGGCCGGCATCGGCGTCGACAATGTCGACATACCGGCGGCCAGCCGCAAGGGCATTATCGTGATGAACACGCCGTTCGGCAATTCGATCACGACAGCCGAGCATGCGGTAGCGATGATCTTCGCGCTCGCCCGCCAGATCCCGGAAGCCAACGCCTCGACGCATGCAGGCAAATGGGAAAAGAACCGCTTCATGGGCGTCGAGATCACCGGCAAGACGCTCGGCGTCATCGGCTGCGGCAATATCGGCTCGATCGTCGCCACGCGCGGCGTCGGCCTGAAGATGCATGTCGTCGCCTTCGATCCGTTCCTGTCGGACAAACGCGCCGAGGAACTCGGCGTCGACAAGGTTGAACTGGACGAGCTCTTCGCCCGCGCGGACTTCATCACGCTGCACACGCCGTTGACCGACAAGACGCGCAACATCATCGATGCCGCCGCGATCGCCAAAATGAAGGACGGCGTGCGCATCATCAACTGCGCCCGTGGCGGGCTGGTCGTCGAAGCCGACCTGGTGGCGGCGCTGAAGAGCGGCAAGGTGGCCGGCGCCGGCATCGACGTGTTCGAGGCCGAGCCGGCCGAACAGAACGCATTGTTCGGCATGGAGAATGTGGTGGCCACCCCCCATCTCGGTGCCTCGACGGCGGAAGCACAGGAGAACGTCGCGCTGCAGGTCGCCGAACAGATGGCCGACTATCTGATCAAGGGCGCCGTCTCCAACGCCATCAACATGCCGTCGATCACCGCGGAGGAAGCGCCGCGGCTCAAGCCCTTCGTCAAGCTCGCCGAAGTGCTTGGCGCCTTTGTCGGCCAGGTCACCGAGGACCCGATCAAGGAGGTGGAAATCCTGTTCGACGGCTCGACCGCGACGATGAATACGCGCGCGCTGATCAGCGCGGCCCTTGCCGGGCTGATCAGGCCGCAGGTAGCAGACGTCAACATGGTGTCGGCGCCGATCATGGTGAAGGAGCGCGGCATCATCGTCGCCGAGGTCAAGCGCGACAAATCGGGCGTGTTCGACGGCTATATCAAGCTGACGGTCAAGACCGAGCATATGACGCGCTCGATCGCCGGCACCTGTTTTTCCGACGGCAAGCCGCGCTTCATACAGATCAAGGGCATCAATCTCGATGCCGAGGTCGGCCAGCACATGCTCTATACGACCAATGCCGACGCGCCGGGCATTATCGGCCTGCTCGGCACGGTGTGCGGCGAGAACGGCGTCAACATCGCCAACTTCCAGCTCGGCCGCAACCGGCCAGGGGGCGATGCCATCGCGCTGCTCTATCTCGACGCACCGTTCCCGGAAAAAGTGCTGGAGCAGGTGCGGGCGCACAAATCGATCGATTCGGCCAAGCGGCTACAGTTCGACGTCGGCAGCGTGTAGGGCTTGTCTGCTGGGGCAATGCCGCCCCGGCAGTCTCGTCCGACGACGTGGCGGCGGTGCGCAAGGAATTGCAGTAGTCCTGCGAATTGCCGGGCGAGCCGACGCTCTCCTCAAGGCTGACGATCGGGGCGCGAAGCGAGTTTACTGGCGCCTCGGCATGGCTGCCTTGCGGCCGCTATATTCGGCAAGCGCGATGCCGCCCAGCACGAGGACGAGCGCCAACGCCTGGTAGAGCTGGAATGTCTCGCCGACGATCAGCACCGAAAGCAGGGTGCCGAAGATCGGCACCAGGTTGATGAACAGGCCGGCCCGGTTGGCGCCGATCAGCTCATTGCCCCTGATGTAGAATATCTGCGAGACGACCGAGGCGCCGATCGCGGTATAGACGATCACCGCCCAGCCGCGCGCGTCGGGAACGATGACCTTGCCGGCCGCGATTTCCCATAGGAAGAACGGCAGCGAGGTGACCAGCGCGGCGAGCGACATAGCCAGCATCAGGCTCTGCCATTGCATGGCAGGCTTGAGCCGCAACCCGACCGAATAGCCGCTGTAGAGGATGACCGCGACCAGCATGATGCCGTCGCCGAAATTGAGCTCCAATGTCAACAGCCGGCGCGGATCACCGTGGCAGGCGGTCAGGATGACGCCGAAGATCGTCAGTACCACGCCGCCGATCTGCGCCCAGTTCACGCGCAGGCGGAAGAAGATGAAATTGGCTACGATGATCAGGATAGGCATCGCCGCCTGCTCGATCGAAACGTTGATCGCGGTCGTGTAATTGAGCGCCGTATAGAAGATCGTGTTGAACAAGGTGAAGCCGCTGGCGCCAAGCGCGGCGAGCACGAACCAGTGCCTGCGCACCACGGGCCAATCTCTTTTCAGCGCATTCCAGCCGATCGGCAGCAGGATCGCCACCGCCAACACCCAGCGCAGGAAGACCAGCGTCATCGGTGAGACGTGATCGACCGCCAGCTTGCCGGCCACCGAGTTGCCGCCCCACAGCAAGGTGGTGAGCAGCAGGAACATGTAGGCGCTTCGGTGCATGGCGGGTCGCAGCGGGAAGAGGTGAATGGGGCGTGCCCGCCGGCCTATTGCCCGCGCCTGGACAAGTAAATGATGTCAAAGCTGAAAATTGTTGTGCCTCAGTCCATTTTCGGCGGCAAAGAAAGGTCGCATCGGCCTGCTCTTGACGTTATAGAGGCCTGTCGTTTCGAACCGTATCCAAGCCGCGCGGCGGCGCCTCGAAGGAAAAGAAACATGGCCAATGTGGTGGTCGTCGGCTCGCAATGGGGTGACGAAGGCAAGGGCAAGATCGTCGACTGGCTGTCGGAGCGCGCCGATGTCGTGGTGCGTTTCCAGGGCGGCCACAATGCCGGCCACACGCTGGTCGTCGACGGCAAGGTCTACAAGCTGTCGCTGTTGCCGTCGGGCGTCGTGCGGCAGGGCAAGCTGTCCATCATTGGCAATGGCGTCGTCTTCGATCCGCACGCATTCGTCGCCGAAGTGGCGAAGCTCAAGGGGCAAGGCGTCGAGGTAACGCCGGAGCGCCTGAAAATAGCCGAAAACACAGCGCTTATCCTGTCCCTGCACCGGGAACTGGACGGCTTCCGCGAGGACGCCGCCTCAAATTCCGGGACCAAGATTGGCACGACCCGCCGCGGTATCGGCCCCGCCTATGAGGACAAGGTGGGCCGGCGCGCGGTGCGGGTGATGGATCTGGCGGATTTGGAAACACTACCCTTGAAGGTCGACAGGCTGTTGACGCATCACAATGCACTGCGTCGCGGCCTTGGCCATGCCGAAGCCACGCATGACGCGGTCATGCAAGAGCTGACCTCGGTCGCCGGCGAAATCCTGCCCTACATGGACCGGGTCTGGAAGGTGCTCGACGACAAGCGCCGGGCCGGCGAGCGCATCCTGTTCGAGGGCGCGCAAGGCACGCTGCTCGACATCGATCATGGCACCTATCCGTTTGTCACCTCGTCCAACACCGTCGCCGGCCAGGCGGCAGCCGGTGCCGGCGTGGGCCCGGGCGCCATCGGCTATGTGCTTGGCATCACCAAGGCCTATACGACGCGCGTCGGCGAAGGTCCGTTCCCGACCGAGCAGCAGAACGAGATCGGTGAATTCCTCGGCACGCGCGGCCATGAATTCGGCGTCGTCACCGGCCGCAAGCGCCGCTGCGGCTGGTTCGACGCGGTGCTGGTGCGCCAGGCCGTCGCCGTCAACGGCATCAAGGGCATCGCCCTGACCAAGCTCGATGTGCTTGACGGGCTGGACGAGATCAAGGTCTGTACCGGCTACCGCCTCGACGGCGAGACGATCGACTATCTACCCGCCAGCCAGGGCGCGCAGGCCCGCGTCGAGCCAATCTACGAGACGCTGGAGGGGTGGAAAGGCACCACCGCCGGCGCGCGCAGCTGGAACGACCTTCCGGCCCAGGCCGTCAAATATGTCCGCCATATCGAGGAGTTGATCGGCGCGCCGGTCGCGCTCCTCTCCACCAGCCCGGAACGGGACGACACGATACTTGTGACCGATCCGTTTCAAGACTAGTTTCTCAAGCCTTTCCGGGCGTTACGGCTGATTTGCGGAGGCCGGTCCGGAGCACAATACAGGTCGACTGACGCATGGCGAAAGATTTCGTTTCTGCTCTGAGGGATACGATAAACAATTTTGGCGATCCTACGCCGGAGCTGCGGGCCAAAGTCTACGACAAAGCGCGCTCGACGATTGCAAAGAAGATTGCCGAGCGCGAGCCGCCGCTTTCGCCGTCGGAAGCCGAAAGGCAGAAGCGCGGCCTGGAAGACGCCATATCGAGACTCGAGCGCGAATATGCCAAAAGCGTGCCGGAGACCGATCCGCTTGCCGAACTGGAGCACATATTTTCCTCCATCGATCGCAACAAGAACCAGTCGAACCATACCAAACAGCCGGTAAAGGCGGAGCCGGCCTGGCCGGCAGCGCCTGCCTCGAAGGCTGAACCCTACAAGCCGCCGCCCCCCGCTCCGGAGCCCGACATCTCCAGGCCTGCATCGCCCGCCGCCGAGGTCGAGCCGAACTGGCAAAAGCCCGTACCGGTGCAGCCGGCCCCGGAGTTCGACGACAGGGCTCAGCCTGGCATGGATGTGGGTCAGGACGACGAGCATGCCGATGTCTTTGCGAGCGACGAAGAGGCTGCGGCCGCCGAAACTTTCCAGCGCTTGCGTCCGGCTGAACGCAAGCGCAGCTATGGCGGGCTGATTGCCGCTGCCGTTGCGTTGCTGGTCATTGCCGGCGGCGGCTATGGCATCTGGCTGAACAAGGATGCCTTCGGCAAGATGCTGGGTCTGGGCGGCGGCAGCAAGGTCGTGACGACCGAGCCGGTCAAATCGACACCCGCCAAGCCGGCGAGCGATGCGGCGGCAACGCCCCCGGCACCTGCGGCTAGCGGTGCCGAGCCCGAAGGGACACCGAAGTTCACTCAAAGACTAACACCGCAAGGAAGCGAGGTCGATCCTGGCCCGGCCGGCGGACAGAGCGGTGTGGGCGAGGGCGAGTCCGTCGCGGCGCTGACGACGCCGCCTTCAGCCACGACCGCCCCGGCTTTGTCGGCTCCGGCAGAAGGCACGCCGGCCGCAGGCGCGCCCGCCGGGACCACGCCCCCTGCACCGGGCGCTGCGCCGGCGGCGCCACCCGCCAATGGGACCGCACCCGCGGCGCCGGCTGACAACGCCGCCACGCCGCCCTCGCCTGCCGGTGCGCCGACGCAAACCTCTCTGCCGGTCGGCCAGAAGGCGATCTTCTATGAGGAGCGCACCAGCACCGCGCAGGGTTCGGCCGAGCCGGGCAACATCGTCTGGTCGCTGGTGCAGGAATCGCCCGGCGGCGACCTGCCGCCTGAGCCGGCGATCCGCGCCGAGGCGACCATTCCCGGCAAGGACATCCAGTTGCGCATGACCATCCGCCGCAACACTGACCAGACGCTGCCGGCCAGCCACATCATCGAGATGATCTTCCTGACGCCCGACGGTTTCGAAGGCGGCGGCGTCGACAACATCCTGCGCGTGGCCATGAAGAGTTCCGAGCAGGATGCCGGCAGCCCGCTGATCGGCATTCCGGCCAAGATCGCCGACGGCTTCTTCCTCGTCGCGCTCAACGATACCAAGGCCGACGAGGACGCCAATCTGACCTTGCTTCGGGGACAGGACTGGATCGACGTGCCGGTCGTCTACAAGACCGGACGACGAGCGTTGCTGACGATGGAAAAAGGCATTCCCGGCGAGAAGGTGTTCGACGAGGCGATCAAGGCTTGGCAGGCGAAGACGGCGGGCTGAGATAAAGTCGACTTCGGTCAGAAACCTTGGAACAGCATGTCGATTGCGGCGACGATGTCGTCGTGATGCCTGGAGAGATTCCCCTCGGCATCCAGCAATTCGGAGGCCGTCAAGGCCGACATGAACTGGGTGACCATTACATGATCCTTGCCATCTATGGGGAAGGTCGGGTTCAGTCGGCGGCCAGGAACCGGGGCTATATCAGGCGGCATCAGTGGAATGACCACTCTCGTGCTCAGCCGCTCAAGAAGGTCGGACTGGACATCGAGAAGATAACCGTTGCCGTCGCTATTCCGATAAAGATCGTAGCGTGCCATCAAAACAGCCGGCGTTTGGCCAATGGCAACCCGTTACGCTCGACATAAGCGTTCGAGCTTTCGATCGCTTCCTTGTTCTCTTCTTGCCACCGACGCGTTTTTTCCACCGCGATGGCCTTCGCGATACCTGCCTCGGCGGCGCGGGAGAGATTGATGCCCAACGCCTTGGCGTCGTTGATCAGCTGAGCGTCAATGGATGTGTTGACCGACTTTCGCTGAGGCTTTGGCGTCGATTGAAGCACGGAGAAAGCCCTATTTTATGCGCATAATATAGACGCATAACGTAGCGCATGCAATGCTCACCCCTCCATTTCCTCGCGCAACATCTCCAGTTCGAGCCACTCTTCCTCCAGTGCCGCCAGCGTCGCGCGCTCCTTGTCGAGGGCGGCGATGGTCTTCTGGAACGAGGCCGGATCGCGCTCGTAATAGGCCGGATCGGCGATGTTGTTCTCCAGCCGCGAGATCGAGGCTGTCACCGCCTCGATCTTCTTGGGCAGCGATTCCAGCGCGAATTTCTGCTTGAACGAGAGTTTTTTTGCCGGGGCTTTGGCGGTGGGGCTGTCCGCCTTCGCCGTCGGCGCCTCGCTTGCATCCGCCTTCGCCCGCGCCTTGCGGTCGTCGAGCCTGGTGCCGCCGCGCTGCGCCAGCATGTCGGAATAGCCGCCGGCATATTCGACCCAGCGGCCGCCGCCGTCCGGCGCGATCACGCTGGTCACGGTGCGGTCGAGGAAATCGCGGTCGTGGCTGACCAGGATGACCGTACCGGCAAAGCCGGCGACCAGTTCCTGCAGCAACTCCAGCGTCTCCAT
This sequence comes from Mesorhizobium sp. B2-6-1, assembly GCF_006440475.1. Classification (NCBI taxonomy): domain Bacteria; kingdom Pseudomonadati; phylum Pseudomonadota; class Alphaproteobacteria; order Hyphomicrobiales; family Phyllobacteriaceae; genus Mesorhizobium; species Mesorhizobium sp. B2-6-1. The sequence goes on from NZ_VFUH01000001.1 coordinate 844,653, forward strand.
GTCGAGATCGTTGGTGGGCTCGTCGAGCACCAGAAGGTTGGCCGGCCGCGCCAGCACACGCGCCAGGATCAGCCTCGCGCGTTCGCCGCCGGACAGCTCGCGCACCGGCGTGCGCGCCTGTTCCGGTTTGAACAGGAAATCCTTCATGTAGGAGACGACGTGGCGCTGCTCGCCATTGATGACAAGGTTCTCGCCGCGCCCGTCGGTGAGATACTGAGCCAGCGTCTCCTGCGGATCGACCGCCTCGCGCTTCTGGTCGAGCGTGGCGATCTCCAGATTGGTGCCGAGCCGCACCGAACCGGCATCCGGCTGCAATTCTCCGGTCAGCATCTTCAGAAGCGTCGTCTTGCCGGCGCCGTTCGGCCCGACGAGGCCGACGCGATCGCCGCGTTGGATGCGGGTCGAGAACCCCTTGACCACGGTGAGGTCGCCAAAGCTCTTCTCGATGTTCCTGGCTTCGGTCACCAGCTTGCCGGATTCGGCGGCGTCGCTGGCCACCATGGTCGCGGTGCCTTCGGCGCCGCGATGGCCGCGAAAACGCTGGCGCATGGTCTGCAATTCGCCCAGGCGGCGCATGTTGCGCTTGCGCCGCGCCGTCACGCCATAGCGCAGCCAGTGTTCCTCGCGCACGATCTGGCGGCCGAGCTTGTGCTGTTCGCGCTCTTCTTCCTCAAGCACCTGGTCGCGCCATTCCTCGAAATGGCCGAAGCCCTTATCCAGCCGGCGCGTCTGGCCCCGGTCGAGCCACACGGTGGCGCGCGAGACGCGCTCGAGGAAACGGCGGTCGTGCGAGATGACGATGAGGGCCGAGGAGGTGCGGACGAGCTCCTCTTCCAGCCATTCGATCACCGAGAGATCGAGGTGGTTGGTCGGCTCATCGAGCAGCAGGATATCGGGCTCCGGCGCCATGACGCGGGCAAGGGCGGCGCGCCTGGCCTCGCCGCCGGAGAGGTCGCCCGGCTGCTCCTCGCCCGAGAGGCCGAGGTGCTCCATCAGGTAGCTGGCGCGATAAGGATCGTCGGCGGGACCGAGGCCGGCCTCGACATAGGCGCGCACGGTTGCGAAGCCGTCCATGTCGGGCATTTGCGGCAGATAGCGGACGGTCGCCGATGGCTGGCGGAACACCTCGCCGTCCTGCGGCTCGATCAGGCCGGCGGCGATCTTGAGCAGCGTCGACTTGCCGGACCCGTTGCGGCCGACCAGCGCGATCTTGTCGCCGGCCGACGCAGCCAAGTCGGCGCCGTCGAGCAGCGGCGTGCCGCCGAAGGTCAGTTTTATTCCGTCGAGATTGAGAACAGGCGGCGCCATGTCAGCTTTCTGGCAAGGGATAGGGATGGGCGAGCAGCAGCGCGCGCCCCGCTCCCAGCGCGATCTCGAGCCTGCCCTTGACCTCATTAGAGATGGTCAGCGACGAGCCGAACGCGACCTTGACGCGGTCAAGCGGCCATTTCGCGCCGGCGACGGTCAGCCCGGCAAGCTCGGAAAAACCCAGGATCGAGAACAGGGTGCCGTCGGCATAGTCGAAGCGGGCCGTGCCGTGCGCCAGGGGCACGGCTTCCTGCGCGCCGCTGGTCAACAGCACCTTTGTCCCGGCCCCGGCCAGCCGCAGGGCGAGCGCCATGTGCAGGAAGGCATGGTCGGCGCGCTTGCCGCCGAAGGCGCCGGCGAGCACGAGGCTGGTCGCGCCGCGCTCCAGGGCGGCCGATATCGCGAGTTCTCCATCGGTGGCGTCCTTCTCTGCCGGGAAGGTCCGGCGCGGCACGGCGGCCAACTCATCCGGCAGGCCGGCGGGCACGGAATCGAAATCGCCGACCCACAGTTCCGGCACAAGGCCGAGCGTGCTTGCATGGCCGATGCCGGCATCGGCGGCGACGACGCGGGTTCCCTCGACCTGACGGTCGAGCCGTGGCGTGCGGATGAGATCGCCGCCAAGCAGGATGGTGAATGTGCTCATATCGTGTGGCCCTTACCAGCCCGGCAGCGGAAACGGAAGGCCGGCAAACAGCCACTTGCGCGGTTCACCGGCCGGGCCTATGTGTCGAGGCGCTCTAACGGGGTGCCGGACGCGATATTTCGCGGACCGGCTGAGAGGCAGTCTCGCCAACCCGCTGAACCTGATCCGGTTTGTACCGGCGGAGGGATTAGACGTTTCGGACAGTCCGACGCCTCAATTCCTTTAACCCGAACGAAGGAGGCGCCGATGCGCACGCTTTTATACGCCCTTGTCTCTGCAATGGTCGTGGTTCTGTCCGGGCCGGCCTTAGCCAAGGACAAGCTCACCGTCTACACTTATGAGAGCTTTACCGCCGACTGGGGCCCCGGCCCGGTGGTGAAGAAGGAATTCGAGGCCGAATGCGGCTGCGATGTCGACTTCGTCTCGGTTGCCGACGGCGTCGCGCTGCTCAACCGCGTCAAGCTGGAAGGGGCCGCGACCAAGGCCGACATCGTGCTTGGCCTCGACACCAATCTCACCGCCGATGCCAAGGCCACTGGCCTGTTTGCGCCGCATGGCGCCGTGACCGGGCTCAATGTGCCGGGCGGCTGGAACGACGACATCTTTGTCCCGTACGACTATGGCTATTTCGCCGTCGTCTATGACACGCAGAAGCTGAAGACGCCGCCCAAGAGCCTGAAGGAATTGGTCGAGGGCAGTGCCGACGACAAGATCGTTATCCAGGATCCGCGCACCTCGACGCCGGGCCTCGGCCTGCTGTTGTGGGTGAAGTCGGTCTATGGCGACAAGGCGCCGGAGGCCTGGGCCAAGCTCAAGGCGAAGGTCTTGACCGTGACGCCGGGCTGGAGCGAGGCCTACGGCCTGTTCACCAAGGGCGAGGCGCCGATGGTGCTGTCCTACACGACCTCGCCCGCCTACCACATGGTTGCCGAGAACACCGAGCGCTACCAGGCCGCTTCCTTCGAGGAGGGCGAGTATCTGCAGATCGAGGTCGCCGGCATCACCACGACGGGAGCCAAAAATCCGCTGGCGGAAAAGTTCATCGCCTTCATGACCGGGCCGAAATTCCAGGATGCCATCCCCGAGACCAACTGGATGTTCCCGGCCGGCAAGACCGACAAGCCGCTCAATCCGGCCTTCGACAGACTGGTCAAACCGACCAAAACCTTGCTGTTCAGTCCCGAGGAGGTCGCGGCCAACCGCAAGGCATGGGTGGATGAATGGCTGGCGGTGATGAGCAAGTAGTTTGGTCGTATGATCGGATGATGAGTGCTCTACAGCGCCCCCCACTGTCCTGCCGGACATCTCCCCCACGAGGGGGGAGATTGGCCGTCACGACGGCTTTCGCCAATTGGCGACGTCACAGGAGAGGGTGGAGCGCTGAAGCAGCCAATCTCTCCCCAAGTGGGGGAGATGTCCGGCAGGACAGAGGGGGGCGCGAAGGAACGCGACGCTCGCTAAAGGTCCTTTGGGTGGCGCAGCGTGCAGCGCGCGTCTGACCCCCGCATCTCCGCCGGTATCCTCGCGCTTGCGGCGATCGGGCTCCTGATCGGCGGCGCGTTTGCGGGTCTTCTTTTCGAAGGCGCGAACGATTTCTCCGGAGCCTGGGCAGCCTTCGATCCTTATCTCCTGCGCGTCGTGCGCTTTACGTTGTGGCAGGCGGCGCTTTCGACGCTGTTGTCGGTGGCGCCGGCCCTGTTCGTGGCTCGCGCGCTGTCGCGGCATCCGCGCTTTCCCGGCCGCGGCTTCATCCTCCAGCTCTTCGCCCTGCCGTTGGCGCTGCCGGCGATCGTGGCGGCGCTCGGCATCCTGGCGCTCTATGGCCGCGCCGGCTATTTCGCCGGCTTTCTTGGTGCCGTCGGCGGTTACAATTGGCCGGGCATCTATGGCCTCTCCGGCATCCTCGTTGCTCATGTCTTCTTCAACCTGCCGCTGGCCACGCGGCTGTTCCTCGAAGCGCTGCAAACCATCCAAGCCGACCAATGGCGGCTGGCGAGCCAGCTCGGCATGGGTGCCGCACCGGCTTTCCGGCTGATCGAGTGGCCGACACTGCGCGCCGCTCTGCCGGGCGTCGCCGGCCTGGTGTTCATGCTCTGCATCACATCCTTCACGATCGTGCTGACGCTGGGCGGTGGCCCCGGCGCGACGACGCTGGAGGTCGGCATCTACCAGGCTCTGCGTTTCGATTTCGATCCCGCGCGGGCGGTGGCGCTGACGCTGCTGCAGATCGCGCTGACCTTTGTCGCGGTGCTGGCGTTGACGCGGCTCGGCGCCAACACCACCGGTGACGCCAATCTGCCGGTGGCGCCGCGCCGCTACGTCTCGGCCGGCAGGACCGAGGCCGCGCTGAATGCCGCGCTCGTCGTGCTGGCCCTTTTGTTCGTCGCCGGGCCGATGACGGCGACGGTGATGTCAGGCCTCGGCGCCGACCTCGGTCGTCTCGCCGGCGAAGCGGCGGTGCGGCAGGCGACGCTGACCAGCGCCGTGCTGGCTTTCCTGTCGGCGCTGCTGTCGGTTGCGCTGTCGCTTTCGCTCGCCATGGCGCGCCGCGTGCTGGCCCTGAAGCGCCGCTCCGGTCCGCGGACCGTGCTCGAACACGCCACCGACACCGGTGCCGGCTTCGTCCTGGTCGTGCCGCCCATCGTCATCGGCGCCGGCTGGTTCCTTCTGCTGCGCCATGTCGGCGATGTCTTTGCCATAGCCCCGGTCATGGTCGTCACTGTCAATGCAGTCATGGCGATGCCTTTCGCCATCCGTGCCATCCGCCCCGCCTATGATGCGGCGAGCGAGCGCCATGAGCGGCTCTGCGCGCTTCTGGGAATAGCGGGCTGGGCCCGGTTGCGGCTGGTCGACTGGCCCTCGCTGCGACGGCCGCTGGCCACCGCTTTCGCGTTTGCCATGGCGCTGTCGCTTGGCGATCTCGGCGTCATCGCATTGTTCGGCAGTGATTCCGTGCAGACCTTGCCCTACCTTCTCCTGGCGCGCATGGGCAGCTACCGTACCGAGGACGCCGCCGGCCTGGCGCTGCTGCTCGGTCTGGTCTGCCTTGCGCTTGTGGTGGCGGCGAGCGGGCTGGGAAGGGGAGAACGAGACTGATGGCTGCGGGCGCCACCAATGGTGCGACAAGGGGAGCCGAGGTGCGGCTGGACACGGTCTCGTTCAGCTACGGCGACGCGCCGCTCGTTTTCGATGTCGATTTCGCCGCGTCGAAAATTACCGCCATCATGGGGCCGAGCGGCTCGGGCAAGTCGACGCTGCTCAATCTGGTGGCGGGCTTCGAGACGCCGCAGGCTGGCCGCGTGCTGATCGGCGGCGCCGATGTCGGCGCGGCGCCGCCTTCGGCGCGGCCGGTGTCGATGGTGTTCCAGGAAAACAATCTTTTTGCCCATCTTTCGGTCGAAGAGAATGTCGGGCTCGGCCGCTCGCCCTCGCTGCGGCTGACCGAGGCCGACCGCGCTGACATCGCGGAGGCGATCGCGCGCACCGGCCTCGCGGGCAAGGAAAGACGCCTGCCGCGCGAACTTTCGGGAGGCGAACGCCAGCGTGTCGCATTGGCGCGCGTGCTGGTTCGCAACCGCCCGGTGCTTCTTCTGGACGAGCCTTTCGCTTCACTCGGACCGGCCTTGCGCGACGACATGCTCGATCTTGTCGCCGACGTGCATGCCGAGCGGGGCATGACGCTGCTGTTCGTCACGCATCAGCCACAGGACGCACGCCGTATTTGTGAGGAGGTGGTGTTCCTCGACAACGGCATGGTTGCCGCCAAGGGCAAGGCGGATGATTTCTTTGCCGGGGCTGGTCCTGAAGTTTTCCGGCGCTATGTTGGCACAAGCGCCTGGGAGGCTGGATCACGAGATATTGCCCGGAAGCGGACATAATTTACGCTCAAACCGGCTCCTGGCGACGGGGCGATTGCTTGCCATGACAGAGGTAGTGTGGCTAGGTCCGCCCTGTACCGGTCCGGTGCAGGCCGTGATTTGCCTGCAGCATCCGCCGCGCGTTGGTATGGCGTGGATGCTGTAATGCTTTGATTTGCGCATGAGCCCTTGCGAGGATCGCCCCGATTTTCGCGGGCATGCGCCAGACCCGAAAGGAAGCCGTTCTGCCGACCGGCACGGAAAGACCAAGAGGGAAAATGCTGGCGCGCTTTCTGGCGCTGGCCGGCTTTGTCGTGGCCCTGGCAAGCTGCCAGATGTTCACACCTCCGGAAGTCCAGGAATCCGGCTTCCAGCCTTCCGACAAACCGATCACGGTCGACAATGTCGCGGCCAATAACAAATTGGCCGAACTGGCCAAGGCGCAGCATCCACGCATCCTGGCGACCTATGGCGGCGAATACTCCGATCCCAAGCTCGAGCGCATGGTCGCCAAGGTCGTAGGCAGCCTGACGGTGGTGTCGGCCAACCCGACCCAGACCTATCGTATCACCATCCTCAATTCGCCCAACGTCAATGCCTTCGCACTGCCGGGCGGCTACCTCTACGTCACGCGCGGCCTGCTGGCGCTGGCCAATGATTCGGCCGAGCTCGCCGCCGTCATCGCGCATGAGATGGGCCACGTCACCGCTAACCACGGCCTGCAGCGCCAGCAGCTCGAGGCCGAGGAGGGGCTCGCCACCAAGGTTGTTTCCGACGTGCTCGGCGACAGCCCGACCGCCAAGGCGGCGCTGATCCGCGGCAAGCTGAGACTGGCGCAGTTTTCGCGCAACCAGGAACTGGAGGCCGACGCGATCGGCATCAAGTCGATCGGCGAAGCCGGCTACGATCCTTACGCCGCCGGCCGCTTCTTGCAGTCCATGTCGGCCTACACCGATTTCCGCTCGATCAGCGGCGCCACCGACGCCAGCCTCGATTTCCTGGCAACGCATCCCAATACGCCGCAGCGTATCGACCTTGCGCAACGCCATGCCCGCCAGTTCGGCCCGCCGGGCGTCGGCACCCGCGATCGCGACGCCTTCCTCGCCGGGATAGACGGCCTGCTCTACGGCGACACGCCGGAAGAAGGGTATGTGCGCGGCGAGACCTTTCTGCATCCGGGCCTGGGCGTGTCCTTCTCGGTGCCGGAGGGCTTCATCATCGACAATTCGGCCGCCGCCGTGACGGCGACCGGGCCGGGCGACATTGCGATCCGCTTCGACGGCGTGTCGATCGACAAGAACCGTGCGCTGACCGATTATATCAGGAGCGGCTGGGTGGCCGGTCTCGACGACGCGAGCGTCAGGCAGGAAACGATCAACGGCAACGAGGCGGCGACGGCGCATGCAGGCGCCGAAGGCTGGCAGTTCGATATCGCGGTAATCCGCGCCGGCGGCCAGGTCTACCGGCTGCTGACGGCGGCACCATCCGCCAGCACGTCGCTCGACACCGTGGCGCGTTCCGTCAGCGGCTCGTTCCGCATTCTGAGTGCCGCCGAAAAGGCGGCGCTGAAGCCGCTGCATATCCGCGTGGTCACCGTCCAGCCGGGGCAGACGATGGGTTCGCTTTCGGCGCAGATGGTCGGCGTCGACCGCAAACTCGACCTGTTCCGGGTGCTCAACGCGCTGTCGCCGGGGGCTGCGGTTTCGGCCGGCGACAAGGTCAAGATCGTCACCGACAAATAGCCGATAGTCGGCGCTGACCCGCTCTCTCGTTTTTGGGACGAGAAACTTCTAGGTAGTTTTCCTGGAATGGATTTAGGCGGCGGTGGCGAGGAATTCCGGATTCTGCTTCACCAGCGCCACTTTCAGCTTTTCCATGGCGCGGGCCTCGATCTGGCGCACGCGTTCCTTGGAAATGCCAAGCGTCTCGCCGAGCGCTTCGAGCGTCGCGCCCTCGTCGCTCAGCCGACGCTCCTCGATGATGCGCAGCTCACGCGCGTTGAGTGCGGCAAGCGCCGCCTTCAGCCACATCGAGCGGCGTTCGATATCGATGGTGTCGCTGACGACCTCGTCGGGCAAGGGATCGTCCGACACGAGGAAGTCCATCCGCTCGGTCGCGCCCCCATCGTCGGCAAGCGGGACATTGAGGGAGGAGTCGGGCGCCGAGAGCCGCGAATCCATCAGCGCGACATCGGCTTCGGAGACGCCGAGGGCCGCTGAAACCTCGCGGTACAACGTCCTGTTCGACAGCGGCTCCGCGGCGCCGTTCGCCAGCCGGGCGCGCAGGCGCCGCAGGTTGAAGAACAGAGCCTTTTGCGCCGAGCTGGTGCCGCCGCGCACGATCGACCAGTTGCGCAGGATGTAGTCCTGCATCGAGGCCCGGATCCACCAGGTCGCATAGGTCGAAAACCGCACTTCGCGCTCCGGCTCGAAACGGGCCGCGGCCTCGAGCAGGCCGACATGGCCCTCCTGGACCAGATCGCCAAGCGGCAGGCCGTAATGACGGAATTTGGAGGCCATGGAAATGACCAGGCGCATATGCGCCACGGTGATGCTGTGCAGCGCGTTCTGGTCGTTGTCCTTTTTCCAGCGCAGCGCCAGCCGCAACTCCTCGTCGCGTTCGAGATAGGGAGCCCTCATTGCCGCGCGGACCATGATCCGTCCTGCCGTGTCTTCCATCATGAGGCACTCCCTGGCTCTGGCGATACGGATGTCATTTCGAAACCCGGCAGCCGCTCGACTTGAAATGACGGCGTCCTGCCCTACAACGAACGCAAAACGTGCCATGCGCGGGAAAGGTTCCGCCGCCGGCGGCGCGGCGTGGAGGCTGCGCGAAAAAACTCCGGGCGGGTTCGAGGCACCGCCAGAAACGTCAGTGGTAGAATCCGATTCCGAATAATGGATGTTTTTGAAATCTCATTCCTTATTTTTTCAACTCACATCTGTCAATTTCCAGCGCTCACACACCATGCCGGATATCAGGCCAGGACGGGATCACAGAAAAATGAAATGGCTCAAGTCGCTCATCGTCGCCGGAACTTTGCAGGTTCTGGCTGTTACCGCAGGCTATGCCGGCGCCAATCTCGACCAGATCAAGCAGGCCGGCGTCATCAAGGTCGGCACGGAGGGCACCTACGCACCCTTTACCTTTCATGATGCCGGCGGAGCGCTGGTCGGCTTCGATGTCGAAATCGCCAAGGCGATCGGCGACAAGCTCGGCGTGAAGGTAGAGTTCCTCGAGGGCAAATGGGACGGGCTGATCGCGGGCCTCGATGCCAACCGCTATGACGCGGTCATCAACGAAGTCGGCATCACCGACGCCCGCAAGGCGAAATACGATTTCTCCGACCCCTACATCGCCTCCAAGGCAGTGCTGATCGTGCGCGGCGACAATACCGACATCAAGAGTTTCGCCGATCTCAAGGGCAAGAAGTCGGCGCAGTCGCTGACTTCGAATTTCGGCAAACTGGCCGAGGCCAACGGCGCCGAACTGGTCGGCACCGACGGGTTCGACCAGTCGATCCAGCTGCTTCTGACCGGCCGCGCCGACGCAACCATCAATGACAGCCTGTCCTTCCTCGACTTCAAGAAGCACAAGCCGGATGCCAATGTGAAGATCGCGGCCCAGGAAGAGAACGCCGACTATTCCGGCGTCATCGTTCGCAAGGGCGACCCGGAACTGGTTGCCGCGATCAACAAGGCGCTGGCCGACATCAAGGCGGACGGCACCTATCAGAAGATCGCAGACAAGTATTTCGGACAGGACGTTTCGAAGTAATTTACGGCCGGGCCGTTGGCCCGCGCGACATCGCCCGGCGGCGGACCGTTTTGACGGCCCGCCGCCTTTCGCGTGATATACGGCAGTCGCAAGAAGGAGCCCTTTCGTGCCGCACTGGCTGCAACTCATGCTGGAATCGCTGCCTTCGCTGCTGTGGGCCGCGTTGATCTTCACCGTACCGCTGACGCTCCTGTCCTTTGTGCTTGGCTTGAGCGTCGGTCTTGGAACCGCGCTGATCCGGCTCTTCGGGCCAATGCCCCTGGTCGCGGTGGCGCGCTTCTACGTGTGGATATTCCGCGGCACGCCGCTCTTGGTGCAGCTGTTCCTGATCTTCTACGGCCTGCCCTCGGCCGGCATCCTGCTTGACGCGTTTCCCGCGGCGTTGATCGGCTTCACGCTCAATATCGGGGCCTACTCGTCGGAAATCGTTCGCGCGGCGATAGGCGCGGTGCCAAAGGGGCAATGGGAGGCGGCCTATTCGATCGGCATGACCTGGAGCCAGGCGATGCGCCGCACCATCTTGCCGCAGGCTGGGCGCGTGGCGGTGCCGCCGCTCTCCAACACCTTCATCTCGCTGGTCAAGGACACGTCGCTGGCCGCCGCCATCACCGTGCCGGAAATGTTCCAGGCCGCGCAGCGTATCGTCGCCACCACCTATGAGCCGCTGATCCTCTATGTCGAGGCGGCGATCCTCTATCTGGCGATGAGTTCGGTGCTGTCGGCCTTGCAGACGCGGCTGGAGGCGCGGCTCAATCGCTATGGCGGGTTCCTGGAGGCGCGCTCGTGATCGACCTTGCCAACATCGAAAAGCGCTTCGGCGACAATCTCGTGCTGAAGGGCGTGACGGTTGCCATTGCCGAAGGCAGCGTCACCGCGCTGGTCGGTCCTTCGGGTGGTGGCAAAAGTACGCTGCTGCGCTGCATCAACCTGCTTGAGATCCCAACTTCGGGCACAGTGCGTATCGGCGATCAGGCGCTGGAGTTCCATCCGGGAGCGAAGGTGGCGGCCCGGGACATTCAGCGGCTGCGGCTGCAGACCGGCATGGTGTTCCAGAACTTCCAACTGTTCCCGCATCGCACCGCGATCGAGAACGTCATGGAAGGGCTGGTGACGGTGCTGAAGTGGCCCCACGCACGGGCGCGCGAACGGGCGCTCGCGCTGCTGGAAAAGGTCGGCATGGCGCACAAGGTCGATGCCTGGCCGGCAACGCTGTCGGGCGGCCAGCAGCAGCGGGTAGCGATCGCCCGGGCGCTGGCGCCGTCGCCAAAGGTGCTTTTGTGCGACGAGCCGACCTCCGCGCTCGACCCGGAACTGGCGCAGGAAGTCGTCGACGTGCTCGGCCGGCTCGCCAGCGAGGGGACGACGATGGTGATGGCCACGCACGATCTGCGGCTTGCTTCAAAGATCGCTCGCGAGGTGGTGTTCCTCGAGGCCGGCATTGTCGTCGAAAAGGGCCCCGCGGCGGTGCTGTTCGGCAATCCGGAGCGCGAACGGACAAGACGGTTCATCGCGACGCTAAAGCAGGAAATGGCGGAGAAGGAGGGTGGGGGAGAAGGCGGCAATTTCTCGTCCTAGGCCTGCGCTGCGCTTGCTCCCTGCCGGGCATTTATCCTCGTGAGCCGCCGTCAGGCACGGTGTTTCTATTTCGATGGACGGGCGTGTCCATGCGCTGCAATAGTGGGGCCGATGGTTCGCAACGTTGCTCTTGTTCTCGGTGGTGGCGGGGCCGCCGGAAATGCCTGGCTGATCGGCATCATCGCGGGCCTCGCCGAAGCTGGTGTCGATCTGACGGAGGCCGCCGATCTGGTGATCGGAACCTCGGCAGGCGCCAATGCGGTAGTGCAGGTGCGCAGCGGCATACCGCCGGGCGAACTGTTGGCCGCGGTGCTGTCCCCGCTGCCGGTTCAACCGGCCGGACCGAGCCGTCAACCGCCGTTGCCGCCGATGGATAGTGTATTCGAGCGGATGCGTTCTATTTCCGCCGCCGCTACCTCGGCAGCCGATCTGCAACGGGCGATGGGCGCATTCGGATTGGAGAGCGATGCCAAATTCGGACCTGAAGTGGCCAAACAGCGGCGCGCGCTGGTCGCCGCCAGATTGCCTCGCCATGAATGGCCGGAAAGGCCGATGATCGTGGTGGCCGTCGACGCGCTTACCGGTGAACTGGCCGCGTTCGACCGCGATTCCGGCGTCGATCTGGTTGACGCGGCCACCGCGAGCACCGCGCTGCCCGGTGCGGGGCCTACGCACAGCATCAATGGCGTCCGCTACATCTCCGGTGGCGTGCGCTCCGCCGATAATGCCGACCTTGCCTCGGGCTATGCGAACGTGATCGTGCTCTCGCCGTTCAGCGGACGGAGCGGGCCGCTACCGGAAGGCCAGTTCGAGGGCCTGCGCAGACCGCCGGGCGCGGACCTTGCAAGCGAGGTCGAAGCCCTGCTCCAGCAGGGCAGCCGGGTGGTGGTGATCACGCCTGACGTCGATTCCCGCGCCGCAATGGGCACCAACCAGATGGATCTGGCGACCCGCATCCCCGCGGCCCGTGCCGGTTTCGCCCAAGGCAAGAAGGAAGCGACCCGCCTAACGTTCCTGTGACGATTGCACGCCGAGGGCGTGCACCAACTTTCCAAATATTGCCTGCAAGGCGCAAGGCCTCAGGCAGCTTCTTCCTGCTCGGCTTCCTCATTGTCGGCCTTGGCGCCGCGCTTAGGGCCCTTGTTGAGATTGACCTCGATCAAACGCACGGCTTCGGTTTCCGACATGCGGTTGACAGCGGCGATCTCGCGGGCCATGCGGTCGAGCGCGGCTTCGTAGAGCTGGCGTTCGGAATAGGACTGCTCCGGCTGGTTGTCGGCGCGGTAGAGGTCGCGAACAACTTCCGAGATCGAGATCAGGTCGCCGGAATTGATCTTGGCATCATATTCCTGCGCGCGACGCGACCACATGGTGCGCTTGACGCGGGCGCGGCCTTGCACGACCTTCAGTGCGCGTTCGACATAATCCTCTTCCGACAGCTTGCGCATGCCGATCGAGGTTGCCTTGGCGACCGGCACCTTGAGGCGCATCTTGTCCTTCTGGAAATCGATGACGAACAGTTCCAGCTTGTGCCCGGCCACTTCCTGCTCGTCGATCGAGACGATCTGGCCGACACCATGCGCCGGATAGACGATGTACTCGCCGGTCTTGAAACCGTGACGTGCAGCGGTGGACTTCTTCTGCGGGGTGATCGTTGCCATTACGCCCTGAACTCCTTGTTGTGGGCCGGCGGCGGTGCCGGCTGAACTCGCGCGATCGGGTTACCGATCATTAGCCGCACAACAGATGAACCCACCGGAAAAGCCGGGACCGGCAAACCGCACGATTGCGATCGCCTGGCCCAGATCGCTCTGGTCCGATATGGGATTTTCACCTTTCAGTGATTTGGGGCGTTAGCGCCATAAATCGACGTTGTGTCACCGGCATGTTTCGCTCATGTAACACAAAAAGTCGGAAGAATCAAGGTTTTGCTGCATAAGCGAAGGCCACAGGTTCACGCCGCCTGTCAAGGCGGTTAATAGGCCGTACCTCTTACGCCGCGTCATGCCGGTTGAAACGGCAGCGCTGTCAGTCGCCTTCTCCGGGTTCAGCCGAGAAATATTTCTCGAACTTGCCGGCCTCGCCATCGAAGGCCTTGGCGTCGGCCGGCGGCTCCTTCTTGGCGGTGATATTAGGCCATTTCTCAGCGTATTCGGTGTTTATCTGCAGCCATTTGTCGAGGCCCGACTCAGTATCGGGCTTGATCGCGTCGGCGGGGCATTCCGGTTCGCAGACACCGCAGTCAATGCACTCGTCGGGATGGATGACGAGCATGTTCTCGCCCTCGTAGAAACAGTCGACCGGACAGACCTCGATGCAGTCCATATATTTGCATTTGATGCAATTGTCGGTCACGACATAGGTCATCGATCTGCTCCGGGACGTCCCGTTTTTGTTGGCTTTTTCCGTGAGGTAACGCCTTTGGCGCCCGCTTGCAAGGGCGGCCATTCCGGCCATGTCCGCATTGCCGGAATGGAATTCCAACGGGTCGGCAATGGCGGGCATCGGTCATGTGCTCGGACCGTTGTGTCGGCGGCGTGGAAGAACATACATGCTCCCTCCGTGCACCGGCGGTCAGTCGTCGCCAAGCAAGCGGTCGGTCTCGCGGCGCTCCTTCTTCGTCGGGCGGCCGCTTCCGGCCTCGCGCAGCCCTGGGATCGCGTCGGGAGGCGCCTCGCCCGTCGGTGCGGCAGGCGGCGACATGTCTTCGTAGAGCGTGCGTGCCTCCACGGCGGGGCCGCGCCGGCTTCCCGCATCGAGCACCTTCCAGATGAAGATGCGCCGCTCCAGCGTGATGGTCAGGACGTCGCCAGGCTTGACCAGGTCGGAGGCCTGCGCTGCTTTGTCGCGATTGATGCGCACCCGGCCGGCCACGACCAGTTTGGCGGCCAGCGAGCGCGATTTCACCGCGCGCGAGAAGAACAGCCATTTGTCGATACGCTGGCGGTCGGTGGCCATCGGGGCGACCATCGGATCCTGTGCGGCTATTTCTTCAGCTGGTCGCGCAAAGCGGCGAGCTTGGCGAAGGGAGAGTCGGGATCGAAGCGCACCGGGCGCTCCTCGCGCGGTTTTGCCTGAAACGAGGGTTTGCCGCCTTGCGGGCCGCCCTTGCCTTCCGGCCTGCTGCCCGGCCGGCCCTCACGGCGGTCAGAACGCTCGCCCTGCGGCTTTCCCTCCCGCCGTTCCCCGCCTTCGCCTTGCGGCCTGGGCTTGAACTTCGAGCGATCGAAACGCGGCTTGCCGGCGCCATCGCGGCGCCCTTCATGGGCGGGCCGGGTGCCGGGCTGGCCGACAGCGGCATCCGCCGGGGCATCGGAGCGCGCCGCCTGGCCGTTGCGCGGCCGGGCGCGGTTCTCGTGGTGACGGTGACGAGGCCGCTGGTCGAAGCGGCCCTGCCGCCACAACAGGATCGGCTTAGGCTCTTCGGCTTCCGCAGCGGGTCCCTGTTGGGGAGCGTCGGCGCTGTCCCCCTCCTCGCCTCGCTCCGCGATCTCCCCCGTCGAGGGGGAAGTGAGAGCGTCGGCGCTTTCGGCGGCAGGAGTCTCAGGCACGGCTTCTGCTACAGGCGCAACCTCTTCCGTAGCTTCGGCTGGAGCTTCGGGTTGTTCTTCCGCAACAGTTTCGGCCGGTTCCGCAATGGGTTCAGCAGGAATTTCGACGGCGGTCTGGGCAGTCGCAGTTTCCGGATCTTCCGCTGATGTCTCCTCAGGCGTGTCCGTCGCAGCCGCCTCCGCCGCCTTGGCCTGCTCGGTGCGCGCGGCCTCTTCCGCTGCCAGCTTGGCCGCCACGGCTTCCCGGGCGGCATTGTCCTGCGCTTCCAGCCGTGCCTTGACTTCGGCCGCCGGCTTCGGCTCGGCACGGTAGCCAAGACCTTTCAGGATTTCTTCCATGTCATCGGCCGTGGCGCCGAGAATCGACATCATCGGCGGCGTCACCATGAAAGACTGGCCGTCATAGGCGCCATCCGGACGCTGGCCGAGGCCGGGCTTCCAGTTGGTCGCCGGGCGGATCAGGTCGGCCAGCCGTTCCAGAATGTCGATGCGCACGGCGCGGCGGCCGAGATTGCGGTAGCCGGCAAGCTTGTAGAAGGCCTTGTCGAAAGCCGGATCGATGACCACCGAGGTGCGGCCCGATGCCAGCGCATGGACGACGTCGCCGAAGCCGGGCTTGTCCTTGCCGTCGTTTTTCAGCGCCCACAGCAACGTCACCAATCCCGCGGGCGCCGGCTTGATCAGCGCCGGCACGAAGACATGATAGGCGCCGAAGCGCACGCCCAGCCGGCGCAATGCCGCGCGGCCTTCCTGGTCGAGCGACTTCATCTCCTCGGCGATGTCGCGGCGATTGATAAGGCCGAAATTCTCGACCAGCTGGAAGGCGATGCCGCGGCCGATACCCGATATCTGCTCGGCATTCTTCAAATCGACCAGCGGCTTCAGCAGGGATTCGATCTGGAAATTGACGAAGCGCTCGGCACGCGCCGCGACCTTGTCACGCGCCGGGCCGGTCAGCTGTTCATCGGCCAAAAGCACCAGGCGCGGCTTCAGCGCGTCCTCGCCGGCAACAAGCGTGCCGATCGGCGCGCCGATCCAGCGCAGCGTGCCGTCGGAACCGAGCGCGATGTCGCCATTGGCGCAGGCGCCGAAGCGTTCGGCGCGTGCCTCGAACTCCGCCGCCAGCGCCTTCTGGGCGGCCGCGCGCACGGCCTTGGCGTCTTCGCCGCCAGCGCTCTGATCGGCGGTGAAACGGAACCCCTGCAACTCGCCGACATGGTGGCCTTCGACGAGGACGGTTCCGGTTGGGCTTATTTCGGCTTCAGGCATGGTATTTTCTCTAAGGCGCCGCATGAGGACGGAAGTCCTGCGGTCTACGAAGCGTTTCGTCAACCGCTCATGCAGCGCATCCGACAATCTGTCTTCGATTTCGCGCGTCTTTTCCTGCCAGTGTGCCTGATCGGCCAGCCAGCCGGGCCGGTTCGACACGAATGTCCAGGTGCGGATCTGGGCGATGCGATGCGACAGCGTATCGATGTCGCCCTCGGTGGTGTCGGCGCGGCGCACCTGCTCGGCCATGTAATTCTCGTCGACATGGCCATGCCTGGCGAGGTCCATGTAGATCGACGCAATGAGGTCGGCGTGCTGGGCCGGCGCTATCTTGCGGTAGTCGGGGAGCGCGCAGGCCTCCCACAGCAGCGCGACGCGCCTTGCGTCGGTGGCGAGCGCCCTGATGTCCTCGTCACGCGACAGGTGCTCGAGCGCCTGCGCATCGACTGCCGGCAGCGCACGGGTCAGGCCCTCCACCGGGGCATTGGTCTCAATCGAGCGCTTCAGCGCGTCGAGGCTGGCGAAATTGAAACGCGCTGTGCGCCATTGCAGAACCTTCACCGGGTCGAAGTCGTGGCTTTCGATCTTCTTGACCAATTCCTCGTCCAGCGGGTCGACCTGGCCGGTGACGCCAAACGTGCCGTCGCGCAGGTGCCGGCCGGCGCGCCCGGCGATCTGGCCAAGTTCGGCCGCCGTCAGGTTGCGATACTGGTAGCCGTCGAACTTGCGGTTCTGGGCGAAGGCGACATGGTCGAGATCGAGGTTAAGGCCCATGCCGATGGCATCGGTGGCGACGAGATAGTCGACGTCGCCCGACTGAAACAGCGCCACCTGGGCGTTGCGGGTGCGGGGCGAGAGCGCGCCAAGCACGACGGCCGCACCGCCCTGCTGGCGGCGGATCAGTTCGGCGATGGCATAAACCTCGTCGGCGGAGAAGGCGACGATCGCTGTGCGCCGGGGCAAGCGGGTCAGCTTCTTCGAACCGGCATAGGCGAGGTGCGACAGCCGCGGCCGCGTCACCACCGAGACGCCTTTCAAAAGGCGCTGCAAGATGCCGTGCATGGTGGCGGCGCCGAGCAGCAGCGTCTCCTGGCGGCCGCGCAGATGCAGGATGCGGTCGGTGAAGATATGGCCGCGCTCGAGATCACCGGCAAGCTGCACCTCGTCGATAGCGACGAAGGCGGCATCGGTCTCGCGCGGCATGGCTTCGACGGTACAGACCGAATATCTGGCGCCTGGCGGCTGGATCTTCTCCTCGCCGGTGATGAGCGCCACCTTGTGGGCACCGACCTTTTCGCAGACGCGGGTGTAGACCTCTCGCGCCAAGAGCCTGAGCGGCAGGCCGATGATGCCGCTTTCATGCGCCACCATGCGCTCGATGGCGAGATGGGTCTTGCCTGTGTTGGTCGGCCCAAGCACGGCAGTCACGTCGCGACCCGATAGGATCAGCGGCTCGGTGGGTTTCGGATGGATGTTCATCGGCTCGGAAATAAGGCTTTCTGGCCTCTCATTGTCGGGAGCACGCCTCGGGTGGCGCGTATGACAGGCGACACATAGGGATTTCAGGCGCGAAGCGAAAGCGGAATGTTCCGCTGGCGGTTCGAAGTCACCTCCGTCGAGCTTCGGTTCGGCTGCTGATTAAGGGTTGGAACGAGTCTGGAACGAATCGGCGACGAATCGCTGACTCGCCCGGATTCAGGTTTTGTTCACGGCTAGATGTGGAGTTTTGGCTGATGATCCTTACCACATGCTGAATCACGGAATTGGCCCGTTTCATGCTAGGCGAGAGCTGCCGTTAACTTTCGCTGGCAAAGCCGTGTGGCAGCCCGCCTTGCTTCATCCAAGCTTATGAAATTGTTGAACTTTCTTAATAGAAATTAACAGTTTGATAGGCGATTGCAACTGCTCTCGTTAACATTGCGGCCAAACATGGAACGAAAGGGCGACGAATCGGCGATGTCGGGATTTTCCCTGTTTGTTCACGACAAGATGTAGTGTTACGCACAGGTTTTCCACCGACAATGCACAGCTTATCCAGGCAGTTTTGCACAATACCCGCTGCCGCGATTAACCTTTGCGTGCCGGATTGGAACAGCAGGCCGACAGCCGTCATCGGACGGCGTCACGGACATCCGAAGCGGATGGCGAACGAGCCCTCCTTCAATCGGCACCGGGAAGCCGGCAGCCCGGCGAGACCTCAGGCGAAGTACTGGCCGCCATTGGCGGTGATGGTCGATCCCGTGATGAAGCCGGCGTCCTCGGAGGCGAGGAAGACGACGCAGCGCGCGATCTCCTCCGGCTCGCCGAGGCGCCCGACCGGGATTAGCGGGATGATGCGTTCGTTGAGCACCTTCTCATCGATCGCCCGGACCATTTCGGTGGCGATATAGCCTGGGCAGATGATGTTGACGGTGATGCCCGCGCGGGCTCCTTCCTGGGCCAGAGCCTTCGAGAAACCGATGTCGCCGGCCTTGGCCGCGGAGTAGTTGACCTGCCCGGCCTGGCCCTTCTGGCCATTGATGGAGGAGATGGTGATGACGCGGCCGAACTTGCGGTCGCGCATGCCGCTCCACAGCGGATGCGTCATGTTGAAAACGCCGGAGAGATTGGTGTCGATGACCTCCTTCCACTGCTCACGCGTCAGCTTGTGGAACATTGCGTCGCGCGTGATGCCGGCATTGTTGACCAGCACCGCGACCGGGCCCAGATCGGCCTCGACCTGCTTGATGCCGGCGGCGCAGGCGTCGTAGTCGGCGACCGACCATTTGTAGGTCTTGATGCCGGTTGTGGCCGTGAACTTGCTCGCCGCCTCATCATTGCCGGCGTAGTTGGCGGCAACCGAATAGCCGGCTTCCTTCAGCGCCATCGATATTGCCGCGCCGATGCCGCGCGATCCGCCCGTGACGATTGCAACCTTGGTCATGCGCTCCCTCCCTTTGGTTGGGAGAGTGAACAGGGAGCAGCGAATAACGAGCAGGGATCAGATATCCCATTGCGCCGACGCCGTTCTTCCCTATTCGCTACTCCCCATTCACTTCTCTTTTAGAGTCTTTTAGAGCGCTTCGACGCACATGGCGACACCCATGCCGCCGCCGATGCACAGGGTGGAGAGACCCTTCTTGGCACCTCTTCGGCGCATCTCGTGGACCAGGGTGTTGAAAATGCGCGCGCCAGAGGCGCCGATCGGATGACCGATGGCGATGGCGCCGCCATTGACGTTGACGATCGAGGGATCCCAGCCCATGTCCTTGTTGACCGCGCAGGCCTGCGCGGCGAAAGCCTCGTTGGCCTCGATCAGGTCGAGATCGCCGACCGACCAGCCGGCCTTTTCCAGCGCTTTTCGCGAGGCGGGAATCGGACCGGTGCCCATGATCGCCGGGTCAACGCCCGCGGTCGCCCAGGAGACGATGCGCGCCAGCGGGGTGATGCCCCGCCTGGCAGCTTCCGCTTCGCTCATCAAAAGCGCGCCGGCGGCGCCGTCGTTGATGCCGGAGGCATTGGCGGCGGTCACAGTGCCGTCCTTGTCGAAGGCCGGCTTCAGTTTGGTCATGGCATCCAGCGTCGCGCCATGGCGGATGTATTCGTCCTGGTCGACAATTGTATCGCCCTTCTTGCCCTTGATGGTGAAGGCGACGATCTCGTCCTTGAACCGGCCGGCCTTCTGCGCGGCCTCGGCCTTGTTCTGCGAGGCCAGCGCGAACTGGTCCTGGTCCTCGCGGGTGATCTGGAACTGGCGGGCGACGTTCTCGGCCGTGTTGCCCATGTGATAGCCATTAAAGGCATCCCACAGTCCATCCTTGATCATGGTGTCGATCATCTTGTAGTCGCCCATCTTGACGCCAGCGCGCAGATGCTGGGCGTGCGGCGACATCGACATCGATTCCTGGCCGCCGGCGACAACCACCTTGGCATCGCCGGTGGCGATCTGCTGCATGCCGAGCGCGATGGCGCGCAGGCCCGAGCCGCACACCTGGTTGAGGCCCCAGGCGGTGGTCTCCCTGGGCAGCCCGGCGAGGATCGAAGCCTGGCGGGCGGGGTTCTGCCCTTGGGCCGCGGTCAGCACCTGGCCAAGAATGACCTCGTCGACTTCGGCCGCCTCGACGCCGGCGCGCGACAACAATTCCCTTACGACGACGGCGCCAAGCTCGTGAGCCGGGGTGGCGGCGAAAGCGCCGTTGAAGGAACCGACCGGTGTGCGCGCCGCGCTGGCGACGACGATGGCATTGGAAGCGGGCATTCTGTTCTCCAAACTTCAAGCTGATGTTCTGTCATTGAAGACTTTTCTTGCCCTTTCCCAACCCCGAGTCAAACCGGAAATCGGCAGGGCACCCATGCGTCGCAAGCAAGCTGCGCATGGCCGCGACATCAAGCTGTCCGCTGCTGCGCAGCATATTTCACCGGCCATGCAGCGATAATTAATCCCGCACTGCACAAACTGCTTGGAATTGTGACGCTTTTGCGCATATCCTTTGAACGGGCGCAATCGTTACCGGCGGCTTACTCAGGCGCGCCGGTGTCCGGGGAGGATGCAGATGGCTGCGAAAGACGATCCGATCGTCATCAAGAAATATGCCAATCGCCGGCTCTACAACACCGGCACCAGCACCTATGTGACGCTCGAGGACCTGGCCGAAATGGTCAAGAAGGGCGAAGAGTTCACGGTGCAGGACGCCAAGACCGGCGACGACATCACGCATCCGGTTCTGACCCAGATCATCTTCGAATTGGAGAACAAGGACGGGCAGAACATGCTGCCGATCCCGTTCCTGCGCCAGTTGATCGCCTTCTACGGCGACCAGATGCAGATGATCGTGCCGAGCTTCCTCGAACAGTCGATGATCGCCTTCTCCAAGGAACAGGAGCGCTTCCGCGAGCAGATGAAGGGCGCCATCGGCAAGTCACCACTCGACATGATGAAGATGGCCACGCCGATCAAGGCGCTGGAGGAGCAGACGCGCCGCAACATGGAAATGTTCCAGAATGCCATGCGGCTGTTCACGCCTTTCCCGCCGGCAGGCTCGGCACCTGCGGCGGCCCCCGCCGAACCGGCCAGGAAGGAAACGCCGGAAAAACCCGACGATCTGCAGCAGTTGAAGGACCAGATCGCGGCCATGCAGCGCAAGCTCGACACCATGTCGTGAGCGCGCAGCGCTTTTCTTCCGATCCTACGGCAATAATCCCTCATAGCGACCGCGCGGCCTGATGCTGCCGCCGCTCATTGCCTGTTCGACCATGTGGGCGGCCCAGCCAACGCTGCGCCCAAGCGCGAACAGCTGGAACGGCGCATCGCGCGGCAGGTCGAGGCTGCGCGTCAGAACGGCCAGGGCAAAGTCGACGTTCGGGCGGGCGCCGGTCGCGGCAATGGCGGCGATTTCCAGCGATCGCAATGTTCTGTCGGTGTTCTCGATGGCCGCCAAAAGCGCCGTGGCGCGGGGATCGCCTTCGGGATAGAGCGGATGGCCAAACGCTGGCAAAGGCCTGTCATGGCCGAGCCAGCGCCGGATCGCCGCATCGGCGCCGTGCCGCGCCGCATCGTCCGCGAGTTGCATCACCGCCTCGCCGGCGCCACCGTGCCGCGGACCGGAAAGTGTCGCCAGACCCGCGAGCAGGCAGGCGGCGGGCGAGGCTCCGGTCGAGGCCGCGACGCGCGCCGCGAAGGTCGATGCGTTGAGTTCGTGATCGGCAAGCAGCACAAGGGCGCGCCGGATAGCCTGCGCCCCGCCTTCATCCACCGACCAGCCTCGCGCCAACCGCATGTGCACCGGATCTGATCCCGCCGAGGCGCCAAGAGCGCCGGCTAGCACGCCGATCGCGCGCGCGGCGTCGGCGCACAGCGAGGCGGCGCCGCGCCCTAGTGAAGGCCGCGCCTGGCCGGCGAGCATGGCAAGTTGCATGAAGGCCGTGGCTCGGCCGAGTTGTTGGGATTGATCCGAGGCCGGAGCCTCGAAACCCACCGGCTCAGGCAGGGCCCACAGCACGGCGGCGGTCTCTTCGAGCGTGGCATGTTCGGACAGCGCAACGGCGTCGCGGCCCCGATAGACAAGGTGGCCGTGCGAAACGGTCGAGATCGAGGTGACGAGCGAGGGTTCGCCCCAGGCGATGGCGCTTTCGGCGATGGCCGATGGGCTGCGTCCGCGCTCTCTTCGCATCATCAGGGCCGCGATATCGTCGACGCGATATTGGCTGCGGCGTGGATCGGCACTGTCCGGGCGCATGCCGATGCGCCCGCGACTGACATAGGCGTAGAGCGTCTGCGGCCGCACCTTGAGCCGTTCCAGTGCCTCGTCCCGCGACAGCCATTCGGACATGTCGGTCCCATATTGATTATGTTGATCAAGATTGATGCGCGTGTTGCCCATCCTTATCCTTAGTGTCGGAAAAGCTCAAGGAGACAAAGCCATGGCGAACGGGCTCGATGATGTGGTGGCGGCGGAAACGGTGCTGTCCGACGTGGATGGGCTGGGCGGCCGCTTGACGATCCGGGGGTACTCCCTGCCGGAACTGGCCGGGCGATGGAACTATCCGCAGGTCGTTCGCCTGCTTCTCGACGGCTTCTTCTACGACCTTCCCGGAGACGCGGAACTGGCCGCGAGACTGGGCCAGGCGCGCGTCGAGGTGTTCGACCGGCTCTTGTCTTGCCTGCCCCTGCTGGCGCCGCTCGACGTCTATAGCGCCATGCGTGCCGGCATGGCGTTGCTGCCTGACGGCGAGACGCTGACGGACGCGCTTGGGCTGATCGCGGCGCCCGCCGTGCTGACGCCGGCGCTGTTGCGCCTGCGGCGCGGCGAGCAGCCGGTCGCGCCGGATGGGAGGGCCGATCATGCCGCCGATATGCTGAGGATGCTCGACGGTTCCGTGCCGACGCCGGCTCTGGCAAGGGCACTCGACACTTACCTCGTGACCGTCTGCGACCACGGCCTCAATGCCTCGACCTTCGCCACGCGCATCGTCGCCTCGACGCAGGCCGGGCTGACATCGTCGGTGCTGGCTGGCCTCGGCGCGCTTAAGGGGCCGCTGCATGGCGGCGCGCCCGGCCCTGTCATCGAGATGCTCGACGCCATCCAGGCGCATGGCGACGCCGCCGGCTGGCTGCGCGGCGAGATCGCGCGTGGTAAACGCATCATGGGCTTCGGCCACCGCATCTACCGCGTGCGCGATCCGCGCGCCGATGTGCTGAAGGCGGTGGTGCGGCAGCTCGGCGGCGAGGGCGAGACCGGTCGCCGGCTGGCCTTCGCCGAGACAGTCGAACAGACGGCGCTCGATGTGCTTCGGATTGCCAAGCCGCAGCGCTCGCTGCAGACCAATGTCGAGTTCTACACCGCGCTGGTGCTGGAAGCGGCGGGTTTTCCCAGCCAAGCCTTCAGCAATGTCTTCGCGGCCGGGCGCGTCGCCGGTTGGGTCGCGCATGCGCGCGAGCAGCAGACGACGGGACGGCTGATCCGGCCGCTGTCGCGCTATGTCGGACCGATGCCGGACCTCGTCGCCTGAGCATCAAATCTGTTTCGAAGATGCGCCACCCTTCTGCCGCGAGGCGGAGGGGTGTTTCTGCATGATCGAAATTTCATGCGATCACGCGACCGTGCCCGTGTTCTTGCCTTGGTGTGTCCTTATATGCTGCACTGCAACATAGGTCTGCCGTGACGGTGACGCCCCGATTCCCGGGCGCGCGCAATAAGTCAGGCACCGGATCGACAGGAACGCCATGACGAAGAACGGCGAGGCGGAGGAAAAGAAGAAGATCAACATCGCGCTTCAGGGCGGCGGTTCCCACGGGGCTTTTTCCTGGGGCGTGCTCGACCGGCTTCTGGAGGATGGCCGGCTGGAGATCGCAGCGGTGTCCGGCACAAGCGCGGGCGCGATGAACGCGGTGGCGCTGGCCGACGGCTTCGTTCGCGGCGGCGTCGAAGGCGCGCGCAAGAAGCTCGACGACTTCTGGCATGCGGTGGCGGCGAAGGGCCGGTTCAGCCCGGTGCAGCGCATGCCGTGGGACGTCGCCTGGGGCAATTGGTCGATCGAGAACACGCCGGGTTATGTCTTCTTCGACACCATGTCGCGCGTGTTCTCGCCCTATGTCGCCAACCCGCTCGGCCTCAATCCGCTGCGCGACGTCGTTGCGCAGGAGATTGATTTCAAGAATGTGCATGCCTGCAAGTCGATGGAACTGTTCATTTCCGCCACCAATGTCGAGACCGGACAGCTACGGGTGTTTTCCGATGGCGAGATCGACCTCGACACAGTGATGGCCTCGGCCTGCCTGCCGCAACTGTTCCGCGCCGTCGAGGTCAAGGGCGTGCCCTATTGGGATGGCGGTTATGGCGGCAATCCGGCGCTCTATCCGTTCTTCAAGACGGCTGCCACCGAGGACGTGCTTTTGGTGCAGATCAATCCGGTCGTGCGCGAGGGAACGCCCAAAAGCGCCAACGAGATCCAGAACCGCATCGACGAGATCACCTTCAACGCCGGGCTGCTGCGCGAATTCCGTTCGATCGCCTTCGTCAAGGAACTGATCGCCGCCGGCCGCCTGCCGCGGGGCGAGTACCGGGACATCCGCATGCACCGCATTGACGCCGATGAGGCCTTCAAGGACCTGTCGGCATCATCGAAGGTCAATGCCGAATGGGCATTCCTGGCCTATCTGCGCGATCTTGGCCGCACCGCTGCCAGCGATTGGCTGGAGGAGAACTACGATGCCGTCGGCAAGCGGCCGACGCTCGACCTCTCCGGCGAGCTCGACGACGGCTTCAAGCCGGTGCGGGGTCCGGCACCTGGCCGACGGGTGAAGGAATTCCTGGCCGCGCGCAAGAACCCCGAAGCGGAGCGTCGCCGGGCCTGAACCCGCATCCGTCACACGGGCGTGATCTGCCGCCCGGTGCCAGCAAGTTCCTTCCGGCGCCAGCAACAACCATCGCGTGTGAGGCGCGCATCATCATGCTGACGCCTGCTGCCAGTGTCGTGCGGGCGCCGCTGTTGGGCGCCATCCCTCGACCGTATCCGGAACGGTGACTGGCGGGCGAGGAATACTGCCACGAACAGCACCAGCAGGCGTTTTGTTCGAGGCTATATCATGTCTCAAGCCTAGACGGCGGAACGCGATGGAGCAGACGCATCGAGGCGACCCGTCCTCGCTCCTGGAGCATCCGGCTTGACCAGGGAACGACGATCTGGATCAGAGTTGAACGGTCCGTTCTTCAAGCAATTCCAGTGTGTTGCGTGAAATGTCGCACGCCGGGATGGTCCGTCAGGCCGAGGTTATCATCGTGCTCGAAACCCGCGCCGGGTTGAAAATCGCTCCGCGCCGGCATCGTGCCTGCGAGAGCGGACGCCGGCCTTGCGGCGTCGGACCTTTCACGGCCGATCATCGGTCGCCAGCAAGCCCGCCAAAGCCGCACCGCCTCTGGGCAAAAAACGTTTCGCGGCACTCACGCCCCGTCCGGCTTCGAAATGCTGCTGCAACTTTCCGACTATATTGCGTTGCAAACTTGATGTAGAAGCGCGCTTCGCCGATCACGGCAATTTGAACACGGCCTGGCGCGCACCCATATCGGCGACGCGCTCCTCGAGGAGGACGCAGTCCCGGCCAAACCCCGCAGTGGAAAAAACGACGATGCCGAAAATCAGGTTTCACAAGCTTGCTGCCATTGTTGTGCTCATCGGTTTCGCCGCCTGGATGGCGACGGGCGAGTTTTCATCCGTTGGCAGTGCCGCCGCCGACGCCCAGAGGGCGGCAGAGGCCGAAAAGGCCAAGACGCCGGAGGCCGGCAAGCCGAACACGGCGCAAGCCGAGCCGAAAGCCGCGCCGCGCACCGTCGCGGTGGTGACGCCGCCGCGCAAGACCTATGCGCGCGCTATCCGCATTTCGGGGTTGACCGAGGCCGACAAGCGGGCGGTGCTAGCAACGCGCGTCGCCGGTGTCATCGACAAACTGCCGGTCAGCCAAGGCCAGCACGTCAAGACGGGCGATCTGGTTCTGATGCTGGCGGCCGAAGAGAAAATCTCGAATGTCGACAACGCCAAGCAGTTGCTGGCGCAACGCAAGGCCGAGCTCGACGCCGCCGAACGGCTGGCCAAGACCGGCAATCTGCCGAAGCTGCAGCTCGACACGGCGCGCTCGAATTTGACCTCGGCGCAATCGATGCTGGAGACCGCGCAGGCTGAGCTCGACCGCAACGAGGTCAAGGCGCCGTTCGACGGCGTCATCGACAGGGTGCCGGTGGAACTCGGCAGCTCGGTCATGCAAGGCGGCGAGGTGGCGACCATCCTCAAGCTCGATCCGGTGATCGCCCGCGGCGAAATCAGCGAACGCGACCTGCGCTACATCAAGATCGGCGAAGAGGCCAATGTGCGCCTGGTCAACGACCAGAAGGTCACCGGCACCGTGCGGTATATCAGCCGCGACGCCTCCTCCCAGACCCGCACCTTCCGTGTCGAAGTGGCGATCCCAAATGCGGATGGCAGCATCCCCGCCGGTATGACGGCCGAGATCACGCTCAGCGCCGAGCCGACCGACGCGGTTCTGCTGCCGCGTTCGGTGGTGACGCTGGGTGACAAGGGCGATCTCGGCATCCGCGCCGTCGGCAGCGACGACAAGGTGGCCTTCTACCCGATCGACCTGGTGGACGACATGCCGAACGGTCTCGTGCTCGGCGGAATTCCGAAAGATGCGCGCATCATTGTCGCCGGCCAGGAACTGGTGAAGGAAGGCGATATCGTCAAGCCCGTCGAGGCCGACCAGGCGACCATCAACAAGCTGATCGGCGAAGCCACCGCCGGTACGCAGTAGCGCAAAGCCCGGCGTCGGGATCTCCGGCGCCTCCCGCCAGTTCGCCGCTTCCGAAGAAACAGCAGGCATCAAGTCATGGATATCGTCAGACTCGCAATCCACAACGCCCGCCTCACAATATCCGCCCTGCTGTTCCTGCTGGCGGCGGGCTGGGTCGCCTATCAGTCGACGCCCAAGGAAGCGGAACCCGACGTTCCGATCCCGATGATGTATATCAGCCTGATCTACCAGGGCATTTCGCCGGAGGATTCGGAACGCCTTCTCCTGCGGCCGATGGAAAGCAAGCTGAAGAGCCTAAAGGGCCTCAAGGAGATGCGCTCGGCCGCCTTCCAGGGCGGCGGCTACGTGCTTGTCGAGTTCCAGCCGCAGACCAATCTGGCCACGGCGCTCCAGGACACGCGCAGCAAGGTGCAGGACGCCAAGGCCGACCTGCCGCAGGCGGCCGAGGAGCCGACGGTCAACGAGGTCAACGTTTCCGAGTTTCCGGTCCTCGTCGTCACTCTGTCGGGCGACGTGCCGGAGCGCGTGCTGACGGCGGCTGCGCGCGAACTGCGCGACCGTATCGAAGAGGTACCGGGCGTGCTGGAAGGCTCGCTGCAGGGCGCGCGCGACGATCTGGTCGAAGTGGTCATCGATCCGGTGAAGCTGTCCTCCTACGGGCTGCAGCTCGACCAGCTGATGCAAGGCGTCGGCGCCTCCAACAGCCTGGTCGCCGCCGGCAATCTCGAAGGCTCGGAAGGCAAATACGCGGTCAAGGTGCCGTCGCTGATCGAGACGCCCGAGGACGTGGCCAACCTGCCGGTCGTCGCCACACCCAACGCCGTGGTGCAGGCCAAGGACATCGCCACCATACGCTCGACCTTCAAGGACGCCGAGACGGTCACTCGCCTCGACGGCAAGCCGGCCATCGCCATCGAGGTGAAGAAGCGCATCGGCGCCAACCTGATCGACACGCTGAACCATGTCAGGGAGGTGTCCGACACCTTCATCAAGACGATGCCCGAAGGCATGCATGTCACCTACACGCAGGACAAGTCGGTCTTCGTCAACCAGCTCTTGGGTGACCTCCAGAACCACGTCATGATCGCCGTGATCCTGGTGTTCATCGTCATTCTCTACGCGCTGTCGGGCCGCGCCTCGCTGCTCATCGGGCTGGCCATACCATCGTCCTTCCTGATCGGCATATTGCTGCTTGCCATGATGGGCTACACGATCAACATGATCGTGCTGTTCAGCCTCATCCTGGCGGTCGGCATGCTGGTCGACGACGCCATCATCGTCACCGAGTTCGCCGAGCGGCGCATGAGCGAAGGCATGCCGAAGGCGGATGCCTTCGCGCTCGCCGCCAAGCGCATGGCCGGCCCGGTCATCGCGGCGACGATGACGCGCATTGCCGCGTTCTCGCCGCTGCTGTTCTGGCCCGGCATCATCGGCGACTTCATGAAATACATGCCGATCACGCTGATCGTCACGCTGTCGGCCTCGATGCTCTATGCGCTGGTGTTCGCGCCGACGCTGGGCGCGATCTTCGCCAAGGCGCCGAAGCATCACGAGGACGACAACCGCGACGGCTGGTACATGGCCATCGTCAAGCAGGCGGTGCGCTTCCCGATCACCGTCCTGGTGCTCACCGTGGCGCTGCTGTTCGGCGTCGGCTACGCCTATTCGAAATACGGCGCCGGCGTCGAGTTCTTCCCCAGCGTCGAGCCGGACTACGGCCTGCTCTACGTGCATGCGCGCGGCAATCTTTCGCTGGCCGAGATGGATGCCGCCACCAGGACGGCGGAGAACAGGCTGCTCGGCTGGCCGGGCGTAAAATCGGTCTATACACGCGCCGGCAAGACTCAGGGCGGCGGCCAGGACATTCCCGAGGACGTCGTCGGCGTGATCCAGTACGAGTTCGTCGACTGGCGCGAGCGCAAATCGGCCAACCAGATACTTAGCGACCTGCGCGGCGTCATGGCCGGCATTCCCGGCGTCGATGTCGAGGTGCGCGTGCCGGAGGCCGGCCCGCCGACCGGCAAGCCGATCCAGATCAGGCTTTCGGCCGCCGATCCCGCCGGGCTCGACGACAAGGCGCGCGAAGTGGCGGCGCGGATCGCCAAGGTGCCCAACGTCATCGACATTTCGGACGGCCTGCCGCCGCCCGGCGTCGACTGGGCGCTCGAGGTCGACCGCGCCAAGGCCGCCCAATACGGCATCAGCCCGACCTCGGTCGGCACCGTGGTGCAGCTGGTGACCAACGGCTTGAAGCTGTCGGAATACCGGCCGGCGGGCGCGGACGATGCCGTCGACATCCGCCTGCGCCTTCCGGAAGACCGGCGCACGCTGTCGACGCTCGACGAACTCAGGGTGCAGACGTCGCAAGGGTCGGTGCCGATCTCGAACTTCGTCGTGCGCAAGCCCGAGCCGACGGTCGGCATTCTCAACCGCATCGACGGCGCGCGCACCGTCGTGGTGCAGGCCAATGTCGCCGCCGGAGCGCAGGTCGCAGCTGTACAGGAGCAGGTGACCAAGGCGGTCTCGGACATGGATCTCGGCAGCGGCATCCGCTGGAAGCTCGCCGGTTCCAACGAGGACAGTGCGGAAGCGAGCGCCTTCCTCAGCAAGGCCTTCGGCGCGGCGATCTTCCTGATCTTCCTGGTGCTGCTGGCGCAGTTCAACAAGTTCACCAGCGTCTGGCTGGTGCTGTCCTGCGTGGTCATGGCGACGATCGGCGTGTTCCTGGGCCTGCTTCTGACAGGCGAAGCGTTCGGCATCGTCATGTCGGGCATCGGCGTCATCGCGCTGGCCGGCGTGGTGGTCAACAACAATATCGTGCTGATCGACACCTATGACCGGCTGCGCGAGGAGGGCTGGGACAAGATGGAAGCGGTGCTGCAGACCTGCCGTGAGCGTGCCCGCCCGGTGGTGCTGACGGCGGTTTCGGCTATCTTGGGCGTGCTGCCGATCGCCTTCGGTCTCGGCCTTGAAATCTTCCATCATGAGACGACGATCAACGCGCCGTCGACGCAATGGTGGATTTCGCTGTCCTCGGCGATCGTGTTCGGCCTGTCCTTCGCCACGGTGCTGACGCTGGTTGTGACGCCGTCGATGCTGATGGTGTTCACCCGCGCCAAGGTCAAGCCCGGCGCGCGGCGAGGGTGGTTCAGCCGGCTGTTGCGACGCGGCAAGGGAGAGATCTCGCAGGAGCCAGCAGCCGATGGCGACGCCGAGCCGGCAATCGCCTTCCCGAAGGCCGCCGAATAGAGCGGTTTCGCAAGCCCGACCAAAAGGCCGCCCGGGAACTACCGGGCGCCTTTTGCATTGTTCCCTCGGATTCAACCAGACGGCGAGGGCTCTAAAATGACGATCAGCACGATTCTCATCATCATCCTGATCCTAATCCTGATCGGCGCGGTGCCGGCATGGCCGCATTCGCGCTCCTGGGGTTACGGGCCGTCGGGCATCGTCGGCGTCGTCCTCGTCGTGGTGCTTATCCTGCTTCTGATGGGCCGGATCTGACCGGCAACGATTTGCGGCCGGGCCCGCCGTTCCCGTCTTTTCGGCACGCTCGGCAATCACGCTGCTTGGTGCCAGGCCGGCGCGACGGCGATACCGATATCCTGCAAGGCTTCGTGCACCGCCTGGTCCAGAGGGGTGTGCGGGATTTCACCGATGATCTCGTTCAGTCGCGCCGAGGCCAGCCGGTGCGCCTCGAAACGCAGATAGGACATCGAGACGATCTCGCGCCACATCGCCACGAACGGGCTGCCGGCGCGCAGCACCCACCAGGGCATGAAGCTTAGTTTAAGCTTGCGTCCGAGCGCCTTTTCGGCGGCCGTCTTGATCTCGATGTCGGTGACGGCATGGCCCGGAAAATTCAGCGCCTCGTAAGAGCCGAGCTTGTCGAGATTGCGCGCCAGTGCGACGAAACCGACAGCGAAATCCGGCAGATAGGCCCATTCATGCACCAGATCGGCCGGGCCGGGCGCAGTGTAGATGCCCTTGCTCATCTTGGCGGCGACGACGAGGTCGAACCAGGAGCCGTTGCCGGTGCCGCCGAAGAAATCGCCGGCGCGCAGAATGATCGTGCGCACCCGACCCGCCTCAGCTTCACGGCGGAACAGCTCCTCCATGGCGCAGCGGATCCGCCCTTTCTCGGTCGTCGGATGGAACGGCGTGCCTTCCGTGATCACCGCCGGCATCGGCGAGCCATAATTGTAGACGGTGCCGGGGAAGAGATGCAGCGTGCCGTTGGCTCGGCAGGCGGTCATGACATTCTCGGCCATCGGCAGGCACTTGCCCCAGTCGGTGTAGATCGGGTTCAGGCCGTTGAAAATGATGTCGACGCGCTGCGTCGCGCGGATCAGAGACTCGCGGTCCAGCGCATCGCCGGCGACGGCCGTCGCGCCTGCAAGCTCAGCCGGCACCTTGCCGGTGCGGGTGATGGCGCGGACATCATAGCCCGCGTCGATGAAGGCCTTGGCGACCACGCGGCCGAGCCGGCCATTGGCGCCGAGGATTGCAATCTTGGTCATTCTTCGTCTCCTGTTTGCTGTGAAGCGACGGGACAAGCCCACCGCCTTGGGGATATCTCGGCGTCTGTTCAGCGGTTGCCGAAGAGGTCGCGGTTGCTGCCCTGGACGACCGGCTTCCGGATGATTGCATTCGACTTCTCGATCGATGTGGTGATCGTCTTGTCTTTGCTGGCGACAGGCGTCTGGCTGGCATTTGTTCGAGCCGAACTTGTCGCTGCTTGCGAAAGCGGCGTTGGCGGCGATGAGGAGGGCAGCGGCGGTGAGTGCAATCCTGGTCATTTGGGTTACTCCTGATTGGCTTGTTGCAGGGCGTATCGATGTTTGCAGGCCGAATATGATTGCCTCACCAATGAATTGAAATTGACCATGTGTGCAGTTCTGATATTCAGTTGTGAATGGCTGATATCGACTGGAACCTGATCAAGAGCTTCGTCACGGTCGCTGAGACCGGCAGCCTGTCGGCCGCGGCGAGAAAGCTATCGGCAAGCCAGCCGACGCTTGGCCGCCACATCTCGGAACTAGAACAAGCGCTCGGCGTCATCCTGTTCCGGCGCGGGCGAAGCGGCTACGCGCTGACCGAAGCCGGGGCCACTCTCTTCGAGCGCGGCAAGGCGGTGAGCGAGCAGGCGAGCGCTTTTTCACGGCTGGCGCTGGGTTCGGTCGAAGCGATCGAAGGGACGGTGCGCATCGCCGCCAGCGAGGTGGTGGCGGCCTATGTGCTGCCCGACATGATGGCGCGGCTCGGCATCGAGGAGCCCGGCATCGAGGTCGAGATCGTCGCTTCCAACCAGCTCGAGAACCTGCTGCGCCGGGATGCCGACATCGCCATCCGCATGGTCAAGCCGACACAGAACGAGTTGGTGGCGCGCAAGGTCTGCGATATCGCGCTCTGCGCCTGTGCTTCCCTAGCCTATCTCGACCGGTGCGGCCGCCCGCGCGAGCCGGCCGACCTGCTCGACCACGCGCTGATCGGCTTCGACCGGAGCGACGAGATGATCCGAGGCTTTACGCATTTCGGCATATCGGTCACGCGGAACAGTTTTCGCTTCCGGGCCGACAACCAGATCGTGCTTTGGGAGGCGGTGCGGGCGGGAAACGGCATCGGCCTCGGCCAGGAGCCGCTGGCCGAGCGGGACCCCCTGGTGGAGAAGATGCTGCCGGGCCTGCCGCTGCCCAGCTTGCCGGTGTGGCTGGCCATGCATCGCGACGTGCGCACCAGCGTGCGCATCCGACGCGTGGCGGATTTCCTTCACGAGGAACTGAAACGCTATTCGGCCGGCGCCGCGTCGGGAGCGAATTCGGCGCGATGAGCTAATCCGGCCATCAGCAGGACGACGATCAGCAGACCCGACATGGCGATGAAGATCGGGCCGAAGCTGGAATGCTCGGCGACGAAGCCGATCGCCGAGGGCGCCACGAGGATGCCGGAATAGCCCATGGTGGTGACGACGCTCATGCCGGTGCCCGATGACATGCCTTCCTGGTTGCCGCCGGCCGAAAAGATGATCGGCACCATATTGGCGATGCCGAAGCCGCACAGAGCGAAGGCGGAGATGGCAAGCCAGGGTGAGGGCGACAGGCCTGCGATCAGCATGCCGGCGGCAGCGATGATCGCCGAACCGCGCAACGTCGTCACGGCCCCGAAACGATTGCGCACGCCGTCGCCGAAGAAACGCATGATCGCCATGACACCGGAAAAGGCGGCGTAGGCGAGACCGGCAATGGCGAGATCGGCGCCGAGTTCCTGCCTGAGATAAAGCGCTGCCCAGTCGAGTACGGCGCCTTCGGAGACCATCGTCAGCAGCGCCATCAGGCCGACGAAGTAGACCAGCGGGTTTCCCGGCAAGGTGAATTTATGATGCTCCGCAGCCTGCGGCCTGCCCTCGGCGACGATATAGGGCACCGCCGCCGCGATCGCCGCTAAGGCAAGCGCCGTCACCACCGCGGCGTGGGCGAGGTGGCCGTAATTCTGGATGGCAAAGCCGCCAAGGGCACCGCCGGCGAAACCGCCGAGGCTCCAGAAGCCATGCGAGGAGGACATGATCGCGCGCGACAGCCGCCGCTCGACCACCACCGCATTGGCGTTCATGGCGACATCCATGCCGCCGATGGAGCCGCCAAAGATGAACATGGCGACGGCAGCCAGCGGCACGTTGGGCGCCAGCGCCACGACCAGCAGACCGAGGCTGCCGCAGAGGCCAAACCAGCGCAGCACGGTGCGCGAGCCGTGTTTCGAAATCAGGTGACCGCACCAGGTCATGGCGGTGACGGCGCCGGCGCCGAACAGCAGGATCAAAAGCCCCAGAGTGAACTTGGAAATGTCCAGGCGGGTCAGGAACACCGGGATCTGCGGCGCCCAGCTGCCGGTCAGGAAGCCGTTGGCGAGGAAGATGGCCGCCACGGCCCAGCGGCCGCGAATGGCGGTCTGCATTGCATTCGACGCGTTCATAGGCGAATCCGGTCAGAAAGTGGCTTTGCGCGGCAAATTAGATCGATTCAATTTTCAGTCAAGCGCTGCGCTCGGGAAGCATTTGGGCCAAACGAACGCCTAGGGTAATCGAGGACGTGAGAGACCACCTAGTGGTCTCTGGGTCGCCTGGCCTCGAATTCGGCCTTCTTGGCGTCGGAGGTTTCGGTCTGGTGCAGCGCCTGCCATTGCGCGTAAGGCATGCCGTAGACGATCTCGCGCGACTGGTCCTTGCTGAGATCGACGCCTTCGGCTTCCGCGGCCTCGCGATACCAGTTCGACAGGCAGTTGCGGCAGAAGCCGGCGAGGTTCATCAAATCGATGTTCTGCACGTCGCCACGCTCACGCAGATGCGCCACCAGCCGGCGAAAGGCGGCGGCCTCGAAGTCGCGTTTCTGTTCGTCGCTGAGTTCGGTCATCGAAACCTCCTCATAACGGCCCGGTGCGCGAGCCGAACATCTTCACTTGGTGTATATCGGGACGGCGATCGATCGCGTCAACGATCGGCGCCAGACGCTCAGCCCACGAAAGCGCATCCCCGCCGGTCGCGATCAGGTCCTGGCGGATTTCGATCAGCGCGTGGGCATAGCCGTTGACGATGGCGTGCCTGAACATGGTGTCGCCCCGCAGCGCGCCGTCATAGGGCTCGTTGTCGCCGACAACGAGGTTTTTGTCAGCGGCCAACATGTCGATCAGCGGCCGCGCCACGCGGTCGTCGCGGTCCCACAGCACGCCGACATGCCACGGCCGCTGCCTGCCCTGCATGACCGGCGTGAAGGAATGCACGGAGAAGATGAAGGGTGCCTTGCCGGAAGCCTGCGCGACCGAGGCGATCATGGCGCCGACGGCGTCGTGATAGGGCCGGTAGAAGCGGTCAAGCCGCCTTTCGCGCTCCTCCGGGGCGAGGGGATAGTTTCCCGTCACGACCGTGCCGTCATAGAGCTGACGGATCAGCGTCGGATCATCCTCGCCGCGATTGGGATCGATCAGCAGCCGCGAAAAATTGGCGAGCACCGCTGGCACATCGAGCAACGCAGCGAGTTCGCGCGTCACCGCCTCGACGCCGATGTCATAGGCGATGTGGCGGTCGAACGCCGCCGCCGGCAGGCCAAGGCTGCCATAGTCTTCAGGCAGGTCGCGGCGGGCATGGTCGGCCAACAGCACCATGCCCCGCTTGCGGTCGCCCTCGACGACATCGAAAGGCGCGAAAACTGTGGATCGGGTCATTGGCGGGAAATGGTCTGTTCGCTGGCTTCCGGGGAGGATGCTATCGTCTTTCCACGAAGACGACGCGGGCGCAATGCCGTTGTTTGGCCAAGGTTTCCGCTGAAATCTGGCAAGGGGCGACGGATCGCGCGCCGGGAGCCTTCTTAAATCGATTGGAATTGGACAAAACGGCGCGTTGACATGCGCCCGGACTTTTCCGAAAAGGGGCGCAGAGAGATGCTGATGTGGTTCTTGAGGGGTTTCAGGATGAGTTCCGCCGGCGGGCGGCGCGTGCGCTTCGCCTTCGCCATGCCGCTCCTGACGCTCGCCGTGGGTTTGTCCGCGATGGTTGCGGCCTCGCCCGCCCGCGCTGATTTCCGCGTCTGCAACGCGACGCAAAACCTGGTCGGCGTCGGCATCGGCTATCGTGCCAAGGCCGGCTGGATCACCGAGGGCTGGTGGCACATCGAAGGATCGAGTTGCAAGACGCTGATCGAAGGGCCGCTGTCATCAAGGTTTTACTATCTTTATGCAGAAGACGCCGAACGCGGCGGACGCTGGGACGGCCCGATCAACATGTGCGTGGCTGAAAAAGAGTTCAAGATCGCCGGCGTCACCGATTGCGTCGCCCGGGGCTTCCAGCGCGCCGGATTCCAGGAATACGACACGGGCGAGCAGGCAAGCTGGATGGTCCAGCTAACCGACGACCCCGCAACGGGAGGCGCGCCAGCCGCCCCGGGAACGAACAGTCAATGAGACGCAGCCGCAAGGTCAAGATCCTAGCCACCATCGGTCCGGCCTCCTCTTCCGAGGAAATGCTGAAGAAGCTGTTCGAAGCGGGCGCCGATGTGTTCCGCATCAACATGAGCCATACCGATCACGAGTTGATGCGCACGCTGGTCGGACGCATCCGCGCCGTCGAGGAGACGGTCGGAAGGCCGATCGGCATCCTTGCCGACCTGCAAGGACCCAAGCTGCGCGTCGGCAAGTTCGCCAACGGCAAGGAGGTGCTGACCGTCGGCCAGACCTTCACGCTCGACGACAATCCCGAGCCCGGCACCGCGGCCAGGGTCTATCTGCCGCATCCCGAAATCCTGAGTTCGGTCGAGGCCGGCCACCGGCTGCTGATCGACGACGGAAAGCTGGAGCTGAAAGCGGTGAAGGCCAATGGCAAGGCGATCGTCTGCACCGTCGTTGCCGGCACCACGATTTCCGACAGAAAGGGCGTCAGCCTGCCCGATACCGACCTGCCGGTCGGCGCGCTGACCGAGAAGGACCGCAGGGATCTCGACGCGGTGCTCGCCACCGGCGTCGACTGGATAGCGCTGTCCTTCGTGCAGCGGCCGGAGGACCTGGCCGAAGCGCGCAAGATCGCACGCGGCCGGGCGCTGATCATGGCCAAGATCGAGAAGCCGCAGGCGGTTGCCCGTCTGGCCGAAATCATTGAACTCTCAGACGCGCTGATGGTCGCGCGCGGCGATCTCGGCGTCGAGATGCCGCTGGAAGCCGTGCCCGGGATCCAGAAGCAGATCACGCGCGCAGCGCGCCGCGCCGGCAAGCCGGTGGTGGTCGCCACGCAGATGCTGGAATCGATGATCACCGCGCCCGTGCCGACCCGCGCGGAAGTCTCCGACGTTTCGATCGCCGTCTTCGAAGGCGCCGACGCCATCATGCTTTCGGCCGAATCGGCCGCGGGCGCCTATCCGGTGGAAGCGGTGGCGATGATGAACCGCATCGCCACCAAGGTGGAAACCGATCCGACCTATGCAGGCATCATCAACGCCCAGCGTTCCGAGCCTGAAGCAACCGGCGCCGATGCGATCTCGCTGGCGGCCCGCGAAATCGCCGAGACGCTGAAACTGTCGGCGATCATCACCTACACGGCTTCCGGCACCACGGGCCTGCGCGCCGCGCGCGAGCGCCCGCAGGTGCCGATCGTGGCCCTGTCGCCGATCGTCAACACGGCGCGGCGGCTGTCGCTGCTGTGGGGCACGCACTGCGTCGTCTCCCCCGATGCCACCGATCTCGACGACATGGTCGATCGCGCCTGCCGCATCGCGCTTGAAGAGGAATTCGGCAAGCCCGGCGACCGCGTCATCATCACCGCCGGCGTGCCGCTAAGGACGCCCGGTTCGACCAATATGCTGCGCATCGCCTATGTCGGTTCGGACTTGGGCACCCGATAAGCCCGCCCCAGGGCTTCACCGCGTTGCGATCTTGAGAGCTCTTGTTGCCGCTGCGGCGTGGTCAATGCGCTGAAGGAAGCGACGCGCGCGGGGTATGGGATCTTGCAGGTATTGATCCGGTCCCCGCATCTTTCGCCGATTAAGTTCGGCAGTGTCGAGCAGATCGAAATCGACCTTTTCCAGCGTGCAGTGCCAGTCGGCGCTGTGCGAAGCCCATCCTCGTTTGTGGTGTTCCAGAAGCCGTTCGCGGCTGGAATAGCCATGGTAGTCGAAGGCGATCACGCCGTTGGTCACATAGATATGGTTTCCGGAATCGTTCCCGCTTGGAATGATCCGCTCGCCGTAAAATCCGTCCAGGGGAGGATAGCTGAGAAAGACGCCCGCAAGGATGGGGCAGGCGCCGTAACCGAAGAAGATGCGGTCCGGCAGCGCCCAGAATTTTTCGGGATTTTTCTTTATGCCGTGTTTGAGGACGTACATGCCGCTCTGGCCCCGATACCCTTTTTCGACGACCATTTTCGGAAGACGCACATCAGGTCGGCGCCAACTCCGCTTCGGGTTCCTTGAGGTCGGCGCATTTGCCGACGCCATAGGCATCGCCGGCGATCCGCGCTTCCACCGCCCTTGCCATCGCCTCCAGATCCACACTCCTGCCGGCGGCCTTCTCGATGGCGCCAACGACCAGATCAGACGCGATCCAGTCCGGCTTGTGGCCGAGATTGCGCACCCAGACCAGTTCGGCGCTGGCAATGTTGCGCTCGAGGCCGACCGAATGGATATGGGCGTAGACGACCTTGTCTCGATCGCCCGAGATGACCACGGTCGGCGCCTTGATCTCGGCGTAGCGCGGCGCGGCCCCAAGCGCATAGCGGTAGAGGTCGGCGACATCGCTGGCATTTGCGCGGAAGGCCGACGGTCTCAGCACCAGCGGGATCGAGGCCTCGGCGACATAATTGTCCGGCACTTTGTTGGGCGAGAAGACGCAGGTCGTAGCGTCGGCGATCCGCAGCATTCCTGCCGGATAGCTCAGCGTTTCGGAGAACAGCCGGCCGATCACCGGAATGGTGGTCAGGTCGTAGTACCAGGCGGTTGCGCCGCCGGGCCACGGATGGGTTGCCGGTGCCAGGAATACCAGTCCGAGCGTCTTGTCGGCATGCTCGCGGCCGAAGGCGGTCGTCACCGCGCCACCGAAGGAATGGCCGACGATGATAGCCTGCTTCATGCCGAGATGGTCCATCAGCGCGGCGACGGTGTCGGCCTGCGACCACGGATCCTTGTTGTTGCCGGGCCCGCGTCCCGACCAACCGAATCCCGGCCGGTCGAAGAACAGCAATTCGGCGCGCCCTTCGAGCAACGGCCTGAGCGGCAGCATCTGATCCCTGAGATTGGCGCTGGCGCCGTGGATGAAGACAACAGGCGGCAGGTCGGCCTTGGCGTGGCCAGGAACGTGGACATAATGGATGCGCGCGCCATCGATGTCGATGAATTCGCCGACGGCCGGGTTGCGGCGCTCGATCAGCCAGGAGCCGACGCGGGTGATGCCGACAAGGCCAAAGACGAGCGCCAGAAGGAAGGCGAAGACGGCATAGAGCAGGTTCATGTGGGATATACGAGAAGGAATAGGGGAATAGGGGAATAGGGGAGTATTTCCGGGCGATCTCTTTCCTACTGCCTTACTGCCTTATTCCCCTACTGCCTTAAATATCAAATGCCTTCGCCGGCGAGTTCTTCCGAAAGCGTACCGACTTGATCCTGGGCGCTGCGCAGCATCGGATAGATGGCAAGGACCTTCTGCCAAGCCTCGAGCGCCGATTGCTTGCGTCCGGTCACGGTCATGATCTGTGCCAGGCCCGACAGCGCGCCGAAATGGCGTGGTTCGAGTTGCAACGTATGGTCGATGTCGGACATCGACTTGCCGTAGTTCTTCATCATGAAATGCACCGTGGCGCGCCGGTTCCAGCCCTCGGCATAGGCCGGCTGCAAGGTGACCACCTGGTCGAGGAAATCGAGCGCTACGTCGAATTTCTGGTTCTCGAGCGCCTTCTGCGACCATTGCATCATCAGGTCGATCGAGGCGCTGCCCGACTGGGACCATTCGCTCCAGATGATGCCGGCGATACGCTCTGCCGCCTTTTCGTTGCGCTCGCGCTTGAGATCGGCAAACAGCTTGTCGAGGCGGGCTTCCCTGTTCATTGCGGGAGGCGGGGCTTGCGGCACTGGCTGGGCATCCGGAGGCGCCGGCTCCGGGGCCGCTTGCACGGCCGCCCGATCATCGGCCCGAGCCGGCAACGAGACGGCGCTGCAAAAGAGAAGGACCGTCAAAAATGCAAAAAAAATCCGCATCGCCCGAATCTAGTCCCGGGCGGCGGAACGTCAAACTGATTTTAGCGTGAACGGCCGGCGGACCGACGATAAACACCAACTGCGGAGGCAAAAGCCTCGCGACGAAGCTCAGCCCTGGCGCGCCTTATAGCGGGGGGC
The DNA here is from genome assembly GCF_006440475.1 of Mesorhizobium sp. B2-6-1. Classification (NCBI taxonomy): domain Bacteria; kingdom Pseudomonadati; phylum Pseudomonadota; class Alphaproteobacteria; order Hyphomicrobiales; family Phyllobacteriaceae; genus Mesorhizobium; species Mesorhizobium sp. B2-6-1. The sequence continues at coordinate 884,276 of NZ_VFUH01000001.1, forward strand.
GGTCTTGTTGATGATGTAGACGCGGCCCTTGCGGCGAACCAGACGGTTGTCGCGATGACGCGCCTTCAGCGCCTTGAGCGAATTCTTGATCTTCATGGTCTTGCCTGTCGGTGTGGACCCGGTCCGGGTCGAAATTTTAAGGCGCGCCAGAAGACGCGCCTTTGAACTGTGGGTGGCTCATAAACGAGGAGCCTTGTCCGTGTCAACCGCAAGCATGCCCGGTAGCGGAGATGAATGCCCGGTGTCGTCAAATATCCGCAATCGGCCAATGGCTCGGCGCCGGCTGGTATGATGTGGTGGTCGCCACATGACTGGGGAACGCCATGCGCCGAGTTTTCCTGCCCGGTAGCTCGCGGCGTCGAGATTGCTGTCAGGCGCGGCGGCTGATCCGGGTGAAATGGCCCATCTTGCGGCCGGGCCGCGCTGCGGCCTTGCCGTAGAGATGCAGCATCAGGTCGGGCTTCGCCAGCAATTCCGGAACGCGCAAGATATCGTCGCCGATCAGGTTCTCCATCACGCAGTCGGAATGGCGTCGCGGGTCGCCGAGCGGCAGGCCGGCCACGGCGCGGATATGCTGCTCGAACTGCGAAACGGTGCAGGCGGCTTCCGTCCAGTGGCCTGAATTGTGGACGCGGGGTGCGATCTCGTTGGCCAGCAGCGAGCCATCGGCCAGCACGAAGAACTCGACGCCGATGACGCCGACATAGTCGAGCGCCGACAGGATCTTCACCGCCGCCGTCCGGGCCGCCTCGGCTGTCCGGGGCGCGATCGCGGCCGGCACGGTCGATGTGTGGAGAATGCCGTTGCGGTGGACGTTCTCGGCCGGATCGTAAGCGGCGACGACGCCATCGATGCCGCGCGCGGCGATGACGGAGACTTCGCGCTCAAAGGAAACGAAGGCCTCGAGGACCAGCGGCACGTTGCCCATGGCCTCGCAGGTGCCGGCGAAGCTGCCGGCTTGCATGTCGCGGAAGACGCGCTGGCCCTTGCCGTCATAGCCCATGCGCCGCGTCTTCAATATGCCGCTGCCGCCAAAGGATTTCAGCGCTGCGGTCAGCTCGCCGTCATTGTCGACCGCGCGGAAATCCGCCGTGGCAATGCCGATGCCGTTGAGAAATGTCTTCTCGGTCACCCGGTCCTGCGCCACATCAAGCGCGCGCGCAGGCGGATAGACCGCCACCTTTGCGGCGAGCGCCTCGGCGGCGGCAACCGGAACGTTCTCGAATTCATAGGTGACGACGGCACTTGCCTCGGCCAATTCGGCAAGCGCGGCGGGGTCATCGTAGGCGGCCGTGACCTGACGGTTGGCGACCTGTGCCGCGGGGCAATCCGGCTGCGGCTCCAGCACCACGGTGCGGTAGCCGAGGCGAGCGGCCGCTATTGCCAGCATGCGGCCGAGCTGGCCGCCGCCGATGATGCCAATGGTCGATCCGGCGGGCAGGCTCACGGCGTGTCCGTGGGTTCGGCCGCGACCTTGGCGGTCTGCGAGGCGCGCCAGGCATCGAGCCGCCCGGCAAGCTTGTCGTCGTTGAGCGCCAGAACGGCGGCAGCCAATAGGGCTGCATTGGCAGCACCGGCCTTGCCGATGGCCAGCGTCCCCACCGGAATGCCGGCCGGCATCTGGACGATGGACAGCAGCGAATCCTGTCCCGACAGGGCTTTGGATTCCACCGGCACGCCGAACACCGGCAGCGGTGTCATCGCCGCCGTCATGCCGGGCAGGTGCGCCGCACCGCCCGCACCGGCGATGATGACCTTGTAGCCGGCGGCCTTGGCGCCCTTGGCGAAGGCATAGAGCCGGTCGGGGGTGCGGTGCGCCGAGACGATCAGCCGTTTGTGCGGGATGCCAAGCGCCTCCAGTGTCTCGGCGGCATGGCGCATGGTCGCCCAGTCGGACTGGCTGCCCATGATGATGGCGACGTCGACGCGTTGATCGTCCAAGCTTCTGCTCCCGGCGACAAAGGCGCGCCTTAGCGGAATTCGGCGGCGGCGGCAAGGATGCGGGGCATTGCCGGGGTCCGGCCGGGAAATCAGCCTATGCCGCAGCCTTGCGGAAGCGGGCAACGAAATCGTCGAGTTCGGGCCGCTCCATGTCGGAGATCGCCCAGTAGGAGAAGGCGCCGTCGCTCCACTGCACCAGCGAAAAGCCGCCCGAGGAAAGATCGTCAGGCTCGCTGGCCTTGCCGCCCTGCTGCGGTTCGGCGACCAGCGTGATCAGATGCTCGCGGTGGCGGTAGACAAGTGCCGGCACCGGTCGGCCGGAAATCACCTCGACCCGGCCGCCGATCAGCGCAAAACCGTCCTTGGCAAGATCCGGTGCCGGCGGCGACACGCCGATCCGGGCGTCGAGCCAGGGCTTTACCGTGTGGCGGTCCGACGAGACGATATCGATCGGGCTGGCGGCAAGCAGGCTGCGGCGATGGCCGCTGGCGACCGCCGCGGCGAAGCTGTCGGACGCGCCGTTGACCATCACCCATTGCGTTGCCCCGCTGGCCAGCACCGCGCTGATCATGATCGAGGCGGCAAGAGCGCGCCAGTCGAACGAACCGAAGCGGCGCGCTCGACTTGGCGACAGCCGCGTATCGGCGTTTCGCCTCTGGCCTCTCCCGCCCGGGGCAAGCACCCCCGGGAGCGCCGGCCGGCCCTGCTGCGGCTTGGCCGTTTCGCCTGACTCCGGCTGCGCGGTGGCCGCAGTGCCAATGGCCGCGATGCGCGCGCGAAAGGCGTCGCCGACATCTGGGCGCGGCAGGCGGCTGACCGCGCCCCGCAAGGCCACGATGCGGGCATGCTCTGAGGCAAGCCGCGGATCGGCCGCAATGCGCCGCTCCACCGCAAGCGCGGCCGCTGCATCAAGTTCGCCATCGACTAGGGCGTGGATCATCAGCCTGATGCCTTCCGGATCATTGGGCAGTCCATCGTCATGCATGGTCATGGCGCTCTCCCCAGGTCAGACATAAGCAGGCTCCGCGCGCGGGCCAGCCTGGACATCACCGTGCCCATCGGCACGCCGAGCATGGCCGCTATCTCGCGATAGCTGAGGCCGCTGATGTCGCGCAGCACAAGCGTCTCGCGAAACGGCTGCGGCAGGGCTGCTATCGCCGTTTCAAGCGCCACCGTGTCGGCCTTGGCGATCAGGCTTGCCTCCGGACCATATTCGTCCGGCACGCTGATGCCGTGTGCCGCCGCCATCTCGTCGAGATCGCCGAGATCACCGACGGCCAACATGCCGCGCGGCCGGTTGCGCGACATCCAGGTATAGGCGGTGTTGCGCACGATGGTCAGCAGCCAGGCGCGGGCATTGCCGCCGGCATAGCCTGATATGCCCGCATGCGCCTTTATGCAGGCGTCCTGCACGACGTCCTCGGCATCGGCGCCATTGCCGGTCAACCAGCGGGCAAGCGCCAGCGCGTCACCGAGATGAGGCAGCACCACCTCGCTGAAGCGCTCGGCTCCGGCCTTCTCGCTCAAAGCAGCACCATCCGATACTCCACGAGGAACAGGCCGTGCGCTTTCAAGCAATACCGGCGGTCTCGCCCCGCCCGTGCGGGCGAAACCCTCGGCAACAGGCAAAGCCGCCTGCCGTGGCGAAAGTGAATTCATCTGCGTCACCAGTGTCAAGCGCAATGGGAAAGCCGTGCATCATGGGAGAGAGGCCGGTTGAGGTCATGCGCTCCAGCACATGGCGGCCGCCGACGCCGCGGCCATGTTCGCTGTCGTGTTCATGATGACGGACATGCGGATCTCCTCAACGCCTGTGGCGGCCTATGTCGAGGAGACCCGTTGCGGCCGAGATTTATTCCCGCCGCGTACGCATCCGGCTGTTCACAGTCACGTGATCAGCCGGTGCTTTGGGTTCGTTGGTCCGCTTGGCGCTCAATCCGGCCAGCGCAAGGCGCCGGAAGAGACCTTGCGAGCAATCTTCATGGCGTCGGCGGGCCGGTCCTTCGCGGTCAACAGGGCGCGCAGCCGTTCGGCGACGATTTCCGCCTCTCCGGGATGAAGATTGCAGGGGTCGAGGAAGAAATGGCCGCGTTCGACCTCGTGATTGCGCACGATGATGGGCGGCGATCCACCGGCAAGCGCCGAGGCAAGGCCGGCGGCGGTGAAGCGGCTTTCCGGCAGCACGAAGACCTGCAGGCGGTCGAGCGGGTTGGAGGTCGGGTCGGGAATGATCTCCGCGCCAATGCCCGGGATACCCTGCAGAGCATCCTTCCAAAGGATGAGGGCGGCCTCTTCGCGCCGGCGGATGCCGGCGTGGTCGCGCTTCTCCCATGCCTCGAGCGCGGCCATGGTGCCGGCGATGCTTTCCTTGCCGACCTTCATGGCGCGGGCGACGCCGCGGTTCTGCAGATAGGCGGCGCGCACCAGATCCTTGCGTCCGGTGACGATGCCGCTGGTCGGGCCGCTCAGGAATTTGTGGCCGCTGTATATGACGATGTCGGCGCCACGCGCCAGGAAGCCGCGCAGGTCATATTCGGAAGCCGCGTCGACGATCACCGGCACGCCCCTGGCGTGGCAGATTTCGCAGAACTCCTCCAGCGACAGCATGCCGTATTGAACCGTGTGATGCGCGACGACATAGAGCCCTGCCGCCGTTCGCTCGTTGATCGCGTCGCGCACATGATAGTCCTGCGTGACGCTGACCGTGCCGGCGGGCACCACCTTGGCGCCGGCGACGCGGACCGACTGGTCGATCGGGGCGCCGTAGTTGACGATGTGGCCAAGCTGGATGATCACCTCCGACTTGAGGTCGCCGGTGTCGTCCGGCAGGCGTTCGATGGCGAGCAGGTTGGTTTCCGTCATCGCGCCGGCGATCGCCATGGTGATGCCGCTGGCACAGCAGGCGGTGATGAAGCCGGCCTCGCCACCGGTGAGGCGCGCGACGACGGCGCTTGCGGCGCGCTGCAGATCGTCCATTTCCACCCATTGCGATGCCATTTCCGACATGGCGCTGATCGCTTCAGGCACGATGATCGACGCGCCGAGCGCCGTCATCGTGCCGGAGACGTTGATGATCGGGCGAAGGCCGAGCCGTTCGCGGATCGTGGTGTTGGAGCCGGTGTCTGAATATGTTTTCATGTGAGCAATCCCGTGGATGACAGATCAGGCAGCGATCTCGACGACCGCTTCGATTTCGACGGTGATGTTTCCGGGTAAGGAGCCGACGCCGATCGCCGAGCGGGCATGCCCGCCGATCGTGGTGAAAACGTCGGCGAAAAGATCGGAGCAGCCATTCACCACTTTGGGGTGGTCGCTGAAAGTCGGCGTGGCATTGACGAAGCCGAGCAGCTTGACGACACGCACGACGCGGCCGAGATCGCCGGCGGCAGCATGCATGACGGCAAGCAGGTTGAGGCCGGTAAGGCGGGCATGCTGATAAGCCTGCTCCACCGTTACATCCTCGCCCACCTTCCCGGTGCAGAGCGTGCCGTCGGCCCGCAGCGGTCCCTGGCCGGACAGGAAGATCAGCCGGCCGCTCTCGGCATGGGTGACGAAGTTGGCGATGGGCGTCGGCGGCTCGGGCAATGTGAGGCCGAGTTCGGCGAGCCTGGTGTAAGGCGTCATGGAAGAAGGCTCCTTGGGATGGCGTCGACCATCCGATGTCAGAAGTGCGAGGCGCGGAAGCGCGCCAGGAAATTGCGCAGACGCTCATTGTCGGCGTCCGCAGCAAGGATCTCCTTCGGCGGGCCGACGGCGCCGACGCCGCCATCGGCCATGAAGACGATGCGGCTCGAGGCGTCGCGGGCAAAGGCCATCTCATGCGTGACCATCACCATCGTCATGCCGTCCTCGGCGAGGCTGCGCACCACTTCAAGCACCTCGCCGACGAGTTCCGGATCGAGGGCGGAGGTTATCTCGTCGAGCAGCAGGATTTTCGGCCCCATGGCCACGGCGCGCGCAATTCCGACGCGCTGCTGCTGGCCGCCGGAGAGCTCCGCCGGCAGGCTGTCGGCCTTATGGGCAAGACCGACGCGGCCGAGCCAGTGTTCGGCAATCGTGCGCGCCTCCACGGTGCTTTTGCCGCGCACCTTGGTGAGGCCGAGCATGATGTTGCCGGCGGCGGTGAGATGCGGAAACAGGTTGAAGCTCTGGAACACCATGCCGGTCTCGGCGCGCATCGCGGCAAGGTCGCGTTCGCTGCGGCGCTGGCGGGCTCCGGTTTCTCGGAAGCCGACCTCCTTGCCGTCGATGCGGATGGACCCGCTGTCATAGCTCTCCAGGAAGTTGACGCAGCGCAGCAGCGTGGTCTTGCCGCTGCCCGAGGGCCCGATGACCGTCACCACCTCGCCGCGCGCCACGCGCAGGCTGACCGAGCGCAGGACCTGGACGGCGCCAAAGGATTTGGACACATCGCGGATGTCGAGAAGGGCCGGGGCATCGTTCGAGCTTGTGGACATTGCTATTCCCGGATGAAGGAGAAACGCCGCTCCAGCCGCCTGCTGGCAAGCGAAAGCGCATAGTTGACGGCGAAGTAGATGAGGGCGCCAAGGATGTAGAGCGGCATGGCCTCATAGGTGCGGCCGATGACCTGGTTGATGGCCTGCATGAGATCGGTGATGCCGAGCAGCGAGACCAGCGCGCTGCCCTTGACCGCGTCGGTGACGCCATTGATCCAGGGCGGCAGGAAACGCCTGAACGCTTGCGGAAAGATGACATGGGCCAGCCGCTGGCGGAAGGTCAGGCCGATCGCCATTGCCGCCTCCGATTGTCCCTTCGGGATGGAGCCGACGGCGCCCCGGAGATATTCGACGACCTGGGCTGTCTTGAACAAGGTCAGCGCCAGCACGGCAGCCCAGAAGGACGGCAGGTGAAGCCCGACGGCCGGCATCCCGTAGTAGACGAAGAAGATGAGCACCAGGATCGGTATGCCGCGAATAGTGTCGCTGAAGATGCGCACCGCCCAGCGCGCCGGCGCCGGGCCATAGACCAGGCCGACGCCAAGGACGACACCGGCGACGAGCGAGAACGTCACGACCAGCAGCGACACCCAAAGCGTCAGCGCAAAACCCTGAGCCAGGAAAGGCAAGGCGTAGGCGATCTGGCCAAGCATGCTAGTGCACCACCTTGAACCAGCGTTCGACGAGCCGGAGCGCGTAAAGCAGGGCGTAGCCGGTCAGCAGATACATCGCCGTCACGACGAGATAGACCTCGACGATGCGGAAGGTGTTGAAGTTGATCCATTGCGCGCCGAAGGTCAGTTCGGGCACCGAGATGACCGAAGCGACGGAGGTGTCCTTGAACAGCGATATGAAAGTGTTGGAAAGCGCCGGCAGCGTGATGCGCAGCATGGTCGGCAGGCGCACATGGAGCAGCCTTTGCCAGGGCGTCAGGCCGATCGCCTTGCCGGCGTCTAGCTGGCCGCGCGGCACCGCTTCGAGACCGGAGCGGAACACCTCGACCAGATAGGCGCCGCTGTAGAGCGCCAGCGTGGCGACGAACGAGGTTTGCGCGCTGTAGGCGATGTCGACCACGGTCGGCAGACCGTAGAAGACGAGATAGACGAGCAGGATCAGCGGCACGTTTCGGATGAATTCGACATAGGCGGCAATGATGCCGCGCACCATGCGTCCGGCCGACACGTACCAGACCGCCAGGACCAGGCCGATGACGATGCCGATGGCGATCGAGATGACGGCGAGCTCCAGGCTGAGCAGCAGGCCACCCCACAGCTTGTCGAAATGCCGCCAGATCAGGTTGAAATTGAGCGCATAACCCATGCGTCGGCCTCAGTGCTCCCGATGTGACGCAAAGCTGGCCGCGTCGCCAGGAAAAAGGGCGGAAGGGCGCCGGCGGCGCCTTTCCGCCGATGACGTCAGATAACCGGGAAGCCGGGATGGCGCGCCGGCGGCTCCTGCCCGAAATAGTCCTTGAACGCGGCGTCATAGAGCGCCGTTTCATGGCCGAACATGGCGATGGTGAAGGTCTGGTTGACGAAGGTCAGCCAGTCGAGATCGCCTTGCCGGAGCGCTGCGCCATAAAGCATCGAGTACCAGCTCTTGCCGGCATCGAAGTATTTGTCAGGATTGCGCGAGGCGAGCCAGCGCACGGTGGAGAGGTCGACGGCAGCGGCATCGGCACGCTTGGATTCCAGTGCCTGCAGCACGTTGGCCTGTGTATCGATCTGCATCACCTGCGCCTCCGGCAAGGCAAAATGCACCGAAGATTCGGCGTCGACATTCTGCAGGATGGAAACGCGCGTCGCCGAGCCCGCGGCAAGCAGCTTGTCGAAGGTCTTGTTCTCGGCGCCGGGCAAAGTCAGCAAGGCGACGCCCTCGACGTAGTAGGGCCTGGAGAAGTTGATCAGCTGCGAGCGCTGCGCGGTCATGGTCATGAACTGGATGGTGATGTCGACCTTGTTGGTCGTCACGTTCGGGATGCGCTGCGCCGGGTCCTGCATGACGAACTCGACCTTGGCCGGGTCATCGAACAAGCCCCTCGCAAGGATGCGCCCCATGGTGATGTCCATGCCGACGAGTTCGCCGGCATCGTTCTCGAAATGCCAGGGCGCATTGGTGCTTCCGGTGCCGACAATCAATTTGCCGCGCTCCAGCACGGTGCGCAGCAGGCTATCGGGCGCAGCCTGCGCCGCCGCCTTCTGGACGTCGACCGTTGCCGCCGCACTCATGACGCCGGCCGTTGCCAGTCCGGCCATGCCCAGTTTCAGAAAATCACGCCTTTTGGATGTGTCGTTCACAGCGACCTCCTTTCGTGTTGTGTTCCCCTACGCACAGGCAATACGCGCACCCGGATCGTTACAGAAATTGTCTCTTACAAGGGACGAGTGTATCCTGTACAAGACAGATACTAACATCAGGAATCGACAATGCAAGATGGCAGCGCCTTGGCGGTCTCAGCGGACGCAAAGATTTCGGTCTCTCGGGAGAAGGGCCTCAACCGGGTGCTCGAGATTCTGGAGTTCCTTCATTCGACGCAGCGCGCCATCGGTATCGGCGACCTCGCCAAGGGGGTCAACGCGCCGCGTTCGACCACCTACACACTGGTGCGATCGCTGGTCGATGCGGGCCTCCTGGAGATGGCCGGCGACGGCAACCGCGTCTATTTCGGTAAGAAGCTCTATCTCTATGGAATGGATTATGTGCGCGGCAACGACCTCTTGAGGCGAGGACGCCAGGAGGTCGACAACCTGTCGCGCGAGACCGGTGAGACCTCCGAACTGTGCATGCTGCAGAGCGGCCGCTACACGATCGTCCACTCGAGCCCGGGCACCCGGCCGTTCCGCATCAGCTCCGCCACCGGATTGCAGATTCCGCTGCCCTGGACCGCGTCAGGCAGGCTGCTGCTCGCCGGCCTCGAACAGGCCCGGATCGAAGCCATGATATCGGAAGACGACCTTATGCTGCCCGATGGCCGCAGATTGCGGCTGGACGATTTCATCGCCGACATAGCGACGGCGCGAGCCACCGGCTATTGCATCACTTCGGGGCTCGTCGACGCCTATACGAAATGCCTCGCCGCGCCGGTGTTTTCAGCACCCGGCACCGTCGAGGCGACGATGTGCCTAGTGGTGCCCATCGACACGTCGCAGGAGAAGACAGGCGAACTCCTGGCCCTGTTGCGCGAACGCGCGGCGCGGCTTTCGATCGCGGCCTGGACCTGAAGTCAGGCGATGATGTCCGGGATGATCTTGTCTTCCAGCTTCATCAGCCGATCCTTCAGCGCAAGCTTCTTCTTCTTCATGCGCTGGATCTGCAGCGGGTCGCAGTTCATGGCGATCATCGCATTGATCGCGGCGTCGAAATCGGCGTGTTCCTGCTTCAGCCGGGAAAATTCGAGGCGAATATCGGCCTGTTCCTGATCGGACATTCTCTACCGTCTGCACGTCTGCGGCGCCCAAAGCTGGGCCTGATTGGGCGGGGGGTGGCACTCTCTGCCACCGGCGCGCAGCCCATATCACATTTCACGTTGTCGTGGAATGCTACCACGGATCATTCGACATCGCTGCGCGAAGGTGGCACACTGTCATTGTGCCGTCACAGAGCGAGCCTGCGGTGGACGCGCCTTTGGCGGCTGCAATCGAGGAAATCATGAAAGGGAGAACCAATCATGTCTCTTGCATCCCATCTTGATGAGTTGCAGCGGAAACACGGCGACATCGAACGCGAGCTCGATGACGCGATGAATCACCCGTCGGTGGACGACCTCGAAATCGTGAATCTCAAGCGACGCAAGCTGGCAATCAAGGACGAGATTGAAAAACTGAGGGCCAAACCCACGACGCATTGATGCCCCACTGACATAACCGCTCACCATTCGGGTCTTTCCTGCCGGCGGCAATTGCCGCCGGACTGGTGGTTTTGATCTTCGATTTCAGGTCGACCATCACAGATATTCGTACCAGGCAGAGGCCCTCCGACTTCCTAGTCCCAGGACGAGTAGGGGCGAAGCTCGTCGCGGCTCCCCTTTACCATAACTGACCGAAGAGTGCAGCGGAGCAGAATTCCGCCTTGCCGCGGCGCTCTGAGGTCAGGGCTTGGATTCTGGGACTGCGCTGCGTCGCTCTTCTCCTTGCTCCTCCCCGAAATGACGGACTCGTTCCGGGAAAGACAAAGCGATGGGGCCTGCCAATCGCCAGGTAGCCGATTGGCCGACGCAAGCGAGCGATAAAAGTCGGGCGCCGAGCAACCGGCGGCGGCATCGATTGCGGCCAGTGGCGACCTGTCGCCATTGACAAGCCATCTTTGCTCCTCCACCTCATGCCCGGACTTCAGCGCATCGGCCCGGAGCGCGCTTTTGTGCGTCCAAGTGGACGCGCGGCGCTCCAGAGATTAAAGGCTGCCGGCATGACCGGATATTATTCCTTTCCCTTCCCGCGCCGCACCTCGGTTGGCGTCGATGTGGGCGGCGTGGTGGTTGGCGGGGGTGCTCCCGTCGTCGTGCAGTCGATGACCAATACGGATACCGCCGATGTCGACCAGACGGTCGCCCAGGTCGCGGCGCTGCATCGCGCCGGCTCCGAGATCGTGCGCATCACCGTAGACCGCGATGAAAGCGCCGCCGCCGTGCCGCGCATCCGGGAGCGGCTGGCGCGGCTCGGTATCAACGTGCCCATCGTCGGCGACTTCCACTATATTGGTCACAAGCTCCTGGCCGATCATCCGGCCTGCGCCGAGGCGCTGGCCAAATACCGCATCAATCCCGGCAATGTCGGCTTCAAGGACAAGAAGGACCGGCAGTTCGCGGCAATCGTCGAGATGGCGATCAAACATGACAAGCCGGTGCGCATCGGCGTCAACTGGGGCTCGCTCGACCAGGAACTCCTGACCCGGCTGATGGACGACAACCAGGCCCGCGGCTTTCCGTTGACCGCACAGCAAGTGACGCGCGAGGCGATCGTGCAGTCGGCGATCCTCTCGGCCGAGATGGCCGAGGAGATCGGCCTTGGCCGCGACAAGATCATCCTCTCGGCCAAGGTCAGCGGCGTGCAGGACCTGATAGCCGTTTACACCGAGCTCGCCAGCCGTTCCGACCATGCGCTGCATCTCGGCCTCACCGAAGCCGGCATGGGCTCGAAAGGCATCGTCGCCTCATCCGCCGCCATGGGCATCCTGTTGCAGCAAGGCATCGGCGACACCATCCGCATATCGCTGACGCCGGAGCCGAACGGCGATCGCACGCGCGAGGTGCAGGTGTCGCAGGAATTGCTGCAGACCATGGGCTTCAGGCAATTCGTGCCGATCGTCGCCGCTTGCCCCGGCTGCGGCCGCACAACCTCGACCGTGTTCCAGGAACTGGCCCAGAACATCCAGGCCGATCTCAGGAAGAACATGCCGGCGTGGCGTGAGAAATACCCAGGGGTCGAGAACCTCAAGGTCGCCGTGATGGGCTGCATCGTCAACGGCCCGGGCGAGTCCAAACATGCCGATATCGGCATTTCGCTGCCAGGCACCGGCGAGACGCCGACGGCGCCCGTTTTCGTCGACGGCAAGAAGGCGGCGACGCTGCGCGGACCGTCGATCGCGCAGGATTTCGAAAAGATGGTCGCCGACTATATCGAACAACGATTTGGTCGCGGCAAGGCCGCGGCAGAGTAGGTCGAATGCTGCGCTTCCTCCCGGTGGCGCTGATCCTGCTGTGCGGGTGGCCCACCTTGGCCCAGGCCGATCCGCCGCAATCGGCCAAGCAGCGGCTGATCGACAAGGTCTGCAACCTGATCCAGGCCCATGCCGACCAGAACGGTCTGCCCAGGGATTTCTTCGCCCGGCTGATCTGGAAGGAAAGTCGGTTCGATCCCAACGCCGTCAGTCCGGTCGGCGCCGAAGGAATCGCCCAGTTCATGCCGGGGACCGCCAAGATGCGCGGGCTCGCCAATTCCTTCGACATCAACCAGGCGATCCCGGCCTCGGCGAAATACCTCGCCGAGATGAAGACCAGCTATGGCAATCTCGGCCTGGCGGCCGCCGCCTACAATGCCGGCGAAAACCGGGTCTCGCGCTGGCTGGGCTCGGGCGGCTTCCTGCCGATGGAAACCGAAAGCTATGTCTTCGACATTATGGGCGAGCCGGTCGATAAGTTCGCCGACCGCGCCTATGCCGGAAGCGTGCGACCGCTCGACGCGAAATCCGATTTCGTCGCGGCCTGCCGTAAGCTCCCGGTGATCATGTCGCGGACGGTGGCGATGGCTTCCATCAACATAAAGCCCTGGGGAATCCAGGTGGCCGGCAATTTCCGCCGCAGCGCCGCGATCAACCAGTGGCTCAGGGTGAGAGGCCGCTTCCCGGCCCTGCTAGGCGGGCATGATCCGGTGGTCAGCCGGGTGCGCACGCCGATCGGCCGGCGCGGCATCTACGCGGTCAGGATCGGGGTCGACGACCGTGCCGCCGCCGGCGCTATCTGCCAGAAACTGCAAAGTGTCGGCGGGGCATGCGTGGTGGTGCGCAACCGATAGCGGGTGTGTCGTTGCGGGTGAAGGGGCGATAAAAATGACGGCCGCGGCTATAGGCGACCCTGGATTGGCCGGCATTGCCCTGCCTTCAACGAGCAATGAGGGCCGCAGGATGGTCGACGCATATGTTATCTGCGGCACGCCCAGGACCGGAAGCACTTTGCTGTGCAAGCTCCTGGCCTCCACGAAGGCGGCGGGCGATCCTCATTCGTTCTATCGGCGGCAGGACGTGCCCGAATGGGCCGAAGAGTGGGGGCTGCCCGGCCGCGACACGATGGGCGAACTCGAATTCAATGCCGCCTATCTCAATGCGGCCATCGCCGCCGGCAAGGGTGGAACCGGCATTTTCGGCCTGCGCCTGATGCGAGAGAATCTGGATGAGCTTTCAGCGATACTCGACCGGATTTTCCCGGGGCTTGTCTCGGATAAAGCTCGTTTCGAGAGGGCTTTTGGCCGTGTTCTCTACATACATCTGTCACGCGAGGACAAGCTTGCGCAGGCCGTATCGCTGGTCAAGGCGCAGCAAACCGGCCTTTGGCATGTCGCTCCCGATGGCACCGAACTGGAAAGGGTGGGACCTCCCGGAGAACCTCGATATGATTTCGGGCGGATCAAGGATGAGGTTGCCGGGCTCGATGGTTATGACACTGCCTGGAACATGTGGTTCGCGGAGCAAGAGGTAATCCCGCTGCGGATCGGCTATGAGCGCCTGTCGAGCGATCCGGTTGCAACGTTGGCGTCCGTTTGCGACGCCTTGGGGGTTCAGGCACCGGATGCTGGGGATATAAGACCCGGCGTCGCAAGGCTTGCCGACGAGACAAGCCTCGACTGGATGCGCCGTTATCATCTGGATGCGGCGTCCGAGGCGTCGACGGTATAGCTATGCCGTCTTCGCCACCACCGTTTCGCTGAGCCAGGTGCCTATCTTGGCGCCGAGGCGGTCGGGTGAAACCGGCTTCGGCAGATAGTCGTCCATGCCGGCTTCGATGCACTTGTCGCGGTCGCCCTTCAGCGCATGCGCGGTGACGCCGATGATCGGAATGTGGCTGCCATCCGAGGCCTCCGTCGCCCGGATGGCGCGGGTCGCCTCGTAACCGTTCATCTCCGGCATGGAGACGTCCATCAGGATCAGCCTCGGGCGCAACGAGCGGTACATCTCGACCGCCGTGCGGCCGTTGCCGGCTATGCGATAGCTCAAGCCCAACCCGTTGAGAATCTGGCCGAACACCAACTGGTTCACCTCGTTGTCCTCGGCGATGAGGATGTCGATCGGACCGTTCGGCGCGACCGTCGGTTCCGGCACGGGGACGGCCGGCATTGCCGGGCCGCGGATGACGGTAAAGGCGGGCGGCGCCGCCTGCGGCAGCGCCGGTACAGGTTCGCGAACGAACTGCGCCCTGCCGACCTGCGAGCGGGCTTTCTGGACGACCGAGATGACGGTGCCGAGCAGGACCGCGGAGCGCGCCGGCTTGGTCAGGTGCGCGGCAATGCCGAAATCAATGATCATCTTGCCGAAATCGACCTGGTCGACCGAGGTCAGGAGCACGACCGGTATGGCCGACAGCCGGCTGTCGGCGGCGATGGCTTTCGCGACATCGGCGCCGTTCATACCGGGCATCTGGTAATCGAGGATGATGCAATCGACGGCGGCCCCCAGCTGGCAGGCGCGGTCGAGGAAAGCCAAGCCGACCGCACCGCTTTCGGCGGCGGCGCAGTCGAAGCTCCAGCTCCTGAGCTGTTCGAGCAGGATCTCGCGGTTGACCGGATTGTCGTCGATGACCAGAACGCGGGCGCCGGTGACGTCGACCGGCACGATCTCGTCGCGAGCCTCGGCACGATGCACGGGCAGGGGCACCGCGAACCAGAATACGGAGCCGCGGCCGATCTCGCTCTCGACGCCAATCTTGCCGGCCATCAGGTCGACGAGGCGGGCGGCGATGGCGAGACCAAGGCCGGTGCCCTCGTGACGGCGGGTCGAGGAGCCGTCGACCTGGGCGAATTTTTCGAACACGTTCTGCAACTTTTCGGCCGGGATGCCGATGCCGGTGTCCTCGACGCGCAACTTGAGCTGGACGACGTCATTGACGGTTTCGCCGCCGACGTCGATCAGCACATGGCCCTTCTCGGTGAACTTCACCGCGTTGCCGAGCAGGTTGGTGACAATCTGGCGGAACCGCCCGGCGTCGCCGACGACGTAGGCCGGCAGGCGCGGGTCGACGCGCACGATCAGTTCGAGGTTCTTTTCGGCGACATGGGCGGAGACGAGCGTGGCCACATCCTCGACCGCCTCGGCAAGGCGGAACGGCGCCGGGTCGAGCGTGAGCTGGCCGGCATTGATCTTGGAGAAATCGAGGATGTCGTTGATGATGGTGAGCAGCGCATTGCCGGATTTGACGATGACGTCGGTGAAGGTCTTCTGGCGCGCGGTCAGCTCAGTCTTGGCCAGCAGCTCGGCCATGCCGAGCACGCCGTTCATCGGCGTGCGGATTTCGTGGCTCATATTGGCGAGGAATTCCGATTTGGCGCGGTCGGCCGCCTCGGCCTTGAACAGCGACTCGGCGGATTCGGCGAAGGCGCGGCGGATGGCTTGCTCCATCGGCCGGAAGATCCAGAAAGCGGCGATGGAGAGCACCGCGAACAGCAATCCGCTCGCCCACAGCAGCAGCCGGTCACTGGAGGCATCGGCCAAATGGCGCTCGTCGTCCATGGCGGTGCGGACGCGGACCAGCATCGGCTGGGCAAACAGGTCGTTCTGGTTGCGGATTTCGCGATAGCTCCACTCATCGACCTTCTGCGCCACCGACATCAGGTTGAAGTTTCGAATCATGTCGCGCGGAGACCAGAAAAGGTCGCCATTGACCGAAGCGGATTCGAGCTCGTTGATCGTCTTTGTCGACAGGCGTGGACGCAATGCGGCGATCTGGGTCGCAAGCGTCCCAATCTCGCTGGTCAGGCGTTCCGAATGGCCGCGCGCCGACGCGGTCAGCGCATCGCGCGTCTCCGCTCGCCAGGCGGTTCCCGTCGTCTCGGCGAAGCTGGTCGCATTGCGCAGATCGCGGGTAAAGATGACAAGGTTGCTGCTCAGGGCATCGATCTGGTGGCGGAAGGAATTGACGCGATCAAGTGCGAGCATGATCGCCAGCGAAGCCAACGCGAAGATCAGCAATCCTGAGAGATAACGGCTCCGGATGGACCGTATGAAGGAAGAATATTCCGGCATGCGCAACCCCAACACATACGCATTATTTTAACGGTCGGGATTACGCTTGATTTACATTAAGATTTCGTTCTGGCGACCGAGAATTTCGGATTCCCGCAGCCTCCCATGTAGCCTGCCGGCTGCGCCGAGATGAAGGGCCGCGCCACTTCAAGGGACGGTCAAGCTTCGGATATTATTTCAATCCGCGGGCCGTTTGTGATGCCGGGATTCCTGGTTCGAGCCGCGAAGCATTTCACGGTCATCGGCATCGACCAGATCGACGTCGCCGCCCCTGAGCGACTGGCCCTGCTGGCGAGCCGTTCTTTCCTGCTTCGACCGCTTCAGTTCGTCCTCGGCGTTGAAATTCTTGTTCGCATTCTTGGTGTTCACCCGCTCCTCGATGATTTGCACCTGCTGTTCGTGGGTCTTCTTGCCGGTCATGGGATATCTCCCTCTATTTGTTCGTCCGGCCGGTCTGGTCGGGGTTCACACCGCCTTGCGGGGTGGTGTCGTTCTCGACATCGCCCCGAAAAGTATTTTCGCCATCGAGTTCCTCGTCGTCGTCAAGAATGTCGCCACCCTTGATGGTGCCTTTGGATGCGCCGATGCCGGGATCGTTGCGCAAGTCGCGATCGCTTGGCCTCGGCTGTTTGCGATGCTTGTTGTCGTTCATGGGTTGCCTCCTGCTTCTGGTCCCGAACGTCGCGACGGGTGCAATTGTTCCCGAAACGCAAGGTCCCCAAACGCTCTGGCCGGGAGTGAGACCACCGCAGCCGCGTATCTTCGAACAGCGGAATGCTGCCACGAGTGATGTCAGCTCCGCGTCAACCGGTTATCGATCGGGCAGCATTTGGCGCGCCTGCCTGTTCGGCGCGGCGGATCAGATCGACGCTGTGATGCCGCCGTCCACATAGAGAATATGGCCGTTTACGAAAGAGGAGGCCTCGCTGGCCAGGAAGACGCAGGCGCCGACCAGTTCCTCGACCTTTCCCCAGCGGCCGGCTGGCGTGCGCTTTTCCAGCCAGGTGCTGAACGCAGGGTCGGCGACAAGGGCAGCGTTGAGCGGCGTATCGAAATAGCCGGGTGCAACGGCATTGCATTGCAGGCCATGTTTGGCCCAATCCGTAGCCATGCCCTTGGTCAGGTTGCCGACCGCGCCTTTCGTCGCCGTGTAGGGCGCGATGCCCGGACGGGCGAGCGCGGTCTGCACGCTGGCGATGTTGATGATCTTGCCGCGGCCGCGCCTGATCATATGGCGCGCCACGGCCTGGCCGACATGGAAGACGCTGGCGACGTTGGTCTGCAGCAGGCGCTCGAACGCATCGGCGGGAAACTCCTCGAGCGGCGCGCGGAATTGCATGCCGGCATTGTTCACCAAAATGTCGATCGCTCCGCCGTCCAGTTCGAAACCGTCGACCGCCGAGCGAACCGCTTCATGATCGGTAGCATCGAAGGCCAGCTTTTCCGCTCCGGGAATCTGCCTGATCGCGGTGGCGAGCCTTGCCTCGTCACGGCCGTTGAGGATCACCCTGGCGCCGGCTTCGGCCAAACCCTTGGCCAAGGCGAAGCCTATGCCTTGCGAGGAGCCGGTTACGAGGGCGGTGCGCCCGCTGAGATCGAACAATTTGGTCGACATCGAACCTGATCCTCCCGATTGGCCCGTTAAACAGAAACCTTCACGCCAAGCCTCGGGGTCTGCCCCGATCTCAATTGTTGCGCGTCGCCACGAAGGTCGCGGCTGCCTTCAGCAGGCCGGCCTGCTCGCCATAGGGTTCGAGCAGCGCATGCGCCTGATGGACAAGGCCATGCAACTGGGCGCGTGCCCATGCCTCCCCGTGCAGCGCCACCAGCGTTGCCTTGCCAGCGGCGGCGTCCTTGCCCGTCGCCTTGCCCATCTGTGCGGCATCCGCGGTCAAATCGAGAAGATCGTCGGCAAGCTGGAAGGCAAGCCCGATCGCCGAGCCGAACTCGGCCAGTCTTTCGCGATCCCCGGCAGGCACGCCGGCGACGACCGCGCCCGCCTCGCAGGCAAAGCGGATCAGCGCACCGGTCTTCATCGCCTGCAGCCGGATGATCCCGGCCTCGTCCGGGGCGATGCGCTCGGCCTCGAGGTCCAGCGTCTGGCCGCCGACCATGCCGCCGGTCCCGGCGGCGCGGGCGAGCGCCAGCACAAGGGCGGCCCGCCGCTCCGCCGGCAGCGCCGTGGTCTCGTCGGCGAGGATGTCGAAGGCAAGCGTCAGCAGGGCGTCGCCGGCCAGGATGGCGGTCGCCTCGTCGAAGGCCCTGTGCACGGTAGGCTGGCCGCGGCGCAGATCGTCGTCGTCCATCGCCGGCAGGTCGTCATGGATCAGCGAATAGCAGTGCACGCATTCCAGTGCGGCCGCCACGCGCAGTGCCGCTTCGCCGTCGGCGGAAAACAGGGCCGCGCTTTCCATCACCAGAAAGGGGCGCAGGCGCTTACCGCCGTTGAGCACGCCGTGCCGCATCGCCGCCATAAGGCGCTCGGGCCGCGCGATCTCGCCCGTGAGCGCGCGGTCGTCGAGCAATCGCCGCAGCAACGTCTCGACGGCGGCGGCCCGTGCGACGAGCGCCGTTTCGAACGCCATTTCATCGTCATTCGTCATGGCCCGGACCGGTAGCCGACACTCAGACGTTGCGCAAGAAGACAAGCGCCATTATGCCGGGGGAGGGAGAGACACGGGTTGGGCGACTTGGCGGAACCGATCGTCGATCATGAAACCGAAAAGCTGGACATGGCGACGAGATCCCGTGGCGTGAACCGTCGTGCTCTCAAACGCTGGGTCCGGCGCGGTATCGTCGTGGCTGCCGTGCTGGCGCTTATCCCTACGGTGCTGACCTTTCTCTATCTGCCGTCTTTCGTGCATCCGGTGTCGACGCTGATGCTGAAGGATCTTGCCACCTTCTCCGGCTATGACCGCCGCTGGGTGTCGATCGACGACGTGGCACCGGTGCTGGCCAATTCGGTGATCATGTCGGAGGACGGACAGTTCTGTTTCCATCGCGGCGTCGACCTCGGCGAATTGCGGGGTGTCGTCGACGACGCGCTGGCCGGCGAGGGGACGCGCGGCGCCTCGACCATCACCATGCAGACGGTGAAGAACCTGTTTTTGTGGTCTCGTCCGCTGGGCACGGTTCGTAAAGTGGTCGAGTTGCCGCTGGCCGTGTATCTCGACGCGGTGATGTCGAAGCGGCGCATCATGGAAATCTACCTCAACATCGCCGAGTGGGGGCCGGGCATATACGGCATCGAGGCGGCGGCGCGGCACCATTTCGGTATTTCGGCAAAACAGCTGTCGCGCCGTCAGGCCGCGCTGCTTGCCGTCAGCTTGCCAAATCCGATCGCCCGCAACCCGGCCAAGCCCGGGCCGGGGCTGAGGAGGCTGGCCAACCTGATCGAGCGGCGCGCCGGCCGATCCGGCGCTTATGTCGGCTGCCTCCAGTAGCCGACATAAAAAAATTCGCGGGCAGCGCTGGCCAAAACGGCACCGGGCGTGTATAGGCACCCGACTTTCTCAGATTCCGGCCCCTGACACGGCCCTTTCACGAGGGCGGGCGGGGCTTTTGACCATGTAGTGGAGCATATCCATGGCCGTTCCGAAACGAAAAACCTCTCCGTCCAAACGCGGCATGCGCCGCTCGGCAGACGCCCTCAAGGCCCCGACCTATGTCGAGGACAAGAACTCCGGCGAAATGCGCCGCCCGCACCATATCGACCTGAAGACCGGCATGTATCGCGGCCGCCAGGTGCTGACGCCCAAGGAAAGCTGAGACCAGCTTTCCTGATGTTTGAGCTAAAAAGACCGGCCGCTGGCCGGTCTTTTTGCGTCTGGCGGGACCGACGACCGACAGCGTAGCTGCGTCTCCAGGCCTTGATCTCCGATCGGCCCGGACGCCGCCTCATCGCGCATCCTCGAGGCATGGCCGATTGCATACCGCACATCGCCTTCGACTCGGTCGACACGACTTTTCCCAATGATCGAACCGTGAGCCCGATGCGCGGCAATCGCCGGAGGCAGCGTCGCTGGTGTTTTTCGCAATCTGTGGGATTGCCATAGACGGTTTCTTATGCGATTTTTGAATTTATAGTCGGAAATCGACACGGATTGGGAATTCGATGTGGGATTTCGTCAGCACAAGTGATCTCGACGATACCGAGCAGGCCGTCCTTTCCCAACTCAAAGTCGATGGGCGGATGTCGAGTGTGGATATCGCCAAGCGCATCGGCGTCACCGAAGCGACGGTGCGGCGGAAAATGGCCCGTGTGCTCGAGGACCCGGATATCTGCATCCAGGCGGTCGTGCGCCCTTTGCGCAGCGATGTCGGCATTGCGGCCATTGTCGGGCTCGACGTCGACCGCGAGCACATCATCAGCGTTGCTCGAAAACTGTCGGAATACTCGTTCGTCGACAGCGTCTACGCCATGACCGGGCCGTTCGACATCATCATCCAGCTCACTTTGCCATCCACGACCAGCCTGCACGATTTCCTCGTCAGTGAACTGGCCAACGTTCCCGGGATCAAGGATTCCGAGAGCTACATGATCGGTCGCGTCTTCAAGCATAGCGGCCGGGCTTACCAGCACAGCAAAACCGAAGAAAAAAGAGGGTAACAATGGGTGAGTTTCTTTCCGCTTCGCGCCGCCGCGTCCTGACCCTTCTTGCCGCCGCGCCGCTCCTCCTGCCGTTCGCTGCCACCGCCCATGCCGATGGGCTGGTCGACCAAATCAAGCAGCGCGGCACCATCCTCGTCGGAACCGAGGCCGCGTTCGAGCCGTTCGAATTCGTCCGCGACGGCCAGATCGTCGGCTATAACAAGGACATTCTCGACTATGTGGTCAGCCAGCTCGGCGTGAAGCTCGACCAGCTCAACCTGCCTTTCCAAGGCTTGCTGCCAGGGCTGCTGGCCAAGAAGTTCGACCTGATGGCGACCTCGACCGGCATCAACGCCGAGCGGGCGGCGAAATACGCCTATACGCGGCCGACCGGTTCGTTCGAGAACGTCGTCGTCGTGCGCGTCGACGAGGAGCGCATCAAGAAGCCGGAGGACATCAACGGCATGGTGGTGGCCACGCAACTCGCCTCCTCCGTGCAGCCCATCATCGAGGCCTATGACAAGGAGCTCAAGGATAAAGGCGGCAAGGGTGTCGGCGAGATGAAGCTGTTCACCTCCTTCCCCGAGACCCATGTCGCTCTGGCCTCCGGCCAGGTCGACGCCATCGTCATCGCCTCGCCTTCGGCGGCCGTTCTGATGAAGAACGTTCCCGATACCTACAAGGTCGTCGGCTCGATCGGCGAATTCTCCTATCTCTCCTGGGTGGTGCGGCCGGAGGACAAGGATCTGCGCGCCTTCATCAACGCCAAAATCGGCGACTTGAAGGACAGCGGCAAGCTGAAGGAGCTTCAGCTCAAATGGTTCGGGTTCGAGATGAAGACGCCCGACGAGGGTTATCTGCCGCCTGGCGCGCTCTAAGCCCCCAACCAGGCGCCCGGCGCTGCCGGACCGGTGGTTCCAGTCATTGGACGCGCCGGTCTCGGATGGCCCGGACGTCCAGGGATCATTCGAGCTGAAAAATGTTCCATTTTTCAAAGACGCTGACCTTCCTGCCGGAATTCCTGGCCGGCGCCGGCATCACGCTGAGCGTCTCGGCGCTGGGGTTTCTGGTGGGCACATTGATCGGCTTCGGCCTGCTCGCATGTGGCAGGTCGCGCTGGCGCGTGATCCGCTGGATCGGCGCGGTCTACACCAGCTTCATCCGAGGCACGCCGCTGATCGTGCAGATCTTCATGGTCTACTACGTGCTGCCGGGCCTCGTCGGTATCGACCTGCCGCCGCTCCTGGCCGGCGTGCTGGCGCTCAGCTTCAACAGCGCGGCCTTCGTCGCCGAAATCCTGCGCGCCGGGCTGACGCGCATTCCCGCCGGCCAGTACGAGGCGGCCAAGGCGCTCGGGCTGAAGCCTGCCGTGACCTGGTTCAAGGTCATCCTGCCGCAGCTCTTCCGCGCCATTATCCCACCGATGGTCAACGAGTTCACCATGCTGGTGAAGGCATCCTCGATCCTGTCGGTGATCGCGGTGGTGGAACTGACCCGCACCGCGCAGAACATCATGAACGTCACCTACCGGCCGGTCGAGGCCTTCTGCATCGCGGCGGTGCTGTATTTCGTCGTGCTGCTATCATGCAGCCTGCTGACTAGGCATCTGGAACTCAAGGCGCGAGGCGCACGCGCATGAGCTTCGATTTTTCCGTCATAGCGGACAACTGGCAGATCCTCGCCAAGGGCTTCGGCAACACGGCGCTGATGTGCGCTGTCGCACTGCCGTTCGGCTTCGCGCTCGGTACCGTGCTGGCGCTGATCCGGCTGCGCGGCGGACGGGTGCCGACGGCGATCGTCTCGGCCTATGTCGAAATATTCCGCAATATCCCGTTCCTGATCCAGATCTTCCTTTTGTTCTACGCCTTGCCGATGTTCGGTGTCAGGCTCTCGCCCGTGGTCGTGTCGATCGGCGCGCTGTCGGCCTACGCCAGCGCCTATTCGGCCGAGATCATCAGGGGCGCGATCCAGTCGATTTCGTACGGCCAGGTCGAGGCCGGCTACGCGCTGGGACTGCGCTACCTGACCATCTTCCGCAAGATCCTGGTGCCGCAGGTGCTCGGCTACATCCTGCCCGCGGCCACCAATCTCACCATCACGCTGATCAAGGAATCGGCGATCCTGTCGGCGATCACCGTACCGGAACTCACCTACATGGCCCAGAACATCATTGGCCGCACCTTCTCGCCGGTGGAGATCTTCACCGCCATCGCATTGCTGTACTGGGGGCTGACGGCCTTCGTGGCAGCGATCTCGCGCAGCCTGGAGCATAGGCTGCAGCCCCATCTCGCAGCCCGCCGTGGCGCCTGATCCAAAAAAGCTTCAACGCAGAGGAGACCCCATGTCCAAACTCACCACCGCGCCGCGCGACGTCTTCCAGACATTCATGAACTTTCCGCTGGTCGATGACCTCGACACACTGAAGGCCGATGTCGCCATCATCGGCATGCCCTATGGCGATCCCTACACGATCGACGAGCTGATCAACGACCAGACCAATGCGCCGACCGCGGTGCGGCGCGCCTCGCAGCGGATCAGCCAGGCGCTCGACCGCTATGATTTCGACATCGGTGGGCCAGTCTTCGACGGCAAGGACATCAAGGTGGTAGACGTCGGCGACGTTCCCGGCGCGGCGGCCGATCATGTCGGGCACTATGGCAGAGCCGAAGCGGCGATCCGCAAGATCCGCGCCGCGGGCGCACTGCCGATCACAATCGGCGGCGACCACGGCATTCCGATCCCGATCTTCCGGGCGCTCGATGGCGAGGGTCCGATCACGCTGGTTCAGCTCGACGCACATCTCGACTGGCGTGACAACGTCAACGGGGTCAAGGAGGGCTATTCCAGCACCATCCGGCGGGCCTCGGAAATGGCGCATATCAAGGATATTTTTCAGGTCGGCGTTCGCGGCCAAGGCAGCGCGCGCACCGAGGAGGTCGAGGCCGCCCGCGCCTATGGCGCCAACATCATTACCACCAATGAATGGCAGGACATCGGCACCGCCGCGCTCCTGAAGCGAATTCCCGACGGCGGTCGCTACTATCTCACCATCGATGCCGACGGCCTCGATCCGGCGGTGATGCCGGCGGTCGAGGGGCCACAGCCGGGCGGCGTCAGCTACCGGCAGACGATTGAGCTCATCAAGGGGCTGGTCGGCAAAGGAAGGCTGGTCGGCATGGATATCGTCGAGATCGCGCCGGCGCGCGACGTCAACGAGATCACCTCGATGACGGCCGGCCATATCATCCTCAACGTCATCGGCGCGGCCGTGCGCGCCGGCTACTTCAAGCGCTGATCGCGAGCGGCGTGCGCGTTCACGCATCCCGCGGCTCGATTTCAAAGATGTCGGCCGGACAACCGGCTGACATCGTTGTTGCATTCGGTCTTCTAGCGTGTTTGGGGCGTGCTGCGAAAATTCTTGACGGCGTGCCGGTGGCGCACTCTACAAAGGGGTGCCCCCAAATGGAGACGCCAGATGTTCGGTGCCGTCCCGCTGCTGATCGTGCCCTTTGTCCTCTACAATCTCGGGCTGCTCGGAATATTCGGCAGCGGTGACGATCCCTGGGCAAGCGAGGTCTTTTCCGTCGGCATGATGTCCGGCGGGGTGTTCTCGATGACGCTCGGCGACCTTATGGTGCTGATCGGGCTCATCTTCCTCTTCGTCGAGATCGTGAAATCGGCGCGCACTACGAACGCCTCGATCATGGACCATCTGTTGTCGACGCTGGTCTTCGTGGCCTTCCTGGTCGAGTTCCTACTGGTCAAGGGCGCCGCCCATTCGGTCTTCTTCACGCTGATGATCATCGCGCTGTTCGACGTGCTCGCCGGCTTCTCGGTGTCGATGCGGTCGGCGAGCAGGGATATCAACCTGAATTAGCCTCAGCCCGGATCGGCGGTGAAGCCGGCGGCCTCGATGCCGGCGATGGCGGCGGCTTCGTCATTGTCCGAGCTGTCGCCGGAAATGCCGACGGCGCCTATGATGCTGCCTGCCTTGTCGCGGATCAGCACGCCGCCCACGACCGGCAACACGCGTCCGCCCGAGACGTCGGAGATGCCGGTCATGAGATGCGGGCGCTCCTTGGCGAAGGCCTCGACGCGGCGCGAGCCCATGCCGATGGCGAGCGCGCCATAGGCCTTGCCGGCGGACATTTGCGGGCGCAGGAACGAGGCGCCGTCCTGGCGCTGGAAGGCGACGAGATGGCCGCCGGCGTCGAGCACCGAGACGCCGAGCGGCCTGAGCTTGAGCTCCGCGCCCTTGGCGAAGGCGGCGTCGATGATCTCGAGGGCTTTGTCGAGCGGCAGTGCGGTCATGGCGATCTCCTGTTTGAAACGGATATCATCGGCAGCCAGCCGGACGAGGCAATCCAGGTTCCGGTTGAAATTGCTTCGTGGAAAGCGGGGTGAACGCGCCGATCCGGATCGCGCCTATGCCGCGATCCACCAAATGCGATCAATGGCCACCGGCTCAGGGCCGGCAACGAAGCAACCGGGAGCGGCGTGCTACTTCTTCTTGGCGCGGGCGGGCTTCTTGGCGGGCACTGCCGGCGCGTTGGCAAGGTCTTCGGCTTCCTTGGCCAGCCGCAGCGCCCGCAGCTTGTCGGTCTTGACCTTGCGGGCATCGCTCTCGGCGACATACTCGGCCATCGCCTTCTGTCGGACCGTGGCCGCTTCCTCGTGCTTCTTGAAGCGCAGATCGGCGCGCGCGCGGGCAGTATCCCTAGAGTTCTCAACCAAGAGTCTGTTCCAATCTCGTGACGTGATTTTCGGCCTCTTGTAGCAGAGCCGGCCATTCAACGGGGAAAATAGTTGGTCACGCGGTCGGGTTGGCGCCGAGAGCCTTGCTGGCGAGCACGGCCTCATAGGCGGCCTGCAGGGTCGCGCGTACAGAGGGGCCGGACGCTGCATCGAGGGGCGTGCCGAGATGCTCGTGGCGCAACTCATCCATGAATTTCTCCCATAGCGGCGGCCCGCCCTTTTCCAGAAGCTCGGCCCGGATCGACAATTCCTCGCTGACCGGCAGCCAGACGCGGCCCCAGGCGCCGAGATGGGCCAGGATCGGCACCAGGGTGATCGCCATTTCGGTCAGGCTGTAGATCGCCTTCTGCTTGTGCGAAGGATCGTCGGCCTTGGTCAGCATGCCCAGATCCATCAGCCGCTTCAGCCGGTCGGCCAGTATGTTGGAAGCAATGCCTTCCATCGACCCGTTGAGCAACTCGCGAAAATGGCGCCTGCCGCCAAAAATCATGTCGCGAAGGATGATCAGGCTCCAGCGGTCGCCGAACACTTCCAGCGAAAGATTGATCGGGCAACCCGAGCGGCGATCGATGTTCATTCGACTTCTCCAAAACCGGTTGCATTATTGTATCGGTTTTATTATGGTGCAACCGATTGCAAAATGCAAGCAGATGAGGAGGCGACGCGATGACGAAGACTGGACGCCCCACTATCATATCCGAAGCCTTTGGCGACCCCGCCGACCCCGCTCTGCTGCTGATCATGGGAGCGATGGCCTCAATGCTGTGGTGGCCGGAGGCGTTTTGCCGGAAACTCGCCGCCGCGGGACTGTTCGTAATCCGCTATGATAATCGAGATACCGGCCGCTCGACCAAATATCCGCCGGGAGAGCCGCCCTACACGTTCGACGACATGGCCGACGATGCGATCGGCGTTCTCGACAGCCACGGCCTCGACAAGGCGCATATCGCCGGCATGTCGATGGGCGGCATGATCACGCAGCTCGTGGTGCTCAAGCATCCGTCCCGCGTCGCGTCGCTGACCGTGATCAGCAGCTCGCCGATGGGAGTGGACACCTCGAACCTGCCGCAGACCAGCGATGCCTATATCAAACATTCGGCTGAAGGCGCGCACATTGACTGGTCGGATCGCCGCCAGGTCATGGACTTCATGATCAAAGATGCCAAGGCGATCGCCAGCACAGCGCATCCCTTCGACGAGGGCCGCATGAGAGCCTTCATCGAGCGGGACTACGATCGCTCCGGCGGCCTGCTCAGCGCGACCAATCATTTCCTGCTCAAGGGCGATAGTGATCGATGGAGGGGCCGACTGCACGAGATGAACGCGCCGCTGCTGGTCATCCATGGTACGGCCGATCCCATCTTTCCGGTCGAGCATGGCGAAGCGCTGGCCGGGGCGGTCGCCGGCGCGAAACTCCTCCGGGTTGAAGGCGGTGGCCACGAACTGCATCCGGACGATTGGGATGTGATCGTCACCGGCATCGTTGCTCATATCCGGGCCGATTGGCACTCAAAGCGCGGTCCTGACGCCACAAGTTTGGGCAATAGTTAAGTAAACATTTCGGTACTAGACGATGTGAACCCCGAGACAGGTGAGCAAAAATGTCCCTGACGCTTCACTATCATCCGCTGGCCTCGTTTTGCTGGAAGCCGCTGATCGCGCTCTACGAGAACGGCACGCCGTTCGCGTCCGTCATCGTCGATCTCGGCGACGAGCAGTCGCGAGCGGCCTTCCTGAAGATAGCGCCCTGGGGCAAGATGCCCGCTTTGCGTGACGATGCGCGCGACCGCACCGTGCTGGAGTCGACCCTCGTCATCGAGTATCTGGCCGCGCACTATCCCGGACCGGTCGACCTCGTCCCCGCCGATATCGACCTCGCAATCGCGGTTCGCCAGGCCGATCGCTTTTACGATCTCTATGTGCAGGAACCGATGCAGAAGATCGTCGGGGACCGGCTGCGCCCGGAACGTAGGACCGATCCGTTCGGCGTCGAACAGGCGCGCGACCAGTTGCGCAATTCCTATGCGATCATCGAGCAGGAGATGGCGTCGAGGAACTGGGCTGTGGGCGACGCCTTCACCATGGCCGATTGCGCGGCCTCGCCGGCCCTGTTCTACGCCAACAAGGTCGAGCCATTCGGCGACAGATATCCTGCCGTGAGTCGCTACCATGACCGGCTGTTGCAGCGGCCGGCCTTCGCCCAGGTGATTGAGGAGGCGCAGCCCTATTTCAAGCTCTTCCCCTATAATGATGGCTGATCGTGGTGCGTGACCGGTCGTTTGAACAGGAACGATCAAGTCTCCCAAAATTGGTCGAGCCAGATGTTGAGTTTCAGGAAGCCGGCATTGCTCACCGTATAGACGCGCCGCGTGCCTTCGGCCTTGGCGTGGACAAGGCCGGCATCGAGCAACACCTTCAGATGCTGCGATACGGCCGGACGTGAGACCGGCAGCCCGGCTGCCAGTTGATTGACGGTTTTGGGACCGCGTCGAAGTTCTTCCAGGAGATGGCGCCGGTTGGGATCGGCGATCGCCATGAAGGCGTCGGAAAGCATCATGCCTCATTTGTGGGGCAAAGTTCTTCGAATCTCAACCGTTTGCTTCTGCTTTTCTTCGTGGGTCAAGCCGCAATGCTTCCGGCGTCACCGAACGGTCGGCGGGCTGCGTCTTGAAGGCGTCGCGGTCCTCGATCGGCACCGGCGCGCGGCGGCTGATGCGCAGCAGCGTGTAGCCTGCCAGGGAAAGATGCGCGAAGGCGGTCGCCAGAAACAGGCCCTCCGGACGCATCCAGCCCATCAGGGCGGCCGCCAGCAAGGGTCCGATCATGGTGCCGAAGCCATAGAGCAGCAGCAGGCCGCCCGAAACCTTGACGAAGTCCTCGGCACTGGCGTGGTCGTTGGCATGCGCCACGGCGATCGAATAGAGCGTATAGGCGAAAGCACCGTAGGCGGCGGTGAAGACGATGACGAAGACGCCGGAGCGCGGCTCGAACAGGAAGATCAAGAGCGCGAACAGCGCAGCGCCGAAAGCGGCACCCGCCAGCACGAAGCGCCGGTCGGTCTTGTCGGAGAAACGCCCGGCCGGAAGCTGCATGGCGGCACCCGCCACCACCACCAGGCTCATCATCAAGGCGATCTCAGCGGTGGAGATGCCGATGCGGGCGCCATAGACGGCGCCAAGCGTGCCCCATGCGCCGTTGGCGATGCCGATGAGGACGCAAGCGATGGCCGAGACCGGCGAGTTGGCGTAGAGCCCCTTGACGTCGAGCTTGACGTCCTGGAGCGGCTTGGGGTGCGAGGCGGTCGATACCGCGGTCGGGATCAGTGACAGGCAGAACAGGATGCCGGTGATCATGAAGAGTGAGGCCGATTTCACGTCGCCGCCGGCGACGATCATCTGCCCGCCCATGATCGAGGCATAGGTGACCATCATATAGAGGCCGAAAACGGTGCCGCGATTCTCGTTGGTGGCCTTTTCGTTCAGCCAGCTTTCGATGACCATGAAGGCGCCGGCCATGGTGAAGCCGGTGAAGGCGCGCAACAGGATCCAGACATATTCGTCGATGACCAGTCCGGTGAGCAGCGCAACGATGGCGCCGGACGCGGCGAAGGCGCCGAAGGCGCGCACGTGGCCGGCACGGCGCACGATACGTGGTGCAAAGAAGCAGCCGGTGACGAAGCCGCCGGCCCAGGCTGTGCCCATCAGGCCAAGCGATGCGGTGGAGAAGCCTTCCACCTGGCCGCGCAGCGGCAACAGCAAGCCGTGCAATCCCGACGCTGCCAAAAGGAAGGCGGTGCCCCGAAGCAGCGAAAGGATCGGTCTGTAGGCTGCGAGCATTTTTTGATCCGGCTGAAATCGAGGAGAGACGCAGAGTCTGAAGACAGTCGCATTCGGGCTTTTCGGAGGCGGGTCTTTTCGGCCTTATCCGCGGCGGAACAGCGCCTCGGCCGCGGATTTGGTGCTGTCCTTCGACTTGAGTTCAGCCTCCAACCGGGCGATCTCGTCACGCAGGATGCCGATCCGTTCCGACAACTCGCCGACGGAGAGCAGCGACAGGTCCTGCCCGATCTCGTGCGGACGCGCCTTCTTCTTGGGTTCGTCGTCGAAGATCGCCATTTGTGCTCCTCCTCCGCCATACCGATTGGCCATTTGCCTGATTTGCCAATGAGCATACATAGGGCAGGGGCGTCGATGCAAACAGCCGGCAAGAATGCGGCGAGGAAAGACGGGAGATTTCATGGCGAGCGGATCTAAAATTCCGGCAAGGATGACGGCCATCGCGATCTCCGAGCCGGGTGGGCCCAGGGTGCTGAAACCGGAGACGCGCGATGTGCCTGTGCCCGGTCCCGGCGAGATATTGATCAAGGTGCGCGCCGCCGGCGTCAACAGGCCCGACGTGCAGCAGCGGAAGGGCGCCTATCCGCCGCCGCCCGGTGCGTCGGACCTGCCGGGCCTGGAGGCGTCGGGCGAAGTGGCCGCGCTCGGCGACGAAATCTCTCGCTGGCGCCTTGGCGAGCGCGTCTGCGCGCTCACTCCCGGCGGCGGCTACGCCGAATATGTCAAGGTTCATGCCGGCAGCGTGCTGCCGCTGCCGGCCGGTTTCACCCACACGGAAGCGGCGGCCGTGCCGGAAAACTATTTCACCGTCTGGCACAATGTGTTCGAGCGCGGCGGCTTGAAGAAAGGCGAAACGCTGCTGGTCCATGGCGGCTCTTCGGGTATCGGCACGACGGCGATCCAGCTTGCATCGGCCTTCGGTGCCCATGTCATCACTACGGCCGGCAACAAGGAGAAATGCGATGCCTGCCTGAAGCTCGGAGCCGACCGGGCGATCAACCACCGCGAGGAGGATTTCGTCGCGGCGGTCAAGGAAGCGACGGGCGGCAAGGGTGCCGACGTCATCCTCGACATGGTCGGCGGCGACTATGTGGCGCGCAACTACGAGGCCGCGGCGGTCGAGGGCCGGATCGTCCAGATCGCCCTGCAAGGCGGCGCGGTGGCGAGCGCCGATTTCTCGAAAATCATGGTCAAGCGGCTTGTTCATACCGGTTCGACACTGAGGCCGCGCACCGTCGAGTTCAAGGCGGCGCTGGCAGCCGCGCTCGAAGCGCAGGTGTGGCCGTTGCTCGGCACGCGCCGGATCGCGCCCGTCATGGACATGATCTTCCCGCTTGCCGATGCCTGGCGGGCGCATGAGCGTATGGAGGAAGGCGATCATATCGGCAAGATCGTGCTCGACGTCGGCTGACGGCAACATTGCCGATGCCTGGCTGGCCGAGGCGGGCTCATACCCGCGACCCGGCCCCTGCCTGCAAGCTGAACAAAAGCTTAATGGTGCAATGCAGCATTTGCATCATTGCTATGCAAAATCAGCCATTCAAGTGCCGCTCGATGATGACTATTTGAGCATCATCGAAACGAACACCCCATTTGGAGGACTGACATGAACCCGATCCGCGCTTTCCGTAACTGGCGTATGTACAACGAGACCGTGCGCGAACTGAACCGCCTCAACGCGCGCCAGCTCAGCGATCTCGGCATCAACCGCGCCGACATCGAAAAGATCGCCCGCCAGGCGATCTGACTTCAAGAACCGCCCCGCCGCAAGACGGGGTCGCAAAGCAGAGCCGCCGCAGACGCTTGCTCGTCGCCGGTTCCGAACCCGCCGGACCTGTCCGGCGGGTTTTGTCTTTCTGGACCCCAAACATATTCGCGGCACCATTTTCATGCCGCCCGTGATTGATCTGCCCCGGTGTGGTTGCCAGATCGACGGGCGTTCCCAAAAACGCCTTCCCAAAAACATTGCGGAACCGCCGGAGAGCGGTTATATAACCTGCGAATTTCCCATTTTGGTGGCTCTAAACCACCGCCCGCGCGGGAACGCGGGCGAACGAGAAGGATTTTTAAAATGGCCAATACGCTGCTGATGCCAAAGGCGACCGCTGTCTGGCTGGTCGACAACACCGCGCTTTCCTTCGAGCAGATAGCACAGTTCTGCGGGCTGCATCCGCTCGAGGTCAAGGCGATCGCCGACGGCGAATCGGCGCAAGGCATCAAGGGCATGGATCCGATCATGACCGGCCAGTTGACCCGCGACGAGATCGCGCGTGCCGAGAAGGATCCGAACCAGCGGTTGAAGCTTTCGGACCCCAAGGTGCGGGTGCCGGAATCCAAGCGCAAGGGGCCGCGCTACACCCCGCTGTCGAAGCGTCAGGACCGACCGAACGCCATTCTCTGGTTAGTGCGCAACCATCCCGAATTGAAGGACGCGCAGATCTCGCGCCTCGTCGGCACCACCAAGTCCACGATCGAGCAGATCCGCGAGCGCAAGCACTGGAACTCTGCCAACCTGCAGCCGATGGACCCGGTGACGCTCGGTCTCGCCTCGCAGATCGATCTTGACATGGAAGTCAACCGCGCATCGCGCGGCCGCGAGCAGGCACAGCCGGTCGGCGACACATTGCTGCCGGCGGCGCTGACCGAGCGCCTGGTTCCGGCTCCCGAAAAGCCGAAGGACGAGGATGCCGAACTCGACGCCAACGCCGTGTTCGCCAAGCTCTCGGCTCTGAAGTCGAAGGACAGGGATAACGACGAGGAGTAGAATTCTCGCGAACTCGACCGAAAAGCCCGCTTCGAGCGGGCTTTTTTACGGGTTGGGAGACCTCAGCTTCGCGCCGCACGGTCCGGCGCCATGCCGTAATCCTCGCTGCGTTCCACCGCCCGGTAAAAATCGGCGAGCTGCTTGCCGCGCTCCGGCTTGAAGACGCGGCCTGCGATGACCACCGAGGCGATGCGATCGATGCGGAAGGCGCGGAAATCGTCGCGCATCTCGCACCAGGCGACCAGCGTCCACACCTTGCCCCAGAACCAAAGGCCCAAGGGCCTGATGTCGCGGGCGGTGCCGCGGCCGGCTTCGTCCGAATAGTCGATGGTCAGCACCTGGCGCTTCTCGATGGCGCGCTCGATCAGGTCGATCGCCTCGCGCGCGGCATCGCTCACCACCCACATCGGCGCGGTGCTGCC